>DASWIP010000138.1:0-3360 GCA_036397635.1 Actinomycetota bacterium | reverse complement strand
ACCGTGAGGACACGACCACCCGAGACGCAGAAGTACAGGTCTTTGCACGCGGCGGCGTGGTCGGCGATGCCGGGCGCGGCGGCCGCCACGAGCGCGGCGACGACGAGAGCGGCAGCGAGGTTGCGTCGGATCATTGTCGAGCCCCTTCGAGTGAGTCGAGCTATTTCGAGTGGTCGGACCTCCCGGCTTCGACACCGACGAGGCCCATCCCTCCCTCTGTGCAGGAAACCCTTCATATGGGCACGAACATGACGTGCATGCGCAAGGCTCTGGCGGTCGGCGCTCTGCTCGCGCTGCTCGGTCCGATCGGCGGATCGACGGCCGAAACCTTCGGCGCGCGCGTGATCGTCTCGACCACACTCAACGATACGCTGCAATTCTTCGACGCCGCCTCGCTCGAGCAGCTCCAGCCCCCGCTACCCAGCAAAGGCGCCGGGCCCGTGCGGCTGTGGATTCAGCGCTTCGATGAGCGCGACTTCCTGTTCGCCGCCAACCATGGGCTCGCTGAGGGCTCGGTCGGCGTCTTCGATCTCTCCGGCGGCCTCGCGACCGAGCTGCCGTTGTCACCGTTCCCTTCGAGACCGGGGTCGGTCGGCATCACCGCGGGGTTCATGAGAGCCGGCCCATCGGGGGGAGCCATCCCGGTGGTCGTGGTGACGAACGCTTCCCAAGCCTTGGCAGGCTGCGACGTGCCCAACGGAAGCATCACGGTGTTCAACGCCTCTCAGCTGGACAGGACCGGTCGCCTCGATGAGATCTCGACCCTCTACGGAACCGTCGAAGCGTCGGCCCCCCAACCATGGGCCGTTTCGATCGACCCGGTAAGCGGTTACGCGTTCGCCTCGACCAATTGTGGTGATGGCCTGGACACGATCGCGCTGGGGTGGGGACCGCATAACTGTTATGCCACGGATCCGCTGTGCCCTGAGGTCGTCGCGTACAGAAGAACGACACGATCCGCCGGAGACGGCGCCGACGGCACCGTCTTCGACACGGATCACGGCCTCAACTACACCGTCAACATCGGGGGCAGCAGCGTGAGCGTCCACGACGCGGACTCCAGCGATGCCTTGCTCACGCTGGCCCTCCCCGGAGCGGGACCGATCGACGCCACCTTTGGGACGAGTCCACAGGGGCGCGCATGGTTGATCACCGCGAACGGGTCGGATGACAGCATCAGCATCATCGACCGCGACATGCTGGCGGCGTGCGTGGTCGCGCCGTCGCCGTCGTGTAACGCTGAGATCGCGCGGATCGCCACGGCTGTCCCCGGCGGCGCGCCCGAGGGCGTGGCGTACGACTCGGCCACGAACCGCGTCTTCGTGGTCAACAAGAGCTTCCCACCGTCCCTCTCGGTCATCCAGTTGACCGAGCACACCGGCGGCCCCATCACCGGTGAGGACATCCACCAGATCCCCTTGAACGCGCTCGGGCTGGACGTGCCGGTCCCGGCCGTGATCGCATTCGACGTGGTCGTCCAGCCGCGCTGAGAACGGACATCTCTGCCCCTTCTCACTCAAGGTCGCCGCGACCTGATACGATGTCGCCTATAAGGACGGCGGAACGACCGCCATCCTGTGAGGCTTCGCCTTCCGGTTCCTCCTTCTGGACGGTCTCGGGTTGTGGATCCTCGCCCGAGACGTCACTTATGTGACGCCAAGCACGGCTGCGTGCCGTGAAGGAGTAGAACCGTATGACCGATGCTGCACTTGTCGCCGCGCGCGACATCGACGAACCAGTCGAGCCCGAACCCTGTTTCTCGACCTTCGGCGTCACCGCCGCGACCGTCGAGGCGCTGCGGAGCCGTGGGATCGACGCGACCTTCCCCATCCAGGCTCTCGTGCTGCCCGACGCCATGGCCGGCCGCGACGTGCTCGCGAGGTCCCGGACAGGCTCGGGCAAGACCCTGGCCTTCGCGGTACCGATGATCGAGCGCCTGAGCCACGACTCCAAGAGCCCGACAGGGCTGGTGCTCGTCCCCACGCGCGAGCTCGCCATGCAGGTGGCCGAGGAGTTCACGGCGATCGCCGGGCCGAAGCGGATGAAGATCGCAACCGTCTACGGCGGCACCAGCGTCGGGGCGCAAGGCAAGGCCGCGCGCGCCGCCGACATCCTGGTGGCGACGCCGGGCCGCATGATCGACCTCGTCGGCCGGGGCATGGTGCGGCTCGATCAGGTCCGGATCGCTGTGCTCGACGAGGCCGACCGGATGCTGGACATGGGCTTCCTGCCCGACGTGAACAAGATCCTCGCGATGCTGCCCGAGCAGCGCCAGACCATGCTGTTCTCGGCGACGCTGGATGGCGATGTGGGACGGCTCGCACAGCGCTACACGCACGAGCCCACCCGCCACGAGATCACCGATGCGCGTCCGGTGGTTTCCACCGCCGATCACCGCTTCCTGCCGGTCGAGCAGCACGGCAAGGTCGCCGCGCTCGTCCGTGAGCTCGCCGACGACCGAGGCCGCACGCTGATCTTCGTCCGCACCAAGCGCGGCGCCGACCGGCTCGCGTCCTCGCTGAAGCAGCACGGCTTCAACGCGCAGGCGCTCCACGGTGATATGCGCCAGCCGCAGCGCGAGCGCGCGCTCGCGCGGTTCGACGAAGGCTCGCACGACGTGCTCGTCGCGACCGACGTGGCAGCCCGCGGGCTGGACATCGACGGGATCACTCACGTGGTGAACTACGACCCACCGGAGGACGACAAGGCCTACGTCCACCGCGTGGGCCGGACCGCGCGCGCCGGACGCTCGGGCGTGGGTATCACGCTCGTGCTCCCCGACCAGCGAGCCGACGTCAGCCGGATCGCCGCACGCCTGAAGCTGCACGCCGAGATCCTGGAGGCGGGCATGAAGATGCACCCGCCGCGGAGCGTGTACAACAGCGGACGCGGTCGCAACCGCCTGCTCGGCCGCCGGCCGAAGCGCCGCATCTGATCGAGAAGCTCTTGTGGGCCCCCCGACCGGGGGGCTCATCGCTTTTCGACCCCCACACAAGGAGGAGGCGGGCGGGACGGCGAACCCCAGGGAGGTTACCGACCCTGGGGAGGGCTTCGATGTCTTCAGTCCGTCGTCCGTTGTTCAGGCAGGTCGTGCTCGCCGCGATCGTCGCCGCGCTGCTCGCCGGTGTGGGTCCCGCACGCGCGCAGAGTGACATCACGATCGTGCGCGACCAGTTCGGCGTCCCCCACGTCTACGGCGAGACGGCCGAGGACGTGGCGTACGGAGCGGGCTACGCGCTCGCGCAGGATCGCCTGTGGCAGATGCACATCTTCCGCATGGTCGCCAAAGGCAACCTGTCGCGGCTGCTGGGGCCGCTGATCGTCGAGGACGACAAGGAGATCCGCTTCTGGACCTACACC
>DASWIP010000137.1:0-43052 GCA_036397635.1 Actinomycetota bacterium | reverse complement strand
GAGCAGGAATTCCACCTGCTTTGTCGTTACTCATGCCAGCATCATCACTTCCGGCCGGTCCACGCGTCCTTATCGGTCGCGCTTCACTCCGGACGGAACGCTCCCCTACCACTCCGATTGCTCGGAGTCCGCGGCTTCGGCGGCATGCTTGAGCCCCGTTCCATTTTCCGCGCCCGCCCGTTCGACCAGTGAGCTGTTACGCACTCTTTCAAGGGTGGCTGCTTCTAAGCCAACCTCCTGGCTGTCTTCACAGGCGGACAGCGTTTCCCACTTAGCGCGTGCTTAGGGACCTTAGCTGGCGATCTGGGCTGTTTCCCTCTCGACTACGAACCTTATCGCCCGCAGTCTCACTGCCGTGCTTGGCGTATCGGTATTCGGAGTTTGCCTGAGTTCGGTAAGCTTGTAGGCCCCCTAGCCCAAACAGTGCTCTACCCCCGACACGGAACACACGACGCTGCACCTAAATGCATTTCGGGGAGAACCAGCTATCACCGAGTTTGATTGGCCTTTCACCCCTATCCACAGGTCATCCGCCCGGTTTTCAACCCGAGTCGGTTCGGTCCTCCACGCGGTCTTACCCGCGCTTCAACCTGCCCATGGATAGATCACTCGGCTTCGGGTCTGCACCACGCGACTGAACGCCCTGTTCAGACTCGCTTTCGCTTCGGCTCCGGGACACCCCTTAACCTCGCCACGTAGCGCAACTCGCAGGCTCATTCTTCAAAAGGCACGCCGTCACTCCCCGTCTGGTTGCCCAGACGGCTTGCTCCGACGGTTTGTAGGCACACGGTTTCAGGTACTATTTCACTCCCCTCCCGGGGTACTTTTCACCTTTCCCTCACGGTACTGGTTCACTATCGGTCGCCAGGGAGTGTTTAGCCTTAGGGGGTGGTCCCCCCAGATTCACACCGAATTTCACGGGCTCGGTGCTACTTGGGATCCCACTCGGGAGGTCCATCATCTTTCGTCTACGGGGCTGTTACCGTCTCTGGCCGCCCTTTCCATGGCGTTCGACTAGATGTGGACTTTGTAACTCCCTGGGAGCTCCAGCGTGCCCCCTGAATGGTCCCACTACCCCCACGTGACAACGCCGCTGGGCTATCACGTCACGCAGGTTTGGGCTGTCCCCCGTTCGCTCACCACTACTAGGGGGATCGCGGTTGCTTTCTCTTCCTCCGGGTACTGAGATGTTTCACTTCCCCGGGTTCCCTCAGCTCCGCCTATGTGTTCAGCGGAGCGTGACTGGCCATTACGCCAGCCGGGTTGCCCCATTCGGAGATCCTCGGATCGGTGCCTGCTTGGCGGCTCCCCGAGGCTTTTCGCAGCCTGCAGCGTCCTTCGTCGGCTCCTGGCGCCTAGGCATCCACCGTGTGCCCTTCGTACCTTGGCTGTAGATGCTCACGCTCGCTATGGAATTCTCAAGCTTCTCGGAGCCCCGATCCGGCGCCTCTCCCGGCCTCGGCCCAAAAAGAAAATCGGTGACCTGTGGTCACCGACAGCCTCCCGCGGCGCGCGCGGTCCTAGCGGCTGTCCCCTGGTGGGCTATGGCTGGGAAGATGCACTCAGTCGGTACCCCTCGGCCGGGGACCGTCGCCCCGGACCGGACGGTTATGCTACGCGCCGCCTCCAGGGGTGTCAACCGAGATGGCGGCTTCCGCTCATGCCGCCATATCCCTTCTACCAGCAGAAACGGTACCTTCCCGGCAGGACTCCCCGTGCGGGGGGCGAACCTTACCCGCCATGGCTTGGGGTGACCCTCTGCGAGTACGCGCCGCGACGGCGCTCACCGGCTTGATCACGGTGATCCTGATCACGCTCGCCGCGCCCGCCGGGGCGTGTACGCGTGTCGGTGGGGTCAGCTTCGGCGACTGCCGCCAGCCTCCCACGTCGACATCTCAGGACACGGCAAGTACCTCCCCTGAAACGCTGGCGCTGAGGATGATCAACAAGGAACGCCGCCAGCTCGGATTGAGGACGCTGCGGCCGGACGCTCGCGCGCGCGCGGTGGCCGAGGAGCACGCGCGCCGGATGGCGCGGCGTGGCCGGATCTATCACAACCCCGCGCTGGGGACGGCTGCCGGTCGGCGCCGGTTGGGCTCTCCCGCCTTCGTCGGCGAGAACGTCGGCGTTGGGCCCTCCGTGCGCGCGGTCCACACCGCGTTCATGCGCAGCGACGATCACCGTCGCAACATCCTTCTTCCGAGGTATCGGCGTGTCGGTGTGGGCGCGGCGTGGCAGAACGGAAGCTTGTGGGTCGTCGAGGTCTTCCTCACCCGTCCGGCGGCGGCCGTGGACCATCCGGTCGCGTCGGTCCATCCGCCCGCCGGCCGCGCATCCACCTCCCCCGGCGCCGGCGTCGCCCCGAGTCTCACCGTCCAGGGGATGCGGGTCGGTGCCCCGACCGGCCCCACGCACGCGGGAACCTACCCACTCGGGGCTGCGTTCCATGCTGCATCGTCTTCGGGAGGAACCGGCGTGGCCGGAGCCCTGGTGGGGCTCGGATCGCTGTCTCTGGGCTTGTTCCTGCGCCGCCGACCTCAGACGGCGCGAAGGAGCGCGTAGGACTTCTTCCCGGCGCGCAGCACCATGACCGTTCCGGTCGCGAGATCCGTGGCTCCCAGCGTCGCCGACGCCGACTCGATCCGGCGATTGTTCCGGTAGGCGCCGCCCCCTTCGATCACGCGTCGAGCCTCACTCTTGCTGGAGGCCAGCCCGGCCTGGACGAGCGCGTCCACGGCAGGGATCCCCATGTCGAGGGCAGCTTTCGGCACCTCGACAGAGGGAACGTCGGCGAAGATCTCGAGCAGGTCCCGTTCCTCCAACCCATCCAGGTCCCCGCCGAAGAACGCTCTGGTGGCGCGTTCCGCCTTCGCCAGCCCATCCTCGCCGTGGACCATCAGAGTCAGCTCGCGCGCCAAGCGGGTCTGGGCCTCGCGCTTCGCCGCAGCGTCGGCGGCCCGGCGTTCCAGGATTTCGATCTCATCTCGCGGCACCTCGGTGAAGAGCCGGAGGAACGGCCCGACATCGGCGTCGGGTACCCGGACGAACCACTGGTAGAAGGTGTAGGGACTGGTCCGCTCGGGCGAGAGCCAGATCGCGCCCTCTGCGGTCTTGCCCATCTTCGCGCCGTCGCTGCGCTCGATCAGAGGCCAGGTCAGGCCGAACATGCGCGCCTGCGTCATACGACGACCGAGATCGATGCCTGCGACGATGTTTCCGAACTGGTCTGAGCCACCGATCTGGAGCTCACATCCGAACTCGCCGTGCAGATGCACGAAGTCGTAGGCCTGCATCAACATGTAGCTGAACTCGGTGTAGGTGATACCCGATCCACTCTCCAGACGGGCGCTAACCGATTCCTTGGCGAGCATCACATTGACCGAGAAATGCTTGCCCACATCGCGCAGGAAATCGACGTAGGTGAAGCGGGTGAGCCAGTCGGCGTTGTTCACCAGGAGGGCGCTGCCCTCGCCGGCATCGAAGTCGAGGAACTGCTCCAGCTGCGACCGGATGCCGGCGAGGTTGGCCTCGAGCCGCTCACCGTCAAGGAGGTTCCGCTCCTCGCTGCGTCCCGAGGGATCCCCGATCATGCCCGTGCCGCCGCCCGCTAAGGCGATGGGACGATGCCCGGCTCGCTGGAACCGACGCAAAGCCACGAGTCCGATCAGATTCCCGATGTGCAGCGAGTCCGCAGACGGGTCGCATCCGTGGTACAGGGTGGTGGGGCCTGATCGAAGGCGGGCCGGCAGTGCATCCTCCCCGGTCCACTGGTAGGCGAGCCCTCGCCAGACGAGATCATCGAAGAGATCGCTCTTGGCCATATCCGGCCGCATCGTACCAGCGGGCGCCATCACGTCAGACAGGAATAGCGGGTCAAGCGTCGAAGGGAAGCGGAGGCCGGCCAACCCCGGCCAGCGAGTCCCTCGGCACCTGCGATAACGGACCGGCGCCGGTCGTCGTCGGCGAGTTCTTCAACGAGGGCGACGAGTCGGGCACCATCCCGGCCGCAGCCGAGTACGCGATCGTGGTGATCGAGGGCGCGGCCGACGCAGCGTTCACCTTCTCGGTCGCCTGAGCAGACCGTCCTCGAGTCCATCCTTCGCCCCCCGGGTCGACCCGGGGGCGAGGCTTTCCCGAGGTTCAGCGGCCTCCGTGGAGCGGGCGGTACCATGGGGTGACCGACCAACCATGGCCCCTTCCCTCCCTCACAAGACAGCGTTACGCGGCGGAGCCGCGGCGCTGGGATTCGTCATGTTGGCGTCGGCCTGCGTCACCGTCCCCTCGCTGGATGACGCGCTGGCGAAGGCCAACACCATCGCGCAGACGACGAAGGTATATGCCGCCGACGGCTCTCTGATCACCGAGCTCCACGCAGAGGAGGATCGCGAGGTGATCCCGCTGGCCCAAGTGCCGGAGCACGTCCGCGACGCGGTGCTCGCGATCGAGGATGCCCGGTTCTACCAGCACGCGGGCGTGGACTACTTGGCCGTGATCCGAGCTCTCACCAAGAACGCCGCCGAGGGGCGCGTCGTGGAGGGCGGCTCGACCATCACGCAGCAGTTGGTCAAGAACACCCTCGTGGACCGCGATCGCACAGTGGAGCGCAAAATCAAGGAGGCGATCCTCGCCTATCAACTCGAGGAGCGCTTCACCAAAGACGAGATCCTCGAGCGGTACTTGAACACCGTGTACTTCGGCAGAGGCGCGTACGGAATCGAGGCTGCTGCCAAGACCTTCTTCTCCAAGCCGGCCCATAAGCTGGGCGTGGTGGAGGGCGCGCTGCTCGCCGGCCTGATCAGGTCGCCATCGGCCTACGATCCGAGCGGTGACAACGCAGTCGCGCTCTCGCGTAGGAACGTCGTGCTACGCCGCATGTTCGATGAGGGGATGCTGCCCGAGACCGAGTTCGACAAGGCCAGGGAAGCGGCGCTCGGACTCAAACCCGGCGCGGATACGCAGACCTACCGCTTCGCCTACTTCATCGACTACATCAAGGACCTGATCTTCAACGACGCCGAGGAGTTCGGATTCCTCGGCGAAACCCGCGCTGAGCGAATCAATGCTGTGTTCAAGGGTGGCCTGCGGATCCACACGTCGCTCAACCCGGAGCTTCAGCGCACGGCCGAGAAGATCACCGCGCAGGTGCTTCCGTTCAAGAGCGATCCTCACACGGCCTTCGTGGCGATCGATCCTCGCACGGGCGGCGTGGTCACGATGGTCGGCGGGCGCGGATTCTTCGGACGGAAGGACCGCTACGCGAAGTACAACCTGGCGGCGCGGAGACCTGGACGTCAACCCGGCTCCGCCTTCAAGCTGTTCACGCTCATCGCAGCGCTCGAGAGGGGCATCCCGCTGGAGCGCGTCTACCGCGGCGGGTCACGCATCTCGTTGCGCCTCCCCAACGGGACCTCCTGGAGCCCGGGCAACTACGAGGGGACGAATCCGGGATCGAGCCTGACTCTCAAGCGCGGCACAGCGCTCAGCGTCAACGTGGTCTACGCACAGGTCGTCCTGGAGGTCGGACCCAAGAAGGTCGTCGAAGTCGCGAAACGCATGGGCATCACTGCGCCGCTCGACGCGGTCCACGCGATCGCGCTTGGGAGCGAAGAGGTCACGCCGCTCGATCTTGCGACCGGGTATGCGACCCTCGCCGCCGGCGGGATCAAGGTGGAGCCGACCCCCATCTTCCAGATCACCGATTCCAGCGGCACGGTGATCTACGAGCCCAAGCGCGAGCGCAAGCGGGTGTTGGCTGAACCGGTCGCGGCGCTCGCGATCGAGGCCCTCGAAGAGGTCATGAAGACAGGCACGGGACGCAACCTCGGCTTCGGACGTCCGGTCGCCGGCAAGACCGGGACCTCTGAGAATTACGCCGATGCCTGGTTCGCAGGATTCACGCCGCAGATGGCGGCCGTGAGCTGGGCAGGGTTCCCGCAGGCGCAGGTTCCGATGGTGCCCCCGCGCACCCGGCGTCGCGTCTACGGCAGTTCATGGCCCGGGGAGATGTGGAGAGCATTCATGATCGCCGCCCACAAGGGCGTCGCGACGGAACTGTTCCCGGAGGCGACCGACACGCTGCTCGTCAAGGTGAAGGTCGACGGAAGCAGGAACTGCCTGCCGAACGAGTTCACGCCCCCTTACCTCATCGAGGTACAGCAGTTCCTGCGCGGCTCCGAGCCGACCGAGGTCTGCACCGAACCCACTTCCGGCGAGATCCCCTCGACACCGGCTGTGGTCGGCATGAAGTCCTCGACCGCGCGCGACATCATGGAGAAGGCGGGCTTCGCGCTCAACGTGGTGTCGCAGTACTGTCCCGCCTTCGCGCCGGGAACAGTGTGCGATCAGAAACCCCAACCGCAGACCGCCGCGAAGGTCGGGGATCCAGCCACGATCTACGTGAGCAACGACGCCGCGATCAGCGACGTGCCGATGGTGCTGGGCCGTACGGTCGCGCGCGCGCGCCAGCGCCTCATCGACGCAGGATTCGTCCCGCGCGTCGTCACCCGAGCGAATACCGGCGGCATCGCGGGCTGCCGCCAGATATCCGAAACCACACCCGGCCGTGTCTGGCTGCAGAGCCCATGCGCCGGTGAGCGCTACGGAAGAGGCGCGACGGTCACGATCTACGTGAACCCCTAGCGGTCGTCGATCGCCCGGACGACACCCACGGACTGCCTTTCACCGCGAAGCGCCACCGTCGGCCGTCCTGCTGCGCCGCTGCCAGTCCGATGCGCGCCGTGCGGACCAGCGCGGCTTCGGGGAGTCGCTCCCCTGTGCAGATCCGCAGCACCCCGGTCGTCAGGTCGGCGCGATCATGCTCACGCCCTATCCCGAACGCCAGCGTCAGGCGTCCGGGGCCGCGCGCGAGGTCCCTGTCGCGCCGTCCGGGACGCCGTGACCGCAGGTGCTCGAGCCCCGCGATCGGTTCGACGGCGCGCAGGAGCACGGCTCCGGCGCGGCCGGTCTCCTCGGTGACGGCGTTCAGGCAGTGGTGCATGCCGTACGTGAAATAGACATACGCGTTACCCGGTTCCTCGAACATAGGCGCGTTGCGTGCCGTCATGCCGCTGAAAGCATGGCTCCCCGGATCGCGATCCGTGTAGGCCTCGGTTTCGACGATCGAGCCGACAACGGTGCCCTCCGGGAGGTCGTGCACGAGGAGGCAGCCGATGAGGTCGCGCGCGACATCGAGCGTTGGTCGCGCGAAGAACGCACGCGCCACCGGCCGCAGCGGCAACTGATCCGTCGCCACGCTCATCCGGGCCGCTTCTTCTCGACGAAGGTTCGTAGCTGCTTGAGCGTACGGGCGTTGAGAACGTCGGTCTTGCGCGCCCAGCCTCGCTGCGCTGTCGCGACGCCGAACCGCAGGTGCTCGAGATGCTTGGGAGCGTGCGAGTCCGTGTCGATCGCGATCGTGACCCCGCGCTCGATCGCCCAGCGTACGTGCTCGTCGCGCAGGTCCATCCGGTCGGGGAAGGAGTTCACCTCGAGCGCCGTCCCGGTCCGCACCGCGGCGTTGCAGATGGACTCGAAGTCCACGTCGATAGGCTCACGCCGGCCGATGAGGCGCCCGGTCGGGTGTCCGATGACGTTGATGAACGGGTTCTCCATCGCGCGGATGATCCGCGCCGTCTGCTCGTCGCGCGGGAGCCGGAACATCGAATGGACGCTGGCGACCAGTAGGTCGAACCCTGCGAGGAACGCCGGGTCGTAGTCGACGCTGCCGTCCTTGGCGATGTTGAGCTCCGAACCGTGCAGGATGGTCATCTTCGGATACTTCTTCTGCAGCGTGGCGATCCGCTTGCGTTGCGCGAGCGCCTTGCCGCGATCCATCCCAGTCATCGGCAGACCCTCGGCGTGGTCGGTCACGACGTAGTAGGAGTATCCGGCGGCGGCCGCGGCGGCGAGCATCTCCTCCAGGGGGGCGAGCCCATCGGTGAGGTTGGTGTGCGAATGGAGGTCACCGCGGATGTCTCGGCGCTCCACGACCGTGGGGAGCGTGCCCGCGAACGCCGCCTCGATCTCGCCGGTGTCCTCGCGCATCGTCGGAGGGATCCACGGCAAGCCGAGCGCCTCGTAGACCTCCTCCTCGGTCTCGGCGGCGATCTTCTTGCCCGTGTCGGCTTTGAACAGGCCCCACTCCGAGAGCTTCCACCCCCTGCGGACGGCGATCTCGCGGATCTTGATGTTGTGGGACTTGGACCCGGTGAAGTAGATCAGTGCCGCGCCCCAGGCGTCGGCCGGGACGGTCCGCAGGTCGATCTGCAGCCCGGTATCGGTGAGGACGCTCGTCTTGGTCTCGCCGTGCGCCAGCACCTCCTTCACGCTCGAGAGCCCGGCGAAGGAGTCCATGATCGGCGCAGCGTTGGCCGACGCCACCAGGATGTCGATGTCGCCGATGGTGTCGCGCATCCGGCGCAGGGAGCCGGCGTAGGTGATCTGGTCGACCTCGGCGAGCCCTCGCAGTGCCTCGATCACCCCGACGGCGGCGTCCATCGCCGCGTCGATGAGGATCCGGCCGCCGTGCTCGCGCAAGTTCTGGATGCCGCGGAGCAGGTTCTCCTCGGTCTTCTGACCGAGTCCCTTGATCCCGCGCAGTTTGCCGTCGCGTGCCGCGCCGGCCAGCTCATCGACGGTCGAGATACCCAGGGTCTCGTGCAGCAGGATCGCCTTCTTCGGCCCGAGGCTCGGGATCCGCATCATCTCGCGAAGCCCCGCAGGGACCTGCTCGCGCAGATCCTCGAGTTCGTGCAACGTCCCGGTCTCGAGGTACTCGCGGATCCGGGCGGCCATGCTCGCGCCCACCGATGGGATGGCGCGCAGGCCTTTGTCGTCGAGGTCGCGCAGGTCCTTCGAGAACCCGCCGATCGACCGGGCCGCCTTCTCATAGGCGCGCACCCGGAACGCGTCCGCGCCGGCGAGTTGCAGCAGCTCGGCCCATTCCGCGAAGAGGGCTTCCACCGTCTCGTTCGTGCTCGGCATCCAGGCCGATCCTACCTTCGGCCCCCAGGGGATCGTCGCCGCTACCGGGCGGCTTTGATCGCCCCGAGCTCGACGGCGAGGGCGGCGAGCTGCTCGTCGATCGATCCCGGGCCGGGCGCGCCACGCCGACGCACCGAGCCGGCCGCGTCCAGCATCGCTCGGATCTCACCGGCCGCTTCGGGCATCGATGGCACCAACTCCGCATCGTCGAGGTCGCGAAGGCCGCGGCCGGACGCAAGCGCCTGACGGACGGCGCCGCCGACCGCCTCGTGCGCGTCGCGGAACGGGATGCCTCGCCGGACCAACTCCTCGGCGAGATCGGTCGCGAGCAGCAGGTCGTCGCCCGCAGCGGCGGCCATGGCGTCGGCGTCGAACCGCAACGCGCCCAGCGCGCCGGTGAGCAGCCGCAGCGTCCCGCGCACCACATCGACCGCGTCGAACAACGGCTCCTTGTCCTCCTGCAGATCCCGGTTGTATGCGAGGGGCAGTCCTTTGAGGGTGGCGAGGAGCCCGGTGAGGTCGCCGATCACGCGGCCGGCCTTGCCCCGTGCGAGCTCGAAGACATCCGGGTTCTTCTTCTGCGGCATCAGGCTCGAGCCGGTCGCATAGGAGTCGTCCAGCGAGGCGAACCCGAACTCCTGCGAGGTCCACAGCACGATCTCCTCACCGATGCGCGAGAGGTCGACCGCACAGATCGCGCAAGCGGCCAGGACCTCCGCGACGAAGTCGCGCGCAGCGACGGCGTCCAAGGAGTTCGCCATCGCACCGGCGAAACCCAAGTCCCGCGCTGCCTGCCCGGCGTCGAGGCCGAGCGTCGAGCCGGCGAGCGCGCCGGCACCCAACGGCGAGCGATCCGTCCGCGCGAGCGCGTCCACGAACCTGCCGGCGTCGCGCGCGAGCGCGAACGCGTGCGCGAGCAGGTGGTGGCCGAGGGTCACGGGTTGAGCCCGTTGCAGGTGCGTGTACCCGGGCATCAGCAGGTCGCGCGTCTGGTCGGCGCGCGACCTGAGCGTCTCGATGAACGCCACCAGATCCCCGAGCAGCGCGCGGCCTTCACGCAGCAGCCACAGCCGGAGCACCGTGGCAACCCGGTCGTTGCGTGACAAACCGGCGCGCACCTTGGGCCCGACCTCCGGCTCCCGGGCGAGCAGCGCGCGCTCCACCACCGAGTGGATATCCTCGTCCGACGGATCAGGCGCGAAGGAGCCGTCGGCGATCTCGGCGGCCACCGCGCCCAGCGCGCGCACGGCCGCCTCGGACTCATCGTCGCTGAGCAGCTCGGCGCGCGTCAGCGCGCGCACGTGCGCGACCAGCACCGCGCAGTCCTCTCGCACGAGGCGATGATCGAACGAGATGCTCTCGGTGTAGGCGAGCATCTCGGGCGCGGGGGCGTCCTCGAAGCGTCCGCCCCACAGAGTGCTCATCCGGCGTCTCCCTGTCGCTCGGACCAAACCTTCAGAGGGAGTCCCCAGAGCTTCACGAATCCTGCCGCAGCCGTGTGATCGAACCGATCGCCTTCGTCGTAGGTGGCCAGGTCTTGGGCGTAAAGCGCGCGCGGACCGCGGCGTCCCTCCACGGCGATCGCGCCGCGCGCCAGCCGCAGACGGACCTCGCCGGTCACCGGTTTCTGCGTCTCCTCGATGAACGCATCGAGCGCGAGCCGCAGGGGCGAATACCACAGCCCGTTGTAGATCAGGTCGGCGTAGGTTCCCTCGACGCTGCGCTTGTAGGTGCCGACGCCGCGCTCGAGTGTGAGGGCCTCGAGGTCACGATGGGCGGTGATCAACGTGATGGCGGCGGGGACCTCGTAGATCTCGCGGCTCTTGATGCCCACCAGGCGATCCTCGATCATGTCGATCCGGCCGATCCCCTGCGCGCCCGCGCGCTTGGATACCGTCCCGATCAGCTCGACCAGCCCCATCGGTGAGCCGTCGACCGCCATCGGCACGCCGCGTTCGAACGTGAGGGTGATCACGTCGGGCTCGGCGGGTGCCTCAGCGGGATCCGCGGTCCACTCGTAGGCGTCGCCGGGTGGCGATACCCACGGATCTTCCAGGATCCCGCACTCGATCGTGCGACCCCACAGATTCTCGTCGATCGAGTAGGGGCTCGAGCGAGTCACGGGCACCGGCAAGCCGCGCTCCTCGGCGTAGGCGATCGCAGCCTCGCGGCTCAGCCCCGCGTCGCGGACCGGGGCCAGCGTGGTCAGGTCCGGCGCCAGCGTTGTGGTCGCCACCTCGAAGCGCACTTGGTCGTTCCCCTTGCCGGTGCATCCGTGCGCCACCAGGCTCGCTCCGGTCTCGCGTGCGACCTGCACGAGGTGACGGGCGATCAGGGGGCGAGAGAGTGCCGATACCAGCGGGTACTTGCCCATGTAAAGCGCGTTGGCGCGCAACGCCGGCGCGGCGAAGTCGCGCGCGAACTCCTCCCGGGCATCGACCACGACCACATCGCTGGCGCCGCAGGCTTGGCCGCGCGCGCGCAGCAGATCTGCGTCCACGCCCTGGCCGACGTCCGCCGCCATCGCGATCACCTCGCAGCCGTACTTGTCCCTCAGCCAGCCGATCGCGACCGTGGTGTCAAGACCCCCCGAGTACGCGAGCACGCATCGTTCCGTCACGTCATGCCTCCTTCGTCGCCGGGACCCCGGTGAGACGCTCGAGCCGGCGCGCGACCGTTCGCCCGGCGATCCCTTCGCGACAGACGATCAGGATCGTGTCATCGCCGGCGAGGGTCCCGATGGTGTCCGCGAGCCCCGCCGTGTCGATCGCGCGCGCCACCGGCTGCGCGCCACCTGGTGGGGTCTTGACCACGACAAGGTTGCCCGAGGCGCTGATGTCGCTGCGGAACTCGATCAGCATGCGGCGGAGGTGATCCGATCCCCCGGCGGGCTCGTCGGGCAGGCGGTATGCGACCCGGCCATCGGCGAGACGCGCCTTGAACGCCCCCAGCTCCTCCAGATCCCGTGAGATCGTGGCCTGGGTCGCGCGCAGCCCCTTCTCGCGCAGCATCGAGGCGATCTCGTGCTGACTGGTGACGACGCGCCGGCGGATCAGACGCGCGATCGCTTGCTGCCGCTGCGTCTTCACGGCACCAACCACTCCAGGAGCGCCTTCTGGGCGTGGAGCCTGTTCTCGGCCTGATCCCACACAACGGAATGTTCCCCTTCGAACACGTCGTCGGTGATCTCCTCACCTCGGTGGGCGGGAAGGCAGTGCATGACGATGGCGTGCGGCGCCGCCTGCTCGAGCAGCGTCGCGTTGAGCTGGTACGGCGCGAAGATCAGGCGGCGCTCTTCCGCTTCACGTTCCTGCCCCATGCTCGCCCAGACGTCGGTGTACACGACGTCGGCGCCGGCCACGGCCTCGGCCGCATCGGTCATGACCGCGACCGACCCGCCCGACGACTCGGCGAGGCTCTCGGCTCGCTTTACCATCTGCGGGATCGGCTCGTAGCCAGGGGGCGAAGCGATCACCACGTTCATCCCCGCGAGCGCTCCGGCCAGGAGTAGCGAGTGCGCCACGTTGTTCCCATCGCCGACGTAGACGAGGGTCTTGCCGGACGGTGCACCGAGCTGCTCGCGCACCGTCTGCAGGTCGGCGAGGGCCTGGCAGGGATGCTCCAGATCCGACAGCGCATTGATGACCGGGATCTGGCCGGCGCGCGCCAGCCGTTCGAGGCGATCCTGCTCGAACGTGCGAACCACGACCGCGTGGCAGTACCGGGACAGGACGCGCGCGGTGTCCTCGATCGTCTCGCCGCGTCCGAGCTGCAGATCGCCGGCGTTGAGGACGACCGGCGTCCCCCCGAGCTCGGTGATCGCGACCTCGAACGAGATCCGCGTCCGGGTCGACGGCTTCTCGAAGATCATCGCGACCGAGCGGCCGGCGAGGGTCTCGGAGGAGGCGCGCGCGGCCTTCATGGCGTCGGCTTTGTCGAGCAGCTCGGCAAGCTCCTCGGCCGTGACCGAGTCCATCGTCAGGAAGTGCCGGGTCACGAGAGCTCCCCCGGTTCTGGCTTGCCGAGCAGCTCCTCCACCCGATCGATCAAGGCGGTCGGATCGATGGGCTTGGTGAATACGTTCGGCTTGCCGAGCAACGCGTCGAAGGACTCGTGCACGTCGTGGCGCCCCGAGACGATGAGGATCGGCACTTCACGGAGCCGGGGGTCCTGCCGGACCTCCTCGAACAGCCGGTCGCCCGAGACGTTGGGCATCATCAGATCCAGGATCAGCAGCGAAGGGTGCTGCAGATCCAGCTTGACCAAACCCTCGAGCCCGTCCTTGGCGGTGATCACCTCGAACCCTTCGCCTTCGAGGAGCAGCGTGAGCAGGTTCTGGACGCTCGGGTCGTCCTCAACGATCAAGATCAACGGTCTTCGCTTCACGGTCCGGCCTCCTGGAGCTTCTGCACGTAGCGGGCGACAGCCTGGATCTGCTCCGGGGTCAGGAACCCCTTGTACCGCGGCATCGGCGGGCTGCCACGGCCGATGACGTCCACCAGTGACGCGAACGTTCGCTCGGTGACCGAGCCGCCGATCAGGGAGGGCCCACGGCCGGTTCCCTCGCCGAGGCCGCCGTGGCACCCGATGCACGCAGCCTCGACGTAGATGTCGCTCCCTGCCGTCGAAGTGATCCCGCCGTCATCGCCGAACGGGCAGGCATTGGCCCCGATCGCGCACCCGATACCGATCAGACCGCCGAGGCCGGCCGCGGCGACCCCCACGAACGCGATGATCCAAACCTTCGCGCTGCCACGTTCGCTCATCCGATGGTCTCCAGGATCCCGGCGACGATCGCGGTGGCACGATCGATCTGGTCGGCGTCGACGATCAGGGGCGGCGCGAACCGGATCGCGTCCGGGGAAACGGCGTTGATCACCAGACCGGCATCGAGCGCCCGCGCGACCACCTCGGCGGCGTGCTGCTCGACCAGTTGCACGGCTACCAGCAGCCCCGAGCCGCGCACCTCGCGCACGGCGGCCGGCCGGATCGCCTCGCGCAGCGACCGCACGAGCAGCTCGCCCATCGCCGCGGCCCGTTCCACCAGGCCCTCGCGCTCGATGACGTCGAGCACGGCAAGCGCAGCGGCGCACACGACCGGGCCGCCGCCGAAGGTCGTCGCGTGATCCCCTGGGGCGAACGCGTCGGCGACTTCCTCGCGCGCGATGCAGGCGCCGATGGGCAGCCCGCCGCCCAGCGCCTTGGCCAGGGTCACGATGTCGGGGACGATGCCGGTGTGTTCGAACGCGAACCAGCGTCCGGTGCGCCCCAGCCCCGTCTGCACCTCGTCCACCACGAGCAGCGCGCCGTGGTCGTCGCAGGCCTTGCGCGCGGCAGCCATGAACTCGGGGGTGGCGAGCTGGACGCCGCCCTCCCCCTGGACGACCTCGAGCAGCACAGCGCTGGTGCGCTCGTCGACGGCCTGGTCGAGCGCGTCGAGATCGTTGAACGGCACGTGGGTGAACCAGGGCGGCAACGGCATGAACGGCTCGTGCTTGGCAGGCTGCCCCGTGGCGGCCAAGGTCGAGAAGGTCCGGCCGTGGAACGACCCCAGCGCCGCGACGACGCTGCTGCGCGGTGTGCCGTGCGCCAGCGCCGACCACTTCCTCGCGAGCTTGAGCGCACATTCGTTCGCCTCGGCGCCGGAGTTGGCGAAGAAGGCCCGACCCCACCCGAGCAACGCGTGGAGGCGTTCTGCCAAGCGAATCTGAGGTTCTGTGTAGAAGAGGTTGGACACGTGAGTCAGCGTGCCGATCTGCTTCGTCACTGCTTCGACCACCACGGGATGGGAGTGGCCCACGCTCATCACCGCGATGCCGGAGAGGAAGTCCAGGTATTCCCTGCCCTCGGTATCCCAGAGCAGGCACCCTTGCCCGCGCACGAACCCGACCGGCTGCCGGCCGTAGACCTGCATGTGGAAACGCCGTTCGCCGTCTCGCAACTCGTCGAGGTTCATGGGGTCACCATGGTCCCTACGCCTTGGTCGGTGAAGATCTCGAGCAGCAAGGCGTGCTCGAGGCGGCCGTCGAGGATGGTGACGCGCGGAACCCCGCCTTTGACCGCCTGCAGCGCAGCCTCGACCTTCGGCAGCATACCCGCGGACACGGCACCTTCGACCTTGAGCGCCTCGACGCCGGCGACGTCGATCTGACGGACCAACGAAGACTTCTGATCCAGGATGCCCTCAACGTTGGTGAGGAAAACCAACTTCTCGGCCCCGAGCGCTTCCGCGGTCGCGGCCGCGACCTCATCGGCGTTCACGTTGTAGGCCTGACCGTCCTGGTCGACCCCGATCGTGGCGATGACCGGGATGAAGTCCCGCAGGAGGTCGCTCACGATACGCGGATCCACGCGCTCGACCTCCCCGACGAAGCCGAGGTCGACCGAGGCGCGCTTGGGTCTGACCCGGACCATCGCACCGTCCTCGCCGGAAAGGCCGGCGGCGAGCTGCCCATGCCGGTTGATCAGCGACACGATGTCCTTGTTGATAAGGCCGGACAGAACCGAACGCACGACCTCCAGATCCTCAGCGGTCGTGACCCGGTACCCATCGACGAAGGTCGCCTCGCGGCCGAGCCTACGCATGTGCTCGGTCACCTGCGGCCCTCCACCGTGGACGATCACCGGATGGAGCCCGACGTAGCGCATCAGCACGATGTCGTCGGCGAAGGATCCCCGCAGCGCGGGGTCCTCCATCGCGGCGCCTCCGTACTTCACGACGATGGTACGCCCGTGGTAACGCTTGATGTAGGGCAGCGCCTCCATCAGGATGCGCGACTTCTCCAGCGCGCCGATGCTCACGTCGTGTATTCCGCGTTGAGCCGCACGTATTCGGCGGACAGGTCGTTGGTGAGCACCGTCGCGCTCGCCCCGCCCCGGTTCATCTCGACGCGGACCTCGACCTCGCGTTCGAGCAGCGCGAGCCGCGCTCGCCCCCCATCCCCCGGGCCGGGCGCGCTGCGCGCGCACAGCTGCTCGCCGCCGATCCAGACGTCGATCAGGTTCGGGTCGAAGGGGATCCCGCTGGTGCCGAGCGCCGCCAGGACCCGGCCCCAGTTCGGGTCGGCCCCGTGCAACGCGCAGCGCAGCAGCACCGAGGATGCGACCGTGCTCGCCGCGCGTTTCGCCTCCTTCGGGTTCACGGCGCCGTCGACCCGGATCGTGACCACCTTCGTCGCACCTTCACCGTCCTCCACGATCGCCCGCGCCAGCCGCGCGCAAACACCGCGGAGCGCTTCGGCGAACGCATCCGCGCGCGCGTCCTCCAGCGTGATCGGTTCGCCACCCGCCGCGCCGTTGGCCAGTACCAGGACGCAGTCGTTGGTGGACATGCAGCCGTCGACGCTGATCGCGTTGAAGCTGTCCGGCATCGCAGCGGTCAACGACGACGTGAGCACGGTCCGGTCCACCGGCGCGTCGGTTGCGATGAAGCACAGCATCGTGGCCATCTCGGGCGCGATCATCGCCGCCCCCTTGGCGACGCCGACGATCGACGCCCCGCCGTCCAGCGACGCGGCCGCGACCTTGCGCGTCGTGTCGGTGGTCAAGATGGCGTCGGCGAAGTCATCGAGGCCGCCCGGGGATAGACCGTCGGCCGCGGCGGCGATCCCGCGAACTGCCGCATCCATGTCCATCGGGACCCCGATGATCCCCGTCGATGCGACCAGCATCTGGCGCCTATGCGTGGTCGCCGCTCGGGCAGCGGCCGCGCCCATCTGCTGCGCGTCGAGGATGCCCTGCCGGCCAGTGCAGGCGTTCGCGTTGCCGGCGTTGACGACGATGCCGCGCGCGCTCCCGGTGCGAAGCAGCCGTTTGGTCAGCAGCACCGGGGCCGCCTTCACCCGGTTGCCGGTGACCACGCCGGCGGCGGTCGTGGGACGATCCGACACGAGCAGCCCGAGGTCCAGACCGCCGCGGGACTTCAATCCGCACGCGACCCCCGCGGCCGCGAACCCGCCGGGAAGCTTCATGGGTAGATCCCGTGTCCAGCTAGCCCCGCGGTCTCGGCAAGCCCGAGCATCAGGTTGGCGTTCTGGATCGCTTGCCCGGCCGCACCCTTCCCCAGGTTGTCGATCGCCGCGAGCGCCACGACCCGATCGGTCCGCGCGTCGACAGCGTAGGACAGCAAGCAGTGGTTGGACCCGTGCGTGTATTTCGTCTCGGGGAGCCGGTCCCGCAGGACGCGGACGAACGGCTCGTCGGCGTAGAACGCGTCGGCCGCGTCGTTGGGATCCGCGTCGGTCGCGCGCGACGCGATGCAGGTCGCCAGCAGGCCTCGCGGCATGGGGACCAGGTGCGGGATGAAAGTGATCCGCACGTCCGTTCCCGCGAGCAGCGAAAGCTCCTGCTCGATCTCGGGGGTGTGCTTGTGCGTCGGCAGGCCGTACGCCTTGAAGTTCCCGTCTACGTGCGAGAAATGCACCCCTGGGCTGAGGCTCCGCCCGGCGCCCGAGACGCCCGACGCCGCCGTGACCGTGATCGTCGCCGAGTCGATGATCCCCGAGGCGAGCAGCGGCGCCAGCGCGATCAACGCGGCAGTGGGATAGCACCCGGGGTTCGCGACCGCCGACGCCCCCTTGATCGCCTCGCGGTGCAGTTCGGGGATGCCGTAGACCCACTGCTCGAGCAGCGAGGGGGCAGTGTGCTCCGACCCGAACCAGGCCGGGTACGCGGCGGGATCCCTGAGCCGAAAGTCGGCCGACAGGTCGACCACCGCGATCCCCCGCTCGAGCAGCGCGACGCCGAGTTCCATGGAAGCGCCGTGCGGCAGCGCCAGGAAGACGAGATCAAGCGAGGCGAGCGCGTCCATGTCGAGCTCGGTGAAAGGCAGCGGCAGGCCGACGTTCGGGTAGACATCCGCGACGGCTCGTCCCGCGAACTCACGTGAGGTGGCCAGCACCAGGTCGAGGTCCGGATGTGACGCCAGCAGGCGCAGGAGCTCGGCGCCGGTGTAGCCCGAAGCGCCGACCACCCCTACCCGCTGCGCGCCCATGCTCCTCCGATCAGGTTGAGAGCATGGTTATACAGCATGACGCATAATCATGCAACCGCTTCACTCGCGGATGCTCCATCCCCGTCCCATGACCGCGTCGCGGATGGATCCGGATCCCTCGTCGGCCTCGGCGTCGGTCAAGGTGCGCTCTAGGTGGCGGAAGGAGAGCGCGAAGGCCAGGGACACGGCATCGCCGGCGATCTGATCACCCCGATAGACGTCGAACAGCCTGACCGACTCGAGCAACGGCCCCCCCGCTCCCTCGATCACTGCCGCAACCTCCGTCGCCGGCACCTCTTGGGGTGTCACCACCGCGATGTCGCGGTGGATGGCGGGGAGCCTGGACACCTCGGGGGCGGCCCCCTCACGGGCGCCGGCTACGACCACCTCCAGATCGACGATGCCGACCGCCACCCGGCGTGGAAGCTCCAGGCGATCCGCGATCCGCGGATGCAGCTCGGCGACGTAGCCGATCTGCGTGCCTGCCGAGAACGCAGCGGCAGACCTGCCGGGGTGCAGCACGCTCGACCAGCCGGTCGGGCGGAGCTGCTCGACGGTCAGTCCATCTATCCCAAGGCCCGAGGCCAGCGCATCCAGGATGCCCTTGGCATCGAAGAAGTCGAGTTCCCGTTCGGGGGTGTGCCACTCGGCTCGGGCCGGGCCCGTCATCACCCAGCCGAGTTGCTGCCGCTCAACGATCGCATCGCCGTCGCGGCCGAAGATGGTGCCGACCTCGAACAGGCGGACCGGCAGCACACGGCGGGCCACGTTGCGCTGCGCCGCGAGCAGCAGCCCCCACACCAGCGACGGCCGCAGCAGCATCTCGTCCTCAGACAGCGGATTGGCCAACCGGTGCGCGTGCCGCAGCGGGTGCTCCGCCTCCAGTTCCAGGCGGTCGGCGAGCGTGGCGGGAAGCAGCGACAGGGTCATCGCTTCGCTCAACCCCGCCCCGAGCATCAGCCGCCTGACCAGGCGCCGGCGACGCTGCTCGACCGAAAGCCCACCGACCCGCGCGCCACCCGGCAACCGCTCGGGGACCCGGTCGTAGCCGTAGATCCTTGCGATCTCCTCGACCAGATCCTCCTCGATCGACAGATCCAGCCGCCAGTTCGGAGGTGTGACCTTCAGGGCGCTTCGTGACGCCTCGACCTCGCACCCGAGGGCTCGCAACGCGGCGACCATCTCGCCGGAGTCGGCCTCGATCCCGATCAGGGAGTTCGCGCGCGCCACGCGCACGCGAACGGGCTTGACCCGGCGCGGTCGCGGATACACGTCGACCGCGCCGCGCGCGACGGTCCCGCCGGCCAGCTCGGCGAACAGCCGCGCCGCCAGATCGGCGGCCGTGCGCGCGCCGTCGGGGTTCACGCCGCGTTCGAACCGCATACTTGCCTCGGTTCGCAGCCCTAACCGGCGCGCGGTCCGCGTGATCTTCACCGGATCGAACGCGGCCGACTCGAGCAGGATCCGCGTCGTCTGTGCCGACACCTCGGCATCCGCGCCGCCCATCACGCCGCCGATGGCCACCGGCCGCTCGGCATCGCAGATCATGACGTCTTCGCGCGTCAGGGTGCGTTCCTGATCGTCCAGCGTCGTGAACGCGCGCTCTTCCCTCCGCGGGCGCCGCACGACGATCGCGCCGCCGGCGAGCCGGTCGAGATCGAACGCATGCAGCGGCTGTCCGCGCTCGAGCATCACGTAGTTCGTGACGTCGACGATGTTCGAGATCGGCCGCATCCCGGAGCCCATCAGCCGGCGCCGCAGCCACCACGGGGACCGCCCGATCCTCACCCCATCGATCACGCGGGCGACGTAGCGCGGGCATCCCTTGGGATCCTCGATCGAAACCGTGGCCAGTTCCTGTGCATCGACGTCGCCGTCTGGAGGCTGGTGATCGGGCAAGCGGACGGGGATGCCGTAGAGGGCGGAGATCTCTCGCGCGATGCCGGCTACCGAAAGGCAGTCGGGGCGGTTCGGCGTGACGTCGATGTCGAAGATGATGTCGCCGAGGTCCAGCGCCGCAACCAGGTCCTTTCCCAACGGAGCGTCACGGTCGAGGATCAGGATGCCGGTGTGATCGTCGGCGAGCTCGAGCTCACGCGCCGAGCACAGCATCCCGTCGCTCGTCTCGCCGCGAACCACCCGCCTTCCGATCTCCATGCCGTTGGGCAGGCGCGCGCCCGGTAGCGCCATCGGAACGCGGTCACCGGGCTCGTAGTTGCGCGCGCCGCACACGATGTCGCGCTCGCCCTGACCATCAGAGGCGCGGACGAGCATCAGGTTGTCGGCGTTGGGATGCTCGCGCATGGCGAGCACCTCGCCGACGAGCACGCCGGAGATCCCGGCGCCGGTGTGGATGATCTCCTCCACGGCGAGCCCGGCCAGGGACAGGCGCTCCGCGATGCGCTCCGGCTCGTCGTCGAAGGGGACGAGTTCCCGCAGCCACGACAGAAGAACCCTCATCCGGCGAACCCCGCGAGGAAGCGCTGGTCGTTCTCGAAGAAACCGCGGATGTCCTGCACGCCGTACGCGCGCATCGCGACACGTTCGATCCCCATGCCGAACGCGAAGCCGGACCAGATGCTCGGGTCGCAACCGGCCGCCTTCAAGACGTTCGGATGCACGACGCCCGCGCCCATGATCTCGATCCATCCCGAACGGCCGCACGCCGAGCAGCCCGACCCGCCGCATGTCACGCAGAGCACGTCCACCTCCGCGGACGGTTCGGTGAACGGGAAGTAGGACGGGCGGAGGCGAACGCGCTGCTCGGGGCCGAAGATCTGCCGTGCGAACTCGGCCAGCGTGCCCTTGAGATCGGCCAGCGAGATCCCGCGATCGATAGCCAACCCTTCGACCTGATGGAACATCGGCGAGTGAGAGGCATCGAAGGGATCGCGCCGGTAGGTGCGTCCGGGGACAACGATGTAGATCGGCGGCTCCTGAGCTTCCATGGTACGGATCTGGACGGGCGACGTATGCGTGCGCATCACCAGGTCGCTGCCGGCGATGTAAAGCGTGTCCTGCATCGTGCGCGCGGGATGATCCGGCGGCATGTTGAGCGACTCGAAGTTGTACCAGTCGGTCTCGGCTTCCGGGCCCTCGGCCACGCGGTAACCCATCCCCAGGAACACGTCCACGATGCGCTCGGTCATGACCGCAAGGGGATGGGGATGTCCTGGAGGGTTCCCGCGTCCGGGCAGCGTCACGTCCACGCGGTCCGCCGCCAGCGCGCGCGCCTCCTCCGCCCCCGCCAGGGCCTGCTCACACTCGCCGAGTGCCTGCTCGATGCGTGCGCGCGCCTCGTTGAGCAAGCGGCCGATCTCGGCACGGTCC
Source organism: Actinomycetota bacterium (assembly GCA_036397635.1). Classification (GTDB taxonomy): domain Bacteria; phylum Actinomycetota; class AC-67; order AC-67; family AC-67; genus DASWIP01. The sequence continues at coordinate 21,748 of DASWIP010000137.1, read as the reverse complement.
TCCGGCGTCGCATCGCGCAACGAGCCCTTGAGGAGGGACATCGGCGCTTTCCGTCCCAGTGCCGCCACCCGGACATCGCGCAGATCCGCCATGCTCGTCGCCGCATGCGCCGCCGCCAAAGCCGCGTCGACGGCCTCGGCGATGATGCCTCGTGGATCCGCGGTCATACCTCGACCGGCAGGGTCAGCTTGAAGGTGGTGCCGTCGGGACCGCTGCGCTCGACCTTGATCTCACCGCCGTGGGCTTCGACGATGCCCCTGCAGATGTACAGGCCGAGTCCGGTTCCCTTGTGCCGCTCGCCGGCGGAGCGCCGGTAGAACTTCTTGAAGACGTAGGGGATGTGACGCTCGTCGATCCCCGGTCCGACGTCGGTGACCCGCACCGCGATCCGATCGTCCTCGGTGACACCGGAAACGGTGATCGTCCCGGGGTCGCCGTGTCGAACCGCGTTCTCGACCAGGTTCACCAGCACCTGCTCCACTTTTCCGGGGTCGGCCATCACCTTCGGGAACCCGACCGGGAAGTCCAACTCGATCCGGTGGTTCTCAGCTTCGAGCGCGACCCGCTCGGCGACGGTCGCGGCGATGGATGCGACGTCGATCTCCTCGCGCCTCAGCTCCAGCCGTCCCGACTCGAGGCGGGCGACGTTGAGCAGATCGGTGAGCAGCCTGTTCATCCTGTTCGCGTCCCACTCGATCGTGGTGAGCATGTGCTTCTTCTGGTCCTCGCCGAACCGGTCCCAGTTCCGCAGGATCGTGGAGGTGAACCCCTTCACCGACGTCAGCGGCGAACGCAGATCGTGCGCCAGGGTCGCGATCAGCTCGTACGCGGACTGCTCGGCCCCACGACGGCGGCTGATGTCGCGCGTGGTCGCGATGATCTGCTCGATGGCGCCGTGCGCGTCGCGCTTGTACGCGGCTCGAAGCGCGACCCAGCGCTCAGAGCCGTCGCGCCGGTAGAGCTTGTAGGTCCGTTCCGGAGAGCCGTTGGCAAGTGGAGGAGCGTGGACGAAAGGATCCGCATATTCGTGTACAAGGATCCCGGCGCCGTCCCGGATCCGCAGGACCTCCCCGTACGGTCGCCCACGGGCCTCCTCCCGCCTCCAGCCGGTTAGCCGTTCCGCAACCCGGTTGAGCGTCACGATCCCGCCGTCGGCGCCCACCACGACCACGCCGTCCGGTAACCGGTCGTACAGCTCGTCTATCAGCGGGTATTCCCCCCTTGCTTGAGCCATTCGTACAGTACGACGGCGGTCACCGCAGTCAACGGCGGGGCTCCCGCGGCGGTAGCGGGAACGCAGACTGCCTCCCCCGCGATCTCGCCGCCCACGACCAGCACGATGGGGCCTCGCAGGTCCATCTCCCACGGGGCTGGACCATCGGTTGCCAGCGTAACGGTTCTCACGCCATCACCGCCGAGCTTGGCCACCGCATCGGACGCCTCCACTCGTCGGATGAGGCGAAGGGCGTAATGGGCCGCACCGGCGGCCCGCAAGACCTTCGGGGTGAACGGGTCCGCGCAGCCGGTCCCCACGGCCACCGACGCCATCCCAACGGCGGCAGCGGTGGCGATCAATCCACCCACCGCGGCTGGATCGCGGACACCGTCAAGGACCAGCGCGTCTCCAGACGGTGCGGCATCAAGGGACGATTCCACCAAGGGCCCAACCGCCAGGATCGAGGGAGCACTCACCGCTGAGGTGAGGTGGGCCATGATCTCCGGGGTCACCTCGTGCACGCGGGCACCGGCCCTCTTGGCGCCCTCGAGCAGCGCCGCCTCCCCCCCGCCTTCGGTGAAGAGCACCTCGGCGAGGGTCACGCCGGCCCGAAGGGCCGCCGTCACCGTCCGCTTGCCCTCGAGCAGCACCAAGCCCCGTCTCTCGCGCCAGGCGCGCTTGCGCAGCCGGCGCACGGATCGGACGGTGTTGTTGGCCGTGCTCGAGATGGGCATGGGCCTCGGCGAGCTACCCGGGCCGGCATGGCGGCCGGCAGCCGTGCGCCCGGAAAGCTGCCATGCGACCGGGTCACGCGCTCTGCGCGTTCCCCCGCTCCAGTCCCGACCGGGCGACCTCGACGAGGGCCTCGAACGCCTTGGGGTCGTTGACCGCCAGATCGGAGAGAATGCGCCGGTCCACTTCGACCTCGGCGCACCGCAGGCCGTTCATGAACCTGTTGTAGCTCAGGCCGTGCTCGCGGGCGGCGGCGTTGATGCGGATGATCCACAGCCGCCGGAAGTCACCCTTGCGCGTTCGGCGGTCGGCGTAGGCGTAGCGCATCGAATGCATGACCTGCTCGTGCGCCTTCCGGACAAGGCGACCGCGCTGGCCGCGATAGCCCTTGGCGCGCTCCAGAACCGCGCGACGACTCTTCTTCCCCGTAACGCTGCGCTTCACCCTCGCCATGGATCAGCCCCCCAGAAGCTTGCGGGCGCGCGGATGATCCGCCTCGGACACGGTCGTGATCGCCGCCAGCCGGCGTTTCCTGGTCGATGACTTCTTCTCCAAGATGTGCCTGAAGTTGGCTCGCTTGTGCATGATCTTGCCCGTCGCGGTGCGACGGAGGCGCTTCTTGGCGCCCGAATGCGTCTTCATCTTCGGCATCGCATCTACCCTTCGCTGGTGGCTGCCTTCTCGGAGGCCTTGACGGCCTTCTTGTTCGGCGCGAACACCGTGGTCATGTTGCGTCCATCCAACTTGGACGGGGTTTCGACGTGGGCCAGGTCCGCAAGGTCAACCGCGAGCCGGTCGAGGATCTTCGCCCCGAGCTCCGTGTGCGCCATCTCGCGTCCACGGAACATGATCGTCACCTTCACCTTGTGGCCGCCCTTCAGGAATCGCTCGACGTGACCCTTCTTGGTGTTGTAGTCGTGGATGTCGATCTTGGGCCGGAGCTTCATCTCCTTGAGCACCGTTGAGGACTGCTTACGTTTTGACTCCTTGGCCTTGATGGCCATCTCGTACCGGTACTTGCCGAAGTCCAGGAGCCTGCACACGGGGGGACGCGCTTGAGGCGCCACCTCCACCAGGTCCAACTCGACCTCTCGCGCGATCCGGAGTGCCTGCTTCAACGGCACGATCCCGATCTGTTGCCCATCCGGTCCGACCAGGCGCACCTCCGGTGCGCGGATCCGATCGTTCACCCTCGGTTCACTCGCGATCCAGCATCACCTCGACTCAGGAAACAAAAACGGACGCCCGAAGAAGGCGCCCGCTTTCGGCGTCATCGCAACCCGGCAGTATCCCCGACGGGTGAGGAGCCATCGCCCCTTCTTCGTGCGCGTTCCCGCGCTCCGGCAAGTATAGGAGCCCGCTCGGACGGTGTCGAGATCGTTCCCCGCCCCGGTTCAGGCCATGACCCGCACGTTTGCGGCCTGCTGGCCCTTCGGCCCATCCACCACGTCGAATTCCACGCTCTGGCCCTCTGCGAGGCTCTTGTAGCCGTCACCCGCGATGGCCGAGAAGTGGACGAATACATCGTCACCGTCGGCGCGGGAGATGAATCCGAAGCCCTTCTCATTGCTGAACCACTTCACTGTTCCCTCAGCCACCCTCGTCCCTCCTGAGCAGTACGCGCCACGAGGCGCACCACCGCCTCCGGCACAGCGCCCGGAGGCGCGCGGAAGCGTAGCACGGTGGGCTCCGGGAGAGAAGTGGGGTCCCTATGGGACGATCTTCGAGATCGGCAACTCAACGATATCCGACGCTCCGCGTTCCTTGAGCTCAGGGATCAGCGTGTTGATCCTGGTCTTCTCGACCACCGTCTCGACGGCGTAAGAGTCGCCGGCGGAGAGCTTCGAGACCGTCGGCGCCTTCATGGCGGGAAGGATGTCGAGCACCCGTTCCAGATCCGCACCACCCACGTTCAGCTTGACCAGCACGCGACCTCGCGCAGCCATCGCACCGAGGAGCAGCATCTGGAGGTCAGTCATGGCCTGGCGCTTGAGCGGATCCGCCGCCGCGTCTCGATTGGCGATCAGGACGGTCTGCGATTCCAGGAACGTCTCGATGATCTTCAATCCGTTGCGTCGGAGCGTGGAACCGGTCTCCGTCAGCTCGACCACCGCGTCGACGATCTCGGGGACCTTGGCCTCGGTCGCTCCGTAGGACAGGTACACGCGGACCGGGATCCCGAGCTTCTCGAAGGCACGGGTCGTGATGGTCGGATACTCGGTCGAGATCTTGCTGTCGCGCGCCATCTGGTCGGCCCGATCAACCGGAGAGGTGACCGGGACAGCGAGCACGATCTTGACCACACCAGCGCCGGCTCGGCCGGAGTACGCGAGCTCGGTGAGAATCTCGACGTCGGCCTCGGTCTCTTCGACCCAGTCCCTGCCGGTGATCCCGAGATCGAAGAACCCCTCCTCGATATAGCGAGGGATCTCCTGCGGGCGCAGGATCGAGACCCGGTCGACGCGTGGGTCGTCGATGGTGCCGTGGTAGTCGCGATCCGAGCCCCGCCGCACGGCGAGGTCGGCCTGCTCGAGGACGGCGAGGGTTTGCGCCTCGAGCGAGCCTTTGGGGATCACGAACCGGAGCATGGCGTCGGCGATGCTAGCAGACGCTAAAGACCACACCCTCGGGGCATCGAGCAGATACCGGATGCTTCGCTCTAGTGGATCTTCCGAAGGGTCGCGGCCATCTCCAGCGCCGCCATCGCGGCGTCGTAGCCCTTGTTGCCGTGCTGACCGCCCGCACGCGCGACCGCCTGCTCGTGGTCCTCGGTCGTAACCAGGCCGAAGCCGATGGGTACGCCAGTCTCCAGCTGCACCTGCATCAGCGCGCGCGAGGCCTCGCCGGCGACGAGGTCGAAATGGGCCGTCTCGCCGCGGATGACGCACCCCAGCGCCACGATCGCGTCGTACCGACGTGAAGGTCCGGCGGCGCGTGCGAGCGCCGACGCCAGAACATCAGTGGGCGACGGAGCCACAGCCAGCTCGCGACAGGCAAGCGGAAGCTCGAACGCGCCCGGCACCCAGACGAGATCCGGATCGGGCGCCCCACATTCCTTCAGACATCGAAGCGCTCCGTCCATCAACGCTTCGGTGATGTCGGCGTTGAAGCGCGCCCCAACCACCGCGACCCGCATCTCGGATGCGTCCGGCCGCTCGCTAGGGGGCGTCGTTCGGCCCGCCACCCGGTTCTCCCGCAGCCACGATCGTCGGCTCTTCGACGTCGAGCTCGTGTCCGAGCTTGTCGCGCTTCGCCCGCAGGTACGCGATGTTGTGCTCGGTCGCGCGCGTCTGGAGCGGCACGCGCTCGACGATCTCGAGGCCGTATCCCTCGAGCCCCGCGCGCTTGGTCGGGTTGTTCGTGAGCAGTCGCATGCTCTTCACGCCAAGATCGACGAGGATCTGCGCGCCGACGCCGTAGTCTCGCGGATCCGGCGGGAAACCGAGCTCGACGTTCGCCTCGACCGTGTCGCGTCCGGTCTCCTGCAGCTGATAGGCCTTGAGCTTGTGCATCAGCCCGATGCCACGGCCCTCGTGCCCGCGGATGTACACGATCACGCCGCGACCCGCCACCGCGACCTGCTCCATCGCGTTCTCGAGCTGGGAGCCGCAATCGCAGCGCAGCGAATGGAACACGTCCCCGGTGAGGCACTCGGAATGCATGCGCGTGAGGACCCCTTCCCCATCGCCGATCTCACCCATCACCAAGGCGATATGGTCGCGTCCGTCGAACGACCCGTATCCGATGGCCCTGAACGAGCCGACCCTGGTTGCCAAGACCGCCGTCGCCTCTCGCTTGACCAGGGTCTCGGTCCGGCGCCGATGAGCGATCAGGTCGGCGATGGAGTAGATACGCAGCCCGTGCTCCTCGGCGACGCGACGCAGCGCCGGAAGGCGGGCCATCGTTCCGTCGGCGTTCATGATCTCGCAGATGACCCCGGCCGGATACAGGCCGGCCAGCCGGGCAAGGTCGACGGCTGCCTCGGTGTGACCGGCTCGCTTCAACACGCCGCCCGCTTGCGCCCGCAAGGGAAACACGTGTCCAGGCTTGCGGAAGACCTCGGGGTCCGCGTCCGCATCCAGGACCTTGCGGATCGTCGCAGCACGATCGTGCGCCGAGATCCCGGTACCACCGTCCGCGAGATCGATCGACACGCTGAACGCGGTCTCGTGGGTGTGCGCCAACTCGGGCACCATCGGAGGGATGTTCAGCTCGTCCAGGCGCTCCCCGATGATCGGCATGCAGATGAGCCCGCGACCGTGCATGGCCATGAAGTTGACCACCTCGGGGGTCGCGCGCTCCGCTGCGACGACGAAGTCCCCCTCGTTCTCGCGGTCCGCGTCGTCGACGACGATGATGATCTCACCGGCGCGCATGTCGGCGACGGCCTGCTCGATCGGGGAGAACACCGCTGCCTCCTAGCGCCGTCGCTTGGTCGCCGGCTTTAGCCGGCGAGCCGGCCTCTTCGGCTTCGGCGACGCCGCGCGCGCGGATGTGGCGCGCACGGCGGAGCGCACCGGCCGTTTCTTGGGTGCAGCCGGCTTCGCGCTCGCCTTCTTGACCGCAGCCTTGGCTTTGGGGGGGCTCGGCCGCTCGGCCTCCGCCCCCGCCCGTTCCGCCGGCTTGTCGATGCGATCCTCGAGCAGCACACCCGGCCGGGACTGACGTGCCTGCATGTGACGCTCCACGTATTTCGACAAGACGTCGACCTCGACGTTCACCGATGAACCCTGGCCCTTCTGCCCGAGCGTGGTCACCGCGACCGTGTGCGGGATCAAGGCCACCCGGAAACGGTCCTTGTCGACGCCCACGACGGTGAGGCTCACTCCGTCGATCGCGACCGAACCTTGCAGGGCGATGTACCGCGTCAGCTCGAATGGCACGTTGACCTCGAGCATCTCCTGCGCGCCCGCGCGTCGGCGCGAGCGCACGGTGCCGACACAATCGACGTGGCCCTGTACGATGTGCCCCCCGAATCGATCGCTTGCACGCATCGGCAGCTCGAGGTTGACCTCCTCGCCTACCTGCAGGATGCCGAGGTTGGTCCTGGCGACGGTCTCTGGGACGAGATCGCATGCGAAGGCATGACCGTTGGTCTCGACGACCGTGACGCACGATCCGTTGACCGCGATCGAGTCCCCGAGCGACACCTCGGAGGCGGCCTCGGGCGCACGGATCTCCAGGCGCGCCCCGCCCCCGCGACGCATCAACCGGACCACCGATCCCATCTGCTCGACGATGCCTGTGAACATCAGACCCTCGGCCTCGCTTCCACCTTGATGTCTGCGCCGACCCGACGAACGCTGGTGATCGTCAGCTCCGGCGCGTCCGTGACGGTCGTCGCGAGCAAGCCGCCCACGCCGCTGAGGCCCAACCCGCCTAGAAGCTTCGGCGCGAGGTAGAACACGAACCGGTCGGCGAGTGCACGTTCGACAAGATCCGCAACCATCGACGGCCCTCCTTCCACGAGGACGTCGGTGATCCCCCGTTCTCCGAGCTGAGCGAGGACCGAGGCAACGTCGACCCGTCCTTCTCGCGAAGGGAACGCGATCGCTTCGGCGCCGCGCGCGCGCACAGCTGCGATGAACTCTTCCGGCGCCTTTGGTGTCGTCGCGATCAGCGTGGGCGCGGACCCATCGAGCACGGTCGCGTCCGGGGGCGTTCGACCCGACGAGTCCAGCACGACCCGGATCGGTTGCGGTCCGGAGAACCGGCGGAGCCTACAGGTGAGCGCAGGATCGTCGGCCAGGACGGTCCCTACCCCAACGAGGACAGCGCCGCTCCAGCCACGCAGACGGTGCCCATCGCGCCGCGCCGTCTTGCCTGTGATCCACTGTGAGGTGCCGTCGGCGGCCGCGACCTTTCCGTCCAGCGTCGAGGCGATCTTCACCGTCACCATCGGCCGGCCCGTGGCCACCAACATGGCGAAGCCGCCGATCAGGGCACGAGATTCCTCGTCGAGCACACCCTCCAGGACCTCGAGCCCGACCTCCCCGAGCGCGCGCACGCCGGCACCCCGCTCGAGGGGATTCGGATCCCTCGCAGCAACGACCACGCGCGCGATCCCCGCCTCGATCACCGCTGGTGCACACGGCGGCGTGCGGCCGTGATGGGTGCACGGCTCGAGCGTGACGTACAGCGTCGCGCTGCGGGCCTCGTGGCCGGCGGCGGCGAGAGCCACTACCTCAGCGTGATCACCGCCGGCCGCAGCATGGAAGCCTTCGCCGACGATCCGGCCGTCGCGAACCACGACCGCGCCGACCGGAGGATTGGGAGCGGTCCGGCCACGGCCGCGCTCGGCCAGGCGCAGCGCACGGCGCATGAAGGTGAGGTCCGATGTCGTTGTCATGGTCACGAAGGCACTATACCAAGGGGTAACATCGGCTAGCGGGCGCTACTGCGCAGGGGGGTCGTGGCGCCCCCGGCGATCGATGGCGAAGCTGCTTCCGGCCTGCTGCTTCGAGTACGTCTTCATCTCGGTGGCGGTTTCCACGAGATCCCGATAATCCTCCAGCCCCCGGGCCTCGTTGGTGGCCCCCCCGATGGAAACGCTCAGCAGCGGATACTCGACGACCCGTCCCTGCCGGTCGGTCACGGTGATGAACCCCTTGGCTGCATCGTCGGGTTCGTAGAGCGACGCCACCTCTTTGTCGAACCGGTCGATCGCCCCCCGGCACAGCTCATCGGCCACGTCAGGGCTGCACACGATGATGAAGTCGTCGCCCCCGATGTGGCCGAGGAACGAGTCCGGGTAGGCGTCGGCGGCGTCCCGCAGGACCGCGGCCGTGTACGTGATCGCCTTGTCCCCCTCGATCCAGCCGTATCGATCGTTGAAGGCTTTGAAGTTGTCCAGGTCCGCGTACAGGACCGCGACCCCTTCGCCGGCCTCCACCCGCCGCTGGATCTCTGTCTCGGTCTGCACGTTTCCCGGGAGACCGGTGAGGGGAGAGGCCGAGCGCGCCTCGCGCGTCCTCCGCAGGGTGGTCTTGACCCGCGCGATCAACTCCATCGGGTCGAACGGCTTGGAGATGTAGTCGTCCGCGCCGGCCGTTAGACCGAGCACCTTGTCCGCGGACATCGACTTGGCCGTGAGCATGATGATGCACATGCCGCTGGTCCGGCCGTCGGTCCGCAAGCGTTGACAGACCTCGTAGCCGTCCATCTTTGGCATCATGACGTCAAGGATCACCAGCGACGGCGACGAGCGGGTCGCAAGCGTGAGCGCCTCTTCCCCGTCGGTGGCGGTCAGCACCTCGTAGCCTTCCAGCCGCAGGTTGAGCTCGACGAACCGGAGGATGTCGGCGTCGTCGTCTGCGACGAGGATGGTTTCGCTCATGCCGCCGGCCGGCCCCTCGATGCACACGATGGCGTCGTCGCGGCTGCCGTTCGGTGATCGGTCATCCGCGTCACCGCCCAGCTTCCCGTTCGCGGAGCATGTCCTTCAGCGCACGCGCCGCCGCCGCGGGGTCGGGCTTGGAGAAGATCGCCGAGGCGGCCCCGAGCTGCGTCGCTCCGGCGTCGAGCGCCAGCGCGCCGGTTCGCTCGTCGATTCCCCCGTCCACCGCGATGCCGCACGACAGCGCCCGCTCGTCGATCACTTCGCGCGCGGCCGCGATCTTGGGAAGCATCTCGTGGATGAACTTCTGCCCGGCCCACCCAGGGTTGACTGTCATGATGTTCAGGACGTCGACCGCCTCGAGGTACGGCAGCGCAGCATCCAGGGGGGTCGCCGGGTTCACCGAGATGCCGATCCCGAGCCCCAGCGAGCGAACTCGCTCGATCACCGGCCTCGGGTCCGGCGCGGCCTCCAGGTGGATCACGACAGAATCGGCGCCGGCTTCGGCGAACTGCTCGGTCTGCCCGAGCGGATCGGTGACCATCAGATGGCATTCCAGCGGGAGGGACGTGATCGCGCGGAGCGAGGCCACCACGACGGGCCCGATCGTGATCGGGGGGACGAAGTGGCCGTCCATGACGTCGATGTGCAGCAGATCGGACTCCTTCTCGACCATCGCGACGTGTTCACCTAGACGGGCGAAATCCGCGGAGAGGATAGAAGGAGCGAGTTTGTACCGCAGTGAAGGCATCCCGGCGATTCTAGCCCAGGCCCGAACCAGCTTCGCGGGACCTGGGTCCTCCGAGGGACGGTCAGATGTTCAGAGGCGAACCCGGTTCGGGCCGGTACCCGCGCACGAACGCAGCGCCTGCCATCGGGCGCTTCCCCTCGGGCTGAACCTCCAGCAACAGCACGCCGCCGCCGCCGGCCGCGACCACGGGTCCCTCATCCTCGACCGCGACCAACGCACCGGCCGGCCCATCGGAGCCGACCACTCGCGCGCGCAGCACGATCAACCGCCGCCCACGGAATATCGTGTGCGCGCCCGGCTTCGGGCTCAGGCCGCGCACAAGGTTGACGATCCGAGCTGCGGGCAGGCTCCAATCGATCTCGGTTTCCTCGGGCGAGATCTTGGGGGCCGGCGACGCCTCAGTGTCGTCCTGCTGCTCGGGCACGATCGCCCCCGACGCGTAGCCCCCCATCGCTTCGAGCAGCAGCTTGGCCCCGAGAGGCGCCAGCCGGTCGAGCAGCTCGCCTGCGGTCTCCTCGGGGTCGATGGGAACGGCGGCGCGCCGAACCACCGGCCCGGTGTCGATCGTCGGCTCGAGCAAGAACACCGACACGCCGGTCTCGGTCGCGCCGTGGATCAGCGCCCGCTGAACCGGTGCTGCGCCGCGATAGCGCGGGAGCAGCGAGAAATGCACGTTCATCGCCGGCGCCACGCCGAGGACAGCCCTCGGCAGGATGTGTCCGTAGGCGACGATGCACAACATCTCCGGCTCCAGTGCCGCGAGCGCGTCGGCGAACCCCTCTTGCTTGGGCGTCTCGGGCTGAAGGATGGGAAGCCCGGCCTCCTCAGCGAGGACCTTGACCGGCGATGGCGTGACGGTGCGGCCGCGACCACGGATACGGTCGGGCTGCGTGACCACGCCGGTGACGTCGTGCTCGGGCGCATCCAGCAACGCCCGCAGGCTCGCCACCGCGACCTCGGGCGTCCCGAAGAACACGACGCGCATGCGGCCTACAGCGTCTTCGCCGGCTTGGACGGCGGCGGCGACATGCCGAAGTCGTGATCGCGGAGATTCCTCATAGCTTCTTTGCGCAGATCGGGGGCCAGGCGGTCGATGAACAGGATGCCGTCGAGATGATCGATCTCGTGCTGGAACACGCGCGCGCGGAACCCCTCCGCCGTGACGTCGACGTGGGTACCGTCGGGCCGCCGCGCGCGGACCTTCACCGACACCGACCGCGCGACCGGGAAGTAGAACCCCGGGACCGACAGGCACCCCTCCTCCGCCTCCTCGGTCTCCTCGGAGAACCAGGTGATCTTCGGGTTGACCATCGCGCCGTGATCCTCGGCGTCGTCCCAGACGAACATGCGGATCAACCGTCCCACCTGCGGGGCCGCCAAGCCGACGCCGGGCGCGGCGCGCATGGTCTCGAGCATGTCGTCGACCAGGCGCGCCAGCTCGGCGTCGAAGGTGGTCACCTCCGCCGCGCGCGACTTCAGGATCGGGTCGCCGAGCGTCCTGATCTCGAGGATCGCCACTTGGGTACGAACACCTCCCGCGGATCGACATCGACGCGCATCGGCTCACCGGCCTCGCGCCATCGCTCGACGATCGGAGCCAGCGCGTCGAGCAGCACCTCGCGGCGACGCGCTCGCGCCACCACGACCCATCGCTCCTGACGCTCGACCGGGCCGAGCACCTCAAGCCTACCGTCCTCCGCGAGCAGGGCCGCCACGTCGCCCGCCCGATCGGCGGGCGTGTCGATGCGCGCAAGCGCCGCGAACGGCGGGTAGCCGATCTCTCGCCGCTTAGCCGCCTCGGCCCGCCACAAGACCTCGGGATCCCACCGGATCAGCGCCGCGATCGCCGGCTGCCGCGGATCCTTGGTCTCGAGCACGATCCGGCCGCCGGCCGCCCACCGTGCGGCGTGCCACCACGTGGCGAAAGCGTCCTCCTGCGCGCGGAACTCTGGCTGGGACAACGCCGCGTCGGCCTCGACGATCACGAGCATCCCGGCGCCTTCGACCCTGAGGTCTTTGGCGACAAAGGGGGTCGCGACGATCAGGTCGGCGCGCGCCGCCGCCGATGCGAGCAGCGCGCCGTCGGCGGTCGCGTCGAGCGTCGCCGGGGTACGAGCCTCGAGCGCCCGAGCCATCCGTCGCGCCACTAAGACCGCGTCCTCCCCGGCCCGATGGGTCAGCACGACGACCCGGCGTCCCTCCCGATGCGCGCGGCGCGCGGCGTTGACCGTGCGTCCGGCCGGCACCACCCGCTCCTCCGGACCTCGTTCCACGATCGCGACCGGCGGCCGGGCACGCAACTCGTCTTGCCTGGCGGGCGTCACGGAGCGGAACGCGCGGGACTGCACGGCGGCTCGCGCCTCGATCGATGGCGGCATCCCGACCAGCACGATGCTCGCACCGGCGGCGCTCGCTCGCTCGGCGGCCACGGCCCTGGCGTGGAATCGCGGCGCCCGGCCCTCCTTGTACGCCTGATGACCCTCGTCATCGACGATTATCAGCCCGAGATCCTGGACGGGCGCGAACACCGCGGCGCGCGCGCCGATCGCCAATCGCTTCGCGCCGTGTCGCAGCGCGAGCCAATCGCGGTATCGCATGCGCGCGGTGCGATCCGAGGACAGCCATGCCGCGTCACCGCCGAAGCGGTCGCGCAACGCGTCGAGCACCTCGCCGGAGACCCGCACCTCGGGCACCAGCACCAGCACCCCGGCGCCACGAGCCAGCGCTCCGGCCGCCAGCGCCGCGATCGTGTCCCCTCGATCTTCGTCCGCGCGGGGTCGCCATACGAAGGAGCCGGCCTCGCCCACGGTGATCGCGTGCAGCATGGCGCGACCGTTGCGGGCGCCGGTCAGCGCCTCCGGCGGCACCGCCGCTCCCGGATCCCCTGCGGTCCGGGGCGACTGCTTCTCCTCGGACGCGACGCGCTCGGGCAGGGCGGCCGCCATCGCCTCGCCGAGCGTCGACAGGTACCGGCCGGCGGTCCAACGCGCCAGATCCACCACGTCAGCGGGGAGCCCCGGTCCCAGGACGGCCCGGATCGCAACCGTCCGTTCGACATCGGGCGCGTCGAGCGTGGCGACCACGACCGCGTGGCGGCTCTTCCCTCTGATCGGAACGCGAACGAGCGAACCGACCACAACGTCTGCCCCTTCGGGGACGGCGTAGGTGAGCACCTTGCTCAGGTGCGAAAGGCTGGGATGGACCACGACGACCGAGACGTAGCCGGCGGTCGCCGGCGTCTGGCCGGCCACGAGGCTAGACGCTGGCCTTGAGGTCCTCGGCGCGGTCCGTGCGCTCCCACGTGAACTCGGGCTCGTCCCGGCCGAAGTGACCGTAAGCGGCCGTTTTGTGGTAGATGGGCCGGCGCAGGTCCAGGTCGCGGATGATCGCAGCCGGCCGCAGGTCGAAGACCTCACCGATCGCCTTCTCGATCTTCTCCGACGCGACCTGCTCGGTCCCGTAGGTCTCGACCTGGATCGAGATCGGGTGCGCGACACCGATCGCATAGGCCACTTGGACCTCGCAGCGATCCGCCAGTCCCGCGGCGACCACGTTCTTCGCGACCCAGCGGGTCGCGTACGCCGCCGAGCGGTCCACCTTGGTCGGGTCCTTGCCGCTGAAGGCGCCGCCGCCGTGGCGCGCCATGCCGCCGTACGTGTCGACGATGATCTTGCGACCGGTCAGCCCCGTGTCGGCCTGCGGTCCGCCGATCTCGAACACGCCGGTCGGGTTGACGAAGAGCTTGTACCCCTCGAAGTCCAGCGCGACGTCTTTGAGGATGGGTTCGACCACGTGCTCTTTGACGTCGGGGGTGAGCAAAGTCTCGATGTCGATCTCGGCCTGATGCTGAGCACTGATCACGATGGTGTCGACTCGGACGGGGCGGCCGTCCTCGTACTCGATCGTGACCTGGCTCTTACCGTCCGGCCGCAGGTACGGGATCAGCCCTACCTTGCGAACCTCGGCGAGCCGATGCGCGAGCTTGTGGGCCATCCAGATCGGCATCGGCATCAGCACCGGCGTCTCGCGCACCGCGTACCCGACCATCATCCCTTGATCCCCGGCGCCTTGGGTGTCGAGTTCGCCCCCGTGCTCGTGGCGCTCCTCCAAAGCGTGGTCCACGCCGATGGCGATGTCGGGCGACTGCTCTTGGATCGAGACGCTCACACCGCAAGTCTCGCCGTCGAAGCCGTACTTCGCGCGCGTGTAGCCGATACCAGTGATCGTCCGGCGCACGATCTTCGGGATATCGACGTAGGTCGCGGTCGTGATCTCACCGGCGACGTGTACCAGCCCGGTGGTGATCAAAGTTTCGCAGGCGACGCGGCCCATCGGGTCGTCGGCCATGATGGCGTCCAGGATCGCGTCCGAAACCTGGTCGGCCATCTTGTCGGGGTGACCCTCCGTCACCGACTCCGACGTGTACACCCATCGGCGTGACATCATTCCTCCATTCGTCCCCAAGAAGCGCTCGTCATCCTACCCTCGGTCTCGGACCGCAAGGATCCCTGCCACCCGGTCGCAGATCGCTCTGGCGACCTGCGATTTCAGCTGCAGAGGCAGCGCCTCCTCGGAGCCGTCGGAACCCAGGAAGACGACCTCGTTGAAGTCGGATCCGAACGGCGAGTGGTCGAGCCCGCCGACGCTGTTGAGAACGATCAGGTCAAGGTTCTTGTCGGCGAGCTTCTTCCGCGCGTTCGGGAGATGATCGTCCGTCTCCGCGGCGAACCCCACCAGGACCAGATCGCCCTTGCGCGCGCCGAGCTCGGCCGCGATATCGGGATTGCGTTCGAGCTCGATCACCGGCTCGCCCTCGGATTTCTTGATCTTGCGATCGTGATACGTCCGAGGCCGGAAGTCCGCCGGCGCCGCAGCCTGCACGATCACGTCGGTGTCCTCGACGCGCTCGAGCAGTGCGGCGCGCAGCTCCGCCACCGTGCGGATGTGGAGCGTCTCGACCCGATCGGGATCCGCGAGCCCGGTCGGCCCGGCGAGCAGCGTGACGACCGCGCCCCGCAGCGCTGCCTCGCGCGCGATCGCGTATCCCATCTTGCCGCTGGAGCGGTTGGTCAAGTAGCGCACCGGATCGATCGGCTCCTGGGTCGGGCCTGCGGTCACGATCACTCGGACACCGGCCAGATCCCGCCCGTGCGCCACCACTTGGGCGAGCGTCGCCACGATCGTGAACGGTTCTGCCAGCCTGCCGGGTCCCTCGTCCCCGCCGGCGAGCTCGCCGACCTCGGGATCGATCACGCCGACACCACGACCGCGCAGGGTCTCGAGGTTCTCGCGGGTCGCGGGATGCTCCCACATCTCGGTATGCATCGCCGGCGCGACCACGATCGGCGCGCGCGTGGTCAGCAGGACGGCCGACAGCAGGTCGTCGGCCGCGCCGTGCGCCATCTTGGACAGCAGGTTCGCCGTCGCCGGCGCGACCAGCACGACGTCGGCGGCGCGCGCGATGTCGACGTGCAACACGTGATCGGTCTCGTCGAACAGGCCCTGATATGCGGGCTTCCCAGTCAGCGACGAGAAGGTGAGCGGACCGACGAACTCGGTGGCGGCGGCCGTCATGACCACCTGCACGCTTGCCCCGGCCTTGGTCAGCAGGCGCGCCACCTCGACCGCCTTGTAGCAAGCGATCCCGCCGGAAACCCCCAATACGACACGGGCGCCTCGGAGGGCGCCCGGCGAGTTGATCTGGTCGGTCACTTGAGGCTCTCGGGGTCGATCTTCTCGTAGGCGATCTTCTTCTGTGAGATCTCTTCCAGGGCGATGGACAGTGGCTTCTGGCCGGGATCCGCCGATACCAGGGGCGGCACGTACTCGCCGATGCCCTCACCGAGTTGGGTGTAGTAGGCGTTGATCTGCCGGGCGCGCTTGGCGGCCATGATGACCAGCGTGTACTTCGAGTCCACCTGCTCGAGCAGGTCGTCCACCTTGGGTTCGATCAGGCTCACGCGTTCTCCTCTGCCGTTGGTCGGGATGCATCAAGTATACGGCCCAAGGCATCGACCGCTCGACCCAGTTCGTCGTTGACGATGCGATGGTCGAACGACGGGGCCTCGGCCAGCTCCCGGCGGGCGTTGCGCACGCGCAAGGCCAGGGCTTCCTCGGATTCGGTCCCCCGCCCGGCCAGCCGCTGGAGCAGCTCCTCCTCGCTGGGCGGCTCGATGAACACCAGCACCGCTTCGGGCATCGCCTCCCGAACCTGTCGTGCGCCCTGCACGTCGATCTCGAGCAGCACGGTCCTGCCTTCCCCGAGCGCGCGCTCCACCGGTTCCCGCGGGGTGCCGTACCGGTGACCGTGCACCGTGGCCCTTTCCAAGAAAGCGCCCTCGCGGTCGAGCTGCTCGAACAACTCGGGCGCAAGGAAGCGATAGTCCTGGCCGTCGACCTCACCGGGCCGCCGGGGACGCGTGGTCGACGACACCGAGACGTGCAGGTCAGGGCGCCGGCGGGCCAGCTCCGCAGCGAGCGTCGTCTTGCCGACCCCGGAAGGGCCGGCGACCACGATCAGGCGGCCGCGAGCTATCGCTCGTTGAATTCCTCGAGCAGCGCGGCCTTCTGCTTGTCGCCGAGGCCACGGACGCGACGCGAGGTGGAGATGTCCAACTTCTCCATGATCTTGCGCGCGCGCACCTTCCCGACCCCCGGGAGCGCCTCCAGAACGGCGGATACCTTCATCTTTCCGATGGTCAGTTCGTCCGACGGTGCTTCGAGGATCTGCGTCAAACCCAGCGTGCCGTTCTTGAGCTTCTGCTTGATCTCGGCGCGAGCACGGCGCGCTTCCGCGGCCTTCTCGAGCGCCGCCTTCCGTTGTTCCTCGGTCAAGTTCGGAAGCGGCATACCTGCCCTCCTCGTCCGGAGACGGGCGGAGCATACCACCCAGGACAGACGGTTCAAGTGTTTGCGCAGGTCAGAGACGGGGAAAGGGGGTCAACTCGTAACAGATCGACCACCTCAGGTGGCGACGTAGCGACTCCCCGGAACCTCGAGGGGGTCTCCCGCAAAGCAGCGGGGACATTCGGCGGGATCCCAGTCACTGGCAGTGATCCGAAGCAAGGCCTCGAGCCGGAACCGAGGCGGGGTGTTCGCGCGGTCCACAAGCGCTCCCACTCCGACCGGCGTGGCCCCGGCCGCTTCCACGGCTGCGAGTACCTCCGCGGCGCTTCCGCCGGTGGTGATGACGTCTTCCACCACCAAGACACGATCCTCTCTGGCGAGCACCTGTCCGCGACGCAGCATCATCGTCCCGTCGACGCGTTCGGTGAACAGGAACCGCGTGTGCGCCGCATACGCGACCGCGAACCCGAAGGTGATCGCGCCGAGGGCCGGCGAGACAACGACGGTGAAGGCGGGCCGGTCTCCCTCCGAGAAGCGAGCAGCGAGCGCCTCGCCCAGGCTCGCGGTGAGGCGTGGATGCTCGAACACGCGCTGCTTCTGAACGTAGACGTCCGAGTGCCGCCCGCTGGAGAGCTTGAAGTGGCCGGTGAACAGGGCGCCGACGCGCTCGAGCATGTCACGGACCTCGTTCGGGTTCATGCGAGCTCCCGCGCGATGGCCTCGGCTGCAGATCGCGGATCCGCGGCGCGCGTGATGGGACGGCCCACGACGAGACGGTCGGCTCCGGCGGCGATGGCCTCGCGAGGTGTCATGACGCGGGCTTGATCGTCGGCCGCGGCGCCGGACGGCCGGACGCCTGGGGTCACGATCAGGAACGGCGGGGGGCACACGGCACGAACCGCGGCGATATCGGGCGGTGCGCAAACGACGCCGTCGCAGCCGGCGTCGCGCGCCAACGCGGCGAGCATGGGGACCGCCTCGTCGGCCGGCGGCAGCCCGACCTCCTTGAGGTCGCCGTCACCCAGACTGGTCAGGATGGTCACGGCGAGGATCTTCGTTGCGCCCTTCGTCTGGTTGGCGGCTTCCATCATCGCGCGGCCGCCGAGCGCGTGAACGTTCAAGAGCTCGGCCCCCAGCGGGGCGAGCGCACCGACGGTGCGCCTGACCGTGGTCGGGATGTCGTGCAGCTTCAGGTCGAGGAATACGCCCTGGTGCTCGAACGCGCGCACGGCGGCAGGTCCTTCCGCGCCGAACAGCTCCATGCCGACCTTGACCGCGCCGACGGCGTCTCCGATGCGAGCAGCGACTGAGCGCGCCTCATCCAAGGTCGGGACGTCAAGCGCCACGATGACAGGGCTCACAACTCTCATGCGGATCCGTCCATCTCAGCCCTCCATCTTCACGTGTCCGCGCAGCGCATCGAGCGTGGGGATCCCGTTGTCGGTCATGAACGCTTCGATGCCGTCCCGCACGCGCTCGGTCGCCTGGGGGTCGACGAAGTTCGCGGTGCCGATCGCAACCGCGGATGCGCCGGCGAGGATCAGTTCGAGCGCGTCCTCAGCGTTCATGACCCCGCCCATCCCGATGACCGGCACGTGCGGCATCGCGCTGAACACCTGCCAGATGCACCTAACCGCGATCGGCTTGATCGCCGGTCCCGACAGCCCGCCGGTCCCGGTCGAGAGCTTCGGTCGCTGGGTCCGGACATCGATCGACATCCCCAAGGTCGTGTTGATCAGGGCGACGCCGTCCGATCCCCCGTCGACGACCGCTTGCGCGACCGCAACCAGATCTGTGACGTCGGGCGAGAGCTTCGCGAACACGGGAACCTCAGTGACCTGCTTGACGGCGGCGACCACCTCGCGCGCGCGCCCCGGATCGAGCGCGAACATGAAGCCGCGATCCTCCAGGTTCGGGCAAGACAGGTTCATCTCGATCGCGACCATCCCGGGCGCCCCGCGGAGCACCTCAGCGCAGCGCACATAATCGGCCACCGAGTGACCGCCGATGCTGGCGATCGCTGGGATCTCTCGCTCGGCGAGCCAGGCGAGATCGTTCGCGCGGAACGCATCGACACCGGGGTTCTGTAGCCCGATCGCGTTCAGCATGCCGGAGGCGGTCTCGGCGCCGCGCGGTGGGGTGATGCCCGGCCGCGGCTCCGGCGTCACGGTCTTGCACACGACCCCACCAAGCCGCCGCAGGTCCACGAACCGCTCCATCTCCTTCCCCGATCCGAAGCACCCGGATGCGGTGACGACCGGGTTCTTCAGGCGCACCCCGGCGAGGGAGACGCTGAGATCTACGCCCACACCAAGACCTCCCCGGCGAAGACGGGCCCTTCGGTACAGGACCGCAGGTGCCTGATCTCACCGTTGACGCGCGCCGGCACGACGCAGGTCCAGCAGACGCCGATGCCGCAGGCCATGAACTCCTCGACCGCGAGCTGGGTCGGAACACCCAGAGCCTCTCCCTGCGTGCCGACCGCCTCGAGCATCGCCATCGGACCGCACGCATAGATCCTCCGCGGCGCGAACCGCTCGACGAGCTTCGCGATCGGGTCGGTCACGATGCCGCGGGATCCTCGCGAACCGTCATCGGTCATGATCGCCACCGACGCGCAGCACTCATCGATCAACTCATCGGCGAACACGCGCTCGGCGTCGCGTCCGCCCAGCACCGCGTGCACGGTGCTGCCTGCGTCGGCGAGCTGCTCGGCCAGGAACGCGAGCGCGGCCGCGCCGTACCCGCCCCCGACGATCAGATCTACCCCGGGGTCGTTGGGCACCGTGAATCCGGTGCCGAGCGGTCCCACCACGCTCACCGCCGTCCCGCGGGCCGCCACTGCCAGCCACGCCGTTCCCTCGCCGATCACGCTGAACGCCACCGCGACCGTGCCTTCCGCGGGATCGGCGCGGTACACCGAGAACGGACGCCGCAGCAGACAGGGTGCGGTCGCGATCTCGATGAACCGCCCCGGCCCGATCGAGGCGGCGATCTGGGGCGCGCGTAGCGTCACGACCCGGTACGCGCCGAGCGCGTCGGACGCGATGATCTGGGCATCCTCGACGAAGGGGCCCGTCATCGCTCGTGGTACTCCTGCAGGCTCAGCACCGCCGGCTCAGAGTGCTCCAGCTCGTCGATGCCCTGCACGGCCGCCTGCAGACCCGCCAGCGTTGTGATGCTGGGCACACCGAACCGCACCGCCGCGGTTCGGATGTAATCGCCGTCCTTCCGCGGTCCCCACCCGGAGGGAGTGTTGATGACCAGGGCCACTTCATGCTCGGCGATCAGGTCCCCGACGTGCTTCCCGCCCTCACCGATCTTGGCGACGGTGCGCGCAGCGATGCCGTTGCGTGTGAGCATCTCGGCGGTTCCCTCGGTCGCGAGGATCTCGAACCCGAGATCCACGAGACGACGCACGGCCAGCACGATGTGACGCTTGTCCGAGTCGCGCACGCTGACGAAGACGCTGCCGGTCCGCGGCAGGCGCGCGTCCGCCGCTTCCTCCGCCTTCGCGAAGGCGAGCCCGAAGCTGCGATCGATGCCCATGACCTCACCGGTCGACTTCATCTCAGGGCCGAGCAGCGTGTCGACGCCCGGGAACCGACTGAACGGCAGGACGGCCTCTTTGACCGCGATATGCCCGCGCTCCGGAGGCGACTCGGTCTCGGGCAGGATGCCCGCTCGTCGCAGATCGGCCAGCGACTCGCCGGCCATCACGCGCGCCGCGGCCTTCGCCAGCGGCACTCCCGTGGCCTTCGACACGAAGGGGACGGTCCGGGACGCGCGCGGGTTGGCTTCCAGCACAAACACCTGGCCGCCGCGTACCGCGAACTGGATGTTGATCAATCCGCGCACACCGAGCGCCAGCGCCAACTTGCGCGTCGCGGCGATCACGTCGGCGATCTGCGCGCGCGACAGGGTGTGCGGCGGAAGAACGCACGCCGAGTCTCCGGAGTGGATGCCGGCCTCCTCGATGTGCTCCATCACGCCACCTATGTAGACATCGGTCTCGTCGCAGAGCGCATCGACGTCGACCTCGATCGCATCCTCGAGGAACCGGTCGATCAGGATCGGGTGCGCCGGCGATACCTGCGCGGCGGTCTCGATGTATCGCGCCAGCATGGCGTCGTCGTAGACGATCTCCATCGCGCGCCCGCCCAGCACGTAGCTGGGCCGGACCAGCACCGGATACCCGATCCGTCCCGCGATCTCTTTGGCCTCGCCGAACGAGGTTGCGACGCCCCACGGTGCGTGCGGCAGCTCCAGCTCCGCGAGCAGCTCGCCGAACCGCCCCCGGTCCTCGGCCCGGTCGATCGCCTCCGGCGGCGTTCCCATGATCGGGACGCCGGCGGCCTCGAGCGCGCGCGCGAGCTTCAACGGCGTCTGGCCTCCGAGCTGCACCATCACGCCGACCGGCTGCTCGCCATCGACGATCGCCATGACGTCCTCGAACGTGAGCGGCTCGACGTAGAGCCGGTCCGAAGTGTCGTAGTCGGTCGAGACGGTTTCGGGGTTGCAGTTGACCATCACCACGTCGTAGCCGGCGTCGCGCAACGCGAAGCACGCGTGGACGCAGCAATAGTCGAACTCGATGCCCTGCCCGATGCGGTTCGGGCCCGCTCCGAGGATGATGATCGTGGGCTTCCCGGACTTGCGAACCTCGTCCTCGTCCTCGTAGGTCGAGTAGTAGTACGGCGTCTCGGCCTCGAACTCGGCCGCGCAGGTATCCACGGCCTTGAACACGGGGCGGATACCCAAGCCGAGCCGCCTGGTGCGGACGCCCTCCTCGGTGGAACCCGTGAGCGTGGCGATCTGCGCGTCGGAGAATCCGAACCGCTTCGCCTCCCGGAGCTCGCCGGGGTTG
>DASWIP010000136.1:0-5924 GCA_036397635.1 Actinomycetota bacterium | reverse complement strand
GGAGTGGAGGTCGACGGCTACGCGACCAGCTGGGCGCGGGGGCTCGGCCTGCTGGACGAGTAGCCTCCGGCGGGCGGGCCTCAAGGCTGAATCCGGACAAAGCGGCAGGAGGCCGGCTTCCGGCATCGAAGAATGCGACGTCGTTGCCTGATCGACCTCGGAGGATGGCATGGCGCCAGACGCTGCTCGACCCCTGCTCCAACGGATGCCCGTCCGGCCGCGCGCAGCGATCGCCGGTGCGGTCGTCGCCGCTCTCCTGCTGACCGCCGGCGCTACCTCGGGGGTTGCCTCCGGACCGCCGCGACCGTTCACCACCCAGGTAGGGGTGGCCGAGGCCGACATCACCTATCACATCGGTGCCGGGCAAGGCGGATGGGGCAGCCGCTGGCGCATCGAGCACACCGAATCGCAGCCGATCGAGACCAACATGTACGGGCGCCTGATGAGGTCCACCGAGGGCGTGCACATGAAGCAGCGGATCAAGGCGTTCGTGTTCGACAACGGGCAGCGCAAGCTCGCGCTGCTGTCGACCGATCTGCTGGGGACCGTCCAGATGTTCCACCGCGCGATCGCCGACGAGGTCGCCGAGGATCCGGGCATCGCGTGGGACGACCTGATGATCGTGGCGACACACAGCGAGGCCAATCCCAGCAACGCCACGCTGTCGCCCCTGCTGAGCGCGTACGCCGGCGTGTTCGACGAGGACTTTGCGCGCACGGTTTTCGTCGCGGCGACCACGGCGATCCGTGAGGCCGCGCGCGACCTCGAGCCGGTCCGGTTCGCCGCGGGGTTCACCGAGGTCGACGCGGTGGGCAACTTCGTGTTCGGTGGCTCGGGCCGCCCGACCGTGGACAGCGGCTTGGACGTGATGCGTTTCGACCGCCTCGACGGGACGACCAAGGGTGTCCTGGTCGCCTATCCGGGACACTTCAACCTCGGCGGCGACGAGGCGGTGCTGACGTCCTCCGACGGCGCCGGCTATGTGGAACGGATGCTCGAGCAGCGGATCGCACTGCGTCAGGAGGAGCGGCCTGTCGTCGGGTACCTGCCGGGGACGGTGGGTGACTCGGGCGTGAATGAGCCGGACGAAGAGAACTTCTACCAGGAGACGGAGTCATCGGCGATCGAGATCGCTGACGGAGCGATGGACGTCTACGAGTCGCTGCAGCCGGGCCCGTTCATCGTGAACGCGGTGGCGGAACGGTTCCCCCCGCCCGCGGACCACGAGGTGCCGAACTTCCCGCTGCTCGCCGGTGCGCCGATCCCGTTCATGGTGAGCCACAGCCTGCACGTGCAGGTGTTCCAGATCGGTGACGTGGTGCTGGCCGGGGTTCCCGGCGAGCCGGTCACCGAGCTCGGCTACGCGATCCGCGACCGCATCGCAGATCTTGGCTTCGCGCGCGGGATCCCGCTGTCGCACGCCAACGACTGGACCGGCTACATCTACACGACCGAGCAGTACGACGCGCAGCAGGGCCGGTCCGATCAGGGCGCGTATGGGCGCAACCAGGGCTGGTACCTGGTGGACAAGGCGATCGACCTCGCCAAGGTGCTGCTCAACCCGGAGTATGACTACGGACGCTTCGACCGGTCGATGCTGATGCTCGCCGACGACTTCCTGAATGCGCTGTCGGCGTGGGCGATCGTGACCGCGACGCCGGTGACCCACGAGGTACGGGACGCGATCCTGATCCCGAACATCGTGCTCGAATGCGGTGGTCTGGCTGAGCCCACCGACGTCGCGCGCTTCGACCAGACCGTGTTCGGCTGGCGCGGCGGCAACAACGGCGCCGACATGCCGCGCGTCGAGCTGCAGCGACTCACCGGGACGGATCCCGCAGATGAGGCGTCGTGGACGACGGTGCTCGACGACTCGGGGTACGAGCTTCACCTGTGGATGAAGGTCTACCGCCTGCAGCCGTCGGACCCGATCGTGCCGGGTGAGCCGGGGTGCAACGAGCTGCTCGATCAGCAGTATTCGGTGTTGTTCGAGCCAAGCTTCGAGTTCCCGGCCGGGACATACCGGTTCACCTCCACGGGCGTGTTCCGCACCTTGCCGAAGACGAACGAGGCCTATCAGGCCGTCAGTGGTGCTTTCACGGTGAGCGCGGGAGCGCTGGATGCGGCGGTCTCTGTCGCCGGGGGCGATGTCGAGGTCGAGCTGGTGTATCCGGTCGATCCCGAAGGCGTCCGATTCCGGCCGCGCGACACGGTTGGCGGCACCGCCGAGGTCTCGGTCAACGACGTGCCTGTTGGGACGGCCACGTTCGATGCGGCGCGCGGCGCGCTCGTCCTGTCGGGTGTCGCGCTCTCACCCGGGGATGAGGTCACGGTCACAGCCGCGGCGGATCCGTGGGGCAACGTGCTGGCCGCGCCCGTCTCGATCACGGTGTGATCAGGTGGGCACGAAGCGCTGCGCGCGCGCGCCGGTGATCTCGCCGGTGTACACGGCGCCGTCGGCGTCGGTCACGACCCCGTGCAGCCCGGTGAACGCGCCGGCTTCGGTCCCGGCCGTCCCGATCCGTCCGAGCAGCGCGCCGGTCGCCCGCTCGAGCATCAGCACGTGCTCGTTGGGCCCGAACACGCGGGTCTGCCACGCGTTCGCGGGCGCGATGTCGTAGCTGACCGCGACCAACATCAGGCGCTGCTCGGGATCGGGCGAGAACGCGACGTCGAATGCGGGACCGCACTGCGGGGTGCACACGCCGAGCAGCGCGGCGGGATCCTCGCCGCCGTCCTCGCGGATGAAGTGCTCGCGCACGAAGGTTCCGTCTGGCTGGAAGACCTGGATGCGGTAGTGATCCCGGTCGCACACGTAGATCAACCGGTCCGCCGACATCTCGACGCAGTGCACAGGACCGACCACCGGCAGGCCGAAAGCGCGCGGCGTGGCATCCAGGTCGTTCGGCGGCTCGCCGTAGGCGCCCCAATGCCGGCGGTACTCGCCGGTGGTCGCATCGAACACGATCACGCGGTGGTTCGCGTACCCGTCGGCGACGTAGACCTCGCCGGCGATCGGATCGACCACAATGTCCGCGGCCGAGCCCAGCCGCGAGGTGTCGTCGCTGCCTCCGGTGCTGTTGGCGACGCCGATCGCCATCAGGAACCGTCCGTCGTGGGTGAACTTCAGCACCTGATGGGTGTTCCCGGCCGTCCATACGTTCCCATCGGCGTCCACGTACAGGCCGTGCTCGGTGGTAGGCCAGGTGTAGCCCGCGCCGGGCCCGCCCCAGGCCTGCAGCAGCGTGCCGTTGCGATCGAACTCGAGCACCGGCGGCACCACCCCTGTGATCTGGTAGCCGCGGTGGATGATCCAGATGTGTCCGTCGGCGTCCACCGCCTGCCCGGCGACCTCGCCGATCGCGCCCCAGGTGGCGGGCAGCGGGTCCGGCCACGAGTCGTCCAGGACGTACACGGGCCCGTCGGCGGGCACCGAGACGGCGG
The DNA here is from genome assembly GCA_036397635.1 of Actinomycetota bacterium. Classification (GTDB taxonomy): domain Bacteria; phylum Actinomycetota; class AC-67; order AC-67; family AC-67; genus DASWIP01. The sequence continues at coordinate 2,480 of DASWIP010000136.1, read as the reverse complement.
CGAGGAGCCCGGCGAGCAACACGCTCGCCACGAGAGACAGCTCGTGTGCTCGGTGGCCTGTCATGGGTCGGAGGATTCCCCCCGCGTGGGGCAGGTTCCTGCTCGCTCTACGCCAACACAGGTGTCCGCAGCGAACCGATGCCCTCGATCTCGAGCTCGACCACGTCGCCGCGCGCGATCCAGCGATCCTGATCAAGGCCGCACCCTCGGTAAGCGGTGCCGGACCCGTAGACATCGCACGGATAGACGTCCTCGCTGCGGCTGACGTACGCGATCATCTTCGGGAACGACCAATGCATGCGCGCGTCCTTGGTCTCGAACCAGACCTCGTCGTTGACTCGCACGCGCATCGACAGGCCGTCCGTGGGATCGAACTCATCGGCGGTGACGACACAAGGCCCCAGCGAGGTGGCGAAATCCTTGCTCTTGGCCGGGCCGAGCCGCATCGCCATCTCGGCGCGCTGCACGTCGCGCGCCGACCAGTCGTTCATGATCGTGTAGCCGAATATGGCGCCGGTGGCGCGCTGCTCGTCCAGGTCGCGGCCGCGCGTGCCGAGCACGCACGCGAGCTCGAGCTCGAAGTCGAGCTGCTCGGTGAATGACGGCCACGTCAGCGGCTCGTCGGGCCCGAGGATCGAGCGATGGTTCCCCTTGTAGTACACGGGCTGCTCGTACCAGGCCGCGTTCACCTCTTCACCGCGACGCGCTGCTCCCGCCTTCGCGTGATCCTCGAAAGCCAGGAAGTCACGCAGCGAGGCCGGCCGGATGGGGGCGGCGAGGCGCACCTGCTCGAGGGGATGCCGAGGAGCGGTGGGGAGCGCCTCTCGCACGCGGTCCAAGGCCACGCGGCCACCCTCGATGACCGTTTCGACAGACAAGGTCACCCGAGACAGGTCCACGACCTCGTCGCCGTCGAGGACCCCGGGGCGCAGGTCGTCTCCCAGATCGAACCTCACCAGTCGCATGGGGGCTGATGGTACCGCCCGGCCGTTGCCGAGAGGGGTGGAAGGACAAGCAGGTCTGACGTCGAAGAGGATTTCGAGGATCACGATCGGTGGGGGAGGCAGATGCGCAAGCTCGTGCTTGGGATCGTGGGCCTGGCGGTGGTGGCAGGTCTGGGGCCCGCTGGGGCGAATCATCCGCTCGGCCAATGGCATGAGTTCACGCTCGGGCCGGCGCCGGTCCCCTGCATGGTGTACTGCGCGTACTGGCTCGACTCGGCGAACACCGACGTCGACGGGGATGGGACCGAAGACATCTACTTCGCCGCGTGCGGCGCGCCGTTCCCGGAAGGCTCCTACGCCGATCTGGTCGTCACCGCACCGGCCAACGCGCGCCTGCTGGAGTTCCAGATCTCACCGCCGCTGGATTGGGACAGCTTCATCTGTTCGAAGCCGACACAGGGCAACAACGGCGCGCTGCTCGGGTCCGGCGCGCACGCGGTCGGTGATACATGTGATGGCATCATCGGGCCAGATGACCCGACGGGCACCGGATGCTCCGAGACCGTCGTCATCTCCGCGGTTCCCGGTCAGCGATACGTGCTCCGCGGCTACAACTGGCAGGACGTGCCCGAGATCCCGGCGAGGTACCGGTTCCGAGCGGGATAGGGGAGGTCGAAGATGCGAATGGTTTCGATGCTCGCCGTCGCGTGCGTTACCGCGGCGGTCGTGCCGGTCAACGCCTATCCCACGGGCGAGCAGCTCAACGTCTGGCGCGAGATCACGTTCACCGCGCCGATCCCGTGTTCGGTCGTGTGCCCATACTGGCTCAATGATCTCAATACCGACGCCGACGCCGACGGAGCTGAGGACGTCTCGTTCAACTCGTGCGACAACCCAGGCGGGATGGGGGGTTCATTGGGCGCGGCGCCCGGCGCTCACCAGCCTGGGGTTTCCTACGCGGACCATCCGGCCGAACCGGCTCCCGCGGGTGCGCGCCTGCTGATCTTCGAGGCGAGCCCAACGCTCGACTGGGACCTGTTCATCTGCAGCGAGGATGACGACGACGAGGTGATCATCTGCTCATGCGTTCCCGACTGTGAGGTTGCCGGTATCCCGAACCCGCCTGTGCCGCTCGGCTGTTCCGAGACTGTGGTGCGCGGGGTTCACGAGGGCGGGTCGTACGTTCTTCGCGCGTACAACTGGTCGGATCCGCTCCCTCTGCAAGCGCGCTACTGCTTCTCGTCCGAAGGGACGTGCGAGGAGGCGTCGTGAAGCGTTCGGTGCTCGTCATGCTCGCCTGCGCCCTGTGCGTGACGGCGCCGGCGAGCGGGGGCGACCTGAACGCATGGGTGCCGCTGGAGTGGCGAACGGTCGCGCCCTGCGCTGCGGCCTGCCCCTACTGGTTGGACACGACCAACATCGACGTCGATAACGATGGCCAGGAGGACGTCCATTTCGACACGTGCGGGAACCCCGACGGGACGGATGGAAGTCTCTCGGATGTGCCCGGCCTTCCCTACGAGGAGGGGATCGTCT
>DASWIP010000135.1:0-28980 GCA_036397635.1 Actinomycetota bacterium | reverse complement strand
CGCGTCGACCCCGCTGCGCGGGGTCGACGGCGTCATCGCACAACGGATGCAGGAGAGCCTCGCCGTCCCCACGGCGACCTCGGTGCGGACGCTGCCGGCGAAGCTGCTCGAGGTGAACCGAAACATCCTGAACCGCCACCTCGCGCGCTCGCGCGGCGCGAAGGTCAGCTTCACGCACATGATCGGCTGGGCGATCGTGCAAGCCCTCCGCGACATGCCGGGGATGCGGGTCTCCTACGAGGTGCTCGACGGCAGGCCCCACCTGGTCCGGCACGACCAGGTGAACCTCGGGCTCGCCGTCGATGTGCGGCGGGACGACGGGACGCGGACCCTGCTGGTTCCGAACATCAAGGGCGCGACGTCGATGGACTTCCAGAGCTTCTTCCTCGCGTACGAGGAGATGATCAAGAAGGTCCAGGCCAACAAGCTGACACCGGACGACTTCGCCGGGACGACCCATACGATCACGAACCCGGGGATGATCGGCACGGTGCAATCGGTGCCGCGGCTGATGGTCGGGCAGTCGTTGATCGTTGGGGTTGGCGCGATCGGATACCCGGCCGAATGGGAAGGCTCGGACCCGCGCACGCTGGCCGAGATCGGTGTGGGCAAGGTGATCACGATCACCTCCACCTACGACCATAGGGTCATCCAGGGCGCCGGATCGGGCGAGTTCCTCAAGCGCGTGCACGAGTTGCTGCTCGGCACGGACGATTTCTACGGCGAGATGTTCCGCGCGATGGGCGTGCCCTACGTGCCGGTCGTCTGGCGCCGCGATGTCAATCCGCGAGAGGACTCGTTGGAGTGGGAGGAGAAGCAGGCGCGCGTCCTGCAGTTGATCAACGCCCACCGGGTGCGCGGCCACCTGATCGCGCCGCTGGATCCGCTCTCTGCGACGCCACCGTCGCTGCACCCCGAGTTGGATCCCGCCACATACGGCTTCACGATCTGGGACCTCGACCGGCCGTTCGTGACCACCGGCCTCGGCGGGCGCAAGCGAGCGACGCTTGGAGAGATCCTTGCGCTGGTGCGCGACGCCTACTGCCGCTCGGGCACCGTCGAGTACATGCACATCCAGGAGCCGGAGCAGAAGCGCTGGATCCAAGATCACGTCGAGGGGGTCTCGGCTGAGATCGTGCCGGAGGATCGTCGTCGCATCCTGCGCAAGCTGAACCAGGCGGAGGCTTTCGAGCGCTTCCTGCATCAGAAGTTCATCGGCCACAAGAGGTTCAGCCTCGAAGGGGCCGAGAGCCTGATCGCGATCCTGGACGCCACGCTGGACGCCGCCGCCGACGCCGGCCTCGCAGAGGTCGTGATCGGGATGGCGCACCGTGGCCGGCTCAACGTGCTCGCTAACGTCATCGGCAAGAATCACGCTCAGATCTTCCGTGAGTTCGAGGGCGACATCGATCCCGAGGCCCCGCAGGGCTCGGGGGATGTGAAGTACCACCTGGGCGCGCACGGAACGCACCGTTCGCGTGCGGGGAGCGAGATGAAGCTGACGCTCGCCTCGAACCCCAGCCATCTCGAGGCAGTGGATCCCGTTGTCGAGGGGATCGTGCGCGCCAAGCAGGACAAGCTCGATCGTGGCTTCGAGTACCCGGTCATGCCCTTGCTGATCCACGGCGATGCAGCGTTCGCGGGGCAGGGTGTCGTGGCCGAGACCCTGACGTTCTCGCAGCTACGCGGCTATCGCACCGGGGGCACCGTTCATGTCATCGTGAACAACCAGCTGGGATTCACCACCGGCTGGCAGGAAGCGCGCTCGAGCACCTACGCCAGCGACGTCGCGAAGATGATCCAGTCGCCGATCTTCCACGTCAACGGCGATGACCCCGAGGCGTGCGTACGGATGGCACGGCTGGCGTTCGAGTTCGCGCGCGCGTTCGACAAGGACGTCGTGATCGACATGTGGTGCTACCGGCGATGGGGTCACAACGAGGGGGACGACCCTTCGATCACCCAGCCGTTGATGTACGGGCGGATCGAGAACCGGCGCAGCGTGCGCAAGCTGTACACCGAAGCGCTGGTCAATCGCGGAGACCTGTCGCTCGAGGAAGCCGAGCAGGTGCTCGAGGAGTTCCAGGAGGAGCTCAAGCGTGCGTTCGACGAGACCCGGCAGCCGTCGTCGACCCCGGCGATCGAATGGAAACGGCCGGCGGGGCTGGGCGACCTCGAGCAGATCCGCACGGGCGTGGACCGGCCGATGCTCGATCAGGTCGTGGCGGCCATCACCGAGATCCCAGACGACTTCGCGATCCACAAGAAGCTTCGCAAGTGGCTCGAGCAGCGCCGGGTCGCACTCGAGAAGGGGGAGGTGGACTGGTCGCTCGGCGAAGCGTTCGCCCTGGGGACGCTGCTGATCGAAGGGCGGACGGTCCGGCTCTGCGGCGAGGACACCCGTCGTGGAACGTTCAGCAACCGCCACGCGGTCCTGGTGGATCAGGGCAGCGGGGAGGAACTGGTCCCATTGCAGCGCCTGGCCGGGGGGGCGAAGCTGTTCATCTACGACAGCCTGCTCAGCGAGTTCGCCGCCGTCGGGTTCGAATACGGCTATTCCGTCGGCGATCCCGACGCGTTGGTGTGCTGGGAGGCGCAGTTCGGAGACTTCGTCAACGGCGCCCAGGTCATCATCGACCAGTTCCTCGCGGCCGCGGAGGACAAGTGGGGTCAGAGCTCTCGTCTGGCGTTGCTCCTGCCTCACGGGTACGAGGGACAGGGGCCCGACCACTCGAGTGCGCGCATCGAGCGATTCTTGACCGATGCCTCGGAGGACAACTACCAGGTGGTCGTCCCCACGACCCCCGCGCAGTACTTCCACCTTCTCCGGCGCCAGGCCCACATGCCAACCCCCAAGCCGTTGGTGTGCATCACGCCGAAGTCGCTGCTCCGACATCCGGTGGCGCGCTCGGCGACCGCGGAGTTCACCGATGGGGCGTTCCGTCTCGTCCTGGACGATCCGCAGCATCCCGCGCCCGGGGAGGTTCAGCGCGTGATCCTGTGCACCGGCAAGATCTACTACGACCTGCTCGAGCATCGACGTGAGAACCAGATCCCCGGTGCGGCGCTCGTCCGCGTCGAGCAGCTCTATCCCTTCCCTTCCGAGCAGCTGCGCGCGCTGCTCGATCGGTACGGATCTGCGCAGGAGATCCTGTGGGTCCAGGAGGAGCCGGAGAACATGGGAGCGTGGCGTTTCATGAACCTGAACCTGGACCGACGCTTGGATGTTCGCCCGCAGATCGTAGCGCGCGAGGAGAGCGCGAGCCCGGCGACCGGGAGCCTGCGCGTCCACCAGAAGGAACAGGCCGCCCTGATCGAGCAGGCGTTCACCGGCCTGAAGGACTGACCGCCGGTACGGCGCCTCGGAGATCCCGCGCGCGACGCCCGGGAGATGCCGCACGCGAAGGAACCGGCGCGACTCGTGAGGCGATTCAGCCGGCGCGCCGGCCGCGCGAGGGGCGCGGCGCGTGAGCCGTCGGGGGGCGTTCGCCGGGATCGACGTCGGCCCGCAGCCCCACGCGCGACTCGAGCAGCCGGGTGATCGCGTCCGCGCCCGTGGGTCGCCCGAGCCTGAAGCCCTGGGCGTGTGTGCAGCCGAGGTCGCGCAGCCGGGCGATCTGCTCGGAGCGCTCCACGCCTTCGGCGACGACGTCGATGCGGAACGTGTTCGCCAGCTTGATGATCGCGCGAGCCACCGCCTCATCTTCGGGTGCCCCGCCGACCCCCTCGACGAACGACGGATCGATCTTCAGCACGTCGATCGGCAGGCGCTGCAGATAGCCGAGCGACGAGTAGCCGGTTCCGAAATCGTCCAGGGCGATGCGCACCCCGAGGTTCTTGAGCGCGCGCAGCTTCGAGATCGTCCGTTCCTCGTCCTTCAGCACGACCGTTTCGGTGATCTCGAGGATGAGCGTCGACGGATCGACGGCCAGCGAGTCGAGGATGCGCTCCACATCGCCGACCAGATCCGGCTGCATCACCTGGCGAGAGCTCAAGTTGACCGAGATCGTCGGCGGGGCCGGCTTTGGGAAGGCCTCCGACCAGGCGCGCGCCTGCGCGCATGCTTCCACGAGCACCCAGCGGCCGATCGGATGGATCAGACCGGACTCCTCGGCCATCGAGATGAACTCCCCCGGCTCCAGCGTCCCGCGCGTTGGATGATCCCAGCGCAGCAGGGTCTCGACGCCGGTGATCCGGCCGGTGGACAGCGACACGATGGGCTGGTACACGAGCCGAAACTCGCTGCGTTCGAGGGCGAGGCGCGCGTCGTTGGCCAGCTGCAGATGCAGCAGGGCGTCGGCGTGCATGCTCGTCTCGAAGACGACGCAGCGGTTCTTGCCCAGCTGTTTGGCGCGGTACATCGCGGCGTCGGCGTTTCGCATCAGCGACTCGGCGTCTCCCGCGCCCTGCTCCAGCGCGATCCCGACACTTGCGCGGACCTGCACCTCGGTTCGTTGGAGCGCCACGGACCGCTGCAGCAGCTCGATCACCCGCTCGGCGACGCTCCGCGCTTCCCGATCGGTGGTGCGCTCGAGCAGGATCGCGAATTCGTCACCGCCCAGCCGGGCGACCGTGTCTCCCGGCCGCATCGTGGACGTCAAGCGCCCCGCCATCGTCGCGAGCAGCCGGTCACCCGCGGCATGCCCGAGGCTGTCGTTGACGTCCTTGAAGTCGTCGAGGTCGATGAACAGGACCGCGGTGGTGGTCATGTCGCGCGCTGCCTGGAGCAAGGCGTGCTGGGCACGCTCGCCGAACAGCGCGCGGTTGGCCAGACCCGTGAGCGGATCATGGAACGCTTGATGCCGCAACGATTCCTGCAGTTCGTTGACCTTCGCGAGTGATTTCTCGAGTCGTCCGTTCTCGAGGGCCACGCTCACGTGGTTCGCCAGCGTCTCGAACAGACGCAGATCATCCCCCTCGAAAGAGCTGACGTCGCCGAGATGGTTGACGACGGCGAGGGTTCCCAGCACTCGCGACTCACCGATCAGCGGCACGATCATCCCGTCCTTGAGGGCGATGTCGGGGAAGCGGTGACTCAGACGCTCCTGGCCCTGCGAGCGTGGGAGGATCACCCCTCGCTGCTCTGCGATCACGTGCGCGAACACGCCGGACGGCCGGACGTCGGCGCGCAGCCCCTCGAACCGGTCACCCGGCCCGAGCGTGGCACGCAATATCGGATCTCCGAGGGCCGGAGGCAGGAACACGATCTCGGCGATCTCGGCGCGGTACATGGCCCGCAGCTGCTCGAGCAGGGATCCGACCTCCGAGTTCTGTTCGTGGGCGGCCGTTATCCGGGTGGACTCGTACAGAGCTTCGATGCTCTGTTGACGATCCTGCATCGCCATGGTCGTCCGGTAGGCGATGAACAGCGTCGCCGCCGGGATGAGCAGCAGCCAGATGGCCGTCGGGTCGCGCCAGACCACGGTCGCGCCCAGCAGCGCGAGGCTGGTGTTGGCCATCGTCGTCGTGCCCCCGAGGAGCAGCGTGCGCGGAAGCGCCTCGACGTCGCTGCGGCCCTGCGACAGCGAGACCGCGATGAAGATCGCGTTCAGGGCAAGCGCGGTCGCGATCCCGGTCGCCAGGAACGCGGCGCCCCAGTCGCGCGGCTGAACCTCCGCGCCCAATGCGGCGACGCTGCGGAAGATCAGGATCGCCAGCGATGTCTCGAGCGCGAAATGGCTGAGGTTGAACAACAGCTTCTGGAGGGTCTGGCGTCGATGCAGCACCAAGGCAACGGTCGCGCCGGCGAGCTGACCCGCGATCAGGCCGGCTGGTGAGACGAAGAACAGGCCCATGACGAGAGGAAGCTCGCTCATCGAGAACGAGTGCGCATCGCGGCGAACCTGGATGTGGACGACGAAGATCTCTGCGAGGACGAAGCCGACGGCGATAGACCACCACGGGAGGTCGATTGGGGTATCGGCGGGGGAGAGCGCGCGGACCGGCCCGACGTAGAGCACCGCCGCAGCGACCGCGAGGAACGCGGTCAGGTACCAGACCTGCCGTGCGCCATGACCGGTCGAGAGCCGGTGGTGGCCGCCCCGCCGCCCGGAGCCTTCTCCTCGACCCAGCGCTCCTTCCTTCATCGTCCCCTCACGACCAGCTCGCGCCGGACCACGATGCGCCGGACCACGACGCACCGGACCACGACGCGCCGGACCACGATGCGCCGGACCACGATGCGCCGGACCACGATGCGCCGGACCACGATGCGCCGGACCAGGATGCGCCGGACCAGGATGCGCCGGACCAGCTTGCGCCGGACCAGCTCGCCCCCGACCAGCTGACGCCGGACCAGGATGCGCCCGTCCACTCCGACCCGTTCCAGGTTCCGCCGGACCAGCTGGCGCCGGACCAGCTCGCCTCGGACCAGGGATCGCCGTTCCACGCCTCACCGAAGATGTCTTGCTCGCCGCTCAGGACGACGCCGTCCATCACGACGCGGGCAGATCCCCGCGACCGATCCAGCGAGCCCGTCCCCGTTGCCAGCGGGAACGGCTGCGCCGCAACCAGCGGCGTGGTTGCTCGCAGCGCGGCTCCGACGTCGATCAGGCCTGCTCCCTGGGCGCGCGTATCGGCAGCGGGCAACGGGTTGGCGGTTGACTTGAGGATCGCCTTCACCTGATCCGGGGTGAGCCCAGGCCGCTGCTGGAGCAGCAGTGCAACCGCGCCCGACGTCATCGCGGCTGCTTGCGATGTGCCGCTGCCGCGGAAGAAGCGGCTGTTGATCCGTCCCTCCGGGTGAGCCCGGTCGGCGTACGAGCCGGGCGCGCGCAGGCTCGCGACGGACCGGCCGGGGGCGACGAGATCGGGGTTCCGGAGGCCGTCTCCCTCACTCGACCACGATGGGATGACATCGTCGGCGGTCGAGGGGGTGTTCAACGTGTCCGCGGCGCCGACCGCGATGATGCGCGGATCGTATGCAGGATTGTTCAGCTGCCCCGTCGCCTTGCCGTTGTTCCCGGCTGCGACGACCACGACGATGCCCCGCCGCCACGCCACCTCAACCGCGTAGGTCAGCGGATCTAGCTCGTAGTCCTGGACGCCGTCGGTGCCGAACGAGAGGTTCAGCACCCGGATGTTCAAGCCGCCAGACGTCCGGTGCTGAACGACCCAGTCGATCGCGGCCAGGACCTGGGAGACGTCCGTTGCGCCGGTCTCGTTCGCAACCTTGATGCTCAGGATCCGTGCGTCGGGCGCGATCCCGCTGAAGTCGTCGTGGTTGCCGGCGATCCGCTTTCCCGGCTCGCCGTAGAGCACGTCATCGCTCCCGGCGATGATCCCAGCCATGTGCGTTCCGTGGCCGAACGTGTCCACGTACCGAAGTGAGCTGGACTGCGACTCGAACGAGAGGTCGGGGCCGTTCACGATCTTCCCCGGTGCGGTCAAGCCGTTGACCGGCACGACGCCCGAGTCGATCAGCGCGACATCGACGCCGGCGCCGGTGAAGCCGCTCCGGTACGCCTGGTCCGCCTTCACGATGCTGCGAAGCGAGTAGACCGAGTTCGGATCGCTGCTCGCGTCGTAGCCGTCGATCGTATGCAGGAGGCGGATCGGCGCGTTGCGCGTGACGGAGAGCACGCCGGGGAGCCGGCGGAGCTGCTCGACCGAATCGGACGGGACGGCGGCCTCGAACCCGTCGATGATCGAGATGTGCCGCCCAACGCGTCCACGGAGCTGCTCGATCGTCTGCTCGGGTTGCGCCCCCGCTCCCGGACGCTCTCTGACGATCACCGAGATCATCTCGGCGGAAGAGCGAGCCGTGGCGAAGGTGATGGATGTGACGGCGAGGGCCAATGTCAGCGCGGAGGCGAGACCGGCAACGCGACGGTGGTCCGTCGAGCCGTTCCACGAGATTCCGTACGTGTTACTCACCCGTGATCCTCCCGGGTCCCGTTTCCATCAGCTACGGTCATTGTCGGGAGTGCTTCGTGGTGCGGTGCAGGGGCGGCTTCTTGATTCCTCCTGGGTCACGTTCCTCAGGCGCCTACGTACGAGGATGTTGTCGTCGCGCGCATCAGGCGCCCCTCGATGAGCCCGGCGATGTGATCAGCCCTTGACGCATCGCCGCTGCGACGGCTTCGAGGCGGGAGTGTGCGTCAAGCTTGGTCATGATGTTCTGAACGTGGTTCCGAACGGTCTTGATCCTCAGTCCCAGCCGGTCCGCGATGACCCTGGTGGAGAGCCCTTCGACCAGCAGCTCGAGGATGGAGTGCTCGCGAGGGGTCATGCTGGTCGTCGGCGAGCGTCCACCGCGGTGCAGCCTCGGCAGCACGCGCGACAGCATCGACGGTGTGATGTACGCCCCGCCCGCGGCCGCTACCCTGATTGCATCGATGCCTTCATCGAGGCAGTGCTCCTTCGGGATGAATCCCGAACATCCCGACTCGACGGCGGCGAGCAGCACTGGGTCGCTGGTGTAGGAAGTCATGATGACCGTCTTGATCGCCGGATGCTCCATGCGGATCTGCCGCGTGGTCTCGGCACCGTCCCCGTCGGGCAGGCGGAAGTCCATCAAGATGACATCAGGGCGCAGCGCGTGCGCCATCAACCGCGCCTGCGCAGCGGAGTTCGCGACGCCCACCACGTCGAGGTCCTCCTCGGTGCCTAATGCTCCGGCTATCCCCTGTGCAACCAAGAGGTGATCATCGACGACGAGGACCCGGATCCTCCGGTCCTTCACTCGCGGTCCCCCTCCGACCGACGATGTACTGCTTGGCCGTAGGAATCGGTTGTCTTCGACGCTCTCTTGAGCAAGACTGCCTAAAGGTGCCACCTACGTAGTACGCCCAAGTCGCTCGAGCGATACGAGCATAGGTAGGGTGGGCTCGCCCGCCGCCGGGACGAATCTCAGCACATGTTGCGCATCGCAAGACTCAGTACATGTTGCGCAAGTAGTCGGCGAGCATCCGGCTCGCGTTGAACCGCGGGCCGTTGGTCTTCAACGAAGCCTTCACGCGCGCGCACCATCCGCGTGGAACGCCGCCGGCGTCGCGATCGTAGAACAGCGGTCCGATCTGCTGCTCGAGCAGGTCGTACAACGCCGCGGCGTCGTGCGCGTCCTGCGCATGCGTATCGCCGGTGGGCGGCGAAGCGATCGCCCATCCGTTCGAGCCGTCGAACGCTTCGTCCCACCAGCCGTCGCGCACGCTGAGGTTGAGCCCACCGTTGAGCACGGCCTTCATCCCGCTGGTCCCCGACGCTTCCAACGGAGGGCGCGGCACGTTGATCCAGACGTCACAGCCGGAGACCAGGTGCTTGGCCATCTCGAGGTCGTAGTCCTCCAGGAACGCGACTCGTTCGGAAACGTGAGGCGCCCACTTCAATTCGAACAGCCCCTGGACGATCCGCTTCGCCTCCTCATCGGCGGGATGCGGCTTCCCGGCGAGCAGCAATTGCATCGGATACGGCTGGTCGAGCAGGCGCAGCGCGCGCGCCGCATCGTAGGTAAGCAGATACAGCCGCTTATACGCGGTGGCACGGCGCGCGAACCCGAGGGTCAGGACATCCACGTCGAAGGCTCGCGTCCCCGCTTCGACATACTCCACCGGTTCGCCGCGGGAGAGCCGGTCGGTGACCGCGCGATCGCGCGCGTAGGCGACCAGGGCGCCGCGGAGCTCACTGCGGACGCCCCACAGCGCGGCGTCGGGGATCGAGTCGACCGCTTCCCATGTTTCAGGCGTGCCGGCACGCTCGATCCACCCGTCGCCGAGATACCGGTCGAGCAGCGCGCGCATCGGCGGCGCCATCCAGGTAGGCAGGTGCACGCCGTTGGTCACATGCCCGATCGGCACGCCGTCCGGCTCGGCGTCGGGGTACAGGTGCCGCCACATGTCGCGCGCGACCTTGCCGTGGAGGCGGCTTACCCCGTTGGCCCGTCCCGCGACGCGCAGGCCCAGCGGCGTCATCCCGAAAGGCTCGTCAGGATCCTCCGGGCGCGCGCGCCCGAGCCCGAGCACTTCCTTCTCGTCCACGCCGAGACGCGCCGGCAGGCCGCCGATGGCGTCCACGATCTCTGCCGGCGTGTAAGCCTCGTTCCCCGCGGCGATCGGCGTGTGTGTCGTGAACACCGTCCGCCGGCGCACGCTGCCCAGCGCCTCGGCGAAGCGCGCGCCGCCATCGACGTGCTCGGACACAAGCTCGAGCGGCGCGAGCGCGGCGTGCCCCTCGTTGAGATGTACGATCGCCGGATCCAGTCCCAGCGCGCGGAGGGCGCGCATGCCGCCGAGTCCGAGCAGCGCGTACTGCGCCAACCGGAAATGCCGGTCTCCGACGTAGAGCCGCATCGTGATCCATTGGTCGGCGCGTTCGTTCTCGGGGCGGACCGCATCGAGTAGGTAGAGCGGAACCCGCCCGACGTCCACGCGCCAGATCTGCACCGTGACCTCGCGACGTCTCACCGGAACCGAGACGGTGAGGGGGCGCCCGTCCGGTCCCGCCACCAGCTGCGCCGGCAGCATGTCGGGGTCCACCTCGGTCCAGTACTCGTGTTGCCATCCGGAGGTGTCGACCCGTTGCCGGAAGTAGCCCTGCCGGTAGAACAGGCCTACGCCGACGTACGGCAGCGCGCGGTCGGAGGCTTCCTTCAGGATGTCGCCTGCAAGTACCCCCAGCCCGCCTGCGTACAGGGGCAGGGAGCGATGGATCGCGAACTCGGTGCAGAAGAACCCGATCGGACGATCGGGCGTCGCTTCTCCGGCCGGGGTCGCAGCCGCCCGCCGATGCGCGCGCATCCGTTCGGCGAGGCCGCGCGCGCGCGCGACCAGCGCCGGATCCGCCGCTGCGCGCTCCAGATCATCGCGCGACAGCTCATGAAGGAATCGCACGGGATTCTCGCCGGCCAGCTCCCATCGGTGCGGCGCGATCGAGCGGAACAGCTCGTCCCCGCCTTGCCAGGACCAGGCGTAGTCGAATGCGATCTCCGAGAGGGGCGCGAGCTGCTCGGGCAGCTGCGACGCCAGGGACTCCACAGCACCGTCGGTCATGGGTACGCGCAACCTATCACGGGGCCGAGACGGCATCGTTCGGGGCGGGGATGTGAGGAAGCCCGGGCACGCCTGCGACCTCTCGTCGCGGAGCCAGGACCTAAGGTTTCTCTCCGCGGTTGCTTCCGAGGCCTGCGTTCTGCGCCCACTGGAGCAACTCGATCGGGAGGGGGAAGATCAGCGTCGAGTTCCGTTCGGCCGACACTTCGGCCATCGTCGACAGCACGCGCAGCTGCATGGCGCCGGGATGTACCTCGAGTACCTGTGCGGCCTGGCCGAGCTTCTCGGCCGCCTCGAACTCGCCTTGGGCGTGGATCACCTTCGCGCGCCGCTCGCGCTCCGCTTCCGCCTGCCGGGCCATCGCCCGCCGCATCGACTCGGGCAGCTCGACGTCCTTGACCTCGACCAGGGACACCTTCACGCCCCAGGGGTTGGTCAGATCGTCGATGATCTGCTGGAGCCGCTGGTTGACCTCGTCGCGGTTGATGAGCAGCTCGTCGAGTTGGATCTGGCCGATGATCGAGCGAAGCGTGGTCTGAGCGACCTGCGAGGTTGCGAAGACGTAGTTCTGGATGTTGATGACCGACTTCACGGGCTCGACGACGTTGAAATATGTGACAGCATTCACGCGCACCGTCACGTTGTCCTTGGTGATCGCCTCCTGTGGTGGGATATCCAGGGTGAAGGTCTGAAGGTTGACCTTCACCATCCGGTCGATGATCGGGATGATGAAGAACAGTCCCGGCCCCTTCGCGCCCATGACGCGGCCAAGCCGGAAGATCACGCCGCGTTCGTACTCCTGCACGATGCGGATCGACGCCGCCAGGATCGCGACGAGCAGCACCACGGCGACGCCGATGCCAGCGAGCAACGCTTCCATCTCATCCCTCCTGCGCGGCCGTCTCGGCCGCGGGCTCGACGATCAGTTCAAGGCCTTCGGCCCCCACCACCTGTACCGACTGGCCGAGCGCGAGCTGCTCGCCCGAGCGTGACCGCACGCGCCACCAGGCCCCCTCGACGAAGGCCTGCGCTGTCGTGCCATCGACCCGCTTGACCTCGAAGATGTGGCCGATCGCTCCGCCGGCGCCGACCGGGCTGGGGGCTCGGCGCGCGCGCCAGGCGAGTCGGCCGGCGAACACCACCAATGATCCGACCACGATCGCGGTAGGCAACAGAAGCGACAGGCTGACGCCGACGCTTCCCCGGAACAGGAACAGGCCGCCGAGGACCAAGGCGGCGCTGCCGCCGGCGGCGAACACCCCGACACCGGGCGTCAGCACCTCGCCCACGAACAGGATCGCGGCGAGCAGCATCAGCAGCGCGCCGACGGTGTTGACGGGCAGCACCGAAAGGCTGAACAGCGCCAGCAGGATCAGGATCACGCCGACGATCCCGCCGGCGCCGATGCCGGGGTTGGCGAGCTCGTAGATGATCGCCAGCGTCCCGATCGACATGAAGATGAACGCGAGGTTCGGATCGGCCAGGCGTTGCTGGGCTCGCCGAAGGAAGCTCATCTCGTGCGGAACCAGCGCGGCGCCGGCCGTCTGCAGGGTGAGCGTGCCGACGGTGGTCGTGACCTCGCGACCGTCGAGCTGCTCGAGCAGCGCGTCCCGGTCCGCCGCGATCACGTCGATCGCCTTCAGCCGGAGCGCTTCGTGGCTGGATTCTGCGCGGCCCTCGGTCACGGTCTCCCGGGCGAAGGCGGCGTTGCGACCGCGCGCGCGCGCAACGTCCTCGGCGAACGCGGCTGCGTCGTTGATGATCTTGCGGGAGATGTCGCCGCCCTGGAGATCCACCGGGGTCGCGGCGCCGATGCTCGTCCCCGGCGCCATCGCCAGCACGTTGGCGCTGAACCCGATCAAGGCTCCTGCGGATGCCGCCCGGCCGCCGGCGGGGATGTAGACGATGACGGGAACCGGCGAATCGAGGAAGGCCCGGATGATGTCGCGCATCGAGGTGTCGAGGCCGCCGGGCGTGTCGAGCTGGATCAGGTACGCGGTGTGCTGTTCGGCGCGCGCGCGCTCGACGCCGTCCTTGAGGAAGCCGGCGATCACGGGGGTGATGATCTCGCCCTCGACCGGGCTGAACAGGATCGTGTTCCCCGCGGAAGCTTGTGCGACTGCGGCGCCGCCGAGGCCCAGGAGAGTCGCGAGCATCAGCCCGGCTGCTGCTCGCGGCCGGGACGCGCGGTCGCGCCACACGCCGCTCATCCCTGATCGTAACCCTATCCTCTCTTGCCCGGGACGGCAGGGTTGCTTCAGGATGCGCGCGTGCGGGATCCGGTGGCCTGGCAACTTGCGCTCATCATGGTCGCGATCTTCGCCGGGGCGATCGTGCAGGGTTCGGTGGGGTTCGGCTTCGCCCTCGTGTCCGCGGCGGCGGTCGGGCTCATCCAGCCGGATGCTATCCCGGCGACGTTGCTCCTGCTGTCGTTCCCCGTCAACGTGTTCATCGGGGTGCGTGAGCGTCGGGCGCTAGACGTGGTTGCGCTTCGTGAGGTGACCGTGGGACTCATGCTCGGGACCCCGGTCGGAGCAATGGTGTTGATCATGGTTCCGGGCGAGCTGCTCGTGGCTGCGTTCGGTGCGGCCATCGTCGCGGCCGCCGGGATCAGCATCGCGCGGCCGCGCGCGGAGCCGGGAACGAGAGGGAGGGTGGTCGCCGGCGCGGTGTCCGGCGTGATCAGCACGGTCGCATCCACCGGAGGTCCTCCCATCGCGCTCTTGTTCCAGCGACGACCCGGTCCTCAGCTCCGAGCCACGCTCGCCGCCGCCTTCTTCGTTTCTGCCACGCTGTCCACGATCGGGGTCACCGTTGCCGGACGACTCGGATGGCAGCAGGCGCGCCTCGCCCTGTTTTCACTGCCGGCGCTGGTCGCCGGACTCGTGCTCAGCGGACCCATCGGCCGGTGCGTGGACGACCGGTGGCTCCGTCCCGCGGTTCTGGTCTTCGCGGTCGGCTCCGGCGTCGCGGCGATCATCCGTGTCCTGGTATGAGAGTGTTCCAACACGGTCGTCCTGGGTATGAGAACCCCAGGCGACCAGAGAGGAAGCCGAATGAGCGAACACGCGCCGGTCTGGGAGCGGCATGCCCATGAGCCTCTGGTGCACGGGCACGAGCATCATCACGTCACCCATAACCTCAATCAGCGGACCGGCGGGTTCGATCACCTGAGTTCGAGCCACGAGCACGATCACGACCATGCCCCACTGGATCACGCCCATTACCCGCACCAAGACTTCGAGAATGAGCATCGGTTCGAGGCGCACGACCACGACCACCGTGAGGCCGTGAGGAGGCGTCCCCCGAGGGCCGCGTCGCCGAAGAAGGCGACCGCCAAAAGGACCACGGCGAAACCAGCAGCCTCATAGGAGGAGGGCGGCATCGATCTTGCAAGTGTCATCTTGTTGCCGTGTGCGGCTCGGACGCGCGCGCGAGCGATCCGAGCCGCCCGCATCGTCCGAAGTTGTCTCGTTCCGTCCCGGGACCTGAGGCTCTTTTCTTCCCGATGAGATGAGCCGAAGTAACCAGGGGGGCTACGGAGGCGCTTAACTGGAAGTGGCCAGCGACTAACTGGAAGTGGCCAGCGACGACGGGCGATGAGCTCGGGGAGGGAAACAGATGCGACTGTCATTCCGGAAGTGGGGCGTCCCCACGATCTCATGGCTCGCCGTGTTCGCGTTCGCCGGCATGGCTCTCGCCGGCGCCGGGGAAGAGAGCGTCGAGCCGACCGCTTCTTTGTTGCCCGACGAGGTCGCCGAGGGGAAGACCCTCGAGTCGGCCGAACCGTTGGAGATGACATTGGCTCTCTCCGCGAACCCCGAAACCGACTACGACCTTGCCATCACCTACGGCGCCGACCCGGTCGGCGTGTGTCAGACCGACGCAGCGACGATCACCACGGACGTCGAGGGCGAGGGTTCGTTCGTCTGCTCGTTCACAACCGTGGTGAACGAAGGGACCGACGATCTAGTGGGGACGATCACGTTCTCGGTCTCGCTGGCAGATGAGCTTGTGACAGAGAACGTGGCGAACTTGACCGTCGCAGCGGCAGAGCCCGAGGAGCCCGAGGAGCCGGAAGTGACCCAGGTGGAAGGCGAGGCAGTCATCAATCACGGCCACTGCGTTTCCTACTGGGCCCGCCGTGCGAAGGCAGACGGCCTCACGGGCCGCGCCAAGGGAGCCTTCGTGAGCGCGATCGCGGAGGACGAGGAAGCTGTCTCGAGCAAGGTCTCCGACGACGGGGAGCCCGACGAAACCTGCGACTTCTCGGAGGCGCTGGCTGAGGCCCTCGCCGAGCAGGAGGCGGATGACGCCGAGTCCCCGATCGCACAGAGCGAGGGAACATCGAAGGCGAAGGGCCCCAAGGGACCGCCCCAGCAGGAGACGGGCGAGGAGGACCAGGCCTAGAGGGACAACCCGATGGAGGGTATAGAAGGGCCCCGCGTCTCGCGGGGCCCTTCCGTCTCGCGGAGAAGGAGCTGGTGTCGCGCGCGTCGAAGGACGAGCGCGACACCAGCACCCGGGGGAGGACCATGACCAGAGCCATGCGTGTCGCGCTGCTCGTCTCGCTGCTCGTCACGTTCGGCGCGGCGGGGCGCGCGCCCGCAGTTGTCGTGCAACTCCCCAACCTCGTGCCTCAGCCTCCGAGCGACATCGACATCGCGCTTGCCGACGACCCTCGACAAGGGTTGGCCTTGCGTTTCGCCGTCACGACGCGCAACGCCGGTGACTGGTCTCTGGACCTCCTCGGATTCCCGCCGCGTGACACCGAGAGCGCGCCGGCCCGGCAGTGCACGCTCTGGGCCGCGCCGTATCTGTGCTCGGAGCGTGTCGAGGTCGGGGACTTCGTCTGGCATGCGGCCCACGGCCACTGGCACTTCGAGGACTTCGCTTTGTACGAGCTCCGGTCGCTCACCGGCGCAGGCGAGCCTGATCTGTCACCCGAAGGGCTGGTCGCCGGCGGCGAGAAGGTCACGTTCTGTCTGGCGGACACCGAAGGTCCATCGGGTCAGCCGGGTGCCCTAGTCGGCATCTACACGGCGTTCTGTCCCGGTGTCATACAGGGGATCTCGTTCGGGTGGGGCGACACCTACACCAAGGATCTACCCGGACAGCAGATCCTGCTCGCCGGCGTGGATCCGGGGGAGTACGCGCTCGTGATCACGATCGATCCGGATGATCGGCTGCACGAAACCGACGAGGCCGACAACTGGTCGTGGACGACCGTGACGGTGCCGGAGCTTCCCTAGTGCTCCTCGGGGCACGTAGGTCAAGCCTGGTGCTCGACCGATTCCTGCTCGGGAAGCGTGACCACCCGGCGGAGCTCGAACGCCCGCGAGACGGCCTCCACGAGCTCGTGAGGCGTGCACGGCTTGCGCAGGACGGAGAGACCGGCCAGCGACGCGAGGGTTTGGGTGTCGGCGATGCCCTCCTCGGTCACTGCGATGATCACGACCGCGTCGTTCGCCGCGCGGATGCGCTCGACCGCTTCGACGCCGGGCAAGTCTGAAAGGGACAGATCGACGATAGCGACGTCGACGGAGCCTTGTGAGATCGCATCCAGCGCCTCGGCAGCCGTGGTCGCGTTGTTGACCCGGTGTCCGGCGAGCAGCAGGGTCTTACGAGACAGCGCGCGCGTGACGGGGTTCTCGTCGACGAGCAGGATCCGGGCCATCGACCTCTCCTCCTTCGTCCTGCCCATATCGTCCCTCTTCCCTGTGCGGAAGTCCAGAACCGCCGCCCGCCACGGGCGTGGTTCGACCACAACACCGGATATCGGGCATCCTTGAGGCCCATGAGCGCCCAGACCGAAGACCGAGGTCCCGTCGATCCCCAGGGGCTGGCCGGCTGGCTGGCGCGCGAGCACCCAGAGTTCCCCGGCGCGTTCGAGGTCGAGCGCCTCGGAGAGGGACAGTCATGCCTGACGTTCATGGTGCGCGGCGATGGATGGGAGTTCATCCTCCGCCGGCCGCCGCGCGGGGATCTTCCCCCCACCGCGTTCGACGTGACGCGCGAGTACCGGGTCATGCGCGCGCTGGACGATCACGGATCGGCGGTCCCCGTTCCCAGGCCGATCGATCTGTGCACGGATACTTCGGTGATCGGCGCGAACTTCTATCTGATGGAACCAGTGCCCGGGCATGTGATCCGCTCGGAGCTACCGCCCGAACTCGAGGCGATCCCCGAGCGCGCGCGCATGGGCGAGCAGCTGCTCGACACGCTGGTCGAGTTGCACGAGGTGGATCATCGCGCCATCGGTCTGGAGGGATTCGGCAAGCCCGAGGGATACCTCGCCCGTCAGCTCCGGCGCATGAACCAGCTCTGGGAGCTGGCGAAGTTCCGCGACATCCCCGACCTCGAGGAGGTCGGTGCGTGGCTGGAGGCGAACCTGCCGTCGACCGCGCGCGACGCGATCGTGCACGGCGATTTCAAGCTGGACAACGTGATCTTCGCGCCGCAGGCGCCCGCGCGATTGACCGCGGTGGTCGATTGGGAGATGTCCACGCTTGGCGACCCCCTGGCCGACCTCGGGTGGCTGCTGTATTTCTGGTTCGAGGCCGGTGACGAACGCTTCGGCCTCTCGGTGGCGACCGTGACCGATCTCGAGGGCTTCCCCTCGCGAGGCGAGCAGCTCGAGCGCTACGCGAAGGCCACCGGCGCGGACGTCGATCAGATCGGGTGGTACGTGGCCCTCGCGGGATGGAAGATCGCGATCATCATGGAAGGGTCCTATCGTCGCTTCCTGGGTGGGGTGACCGATCATCCTCAGTTCGCGCGGCTGGAGGAAGGCGTGAAGGTGCTCGCTCGCCGGTCGGCGCAGGCGATGCGCGGCGAGTTCGGCATCTGAGAGCTCGCCGCATCTATGTCTGGGGCACTATGGAACCAGGTCCTCGATCGCTCCCCACTGCGCCGGCGTGACCGGATGCGGGTTGGCGAAGCGTGGTGTGCGAAGGATCGAAGCGCCTGCGAACCGAGGGTCGCGGCGCAGCTCGACCGCGAGGATCGGGTCCTCGAGCAGCCAGTGGTCGAAGCGCATCTCGACGTGCCAGCGCGGACGCGTGCGCTCGGCGGGGTCGGTCCAGTACTCGCTGTCCTCGACCTCGACGAAGGGACGTCCCGTGAGCCGCCCGATCGCGTACACGCCGCGCGCCTCTGCCCGGCCCGAGACCCACAGCGCGCAGCGGTCGCCGGGCGCGACCTCGTCGCGGTACCGCCAGCAGGACCAGGTCCACGGACGGTTCAGCTCGTCTGGATGCTCCCTGATGTAGTCGAAGACCCGCCAGCGAGCCGGGTTCGCCTGGAACAGCCACGCGCGCATATCCGCGCAGGATACGAGCCGCCGATGGCATGATGCGGCGCATGAGCGTTCCCGTGTTCTGGGTCGATGCGTTCACCGACCGCGCCTTCGCCGGCAACCCGGCTGCCGTGTGCTTGCTCGAGAAGCCGGCCGACGAGGCGTGGATGGCCGCGGTCGCGCGCGAGATGAACCTGTCCGAGACCGCCTTCGTTTCGCCACGAGGCGGCGGGGATCACGACCTGCGATGGTTCACGCCGACCGTCGAGGTCGATCTGTGCGGGCACGCGACCCTGGCGAGCGCGTTCACGCTGTGGCAGGAGAAGCGCGTGCCGTCGGATGCGTCGATCGCGTTCCATTCACGCAGCGGCGTGCTGCGCGCGACGCGGCCCGGCGATGATGTCGTCGAGTTGGATCTCCCGGCGGATCCCCTGACGCCCGCGGGGCTGCCGGATGCAGCAGCGCTCGCGCTCGGTGCCGAGCCGCTGGCGGTGTGGCACGGCCGCATCGGCTACGTTGTGGAGCTTGCGTCCGAGGAGGCCGTGCGCGCGCTGGCACCCGACTTCGGTCACCTCGCAGAGTTCCCCGACGATGGGTTCGTCGTCACGGCGTCGTCGTCGGATGACGTCGATTTCGTCTCGCGTTTCTTCGTGCCGAGCGCCGGCATCGACGAGGATCCGGTCACGGGAGCGGCGCATTGCGCGCTCGGCCCGCTGTGGTGCGAGCGGCTCGGACGCGACGAGGTGGTCGGCTACCAAGCGTCCGCGCGCGGCGGGATCGTGCGTTGTCGGCGGCGCGGTGACCGCGTCGCGCTGCTGGGCCATGCGGTGATGGTTGCGCGCGGAGAGCTGCTCGCGTGACGCGAGGTTAGGTTTCCTCGTCCCGAGCCTGGTTCTGCAGGCGTGCCAGCTCGGCGAAGCCGAGCGCTCGCTGCTGAGGATCGCCGACCGATGCGCCCAGTTCGGCACGCATCAGGGTTGCGCGCGCCACCGCCTCGACCAGCTGGTGGGGGGCGAACGGTTTCGGGAGCTTCTCCACGGCGAACTCTGCCAGCGGCGATCGTTCGGCTGGGTCTTCGGGGCGCATCGCCCACCATTTCCGCTTGGGTCCCGGTGGTTGCTCGACGGCGACGGTGGCCACGATGGGAGTGAGCACGTGCGCGGGGATCTCCCGGATGCGGTCGATCAGTGTCTCGCCGGTCATGTCGGGAAGCGCGCTGTCGAGCACGATCACTTCGATGGGTTCCCGGGCGAGCGCCCACAGGGCCTCGGCGCCATTGGCCGCTTCCACGATCGTATGACCCGCCGCGAGCAGCGTCTTGCGGCCGAGCGCCCGATCCGCCGGCCCCTCCTCGGTCAAAAGGACGATGGCCACCTCAACCTCCCTGGACTCCCCTGATCGGTGTATCGGGCGGGTCGTCCCGGGGCTTCAGGGATCAGGGACCAAGGGCCCGGGGGTGGTGAGCAACTTCTGGGATGAGATGTCCTTGATGTCGGATAAGAAGGAACCTCAGTTGGGGGCGGCGAACCGTCGTAGGGACCGATCCCAAGAGGGAGGTTCCGATGCCTCGTGCCCGCAGGTTCGCGATCACCATCGCGCTGCTCGCGCTCGCCGTGCCCCCACAAGGGGCTGCGGGAGAGATCGCAGCCGATCCCCTGACCGCCGCTCTCGCCGATGTGGTGAGGTCCGCAGGCGGTCGAGTGGATGTCCGTATCGAGACCGCGACGGGGGTGCCGAGCTTCGTGCGTGCGCTGCCGCGCGCGCATCTCGCCCAAAGCGATGCGGCGTTGCCGGCGGAGGATCGCGCGCGCGCGTTCCTGGCCGAGCACGGCGACCTGATCGGGATGACGGCTGCGCAGCGCGCGGCCTCGCGCTCGACATTGCAGGTGCGAGAGGTGGCGACCGATCCGGCGGGCAGGATCCACGTCAGCTTCGAGCAGCTGCACGGCGGCCTCCCCGTATTCGGCACGCGCCTGAACGTGCATCTTGACGATCAGGGTGTGACCGCCGTCAACGGCACCTTCGTGCCCTGGATCAGCGTCGCCACGACTCCGGTGGTGGGCGAGCAGCTCGCCCGCGCGGCCGCCGTCGATGCGCTCGCTTCCGAACACGACGGCGTGCACGCCGAGGAGGCGGCGCTGCAGATCTTCCGCCGGGGCCTGATCGAGGGGACGCGCGGCGAGACCTCGCTGGCCTGGGCCGTCGTCGTCGCCGGCGACGGCGTTCGCGAGCAGGTGTGGATCGACGCGGCCGACGGCACGCTGCTCGCGCGGTATCCGCTGCAGCATGCCGCGAAGGACCGGTGCGTGTACACGCCGCGCTACGACCCCGACAACCCGGAGCTGTTCGTGGCGAAACGGGAAGGAGATCCTTCGTTCGGCGCCGGTCCCGTCGATAACCTCTACGATTTCTCGGGGCAGGTCTACGACTTCTTCAACGACGCGTTCGGGTTCGATTCGTACGACAACAACGGCATCAAGATGCGCACCGTGTACCTGATCAACGAGGTGTGTCCGAACGCGTACTGGAACGGGCGGGCGACCTACTACTGCCCCGGCTTCGACACCGATGATGTCGTGGCACACGAATGGGGTCACGCGTACACCGACTTCACTCACGATCTGGTGTACGCGTACCAGCCGGGCGCGCTGAACGAGAGCTACTCGGATATCTGGGGTGAGACGATCGATCTGCTGAATGGGCGCGATGCGCTCGGCGGGTCGAACAACGACGAGCCTTTCCCCGCCGGGCAACGGTGGCTGGTCGGTGAGGACACCACGCTGCACGATCGCGTGCATCGCGCGATCGGGTTGCGCGACATGTGGAACCCCGAGCGGCTCGGTGCCCCCGGCCGCGTGCTCGGTGGCGGATACGTATGCGGCACGGGTGACAACGGTGGGGTCCACACGAACTCGTCGGTGCCCAACCACGCCTACGCGATGCTCGTCGACGGCAAGGCGTACAACGGGCACACGATCGAGGGGCTCGGCCTGACCAAGGCCGCGCACGTGTACTGGCAGGCGCAGCGCTACTACCAAGGTCCGGCGACAAAGTTCCCCGAACACGACCAGGCGCTGCAGGCCTCGTGCGCTGATCTGCTGGGGGTCGATCTCGGGAGCCTGATCGGCGGTGCCCCGTCGGGGGAGGTGCTCACGACCCAGGACTGTGCGCAGGTCGCCGAAGCCACGGCCGCCGTGGAGTTGAGTGAGACGACCCGGTGCGTCTTCTTCCCGATCCTGCTGCCCGGCGCTCCCCCCGTGTGTGATGGCGCCGAGACCTTGTTCTCGGACGACTTCGACAGCGGGCTCGACGGCTGGACGCTGGAGAGCGAGGGCGAGTTCATGGCTTGGCCGGGGTGGAACTGGGAGGCCCGCGGCGCGCTGCCGGGCGGGCGACCCGGTTCTGCCGCGTTCGCCGTGGATGCATCTGCGGGTTCGTGCGGCGCCTATGTGGTCGACGACGTCACGGGGCGATTCTCGATGGCGACGCCGGTGTTGACGGCGCCCTCGGATACCAGCGGCCTGCTGCTGCGGTTCGACCACTTCGTCAATACCCAGCGCAGCTTCGACGGCGGCAACGTTCAGATCAGCATCGACGGTGGCGAGTACGTGGTGGTGTCCAACCAGGCGTTCGTGCACAACCCGCCGCGGGAGCGGCTCACCGAAGTCGCCGTGGTCGCGGTGAACCTCAACCCGAAGGCGGGGGAGTACGCCTGGCACGGCTACGACGCCGGTGACGTGACGGGATCCTGGGGCACCTCGGTCGTGGATCTGGACCGCCTGGTGGACCCGGGGCAGACCTACAGCCTGCGATGGGACTTCGGAGTTGACAGTTGCGCCGGCCGGCAGGGGTGGTTCGTGGATGACGTGGCGGTGTATCGCTGCGTGTCCACCGAGGAGTGAGCGGCGCAGGGGACGCGATCGGGACGATCGCGTCCCCGACCTGAGGGTTCGCGATCGAGACGATCGTGTCCCCGAGCAAGGACATGTTGCTCCCGGGGATCGTGTGCGTGTGCCGTCAGGACGGCACACGCACACACTTCCGGCGCGCGACTCGGTTGGCTCGGGGGGGGGCCGGCCAAAGACGGGCTCGCGCGCCGGCTAGGTCTGGAGCGCTGCCTGAACCTCGAGCTCGATGGTGAGCGTCTTGCTGACCAGCACGCCGCCGGTCTCCAGCGCCTGATTCCAGGTCATGCCGAAGTCCTCACGGTCGAGCCGGCCGCTGGCTGAGAACGCGACGATGGTCGCCCCGAACGGCGTGTTGCTTACCCCGCCGTAGGTGACGTCCAAGGTCACCGGCTTGGTCACATCCCTGATGGTGAGCTCCCCGTCCAACTCGAACCGGTCGTCGCCGGTCCGGCGCAGCTCGGTGCTGCGGAAGCGGATCTTCGGGAAGCGCTCCGCGTCCAGGAAATCCGGGGAGCGGAGATGCTCGTCTCGGCCCGGGTTCCCCGTGTCGATGGACGCCGAATCGATCTCGACCTCGGCCCAGATGCGATCTGGATCCTCGTCGACGTGGATCGCGCCCTCGAAGCCCGCGAAACGTCCACGCACCTTGGTGACCATCATGTGACGCGCCACCGCGGTGATCGCGGTGTGGGCAGGATCGATGACCCACAGACCCGACGTCGGAAGCCGCACGCCATCGAGGGCTCGGGTGGTGACAACCTGGCTCATGTGATGCCTCCTGTTCCGCGCGCGAACCTCTCCCGCGCATCCAATATGGTCCCTAACGATTAGGGACCTAATGATTATTCCCGGATCCTCGGGCGGCTGCGGTGCGGACCAGATCAGCCCTCGGGCGGCTGCGGTGCGGACCGGATCAGCCCTCGGACGGAAGACCGGCTTGGAGCTTGCCGAGCAGGTCGATCAGCGTGTCCTTCTCGCGCTGGCTGAGGCCTCGCAGCAGCGCTGCCTCGTACGCGTGGAACCCCGGAAGCAGGCGGTCGAGCAGCTCACGCGCTTTGATCGTCAGCTCTACGTTGATCATCCGTCGGTCCTCGGGATGAGGGTCCCGGCGGATCAGGCCGCGCTTCTCGAGCGAGTCCAGCAGTCCGGTGACGGTGCCGCGCGCCACCAGACGGCGCTCGCTGATCTCCCACGGGCACAGCGGCCCTTCGGCGCCTCGCAAGATCATCAGCACGTTGAACGTGCCCACGGTCAGGTCGTAGGCGCGCAGGTGCTCGGACAGCCGGCCGACGATCAGGCTCTCGGTTCGCGCCAGGTTGATGATGGCCCCGGTCGCGCGATGATCGGCGCCGGGGAACTCGCGCTCCAGCTCCCGGCCGACCCTGATGCCTGTGTCCTTGACCACGGAGCCATCCTATCGTTCGGGACCGAATGACAGGGCATCGCCCAGCGCCCGAAGGTGGCTTGGGCCACGGTTCCCGCTGAGTGTGTCCCGCCGGGCTGCGGGGCTCCGCCTCCGACAGCGGCCGCGATCGACAGGCCACCCACCACGCCGAGCAGCGCCGCGCCGGCCAGCCTGCCGGAAGGAGCCGGTCAGGGTTCGGTAAAGGATGTGGCAGGCCCTTGTCGTGGTCCCGGCGAATCGGTCATACTTAACGAACCGACCACGGCGAGGGGGAGCGATGAGGGGCGGACTCAAGGGAACCTCCGGTCGGGTTCGTGTCGGCTTGGCCGCTTTCGCCATCGCGGCCGCCGGGTTGAGCAGCGCCGTGGCCAGTCCCGAGGCCCCTGTGAAATGCGGCGCCGGCCCATGCGCCGACTGGATCTTCGAGATCCTGAACGACGTCTGCGAGACCGCGACTGGGGAGCGCTGCCCGGGGCCGGATGCCGAGCCATCCAGCCGCTAGGCGGGGGAGTGGCATCGGCTGATGCGCGCAGAGACGGCGCGGCGAGATCAGGTCCCCGAGCTGGCCGGTCGCCATGCTGAGCGCTCGCGCCTGATCGCATCGATCGAGCAGCTGCTCGCCGGTGAGCGTGGCGTCGTTGTCATCCGGGGACGGCCCGGGATGGGCAAGACCCACCTGCTGCGCTGGATGCTTCCCGAGGCTGCCGCGCGCGGGGTCCGCTCGACCCTGATCCGGCCGCCGTCGAGCATCCCACTCCCGATGATGGTGCTCGTGCAGCAGATCCTCGAAGGCTTGCACGCTACCGCCTTGGCGCCGGACGCAACAGGATCCCATGAGTCTGCGGTCATCGCGCTGGCCGAGCAGCTCGATCGAGCCGTGGGCGATGGCTGCGCGCTGGTCGCGGTGGACGACCTCCGGTCGGTGGTGCCCGAGGCAAGGCGCGTCGTGCTCGACGCGATCCGGCTCGCCGGCGGGCGGATCGGCCTGGTCTGCACCTGGCGCACGGGCGATGAGCCGGACGGTCTCCCCACGGGGATGGAGTCGCATGGCGAACTTCCCCTGGCCACGGTGGATCTCGACGGGATGTCTTTGGACGAGGTATCCGCGATCGCCGGCATGCGTCTGGGTGGAGATGTGCTTCCGTCCTTAGCAACCGAGCTGCATTCGCAGACGCTGGGCGTTCCACTGTTCATGGTGGAGCTGCTCCGTCGCTGGCAGGCCGAAGGCGCGATCATGATGATCGGCGGCTGCTACGTGCTCGACGAGGATCGCGCGCAGGTCTCGACCACGCTGGCGGAGACGCTGGCTGCCGCCGCGGCGGACCTCAAGCCGGAGGAGCTGCTCGTCGCCCGCTGCCTCGCGCTCGTTGATCGCGCGCTGACCTTCGAGGAGCTCTGCACCGCCACGGGGCTGGCCTCGTCCGCGATCACGGGCGCGCTGACCGGGCTGGGATCTTACGCCTGGGTGGTTCCCGAGCAGACGGTCGTGCCTCCGCGGTTCCAGTTGGCGCATCAGCTCCATGGGGAAGCCGTACTCGGCCGGGCCGACGCGGCGCTGGTCGCCGGGCTGCACGAGGCGCTGCTCGCGTTGGAGCTTGGGCCGGATCAGCGAGCACACCATGCGGTGCGCGCGCTCACGCCGCCGGAAACGTTGGACCAGATCGTCGAACATGCTGCCGCCGAAGCGACGATCGAGGGCGACGCGGCCCGCGCCGCGGCGTGGTGGGGTGTGCTGGCGGATCGGCGCGGAGGAGATCCGGTTGGCCGATCGGCGGCGCTGCTCGAATGGGCGCGCGCGCTCTCCCGCGCCGATCCGAAGGCGGCGATCGATCGCTACGACGAGGTGATCCGGCTCGACGCCGACGCGGCTGCGGTTCGGGCGGCGGCGGTGGGTCGCGCCGAGCTGGCCTCCCTGCTCGGTGATCATGACCAGGGCATCGCGACCCTGCGCGCGACGATCGCCGAGACGCCCGACGAGCAGCGCGACGACCTCACCCTCCGGCTGGCGAGCCTGCTGATCTCTTTCGGTCGGAGCGAGGAAGCGCGCGCGGACCTCGAGGAGATGACCGCGCGGGGCGTGCCGACCGCGTTCGGCCTGCTCGCCATGTTCCCGTACATCGAGGGTGATCTGAACGAGACCTGCCGGCTCCTCGAGGAAGGATTGGATCGCAGCGAGCCGGGGACCGGGCAGCTGTTCATGCTCAACAACCTGGCGTGGGCCCGGGTCCTGATCGGCGAGTGGCACGCCGCCGAACGCGCGCTCGCGATGGCGATCCCCGAGGCCGAGCGGGGCGGCATCATGGTGCGCCTCTGGCGGCTGCAGGCGTGCGCGGTCAGCCTCGACGCTTGGCGCGGACGGCTCGCGCGCGCGCTCGACGTGGGATCGCGCGCGGCGCGCACGGCGCGCACGCTCGCCCCGTTCGATGTGTCCGGCGACATCCATAACGCGCTCGCGATCGCGCTGATGACGTCGGGATCACCCACGGAAGCGATAGAGGTGCTGACGCCCTACGCGACCGTGGACGTGCCGCTGTTCTCGACCACGATGGTCGACGCGGCGTTGGCGTGTGATCGGATGCAGGACGCGAAGCATCACCTGGCGACCGCCGAAGTGCTCGCGCAGGATCCGATCCGTGCGGTGACGATCGCGAGGCTGCGCGCCGAGGTCGCACTCGCGGAGGGGGACAACGCGGGGGCGGTGGCGCTGCTCGACCCGTGGCGCAGCGAGCCATCGAGCGTGGTGTTCGAGCAGGCGCGCGCGATGCGCACCGCCGCAGAGGCGCTGTGGCGGGTACGCCGGCGGCGGGACGCGATCGAGGCTGCGCGCGCGGCCCACCAGGCTTTCGATCTGCTCGGCGCCGTTCCCTCGGCCAAGGAGACCGCCGGGTGGCTGAGCGGCCGGGGGCCGATCCGGCGTCGGCGCGAGCCCGGCGAGGTGACCGAGCGGGAGCGCGAGGTGCTCGAGCTGGCCGTTCAAGGCCTGACGAACGCGCAGATCGCCGAGCGACTGGTGCTCAGCCCTGGGACCATCAAGAAGCACATCGAGAACATCCTGGCTCGTACCGGCGCGCGGCGGCGCTCTGAGCTGCACCGATACGTCAGGCGCCTCGACGACTAGCAGGAGTCTCCCTCCCGGTCCCGAATCCAGAGGGCGAACCCCACAGGCAAACTCCGGGAGGATCCCGTCATGCGTAAGACATCGTCGCTCGCGCTCGCGCTGCTGGTCGGCGCGACCGTTCTGACCACCGTCGTCGCCGGCGCCGAAGGGCCGTCCGGCTACGAGTTCGTCACCATGCCCGACGGCGTCAAGATCGCGGTCTCGGTCGCGGTGCCGGACGCATGCCTGGATCCCGAGGCTCACCCGGACGGTTGCCCCGCCATCTTCGAGATGTCGGGCTACGACGGCGGCGGCGCGGCCGCGGACGACCGCGGCACGCTCTGCGGACACGAGTTCCCCTGTGGCACGCTCGAAGACGATTCGCGGCAGCTCACCCGCCATTTCGATGACGAGTACCAGGGCAATGAGTACGCCGTCGTGCACGCCAGCGTGCGGGGGAGCGGTTGCTCCGGCGGGGAGTTCGACCTGTTCACGTGGCAGGGCGCGCTGGACGGCAAGTACATCATCGACAACTGGATCCCCGAGCAGCCGTGGTCCAACGGCGACGTCGGACTCATCGGGCACTCCTACGGCGGCCTCACCGGAACGCTGATCGCGGCTGCGCAGCCCGAGCACCTGCGCGTCATCTCGGTCTCGGGTCTGATCGATGACCTGTACCGCGGCATCGTCTACCCGGGCGGCGTCAGCAACTACGGATTCCCGCTGCTGTGGACCGGCGGCATCCGCACCGCCTACGACGTCGGCGGCGGCCTTCTGCCGCGCCTCTACCGTCCCATCGCCGAAGGCTACGAGGGCCAGGCCGTCGAGTGCGCAGAAGCGGTGACCCAGAAGAACCGCACGGTGCTCAACGACGCGATCATCCAGGGGGTCTCGGACACCGATACCGACTGGTATCGCTCACGCTCGTTGATCAACCAGATCGCCAAGATCGATGTTCCGGTGCATATCGTCGGCGCATACCAGGACGAGCAGACCGGGCCGCGCGGCCCGAGCCACGTCTGGGAGGCGATCACCACCGAGAAGCGGCTCGTGCTCACCAACGGCAACCACGACACCGCAGGCCTGTACGCCAACCTGAGCGGGGGCGTCTTCTACCCGACGAACATCACCCGCGACCGCGTCGACTGGCTGAACCACCATCTGTACGGCGTGCAGTTCGGCGACGGACTTTCGGATCCCAAGATCGATCCGGCGCGCCGCGTGCGCGTCTACCTCGAGTCCACCGACGTCGGCTCCGATCCGCCGGGCGAGCGCAAGGGCCGGCCGAACGGGATCATCGACTCGACCGACTTCCCGCTCCCCGAGACGGACTGGCGGTCGTACTACCTCGACGCCGAGGGCGCTCTCAGCGACACGGCGCCGGCCGGCGGAAGCGCCGAGTACTTCTCGGGCAGCATCCGGCATGGCTGGTTCCGCGAGTTCGGCACGACCGCCGGGACACCGTTGACCACCGCGGAGGGCCCCGACGCGCTGCACTTCGAGTCGGCGCCGATGACCGAGGACCTGATCATCGCCGGGCCGATCATGGCCGAGATCGATCTCTCGGCCACCGCGATCGACACGGAGCTCTACGTCGAGGTGATCGACGAAGCCCCCGACGGGACGCGCGCGTACCTGCAGCGCGGCCTGCTGCGCGCGGCGCACCGCGCGATCATCCCGTCGAACTCCGACTGCGTCGACCCGGCCGCGGCGAATGCCCACGTCAGCTGCAACGCGCCCGGCGCGCTGATGTACCGGCCGTACCGCCCCCACGCGCAGGCGGACTGGCTGACGCCCGGCGAGCGGTACCAGCTGCTCGTCGAGGTTTGGCCACTGGGGCACGTGTTCCGGACGGACCACAAGCTGCACGTGTTGGTCACGGCGCCGCCGCTGTTCGACAACTACTACGCCTACGTCCCGAAGCGACCCGTGGGCATCAACACGGTGTTCTTCGGCGAGCGATCGAAGCTCACCCTGCCGGTGATCCCGTTCGAGGCGGCCAGGTTCTCGGTGCCGTTGGGTGGTGACGCGCCGTCGTGTGCGGACCAGGACGCCCTGCGCTGCGTCACGCAGTACTGATCCTCTCGTCGCAGTATCGCCGCTGGGGCTAGCGTCCGGCGCGCGGGATGAGCGCGTCGGGCAGCGGTTCGGCGTGCGCGATCGTCACGTGCTTGGTCGCGCGCGTGATCGCCACGTACAGCGCGCGCATCCCGTGCGCGGTGCCGCCGACGATGCGCGCGGGTTCGACGACGATGACGCGGTCGAACTCCAGACCCTTGGCCTCCTGC
>DASWIP010000134.1:0-12362 GCA_036397635.1 Actinomycetota bacterium | reverse complement strand
GGAGCCGCGGGCGCCTCAGCCTCGGGAGCCGCCTCAGCCTCCGGAGCCGCTTCCGCCTCAGCCTCGGGAACCGCCTCCGCCTCCGCTTCCGGAGCCGCGGGCGCCTCAGCCTCGGGAGCCGCCTCAGCCTCCGGAGCCGCTTCCGCCTCAGCCTCGGGAACCGCCTCCGCCTCCGCTTCCGGAGCCGCGGGCGCCTCAGCCTCGGGAGCCGCCTCAGCCTCGGGGACCGCTTCAGCCTCGATCTCCGCGACCGCCTCGGTCTCGGGCTCGGCAAGCTCAGGCGTCCAGGTCGGGATGCGCGACCGGCGCTCCTCGATCTTGGCCTTCTTGCCGGTCAACTCGCGGAGGTAGTACAGCTTGGCGCGGCGGACCTTGCCGTGGCGCACGACCTCGAGCTTGGCGATCGCCGGCGCGTGCAACGGGAAGGTTCGCTCGACACCCACGCCGAATGAGATCTTGCGCACCTTGAAGCTCTCGCGCAGGCCACCGCCCCGGCGTGCGATCACGACCCCTTCGAAGACCTGGACGCGCTCGCGACCGCCCTCGCGGATGTTGACGTGCACCTTGACCTGATCCCCGGGACGGAACGGGGGGATATCGGTGCGCAGGCGCACGCGCTCGACGACGTCGACCTTGTTCACGGGACACTCCAAGTTTCGAGCTGGACAGGTTGCGAGCCGGACAGGTTGCGAGCCGGCCAGGGTTCGAGCTGGGCGGATACAGAGCCGGTATGCCGGTCCCATGGGACCGGGCAACGATACTACCAGCAGCCGGCGGTTCTGCCTACGCGGGTCGGTCGGAAGACCCATCCTCGAGCAGGTCGGGCCGTCGCTCGACGGTCCGGCGCCGCGCTTGCTCCCGCCGCCAGGCCTCGATGGCGGCGTGATCCCCAGAGAGCAGGACCTCCGGGACCGCCAGGCCCCGGAACTCGGCCGGCCGGGTGTAGTGGGGGTGGTCCAGCAGCCCGGTCGTGAACGACTCCTGGTCCAGCGAGGCGGCGTCACCGACCACGCCGGGGACCAGGCGCCCGACCGCCTCGATGACCACCAGCGCGGCGGCCTCCCCGCCCTGCAGCACGTAGTCGCCGATCGATATCTCGTCGGTCGCCAGGCCTTCGGCGACGCGCTCATCGATGCCTTCGTAACGGCCGCACAGCAGGATCAGATGCTCGGCGTCGCGGAGCTGCTCGACCAGGGGCTGGTTGAGGCGGCGGCCGGCCGGCGTGAGCACGATCCGGCGCGCGTCCTCCCACCGCTCCAGCGCCTCGACCGCCGCGAACCAGGGCTCGGGCTTCATGACCATGCCCGGCCCACCCCCGAACGGCTCGTCGTCCACCGTTCGGTGCTTGTCGGTCGCCTGGTCCCGCAGGTCGTGCACGCGAACGTCCAGGATCCCGGCCGCGCGCGCGCGCCCCAGCAGCCCTGCCCCGAGCGGCCCGGAGAAGAACTCCGGGAAGATCGTGATCACGTCGATGCGCATCAGAACAAGCCCTCGGGTGGGTCGATGACGATCCGGCCGCCCTCGATGTCGACCTCGCGCACCAATGCTTGCACGGCCGGAACCATCACCTCATGGTCGCCAGCGTGGATCACCCACACATCGTGGGCCGGCATCTCCTCGGCGCGCACCCAGCGCCCCAGCTCGACACCGTTGGGATCCACGACCTGAAGCCCCTCGAGCTGATGCGGGTACCACGTCCCCTCGGGCAGCGGTTCCGCCGCCTCTGCGGGGATCGTGAGCGGCACCCCGCGCAGGCCCTCGGCCGCGGTTCGATCGGGGATCTCGGCGAACTTCACCAGCAGCCGGCCCTGGTGGGGCCTGGCCGCTTCCACGGTCAGCGTGCGGTTCCCCTCGAGCAGCGTCGCGCCCGGCGCGAAGCGGCCGGGCGCCTCTGAGATGACGTCGACGGCGACCTCACCCCCGATCCCGTGGGCCTTGACGATCCGGCCGACCACGAGTCGGTCGGCGTCCGGCATTAGTGCCCCGACTCCACTAGTCGCCGATCTCGATGAATGCGCCGGTGCCCACGCGGGCGGCGGCAGCGCGGGTGACCTGACGGATCGCGCGCGCGATGCGGCCGCCGCGGCCGATCACACGGCCCATGTCGTCGGGATGGACGTGCAGCTTGTAGATGGTGCCGCGCTCGCCCGGAGACGTCTCGACCCGAACATCCTCGGGATGCTCGACCAGCGCGCGCGCGAGGTAGGCGAGGGTTCCGCTTACGACGTCTTCGCCGTCTTGCGGGCTGCCTTGTGTTTCTGCCATATCCCCATTCGCTTCAGCAGGGCCATGGCGCTCTCGGACGGCTGGGCGCCGCGGCCGAGCCAATGGAGCGCGCGCTCCTCGTCGAGGGTGATCTGCGACGGGTTGGTCAACGGGTTGTAGTTCCCGATGATCTCTACGAAGCGCCCATCACGAGGCGACCGCTGGTCTGCGACCACGACGCGGTACGAGGGCTGCTTACGCTTGCCCGTGCGGAGGAGCCTGATTCGAACCATGGCCGGGCAAGGGTACCGAAGCCCGAGCACCTTCGCCACCTGTGCGGCAGACAGTCTCTCCGACCTCCGCGTCCGAGGAGGCGAGACGCCTACTTCTTCTTGCGCTTCTTCTTCTTGTTCTTGTGGTGCAGCTTGGGTCGCTTGGTGCGATCCTTGGGCTGGGCCCTGTGTGGCGACGGCCGCCCGCCACCGCGCATCCCCGGCGCCGCCTGCTGGCCCATCCCGGGCACCGAGGGCATGCCTCCGCCGGCGGCGACCGCCTTCATCAGGACCTTGGCCTGATCGAACTGCCGCAGCAGCATGTTGACGTCCTGCGGCGTGCGACCGCATCCACGCGCCACCCGCTGCTTGCGACTCTTGTTCAGCAGCGCGGGGTCGCGGCGCTCGGCCGGCGTCATCGAATGGATGATCGCCTCGACGCGCGCGAGGTCGCTCTCGTCCACCTCGACGTCCTTCAGTTGCTGACGCATCCCCGGCATCATGCCGATCAGG
Source organism: Actinomycetota bacterium (assembly GCA_036397635.1). Classification (GTDB taxonomy): domain Bacteria; phylum Actinomycetota; class AC-67; order AC-67; family AC-67; genus DASWIP01. Next base: position 9,372 of record DASWIP010000134.1, on the reverse strand, counting down.
GATTGCAGCGGCCCCATCTTGCGGAGCCCCTTCATCGTCTCAAGGAAATCCTCGAGCGAGAAGGTCTGCTTGAGGATCTTCTCTTCCAGCTCGGCCTGCTGATCCTCCTCGTAGGCCTCTTCGGCCTTCTCGATCAGGGTCAGCATGTCGCCCATCCCCAGGATCCGGGACGCCATGCGATCGGGATGGAAGGGCTCGAACGCGTCGAGGCGCTCCCCGACCGAGGCGAACTTGACCGGCCGGCCGGAGACCTCCGCGATCGACAGCGCGGCACCACCGCGCGCATCACCATCCAGCTTGGTCAGGATGATGCCGCTGTAATCGACGCGCTCGAGGAACGCCGTCGCGACGTTGACCGCGTCCTGACCGGTCATCGAGTCGGCGACGAACAAGGTCTCGGTCGGATCGACGCGGTCCCTGATCGCCGCGGCCTCGGCCATCATCTCCTCGTCGACGTGCAGACGGCCGGCCGTGTCGACGATCACCACGTCGCGCTGCAGGCGCTTGGCCTCGCTGAGTCCCTCGCCGGCGACCTCGACCGGGGTCATGCCAGTGCGGGTGACGACCGGGATGCCGATCTGGTCGCCGACCAGCTTGAGCTGCTCGACGGCAGCGGGGCGCTGCAGGTCGCAGGCCACCAGCAGCGGCTTCTTGCCTCGCTTGGACAGAAACAGCGCGAGCTTACCCGCGGCCGTCGTCTTCCCCGAGCCCTGCAGCCCCGCCAGCATGATGACCGTCGGCGGCTTCGGCGAGTACGTGAGGGGCGCGGCCTGACCGCCGAGGATCCGGACCAGCTCCTCGTGGACGATCTTGACGACCTGCTGGGCGGGGCCGAGCGCCTTGGTCACCTCGTCGCCGACGGCACGCTCGCGGACCCTGCTCAGGAAGCCACGCACCACAGCGGTGTGGACGTCGGCTTCGAGCAGCGCGAGCCTGACCTCGCGCAGGACCTCCTCGACCTGCTCGGGAGAGAGCTTGCCCTTCCCCCGGAGGCGGCCGAGGACGCCCTCGATCCGATCGCTGAGGCCCTCGAACATGGCGGCCATACTACTGACACCGCCGGGGCGCGCTCGGTGTCCGGTTCGTCCGGATCCGGTTCCCTACGTACAGGTGTCCGAGCATCGCGCCGATAGACACTTAGGTAAGGCTTCACCGCGGAAGTGGGCCGCGGTTCTTACCAAGGGGCCGAAGATGGGAGCAACGACGACGCCGCACCTCGACCGGCAGCGCCGGTTCGAGCGCGCCTTGGCGCGTATCCGCTGGTTCGGCATCGCGTTCGGGATCTTCCAGATCGTCTCCTACCAGCCTTTCCCCGGCACGGTCGTGCCGCGCGCCATGTACACCTTCGCGGGATCAGGTCTCGCGCTGCTCGCCCTGGTGAACGTCATCGTGCACCGGAAGCTGCGGGGCGACGCTTCCGCCGAGCAGCTGCGCCGGATCGGCGTCGTCGCCTTCGCCGCCGACATGGCCGCGATCTGGGGTCTCGTGTGGGCGTTCAGCTTCGAGCAGTTCGGCAGCACCTGGGTCATCCTGGCGTTCGCGAGCCTCGAAGGCGCGCTCCGGTACCAGCTCAAGGGCGCGCTGTTGCCGGTGCTGTTCGCGCTGCCCATCGAGGGAGCCCGCGAGATCTACCGCAACACGTCCTACGACTTCCCCATCTACTTCGACAGCCTCACGTTCCGGATCGGGTTCCTGGGGATCGTCGGCGCGTTCGCCGGCGTGATGGGGCGCGACCTCACACGGGAGCGCGAGCAAGCTCTCGACCGGGCCGTCATTCTCGAGCAGCTCGCCGACCGCGAGCACATCGCCCGCGCAGAGAGCACCGCGTTCCAGCAGGTGATCCTGGCCGGTGTCGCAGCGGCCGGGATGCAGGAGGCGCTCCAGCGGATGATCGAGGCGATCGCGCGCGACCTCGGCTATCACCACATCGCGGTGCTGATGCGCGAGGAAGACCGTCTCAACGTCGTCGCGCTTCACGGCTTCACGCCGGTCGCCCGCCGCGCGTCGCTGGCGATCGGGGAAGGCATCAGCGGCGCCGTTGCCATCAGCGGGCAGACCGAGGTCATCCCCGACGTCGGCGCCGATCCCCGGTATGTGCAGGTCGAGCGCTCGACCCGCTCGCAGATCACCGTCCCGATCAAGGCCGCCGATCAGATCATCGGCGTCCTGGATTGCGAGAGCCCGGATGTCGATTCGTTCGACGATACCGACGCCGCGCGCCTGGGTCGCCTCGCCGACCAGATGGCACTGGTGATCGAGAACGCGCGGCTCCTATCGAAGGAGCGCGCGATGGTCGAGCAGCTGCGCGAGCTCGATCAGATGCGATCCGATTTCATCGCGATCGCCTCACATGAGCTCCGCACGCCGCTGACGGCGATCCAAGGCTCGATCAAGACGCTGCGACGAACCGACATCGACGTGTCCGCGGAGGATCTCCAGGAGTTCCTAGCCATCCTGGACCGGCAGGCCGAACGGCTCGCACGCTTGGTCGAGGATCTGCTCATGGTCTCGCATATCGACGCCGGCGGCGTCAGCTTGCGCATGGAGGACGTCCAGCTGCACGACGCGATGTCCGACGTCCTCGCCGAGATCGGCCATCGAGCCGGCCGCGTGTCGGTCGCCATCCCCACCGACGTCCCCGCGTTCCACACAGACGGGCACCGCCTCCGCCAGGTCGTGCGAAACCTCGTGGACAACGCGTTGAAGTTCTCTTCCGATCAGACCACGGTTCGGGTAACCGCGCACCACGACGGATCAACGCTGCTGCTCGAGGTGACCGACGAGGGACACGGTATCTCGCCCGAAGACCTGGAGCGGATCTTCGACCGCTTCTACCAGGTCGGGGGCTCGCTGCGTCGCCACGGGGATGGATTCGGGCTCGGCTTGTACATCACGCGCCGGCTGGTCGAGGCGCTCGGGGGATCCATCGAGGTCTCGAGCGCCCACAGTGAGGGAACCACGTTCCGGGTTCGCCTTCCTGCCGTGCGCGCCGACGGATCACAGCTCGGTGCCGTGATCGCCTAACTAACTAATCGCGGGCAGGGGTCGCATGCTCGCCGGCGCCGTCGTCGTACAGACGTTCGGCACTCAAGATCGATTCGGCGATCTCGCGCATCCGCCGGTTCTCGTCCTGGCTGGCGCGCTGGATCTTGCGATATGCCGCATCCTCGTCGATGCCGAGGCGACGCATCAACACACCCTTGGCGCGTTCGACGACCTTTCGGGTCTCCAAGAGATCCTTCAGTTTGTCGATCTCCTGCCGCGCCGTGCGCAGCTCCGAGAAGCGCGCCGTGGCCATGCTCGCGGTCGCCCACACGACCTCAGCCTCGGCATCGGCAGTGACCACACCAGCCGCACCTGAGTCCGCGTAGTCCTTGGTTGCCCTCGCGTCCGGCGCGAGCACCACACACGGCACCGTACTCACCGCCTGGACGCACGCCCGAGTGAAGTCGGGGTCCCCCGCGATCAGGACCAGGTCGGCAGCCCGGGAGACGACGAGGTCGGCCACTGTTCCGACGTCGGGGGTTTCACCGAGGACGTCGAAGCGCGCCCGCTCGGCGAAGCCGATGAGGTCTGGACGGGCGAACATGCCGCCGTCCACGATGACTACCCGTAAGGCGCGCATAGCAGGAGATACTCCCTAGATAAGGTCGTCAATCGCCCGTAGCCTCTTTAGTGTCCCACAGGAACTATCACGACGAAACGAGCGCGTCCGTCGCTTCGCCCCTCCGGGCTGGAACAGGTGGTTCTATCCCACGCCTCGTCGCGGGCCGGGGAGCCGTCAAGTTTCGAGCAGTTCGTCCACGAACCGCCCCGGGTCGAACGGGGCCAGGTCGTCGATCCCCTCACCCAGACCGACCAATTTGACCGGGATGCCCAGTTCCTGCTGCACACCAACCACGATCCCGCCCTTGGCGGTCCCGTCCAGCTTGGTCAGCGCGACCCCCGTGATCGCGACCGCTTCGAAGAACGCCCGGGCCTGCTGAAGACCGTTCTGCCCCGTCGTCGCGTCGAGAACCAGGATCGCCTCATGGGGCGGACCGGCCTCGCGCTCGAGCACGCGCCGGATCTTGGAAAGCTCCTCCATCAGATGACGCTTGTTCTGCAGCCGGCCCGCCGTATCCACGATCAGGACGTCGGCCCCCCGTGCGCGCGCGGCAGCCACCCCGTCGAACACGACCGCCGCGGGGTCGGCGCCATGTTGATGCTTGATCACCTGGGCGCCCGCGCGCTCGCCCCAGATCTCCAGCTGCTCGTCGGCTGCCGCGCGGAACGTGTCGGCCGCGGCCAGAACGACCGTGGAACCCTCGCCCCGTAGGCGCGCCGCGAGCTTGCCGATGGTCGTGGTCTTGCCGCTGCCGTTGACGCCGGCGATCAGCCAGATCGTCAGCCCATCCGGGCTGCGGTGCAGCGTCCGGTCCACGTCCCCCAGCACGGCGAGCAGCTCTTCCTTCATCGCCGCGATCCCGTCCTGGATGCCCTTACGATCCCGCAACGCGGCGACGATACGACTGGTTGCGGCGACTCCGACGTCGGCGCGAAGAAGGATCTCCTCGAGCTCCTCCCAGTCTTCCGCGCTGAGCGCGCCTCGCTTGAATAGCCCGGCGATCGCGCCGCCGATCGATCGAACGCGCCCGCGCTTGGGCACCTCGACGGGCGGAGCGGGAACCAGCGGCGCCTCAACCTGGGGAACCAGCGGCGCCTCAACCTCGGGAACCAGCGGCGCCTCAACCTCGGGAACCAGCGGCGCCTCAACCTCGGGAACCAGCGGCGCCTCAACCTCGGAAACCAGCGGAGCCTCAACCTCGGAAACCAGCGGAGCCTCAACCTCGGGAACCAGCGGAGCCTCAACCTCGGGAACCAGCGGAGCCTCAACCTCGGGAACCAGCGGAGCTTCCTCCTCGGGGAGAGACGGGGCCTCGACGCCGTCCCGTCGGCGAGACATCACGAACGTGAGCGAGGCGAGCAGAAGCACACCCAGCACGACGAGCAAGATGATGATGGCCGTTCCGGGTCCGTCCGTCATAGCGGCGGGAGAGCCTACCAGTCCGGCCGCGAAGTCTCAGCGCGCGGCGGCGGATGCATCGGTGTCCGACGCCCCGGTCAGGCGTCGACGGTGGCGCTGTCGACGCGATCCATGCGCTCGCAGATCACCTTGCTCACGCCTTCGGTGCCCATCGAGATGCCGTACAGCGCGTCGGCGATCTCCATGGTCCGTTTCTGGTGCGTGACGATCAGCAGCTGTGAAGACCCGCGGAACTCGCTCGCCAGATCGAGGAACCGGTGCAGGTTCACATCGTCGAGCGCGGCCTCGACCTCATCAAGCAGATAGAACGGGGACGGCCGCGCGCGGAACACGCTGAACAGCAAGGCGACCGAAACCAGCGAGCGCTCGCCGCCCGAGAGCAGAGACACGCGCTTGACCCGTTTGCCGGCCGGCCTCGCCTCGACCTCGATGCCCGTGTTCAGCAGGTCATCGGGCTCGCTCAACGTCAGGCGGCCCTCGCCGCCGGGGAACAGACGGCCGAACACTTCCTCGAACTCGCGGGAGACATCCGCGAACGCCGCCGAGAACACCTCGACGATCTTGTGGTCGACTTCCTCGACCACATCCAGCAGATCGCGTCGGCTCTTGCGAAGATCACCGACCTGATCGAGCAGGAACTGGTGGCGATCCTTGAGCTCTTGGTACTGCTCCATCGCGATCGGGTTCACGCGGCCGAGCAGCCCCAGCCTTCGCTCGAGCGTGCCGGCCTTGCGCGCGAGCTCTTCCTCCTGCTCGGGATCGACGCTGACCGCCTCCCCCGCCTCGTCCGGCTGCATCGCATACTCGTCGCGGAGCCGTTCGATGAGCGCCGCGATGCGATGGCTGCGCTCGGCCCGACGAAGGTCTCGCTCGTGCGCGCGCTCGCGCGCCTCTTCCAGGCTCGCCTGCACGTCCCTTCGGTCGCGCCGAGCCGTGCCCAGCTCGTCCTCGAGGGCACGCCGGTGCTGCTCGCTGCCGGCGCGCGCATCTCGCGCCTGCTCCGCCCACCGCGCGAGCCGTTCCGCGCCTCGCCGTGCTGCCTCGGCGACCGCGGCGGTTCGCGCGGCACCGGACAGCCAGGTGCCGCGGCCCTCCTCGAATCGCGCGCGCGCATCCGCGACGCGCACCGTGCGGTCGCGCAGGTCGGTTACCAGGCGCGCGGCGGTCCGCTCGCGCTCGGTCGCCTCACCGAGCAGCAACGCGCGCTCGGCCGCCATGCGCTCGATCTGCGCGAGGGTCGCCGCATCGAGTTCGGGCTCGGAGGCGATCGCCCGGCCCAGCCGCGACTCGACCGAGCGCAACCGCTCGGCGTCCTCGGCCACCCGCTGCCCGAGCTCCTCTGCGCGCGCCTCGAGCACCTGCTGCTCGCGCGCCGCCGCGTGCGCATCGCGTTCGAGCTGCGCGAGGCGATCGGTCGCCGCGCCGACTCGCGCGTCCAGTCCGTTCATCTGCTCGTCGAGCGTCGCCGACTCTCGTTCGAGCACCTCGAGCTCGGCCGCGACGTGCTCGGTCTCCCGCTTCTCGGCATCCAAGGTGTCGGACGCCGACGCGAACTCCTCTTCGACGCGACGCAGCTCCTCGCGCGCGTCCCGCAACGCGGCGGGTGATCCGCCGGTGACCACGTTGGGTCCGAGCCGGTCGCCGTCGATCGTGACAACCACCAGCGCCGGATGCTCGCGAACCAGCTCGGCCGCCTCGGCCAGCGAGTCGGCGAGCGCGATGCCGGACAGCAAGCCGCGAACAAGATCCGCGTGCCGGCCGGCGCTGTGCACCACCTCGAGCAGCGACCGCACCCCGACGGGAACGGGCGCGTAAATCGAAGTCCCGGGCACCGCGATCGAGGCGCGACCACCCTCGCGCTTGAGCCGGTCCAGCGCCGCCATCGCTTCGGCGCGCGACGAAGCGAGCACCGCGTCGGCGATCGGCCCCAGGGCCGCGCGAAGCGCACGCTCGTAGCCCGGCTGCGTGCGGACCTGGTCCAGCACCCGTCCATCGATCCCCGTCGCCTGCTCGAGCAGCGCGACCGGATCGGCGAGCCGCGCGACCTCTTCCCGCAACATCCCGCGCCTGTCCTCGAGCGCGTGCACTCGGCGTTCCGCCTCGCGCACCCGCGCCTGCGCGCCTTCCAGCAGGCGGCGCTGCACTGCGACGTGCTCCTCGGCCTGCGCGACGCGCTCGCCCAACGCCGTCTCTTCGGCATCCAGGCGTTCGAGCTCGGCGCGCACCTGCTCCAGCGCGGCGGACATCTCATCGGATGAACGCGCGACCAGACCACGCCGATCGGCGAGCCGCCGGCGCTCCTCCTCCGCGGCCTCGACGCCTGCGCGCAGCGCTGCACGCTCCCCGTTGAGGTGCACGATCTCCTCGCGGGCGCGCGCCGCTTCCTCGCGCGCGCTTTGGACTGCTGCTCGCTCGGTCTCCGCGTGGCGCGCCTCGGCCTCCGCCTGCGCGCGCGCCTCGGATGCTTCGAGCAGCGCACGCTCGGCCGCCTCGATCTCGTCCGGCCCCGGCGCATCGTCACGCGGCTCACGGGCCGCCAGGTCTTCCAGATGGGTGCGGCGCTCCTCGGCGAAGCGCGCCAGCGCCTCGTACCGGTCCCGCAAACCGGCGAGCCGATATTCGGTACCGAGCGAGGTTTCCGCATCGCGCGCCGAGCGACTCAGATCTGCCTCGAGTTGGTCGGCGCGCTCGGTCAACATGACCAGGCGGCGGCTCAGCTCCTCGACCTCCGCCTGCGCACGCGCCTCGGCTTCCGCATCCTCCTCGGAGGTCACGCGGCGATAGTCGAGCACCCAGAGCTTGAGCTTCAGCTCCCGCAGCTCGGCCTCGATCTCGGCGGCACGCTGGGCGATCTCGGCCTGTCGCTCCAGGGGCCGGATCTGGCGACGCAGCTCGGAGATCACGTCGCCCAGACGCTCGACGTCGGCGTCGACGCGCTCGAGCTTGCGAACGGCACGGTCCTTGCGCTTGCGGTGCTTGAGCAGCCCTGCGGCCTCCTCGATGACCGCGCGCCGCTCGTCGGCCCGGCCGGCCAGGATCGCGTCGAGCTGCCCCTGGCCCACGATCGTGTGGAGCTCCCGTCCGATGCCCGAATCGCTGAGCAGCTCCTGGATATCCAGCAGCCGGCACCCCACCCCATTGATCGCGTACTCGCTCTCGCCGGAACGGTGCAGCGTTCGCGAGATGGCGACCTCGGTGAACTCGATCGGCAGCACGCCGGAGGAGTTGTCGATCGTGAGCTCAACCTCGGCGCGCCCGAGCGCCGGCCGCTTCGGGGTTCCGGCGAAGATGACGTCTTCCATCTTGCCGCCGCGAAGCGTCTTGGCGCCCTGCTCGCCGAGCACCCACGCGATGCCGTCGACCAGGTTGGATTTACCAGACCCGTTCGGACCGACGATGACGGACACGCCCGGGGAGAAGTCGAAGACTGTCCGCTCGGCGAACGACTTGAAGCCTCTTAACGCAAGGCGCCGGAGGAACACGCGCGCATGCTAACACGCGACCCCGTGCGGTCCGAGCAGCGCAGGGGGTGAGAAACGGATCCGAGCGGAGACGCGAACGACCACCCGGAAAGGGGTGGTCGTCTGCGGTTCTGTCGGGCTCTCGGTGCTACGCGAGCGCGCGTACTTCTTCGCGCTGCGCCTCGACCTTCGACTCCGCGATCGCGCGGAGCGCGATGACCTCGGCCTCGGCCGCCTCGAGCGCCTTCTCCAGGTCCCTGATACGAGCCTGAAGATCGGCGACTTGCTTCAAAAGCATGCTCGCACGTGGCTCACCCAGGAACCCATACAGTGCCTTCGCCATCCGTCTCCCTTCTTGGTTTGAGGGGGACTTCCTTGCTCACAGCGGAAGAAGGGTCTCTCCTCCCGGGTTCACGAGGTCACTATAACGTAGGACCCTTGGCCCGGGGAAGCCCCGAACCTATGAATCTTCGTGGAATTGTCTTCCAGTCCTCCCCCATCGAGGGGGGACGATTGGTTCGGACCGGTCAAAGGGGATCACGCTACGTCTCGATGACCCTGTGGAACCTGTGCGCAGTCATCCCGCGACGGCGAAGGTCGTCAACCCCGCGTCGGGTGGCTGCCAGGACACCTCGACATCATCCACTCGGGCCGACGGCGGACCCATACCGCACCACCGGATCATCTCCTCCACGGCAGGCCGAGGGCCTTGGAACGTCGCTTCGACGCGCCCGTCGTGGATGTTCCGAACCCAGCCCGCGAGCCCGTGTTCGCGTGCCCGTTCTGCGGCGCTATGCCGATAGAAGACCCCCTGTACCCGACCCGACACGATCACGTGCGCGCGGACGACGTCGGTCCCCACCGACCCTCCCTGCTAGTACCGGG
>DASWIP010000133.1:0-67599 GCA_036397635.1 Actinomycetota bacterium | reverse complement strand
TGCCCCCGGCGGCGCGACCGACGCCGGAACCGATGTGAACGACCTGCCGGCCTTCGAGCCGGTCGTTGAACCGGTCGGCCCCTTGTTCGCCGACCTGCCGGCGGGAACGCCGCCGGGCCCGGAGGGTGGCGCGCAGACCATCGTCACGGGCCCCGGCATCCGCCGGCTCCCCGAAGGCGTGGCCGGTGCCTTGCGAACGTCGTATCTGCTGATGATCGTCGGCGCGCTCGCCGCCACGGCCATGATCCCGACCGTGCTCAGCCGCGCGCCCCGTGCCCGATCCAAGGTCCTCGAGGAGGTCTCCCACCCATGAATGGTCGTGTCCGAGTCTGGTTCGGCGTCGCGCTGATCGGCGCCGGCATCACTGTCGCGATCGTCGGCTACCTCGGCGTCAGCGCCGAGACCGAGGTCGCGTTCCAACTCCCCTATTTCGCGTCGGCCGCCGTCGGCTCGTTGCTGCTGCTCGGCCTCGGCGGAGCGATGCTCGTCTCGGCGCAGCTCGAGCGCGACACCGAACGCATCGAGGACGTCGTCGAGGCTGTGCGCGCGCTGTCGGCCGAGGTTGCGCGCCTCAGCGACGAGCTCATCGAACGCCGCGGGCGCGCGCGCATGCGCGTCGTGGCCCAGGACGACCGGGACGACCGGGACGACGGGGACGATGGGGACGATCCGAGGAGCCGGCATCCCGCCAACGGCAAGCGGGTTCGGGTCCGGCGCGCGAACTAAGAGACCCGGCCGAGCCGCAACACCCGAGCCGCAACACCCGAGCCGCCAGACCCGAGCCGTCGGCCGGCCAGCCCGGCCAGCCCGGCCAGCCTGTGACAGTCCAGCGGGAAGCCCCCGACAGTCCAGCGGCACGCCCGCGACAATCCAGGGCGGCCCAGCGGCTATAGGGGGATGTTCGAGATAACCATGATGCGAGGCTCGGTCATCTCTTCCATCGCGTATCGCGGCCCTTCCCGCCCAACACCCGACTCTTTCGCGCCGCCATACGGCATCTGGTCGGCGCGGAATGCGCTCTGATCGTTGATCAGCAAGCCGCCGACGCGTATCTCGCGGTGCGCCTGGAACGCGCGCGCGATGTCCTTGGTGAAAACCCCCGCCTGCAGCCCGTACGCGGAGTCGTTGACGATCTCGAGCGCCTCCTCGAACGTCTGATAGCGGATCAAGCTCGTGACCGGTCCGAAGACTTCCTCGCGGCAGACCTTCATGTCCAGGGTGACATCGGCGAGCACGGTCGGGTCGTAGAACGGGTCATGCCGCGTGCCGCCGCAGAGCACGCGCGCGCCGCCGGCTTTGGCCTCGTCGACCCACGCGGCGATCCGCTCGAGCGCGTCCGCGTTGATCAGCGGGCCGACGTCGGTGGACGGATCCATCGTGTCGCCGGTCTTCAATCCTGAGACGTGCTTGACCAGGGTCTCGCTGAACGAGTCGTAGACCTCGGACTGGACCAGGATGCGCTGCACGCTGATGCAGGACTGCCCGGCCTGGTAGTAGCCGCCGATGGCGATCCGCTGGGCGGCGTGATCCAGATCTGCGTCCGAGTGCACGATCACGCCCGCGTTCCCACCCAGCTCGAGCGTGATCCGCTTCTGCGGCGGCGCGACCTTCCGGAGCTTCCATCCGACCTCGCTCGATCCGGTGAAGGTGATCTTCGGCAACCGCATGTCGGGGACGAGCAGCTGCTCGGCCGTCGGCCCGTCGACGGTCAGCACACTCATCATCCCGTGCGGCAATGCCGTCTCGTAGACCAGCTCCGCGAGCTTCAGCGCGCTGAGCGGCGTCTTCTCGGCCGGCTTGAGCACGATGGGCGCGCCGACCGCCAGCGCCGGCGCGACCTTGTGCGCGACCAGGTTGAGCGGAAAGTTGAACGGCGAGATCCCCAACACCGCCCCGAACGGGAACCGGCGCACGATCGCCAGGCGCGCGCCCAGAGCCTCCTCGGTATCCAGCCGGAGCAGCTCGCCGCCGAAACGACGCACCTCTTCGGCCGCGATCCGGAACGTCGAGACCGCGCGCGACGCCTCGCTGCGCGCCCACTTCAGTGGCTTGCCACCCTCGCGCGCGATCATCTCGCTCAGTTCGTCGAGGCTCTCCTCGATACGGCGTGAGATGTGCGTGAGAGCGTCGATGCGCGCGTGCGCTGGCAGGTGCTGCGACTCTCGGAAGGTCTCATCGGCGATGCGCAGGGCGTCCTCGACGTCGGATCGCGATGGACGGCCGACGGTTGCGATCACGCTGCCGTCGGCCGGGTTGGTCACGTCGAAGGTTCCACCGCCGGTTCGTGGCTCTCCGGCGACATAGAACGGCCTGATCGTCATGGCTGCCTCACCCTTGCCCGGTCGCATGCGTCGTGTCGGCGGGGGCGCTGCGCGCCTCTTCACCCGGATCGGACGGAACGCCAACCCAATGCTCGCCCGACGCGGTGATCTCCTTCTTCCAGACGTAGACCTCGTCCTTGATCCGATCGATCAGCGCGCGCGCGGCCGCGAACGCCTCGTCACGATGCGGCGCGCTCGCCGCGGCGACCACCGAAGGCTGGCCGACCGCGACGCTGCCGATGCGATGCACCGCGACGACACCGCCGCAGCCGTGAAGCTCCGCGATCTCCTCGGCCATCGCCTGCAACTGCGCGACGGCTCGCTCCTCGTAGGCTTCGTAGTCGAGGCGCTGCACCTCGACGCCCTCATTGGGCGAGCGCGTCGTCCCCTCGAACACGACCAGCCCGCCGCAGTCGGGCCTGCGGATCTCGTCGACCAGCCGAGGCACGTCGAGCGGCTCGTCGGACAAACCGGCGACGATGATGGGGTCTTTCATGCCGGCTCGCCTCCGGTCAGCATCTCGAGCGCGTGCGGCAGCACTTCGATGATCGCCTCGAGCCCTTCGGCGGCCGCCTTCGGCGATCCGGGCACGTTCACGATCAGCGAGCGGGCGCGCATCCCCACCACCTGCCGCGACAGCGCTGCGTACGGGGTGATGCGCAGCCCGGCCGCACGCATCGCCTCAGCGAGCCCGGGCGCTTCGCGTTCGATCACCGCGCGCGTCGCCTCGGGCGTCACGTCGCGCGGCCCGAGCCCGGTGCCTCCCGTCGTCACGATCAACGCGGCCGTGCCGTCGTCGGCCCAGCGCCGCAGCGCCTCCTCGATCGCCGGCTGCTCGTCGGGGACGATCGCGCGTGCGACCACCGTGAGGCCCGCGTCGGTGAGGATGCGCTCGACCAACGGGCCACCCTCGTCGGGCCGCTCGCCGCGCGCCGAGCGATCCGAGACCGTCAGGACGGCGGCGTTGAACGCGGCGTACACGGCGGCGGTCACGGCGCGCGCCACTCTCCCGACTTGCCCCCGGACTTGGACAGCAACCGCAGCCCTTCGATCCTGATGGCCGGATCGCGGCCCTTGCCGAAGTCGTACAGCGTCAGCGCTGCGACCGACGCTGCCGTCAATGCCTCCATCTCGAACCCGGTGCGATCGGTTCCGCGCACCGTCGCGCGCACCTCGATCGCGTCGTCGCCGGCAGGCGAGCAGGTGATCCCGACGTAGCTCGTGCGGACCGGGTGACACATCGGGATCAGCTCGGGCACGCGTTTGGCCGCCAGCGTCCCTGCCACCTCAGCGGCGGCGACCGCGTTGCCTTTGTCCACTTCACCGGCGAGCAGCGCGTCGCGCACCGCCGGCTCGCACACCAGCACGCAGCCTGCGACGGCCTCGCGTTTGGTTTCGTCCTTCCCTGCGACGTCGACCATCTCGACGTCGCCGCCACCGGACACGGGTGGAACCACTTCGCCCCGACCCGACACGGGTGGCACCACGTCGGCGCCACCGGACACGGGCGGCAACACCGCGATCTCGGTTTCCTCGCCGACCGCGACATCCCACACGGCATCGCGCGCCACGCGCTGATCGTCGACCAGCAGGCTGCAGACACCCAGGACGCGCTCGAACGCCGGCCCGAAGCGTTCGCTCGCGGCCTTCAGCGCTTCGCCGACCGAGGCGGCGGGGACCGACGCGCTCGAGCATCCGGCCGCATCGCGCGCGGCGGCGAACAGCAACAACCTCGCCATCAGTCGAGCAGCTCCACGCGAACCTCGGCGCCTTCGGATAGCCCGCCGGGCGGCACGATCGCGTACCCGTGCGCGGGCAGCAGGTTCGACAGCACGACACTGGACTGCGCAGGCAGCGGCGTCGCCAGATCGTCTTCCAAGGTCACTCGGCACAGCAGCGTGCGCGACGGCGATCCCTTCACCGCCGTCGCCAGCCGAGCCGCGTACGCGCGCGGCCTCGGGTCGCGTCCGGCCAGCGCACGGATCGCCGGCAGCACGAACGTGTGCGCGCCCGCGTAGACGCTGCCGGGATTCCCCGGCAGGCCGAGCACCGGCACCCCGCCGGCGCGCGCGAACACCACCGGCTTGCCGGGTTTCATCGCGACCCGCCACATCATCAGCTCGCCGTCGCGCGCGAGCACCTCGCGCATCCAGTCGTGCTCGCCGACCGACGCGCCGCCGCTGGTCACGATCAGATCCGAGACGTCCGCGGCCGCGTGCAGCCACGCCGAAACCGCGTCTGGGTCGTCGCCCACCGACCCGCTGCGGACGACCGTCGCACCGCCGGCCGTCGCGAGCGCCGCGAGCAGCGTCTGGTTCGAGTCGTAGACCTGGCCCTCACGCAACGCGCCGCCGGGCTGCACCAGCTCCTCGCCGGTCGAGAGCACCGACACGCGCGGCTGCGGCACCACCTGCACCCCGGTCCATCCGAGCATCGCGATCACGCCCAGATGCAACGGCCGCAACGTGGTACCGGCCGCGAGCATCCGCCGGCCGGCGCGCATATCTTCGCCGGCGGGACGGATGTGCTTGCCGGAGGGCTGCTCGACCAGGATCGCGACCGTTCCCTCGGGAGCGTCTGGGGCGGTGTCCTCCCACGGCACGATCGCGTCGGCGCCGGGCGGGATCGGGCCGCCGGTCATGATCTTCGCGCACGAGCCGGGCTCGACCGCCTCGCCGGGCTGCGCGCCCGCCGGCAGGTCGCCTTCGATCCGCAGGCTCACCGGCGTCTCCTTCGAGGCGCCGCGCAGGTCCGTGGACCGGACCGCGTAGCCGTCCATCGCCGAGGAGTCGAAGCCTGGCACGTCGATATCGGCGACCACATCGGCGGCCAGCACCAGGCCGAGCGCGTCGCCGACCGGCACGGTGACCGGCGGCAGCTGCTCGAACGCGGCGATCACGCGCGCGATCGCCTCCTCGTAGGGAACCGTCGGCTGCGCGAGCTCCTCACGCGTGACCGCGCGCTTCACGCTGCTCATCCATCCTCCTGGTCGGGATCCCCGGTCAGCGCGCGCACATCCGCCGCCAGATCCGCCAGCGGCGCGCCGGTCAGGGCCGCCGCCTTGCCGAGCGCGTAGGACAGCAGCGGCGCGTTGGTGCGAGCGCCGCTGACGCGCGCGGCGATGCGCGCGACGTCCAGGATCACGCCGGCCTCCGCGGGCGGGACGCGCAGCGCTGCCGGGTCGATGCCGCGCGCCTGCGCGACGTGGTCGGTCACCTCGTCGATCCATCCCATGAGTGGAACCCTACCCCCTCGGGCCGGGGGGACCCCCGTGTCCTCGCTCCGGAGTTGCGTGCGAGGAGTCGTGTGCGTGTGCAACTCGGGTGGCACACGCACACACCTCCGAGCAGCGATCCCCTTCCCCGGGCAGGGGAAGAAAGTCTCGATCCGGCCACACTCGAGCAGCTCCGACGGAAGATGCTATCCGCGGGGGCCCGGCAGGGCTATCGTGTACGAGAGATGGCTGAGCTGCATGGGCTGCTGCTGACCGGCGGGACGTCCCGCAGGATGATCGTGGACAAGGCCACCCTCCGGTTCGGCACATCCACGCTGGCCGCGCACGCCGCGCGCGCGCTGGTCGCGATCGCCGACCCGGTGCTCGCCGTGGGCCACGAGGCAGGCACGGGACTCGAGACCGTCGATGATCCGAAGGAAGGGCCGCTGGTCGCCCTGGTCGTCGGCGCCGATGAGCTGGCGGCGCGGGGTGCGACCGGGCCGATCGTGCTGCTCGGCTGCGACATCCCACTCATCTCGCCGCACATGCTTTCGCACATCGCGGCGGCGCTCGACGGTCACGACGCCGCGGTCCCGGACGTGGACGGTCGACCCCAGCCGATGGTCGGGTGCTACGCGCAGTCGGCGATCGCGGTCGCGCGCGATCTGGTAGCGCGAGAGCACCGGGCGATGCACGAGCTGCTCGCGCACATCGACCTGTTCCAGGTCCGCGACTGGCACGACGCCGGCGGGCCCGAGGAGTTGATCGACGTCGACACGCCCGAGGACCTCGAAGAGGCGCGCCACCACGCCGGATACCCTTAGCCGCCGATCATCGACATCGAGCGCCCCGGCCGCTCGAACCCCGGCTGCCCGATCGAATGTCCCGCCCACTTGCGGGCGACCGCGTCGCCGATCGCTGCTGCGATGTCGTCGTCGGATGCGCCGTCGCGCAACAGCGCGCGCAGGTCGGTCTCCTCTGTCGCGAACAGGCAGGTGCGGAACTGGCCGTCGGCGGTGATGCGGATCCGGTTGCACGACGAGCAGAACGGCTCGGTGACGCTCGCGATCACGCCGACCGATCCCGGCGAGCCGTCGGAGAAGCGGTAGGCGCGCGCGGGCTCGGGCCCATGCTCGATCGGCTCCAGCGGATACGTCGCGCCGATGGTCGCGAGCACCTCGGCCGACGGCACCACCTGCTCGTTGGTCCAGGTCTCGTCGGCGTCGAGCGGCATGAACTCGATGAACCGGACGTCGTAGCCGGTCTCGCGCGCGAACCGTGCGAAGTCCGCGACCTCGTCGTCGTTGGTGCCGCGGATCACGACGCAGTTGAGCTTGATCGGCGCCAGTCCGGCCGCCTCGGCCGCGCGCAGGCCTTCCATCACCTGCTCGAGCGCGTCGCGGCGCGTCATCTCGGCGAACCGGTGACGCAGCAGCGAGTCGACGCTGACGTTGATCCGCCGCAGCCCGGCCTCGGCGAGCGCGCGCGCCTTAGCAGGCAGCGCGACCCCGTTGGTGGTCATGGACAGATCCGGGATCCCGACGGCGGCGATCATCGCGACCAGGTGCTCGACGTCCTTGCGAACCAGCGGCTCGCCGCCGGTCAGGCGCACCGTCTTGACGCCGAGTGCGTGGAACACGCCGACGAGGCGCGCGATCTCCTCGAACGACAGGATCTCTTGCCGGGGCAGCCACGGCACGCCCTCGGCCGGCATGCAGTAGGTGCATCGGAAGTTGCAGCGGTCGGTGACCGACACCCGCAGGTCGTCGGCGATGCGGCCGAAGCCGTCGACGAGGTTCATCGCGCGCCTCCCAGCGCCGCGCGCGCGCGTCCGGCGAGCGCCACGGCCGCGTACGCCGGCAGACCGACGGCCATCCCGATCGCGAGGTTGCGGGTCGCGCCGCCGATCACGCCCATGGCGACCGCGATCGCCATGCTCGGGCCACGCTGATCGGCGACCAGCAACCCGTGCTCGAGGCCCGTGTACGCGAGCAGCCCTGCCAGCACCGCCGGCGGGATCATGCCGAACAGCGTCAGCGCTGCCGGCGCGAAGACCAGTCCCGCGGCGAGCAGCGCGCCGCCGATCACCAGATTCACGCCGCCGGTGCGCGCGCCGAACCGGTGGTAGGCCGTCGCGCCGCTGGAGCCGTGGCACAGTGGCATCCCGCCGAACATGCCCAGCGTCACGTTCGCCAGGCCGCACGACAGCGCGAGGTTGGTCGGCGTGACGCGGCGCGCGCGCGCGCCGTAGTACTCGTGCTCGAGGTCCGCGGTGCCCACGATCGCGTTGCCGAAGGTCAGCGGGAGCTGCGGGATCACCAGCAGCGTCATCGCCGTGACGATGGTTCCCCAGGATGGGATGGCCAGCGAGGGCAGCGTCGGATCCGCGCCGAGGGCCACGGTGCCGCCCTGCAGCATCGTCCAGCCGATGCCGCCGGCCACCAGCGCCAGCGCGACCGGGCCGCGCGCGCGCGGCAATGCCGCTACGGTCGCCGCGATCGCCGCGGCCACTGCCAGGCCGATCTGATCCGAGCCGTCGACCAGCTGGTAGGCGGCGAACAGCAGCAGGATCCCGACGCCGAGCTGGTTGCCACGGATGATCGTCGTGGGGAACAGCTTGGCTGCCAGAGGCACGAGGCGCGTGAGCGCGAGCACCAGCAGGATCGCGCCGAGCCCGATGCCGGCCGCGGCCAGCATCGCCGGCGGCGCCTTGGTCGCGATCGCGATCGCCGCCGCCGCCTTGATCGGCTGCACCGGCATGGGGACGCGGTAGACCAGCCCGGCGACGACGAACAGCAGCCCCGCGAACCCCAGCGCCGCACCGGCGTCGACCCCATTGACGAGCACCAGCGCCGCCGCGATCGGCAGCAGCACCCCGATGTCGGCGACGGCAGCCGAGGCCTCGGTGAGACCGATCGTCAGGGGCCGCCGGTTGGGCATGGTCTCCCAGACTACAGGTAGCCCAGCGCCGCCTTGGCCTCGTCGCTCATCTTCTCGGGCGTCCACGGCGGCTGGAACACGATCGTCGTCTTGTGGCTCTTCACGCCCGGGAGCATGCCGAGGATCTCGTTGATCTGTCCGTCGATCATCGGTCCCACCGGGCAGCCCATCGAGGTCAATGTGTAGGTGACTTGGACGTCGCCGTCCGCATCCACGGCGATGTCGTAGACCAAACCCAACTCGACGATCGGCAGGCCGATCTCGGGATCCACCACCATCATCAGGGCCTCACGGACCTCCTCAGGCGATGGCGCGCGCTGCTCGCCTGAAGGGGGCTCGGGGGAGGGCGCGCGCTGCTCGCCTGAGGCAGGCTCGGTGGAGGGCGCGCGCTGCTCGCCTGAAGCCGGCTCGGGCATGTGCTCAGAAGCTGGATCGCTCATCGTCCCTCCAGCCTAGACGGCCCTGCTCGGTCCTTGCATGCGGATAATCGAATATCATAATAATCTCTCCGGCCTGGAGGGAAGCCGGGGGAACCAGGCCGTCGACGGGGGGGCTCGCTTGACCAGGTTCGGATTCGCGATAGACCAGCGAGCCTGCATCGGATGCCACGCCTGCACCGTGGCCTGCAAGATGGAGAACGACGTCCCCCTCGGCGTCTTCCGCACCTGGGTCAAGTACATCGAGAAGGGCAACTACCCCGACGCCAAGCGGTACTTCTCGGTCCTGCGTTGCAACCACTGCACCGACGCGCCCTGCGTCGAGATCTGCCCGACGACCTCGCTGTTCAAGCGCGACGACGGCATCGTCGACTTCGACAACTCGGTGTGCATCGGGTGCAAGGCCTGCATGCAGGCCTGCCCCTACGACGCCTTGTACGTCGAGCCCGAGACCCAGACCGCCGCCAAGTGCAACTTCTGCGCCCACCGCGTCGAGGTCGGCCTCGAACCGGCCTGCGTGATCGTCTGCCCGACCCACGCGATCATCGCAGGCGATCTGGATGACCCGCTGAGCGAGATCGCACAGTTCACCGCGCGCCAGGAGACGCAGGTGCGCGCGCCCGAGCAAGGGACCCGTCCCAACGTCCTGTACGTCGGCGCCGAGGAGGCGGCGCTCGATCCGACGCAGACCACCCAGCTCGACGAGTACATGTGGGCCGAACGCAACCTGCTCGACGGGGATCTGCAGCCGCGGCTCGAGGACGCGCAGGCGCGCGCGCGCACCGTCTACGACGTCGACCACCCGATGCCGTGGGGCTGGAAGGTCTCCGCGTACCTGTGGACCAAGTCGGTCGCCGCGGGCGCCGGGTTGGTGGCGGTCGCGGCGATGCTGCTCGGGCATCGAGCCTCGACGCTGGTGGGCACGGTCGCGCCGGCGATCTCGCTGGGCATGACGCTGGTCACCGGCGTGCTGCTGGTCGTGGACCTGAAACGGCCCGAGCGGTTCTGGATGCTGATAACACGCGGCAACCGGCGCTCGTGGCTGGTGAAGGGGGCATACGCGCTGGGAGCCTACGCGGCGCTGCTGAGCTTGTGGCTGCTCGGGCGGATCATCGACGCCCCCGGCCTGGTGGATGCGCTGCGCTGGCCGATCATCCCGGCCGCGGCGCTTGCCGCCGCGTACACCGGCTGGCTGTTCGGCCAGGCCGAAGGACGGGATCTGTGGCAGTCGCCGCTGCTCGCGTGGGTGCTGGTGGTCGAAGCGGTGCTGGTCGGCGCGGCGGCCTTGGTGCTCGCCTCGGCCTTCGTCGAGCCGTTCGCCGTCGAGCCGCTGCTCGCGCGCACGTTGGTCGGCGCTGCGGGACTCTGGGCGGCGATGTCGATCGTCGAGTTCTCGGGATCGGCGCACGCGACCGAGCAGGCGCGCAAGGCCGCCCACAACCTGATCCGCGGGCCGTACGCGCAACTGTTCTGGTTCGGCGTCGCGTTCGGGATGATCCTGCCGGTCGCGTTCGGCGGTCTGTATCTCGCGACCGAGCAGCTCGCCTGGCTGTATACAGCCGCCGGCTCCGCGCTGATCGGGCTCATCCCGTTCGAGCACGGCTTCGTCCGCGCCGGCCAATCGGTCCCGCTGAGCTAAGGAGCCACGTGGAACAGGAAGGGATCACGCCGCTCGAGCCCTCGGGCGGGCGCCTGCAGCAGTTCCCGCCGCCCGAGCGTTGGGACGATTGGGTCGAGTACGAGGGGTCGGCGTGGCCGCGCAAGGTCGAGCGCCGTTACATGCTGGTGCCGACCGTGTGCTTCAACTGCGAGAGCGCGTGCGGGCAGCTCGCCTACGTGGACAAGGAGACCCTGCAGATCCGCAAGCTGGAGGGCAACCCGGTGCATCCCGGCTCACGCGGGCGGAACTGCGCGAAGGGCCCGGCGACCCTGAACCAGATCCAGGACCCCGAGCGGATCCTCTATCCGATGCGGCGCTCGGGCGCGCGCGGTTCCGGCTCGTGGGAGCGCGTCTCGTGGGACACCGTGCTCGACGAGATCGCCGCGAAGATACGCGACACTTTGGTCGACGGACGCCGCAACGAGATCGTCTACCACGTCGGCCGCCCCGGCGAGGACGGCTACGCCGACCGGGTGCTGCGCGCGTGGGGCGTGGACGGACACAACTCGCACACGAACATCTGCTCGAGCAGCGCGCGCTTCGGCTACGCGGTGTGGATGGGCCACGACCGGCCCTCGCCCGATTACGCGAACGCGCGCTTCATCCTGCTGATCTCCTCGCACCTGGAGACCGGCCACTATTTCAACCCGCACGCGCAGCGCATCATCGAGGGCAAGCTCTCGGGCGCGAAGATCGCGGTGATGGACCCGCGCCTTTCGAACACCGCGTCGCGCGCGGACTACTGGATGCCGACGCGGCCGGGCAGCGAGGCCGCGGTGCTGCTCGCGATGGCGAAGATCATCCTGGACGAGCAGCTCTACGACGAGGCGTTCCTGCGCCGCTGGGTGAACTGGCGCGAGACCTTGCGCGCGCTCAAGCCCGGCGACGAGATCACCTTCGAGAACTTCATCGCCGCGTTGCGCGCGCACTACACCGCGTTCACGCCCGCATTCGCCGAAGGCGAAGCGGGCGTGCCGGCCGCCACCATCGTCGCCGTCGCGCACGAGGTCGCGCGCGCCGGCTCCGCCTTCTCGGCGCATAACTGGCGCGCGGCCGCCGCCGGCAACCTGGGCGGCTGGCAGGTCGCGCGCTGCCTGTTCTTCCTCAACGTGCTGACCGGCTCGGTCGGCAGCGTCGGCGGGACCAGCCCGAACTGGCACGACAAGTTCGTGCCGGCGCCGTTCATCGCGCCGCCGCCGCAGCAGCAGTGGAACGAGCTGCTCTGGCCGCGCGAATACCCGCTCGCGCATCACGAGATGAGCATCCTGCTCCCCTACTTCCTGAAAGAAGGGCGCGCGAAGCTCTCGGTGTATTTCACGCGCGTGTACAACCCGGTGTGGACCAACCCCGACGGGTTCACCTGGATCGAGGCGCTGTCGGACGAGTCGAAGGTCGGTCTGCACGCGGCGCTGACGCCGACCTGGTCGGAGACCGCGTGGTTCGCCGACTACGTGCTGCCGATGGGGCTCGGACCCGAGCGCCACGACACGCACTCCTACGAGACCCACTCCGGCAAATGGCTCGGCTTCCGCCAGCCCGTGCTGCGCGTCGCGATGGAGAAGATGGGCAAGCCGGTGCGCTTCACCTACGAGGCGAACCCCGGCGAGGTCTGGGAGGAAGACGAGTTCTGGATCGAGCTGTCGTGGCGGATCGATCCCGACGGCTCGCTCGGCATCCGGCAGTGGTTCGAGTCGCCGTATCGTCCGGGCGAGAAGGTCACCATCGACGAATACTACCGCTACATGTTCGAGCACAACGTCCCCGGCCTGCCCGACAAGGCCACCGCCGAAGGCCTGGCGCCGCTGGACTACATGCGCAAGTACGGCGTGGTTGAGATCACCTCGAAGGCCTACGACCTGCACGAGGCGCCGGTTCCGTCCGAGAAGCTCGACGGCATCCAGGTCGATCCCGAGACCGGCGCCGCGCGCAAGCCCGGCGACCCGCAGCCCGGCAAGCCGCTGCCGCTGATCGGACCGCACGACGTCGTCGGCGTCGAGATCGACGGCGTGGTACGCGAAGGGTTCCTGACACCGTCGCGCAAGCTCGAGCTGCTCAGCGAGACCATGCGCGAGTGGGGCTGGCCCGAGCAAGCACTCCCCGGCTACATCGGCAGCCACATCGCCGAGGCGGACCCCGAATCGGGAACCTGGATCCTGCTGCCGACCTTCCGGCTGCCGACGCTGATCCACACCCGCTCGAACAACGCGAAGTGGCTCAACGAGATCAGTCACAGGCATCCGCTGTGGATCCACCCTTCCGATGCCGAGCGGCTGAGCGTCGCCGACGGCGACCTGGTGAAGGTGAACACGCGGATCGGCTACTTCGTGATCCGCGCCTGGGTGACCGAAGGCATCCGGCCGGGCGTCGTCGCGGCATCGCACCACATGGGTCGCTGGCGCCTGGACCGCGGGTTCGGCGCCGACCGCTGGTCCTCGGCGCTCGTGCAGCTCGAGCAGACCGACGGGGTGTGGCGGATGCGCCAGACCGAGGCCGTCAAGCCGTTCGAGAGCGCCGACGCCGACTCGGGTCGCGTGTGGTGGACCGACGCCGGCGTCCACCAGAACCTGACGTTCCCCACGCAGCCGGATCCGTTGTCTGGCATGCACTGCTGGCATCAGCTCGTGCGCCTCGAGCGCGGCGGCCCCGACGACCGCTACGGCGACATCGTCGTGGACACCAACAAGAGCTTCGAGATCTACAAGGAATGGCTGGCGATGACGCGTCCGGGACCCGGCCCCGGCGGCCTGCGCCGCCCCCTGTGGTTCTTCCGGCCGCTCAAGCCGGACGCAAGGATGTACCAGATCTGAACGTCTGGACTGTTCGTGATTCGATCATCGCGGATAGGCTCGGCAGATGGCCGGCCGTCTGCTGCATGGGCTCGTGACGCCTCCGCTGCTTCTCGCACTCGTGGCGTGTACGCAGCCTGCGCAGCACGATCGATCCGTTGCTCAGCCTGACATACGATCCTCGGTTCGCACCTCTGGTTCGCCGATGCTGTCGGCTGTGCCTCTGTCGCCATGTCCAAGCAGCCGCCGCTGGGTCGAGTTCATCTCAGAGGACCCACCTCTTCGATTCAAGGCTCCGATCCTCGATGAGAGGCTCAGCGATGTCAACAGGCTCAATCTCCGAGAGGGTGATTATCGCGGTGTTGCCTTCCTCAGCGATTCGACGTACTGCCGCATCGGTGAGTGGTCGGCGGCAGGTGAGCGATTGGGTGGTGCAACCAAGGACTTCTCGGACGCGACCGAACGGGAGGTTCGTTTCAACTACAGGTGGTACCAGCGTGATGGAAAGACGTATGTGGAACAGGGCGGTTCGAAGGAGTTGGTGTATGAGGTCGAGCCCCTGGACATCCTGACGGCCGATGGCGCGCGCGCGGTGATCTTCCGCGCCAGCAGCATGAGTCCGTTCTATCTCGACGGAACACCGGAGGAACGGGAGGATGAGATCGTTGCGGTGGTCAACTTTCCGCCGGGGTATGACGCGCGTTTCGCGAGTCTCACGATCCATCTGATGCATCGCGCGACCATCGCCCAACTCCGTCAGGCTATTCGATCATTGGAGTTCGTGCGCATACCCAGAACGAGGGCGGAAAGGAGCTAGTGAAGGTGATCACCGTTCTCGAAGAGAAGACGATCTCGCTGTCGCGTTAGATGAAGAACTGGACCTCTGACTCTTTCATCTCGAGGATCGCCGAGGCGGCGCCCACGGGTTCGGTGAGTCCGTCGATCAGGTCTTCCTTCTTCAGCCCCATCAGGTCCATGGTCATCTGACACGGCATGAGCTTCACGCCCATCTCGACGGCCATCTCCATCAGCTCGTGGGGCTCAGCGACCTTGTACTGCTTGGCGAGCTTGCGCATCATCGCCTTGCCCATGCCGCCCATGTGAAGCTTCGAGAGCTTCGCCTTCTGCATCCCGGGCGGATTCATCACCGCGAGGCCCTTCTGCATCCAGTTGGTCCCGGTGATCCGCACGCCCGGCTTGACCAGCAGGAAGAGACCCCAGAAGGTGAAGAAGACGGAAACCTCCATGCCGCTTGCAGCCGCGGTCGTCGACAGGATCATGGTCGGCCACGCTCGATCCAGGTCCCCGCTCCAGGCGACGATGGAGAGCTTGTTCTGCTTCTCAGTCATGAGGCACCTCCCGCCCCTTTCGGGCTCCCACGAAGCTGCTCGCTGCATTATAATATGCAAACACGTGAATCTTGAAGGGCTCTGACCAGGAAAGATGGCGGGCCGGGGACCCGCTTAGGGGGATGGATCGCATCCCTCGATGGAGGGAGTATCCTTCCCTCCGAAGGAGGAGAGGCACGTCGTGGACGCCAAACTGCGAAACGAGATCTACGAGCTGCACGCGCGGCTCTGCAAGGCCCTGGCGGACCCGAAGCGGCTGCTGATCATCAACGCGCTCCGGGACGGCCCCAAATCGGTTGGTGAGCTGACCACCGAGCTGGAACTGTCCCAGTCCAACGTCTCCCAGCACCTCGCGGTGCTGCGCGAACGTGGTGTCGTCACCGCCAGCCGCGAGGGCAACAACGTCTTCTACGAGCTGCGCGACTGCAAGGTCGTCGATGCGCTAGACCTCCTGCGCGAGGTCATGGCCGCCCAGCTCGAGAGCCGGACCGCGCTCCAGCAAGCCGCCGGCGCCTAGCACAAGGCTCCTTCAGCCAGGCTCCTTCAGACCACGTACTCGTTGAACACGAGCGTGCAGTCCGACTCGCCGTAACCCTCGACGCCGACGAGATCGGCGGGGTCGAGCCCGGCGAAGTCAACCGGCGGAGAGAACGAGAACAGTCCGTTCACGCACAGCGCGCCGACCAAACCGGCCAACGAACCTGCGCCCGCCGTCTCCTTCGTGCCCCCACAACCGATCCCACGCACGCCCATCGAATCCGGCGTCGGACCCGGCACCGGGCCGAGCTCGAACAAGAGCCGCCCTTCCATCGGGATATCGCTCTCGGGCACCGGCGTCGACGGGTCATCGAGCATCGGTTGCAACACCGAGCCGTCGTCGAACTCGAACCGGCATTCGTCGCACGAGAATCGCGCGTTGTCGGACCGCAAGCCACCTGCGTCGGGCCGGAACCTGAACTCGACGCGCGCGCCGGTCACCTCGCCGAGCTTCGGCCCAGGCGCGTCATCGACCACGCCGGAGGAAACCTGGCTCGCGTAGAACGGCCCCGCGAACGTGAACGTCGCGACCCCTTCGGCAGGATCGAAGGACTCGAAGGTCCCGATGACCTGGAACTTGATGAGCAGCTCGGTCAGCGTATCCTCATCCGCGCCGCCGGCCAGCGCCCGCTGCCCCAATAACGCCGCCGCAAGCACCACGATCGCCGTCCCCGCCGTGAGCTTCTGCCTGTGCATGAGCGCCACCCCCCTGCCGCTCTCGCGGCGCCCGGCGGCGATGACAAGCTCAGTCGGCGCAACGGAAGCAGCGGATCTCGTTCTCCTCTATCTTCGGCTTATAGGCCTCGAAAGCCTGCTTCCCATCGGCGAGCAGCGCGCGCTCCTCCCCCAGCGCCGTCGCCCGCACCTTGGCCAGCCATCCTTCACCGTACGGGTCGCGGTTGGCGATCAGGATGTCGCGGCCGAACGTCTCCGCATTCACCTCGAGCAGCTCGCCGGTCAGCGGGCTCGGGACCGGGCCGACCCATTTCGCGCTCTCGATGGTCGCCAGCCCCCGGCCCCGCCTGATCGCCCTGCCGACCTTGCGGAAGTCGACTGCGACGAGCTTGCCGCATCGCGTCTGCGCAGGATCGGTCATACCGATGGTGGCGACGTCGCCGTCGAGGCGGATCCACACGTCCATCTCGACGTCGTAGAGCAGGTCCGCGGGGATGACGCACCCGTAGTGACTGGGTTCGGTGATCAGGTCCGCGCCATCAGGCGGGCTCACATTCGATCCCCTCTTCCTCGAGGAACGCGCCGTAGTCGCTCATCGCCTGCTCGCCGGTCACAAGGTCGGCGGCGTCGCGATCCCAGTCCTGGGGACGGATCTTGCAGATCCAGCCATCCCCGTACGGATCGCGATTGAAGATCGTCGGATCCCCGGTGCCGCCCTCGTTGATCTCGACGATCTCGCCGGCGACCGGCGCCGGGACCGGCCCGACCCACTTGCCGCTCTCCAGCGTCGCGGTGCTCTTGCCCTTCGCCACCGTCTTGCCGATCTTCTTGGGGCTGTATGCGATGAACGTCTTCGCCAGGTTCTGCGCCACATCGGTCATGCCGCACACGACCAGGTCGCCGTCGCGCCGGCACCACACGTGCCCGCGAACGTTGTAGTAAAGGTCATCAGGCAGGTTGCAGTTGCGTACGACGCTCACGCTGGATCCTCCCCCTGTTGTTCCGCCGCCTGCGGCAGCAGGTGCTCTCCCTGGATGTGGTACAGCAGCATGTCGAAGGCGACGAGGCGGATCTCCTCCTCGTACTCGGCCACGAAGTTGGGGTCCCGGTACCGCGGCTTGATCTGACGTTCCCACGGTGCGTCGCAGACCGGGCAGCGGACCTCGTAGGTGCGCCGGCCGGTCTGCTCGTCGACCTCGATGGTGACGCGGTCGGCGTGCGCATCGGCGAGGTGACGGTGCATCTCGGTGCGCGCGCCGGCCGTCTCACAGAATGGGCAGTCCATCGCCGCGGACCTTCCCCCCTTCCGCGCGCCGGGCCTTGCGCACCCGCTCGGACAGTCCTCCTGCCACGCTGCGGACGACGCGAACCAGCTCGAGGCCGGCAGGTGTCGCGAACACGCGGTCGGTGTCGAGCGCGCGCGCGGCCAGCCCGATCTGCAGCAGGTCGCTCACGCGCTCTGAGACGACCAGCCGCGGCAGCCCCAGCGCCGCCGCGAGGTCCTCCAGCGCAACGCCCTCGTTCTGTGCGTCGGCCGTCCGTTCGAGGATCGTCCAGGCGGTGCGCTCGGAAGCTGCTCGGAGCGCGCGCAAGACGAAATCCGTCGCGACCGCATCGGCGTCGGCCTCGGAGACCGCCGCGCGCTCGGGCTCGTCGGCATCGGCGGTGAAGCTGAAGCTCTCGATGCGTTCGGCGACGAGCAGCACGTCGCGCAGCCGCCCCCACAGCCCCTTCGCGAGCGCCTCGAGATCCGCGCCGTGCGCCTCGAGGTCCGGGCCGTGCGCCTCGTCGTTCTTCATGACACCGACCGCTCCACCGTCGCCGGTTCGGTCGTCTCGAGCAGCGATCGCGCCATCAGCTCAACGATATCGACGACCTTGATCAGGTCCTCAAGGCCGGTCGTCTTGGCCGCGTCGCGGTACATGGTCACGTCCTTCGGGCAGGCGACCACGAAATGGTCCACGCCCAGCTCCGCGGCCTCACGCATCCGGTTCTCCGCGGGCCGCTCGGACTGGCCGGAGTCGTCCATCCAGATCCGCCCGCCGCCGGCACCGCAACAGAACGTGTTCTCGCGGTTGCGCGGCATCTCGACCAGCTCGATCCCGAGCCGCTCGATGATCGCGCGCGGCTGATCGGTCACCCTGTTGTACCGGCCCAGGTAGCAGGGATCGTGGTAGGTGGCCTTGATCCCAAGTCCCTCGCGCGGCGTAAGCGCCCCACGCTCGAGCAGCCGAAGCAGCAGCTCGGTGTAGTGCAACACCTTGTAGTCCCCGCCATACTCGGGATACTCGTTCTTCAGCGTGTTGTAGGAGTGCGGGTCGGTCGTGACGATCTCCTCGAAGCGCGCGCCCTTCAGGGTCGAGATGTTGTGCTCGACGAGCATCTCGAACAAGCCTTCCTCGCCGACGCGGCGCACGTCGTTGCCGGCGTTGCGCTCGCCGTCGTAGAGGATCCCGAAGCTCACGCCGCCCGCGTCGAGCAGCCGGGCGAACGTCCGCGACAGCTCCTGCAGCCGCTCGTCGAACGAGGCGAAATCCCCGACGAACCACAGCACCTGGACCCCGCGCGTACGCGCGTCGGGGATCTCGAACTCCAGCTCCTTGGTCCAGCGGGCGCGCATCTTCGCCGACTTGCCGAACGAGTTGCCGCTCTTGGCGATCTTCTCCAGCGCGTCCTGCAGCGTCGGCTCGAGATCACCGTCGTTGACCAGCGCGCGCCGCATCCCCACGATCGTGGGCACGTGCTCGATCCCGACCGGACACGCTTCGACGCACGCCATGCATGTCGTGCAGGCCCACAACGTCTCGGACTTGATCACGCCGCCGGCGAGCTGGGTGTCGGATGCGGGTCGCGGCCGGGACTCCCAGTCCAGCACCGTCCTCATGCCGATCGACTCCTCGGCGAACTGCCGAAGGTCAAGGATCAGGTCGCGCGGCGACAGCGGCGAGCCGGCCGCGCGCGCGGGACATACCTCGTGGCACCGCCCGCACTTGGTGCACGCATCCAGGTCGAGCAGCTCTTTCCACGTCAGGTCGGTGATCGTGCGGATCCCCGTCGCCGCGCCGTTCGGCTTGGGCAGCGCCATGGCCGTCTTGCGGCCGTTCGTGAAGGTCAGGTTCGCGAGGTCGGTGACGACGTGCATGCCCTTCGAGAACGGGATGTAGCCGATGAAGATCAGCGCCATGCCGCCGTGCACCCACCAGGTGAGCAGCTGCGCGTCCGCGGCGGTGGCGGGGCTCATCCCGGTCGCGCGCACGAGGCGCGCGACGCCCCAGCCGACCGGGGACCAGATCTCGAACGCGGGGAACCCGCTGGCGTAGATGCGGAAGCCCTCCAGAAGGAACCCGCCGACACCCAGCCAGAACAGGAAGTGCCAGAACAGCCAGTCGCCCATCCGGTAGCCGGTGCGCGAGTAGTCGCCCGGCTCCTTGTCGACACGGCCGTAGTTGAGGGCGAACGGCCGTTGGAGCGCGCGCCGGTAGGCGACGAACAGCAGCCCGATCACGTACGCGGCGCCGAGCGTGTCGAGGGTCACCGAGTATCCGAGGTAGAAGGTGCCCTTGAAGAACCGGGCGTCCTCCCCCAGCGTGAGTCGGATCACGTCGTAGTCGATCGTCAGGATCACCGTGCCGATGAACAGCGCGGTGAATCCCCACAGGATGGCCGCGTGCGCCAGGCCGATCTTGACGTTGCGCCGCGCGACCGTGCGGTTCGAACCGGCCAGCCCGAGCGCCTTGCCGAATCGCTTCGGGAGGCTCTCGAACCGGCCGGCGCGCCGGCCCTGCCGGTACTTCTTGATCCGGATCGCCGAGCCGACCGCGAACACGGTGCTCATCAAGGCGGCGAGCACGTAGAACGAGATCTTCATCCACTCGTCGAAGTGCTCGAAGACCTCCCGGGTTGGCTCGTTGAACGTCTCCATCCGCCCCTCGGCTCAGCCCTTCAGCTTCTCGGTCAGCTCCGGGACGATGTCGAACAGGTCCCCGACCACACCGTAGTGGGCGACCTCGAAGATCGGCGCGTTCTCGTCGGTGTTGATCGCGATGATCGTCTCGGCGTCTCGCATGCCCTCGAGGTGCTCGGGCGCGCCGGAGATGCCGGCGCACAGGTACAGCTTCGGCTTGACCTTCAGGCCGGACTTGCCGACCTGGCGAGTCTTCGGCAGCCAGCCGCTGTCGGTGATCGGTCTCGAGGCCGACAGCGCGCCGCCGAGAGCGTCGGCCAGCTCCTGCATCGTCTCGAGGTTGTCCTCGCTCTGGATGCCGCGGCCGACTGAGACCAGCACCTCCTGCGACGTGATATCGACGTCGCCGCCCTCGGGATGCTGCAGCGCCAGGAAGGTGCTGCGGACCCCGTCCAGGGCCGGCGGCGAGCCGATCTCTTCGACCTCGGGGCTGCCCGCCGCCTGTCCGGCCTCGGCCGGGAACGCGCCGGCCTGGACCGAGACCACCCCCGGTCCTTCAAGGCCGACCTCGGCGTCGATCTTGCCGCCGTAGACGCGCGCGGTCGCCACGACCTCGGAGCCGTCGACGGCGAGATCGTGCGCGTAGGCGACCAGCGGCAGGTCGAGCCCGATCGACAGTCCGGCGGCCAGGTCCATCCCGATCGTTGTGTTGCCGACCAGGATCAGGCGCGGGTCGCGGTCCTTCAAGGCCTCGATCAGCACCGCCTTGTACGCCTCGGGCGTGTACGAGGCGAGCCGATCGTCGGATATCGCCAGCACGCGCGCGGCCGCGCCGAGCTGCGAGGCCTGATCGGCCACGCCGGCGCCGCCGACGAGCACGGCGACCACCTGCCCCCCCAGCGCCGGGGCGATCTCTGCTGCCTTGCCGAGCAGCTCGAAGGTGACCGGCTGGATCTGCTTCTCCTGCTGTTCGACGATGACGTAGACGTCTGTCATTGCTCCCTCTCCCCTCAGGCCCTCGCGAGGCCCTTGTCGCGGATGATGGTCAGGATCCTCTCGACGATCTCGTCGTTGGACCCCGTGATCATCTCCGCGTGCGAGGCGCTCTCGGGTGCGGACATCTTGCGGACCTTCAGGCGCGGCGTATCGACGCCAGGCGCCTCGACCTCCTCGATGGTGCGCTCCTGCTGCATCTGACGCACCTTCGAGATGGGCGCGTACCGGGGCGTCTGCGGTGCGGCTTGGATGCCCAGCACCGCGGGCGTGGCGAGCTTGATCGTGGCCGTCACGCCGCCCCCGTACTCCTGGGTCGCGACCACGTCCGAGCCGTCGGCTACGACGCCGGCGACGACCGAGACGTGCGGCACGTTCAGGCGCGACGCGAGCAGCGGACCGAGCTGGCCGTCGAGGTCGTCGGCCGCCTGCACGCCGGTGCAGATCAGGTCGTAGGAGCGCCCATCGAGCACCCCGGCGATGATCGCCGCCATCGCATGAGAGTCCGGCGGAGTTTCGTCGAAGTCGTCACCGGTGACCTTGATCAAGTTGTCGGCGCCCTTCGCGGCGGCGGTGTACAGCGCCGCATCAGCCTCCCCCATGCCCAGCGCGATCACCGTGACCGTGCCGCCGGTTGCTTCCTTGAGCAGCACCGCCTGCTCGAGCGCCTGCTCGTCGAACTCGTTCATGATGTAGGTCAGGTATTCGCGATCCAGGTCGGTGCCCTCGCTGTTGATCTCGAGCTCTTCGACCAGGTCGGGAACCTGCTTGACCGGAACGATGATGTCCATGATGCCTCCTTCAGGCGAGGATCTCGTCGAGTCTGAGGTCGCGCTCGATGCCGCGAGCGTCGTCGAGCAGCGGCAGGAACGGGAAGTCGCGGAACGGCTCGCTGGGGCGGTAGCTGCCGTACGGGCGCGTGCAGCCTGGCTCGCCGTTCGGGCCTGGACAGCCGTTGGTCATGAAGGCCTCGCCCGCGCGCACGTGCTCGAGCACCCATCCCCGAGGCGCATCGACGCGTAGCAGCGCGCCTGAGTCGTCGAAGTCGAGCTGCTCGGGGCGCAGGCCGTGCTGCTCGATCAGATACTTGAGCAGCTGGATGCGCCGCCACCGCCACAGCGGCGCGCGCGGCGCGATCCCCAAGCGCGAGTCGGGCTCGGGGTTGAACGAGAACAGGTACGGGAAGATCTGACGCTCGCACAGGCGGAAGAACAGGTCGCACAGATCGCGGTCGGTCTCGCCAAGACCGACGAGCACGTGCGCATTGACCTTCCACGGCCCGAAGACATCGCGCGAGTCGTCGATGACCTCCCAGTACTTCTCCCACCGGAGCCCGCCGGCGGGCACGTCGGTCCGATGCCGGATGAACAATGCCTCGGTCGCCGCGTCCAGCCCGACGCCGATCATGTCGACGCCGATCCGCTTGAAGTGCTCGATCCGGTCGCGGTTCAGCGTCGGCGGCGCGACCAGGATCGAAAGCGGTGTGGCGACCTTCGCGCGGATGCGCTCGGTCAGCGCGACGGTGTCGGGATACGCATGCCCGTGGGTCACCATCGAGATGCACAGCCGGGTGAGCTTGTCCTGCCGCTCGGCCATCCGATCGACGAACGTGTTGGTCTCGACCAGGGGCCAGTCCACCCGGATGAAGGACTTCTCGTCGTAGTCGCCGGGGCGCGTGCGCGCCAGCCCGCAGTACGCGCAGTCCGACAGGCATCCCTGCTCGTAGTTCAGCAACAGGTTGATGCCGCCGAACTCGAAGGTGCGCGAGAAGCGCCCCGACCGGAAGCCGAGCGCGATCGCGCTGGCCATGCTGATCCGGACCCACTCGGGGGATGTCTTGGCCCGATCGTCGCCGCCTTTCGCGAGCGGGAGCTGCTCTCGCGCTATCGCCACGATGTCGCCTCCTGTTTCGGTTCGACTCCGAGCGGATCGCTGTTCGGGTAGTAGCAGGATCCCGCGGCGCCACGCCGATGCTTCGCATCCACGACCGCCTGCCAGACCGCCTCGGTCAGGTCCGCGTCGCCGACGCCCTCCAGGCCGCCGCCGCGGCGCGTCCCCTCGGCCACGGCGTCGGCGACGCGGGCGCGCTCGGCGCCGGCCCAGCGCAACGCGGCCTCGATCTCGGCGACCGCGCGCTCGCGCGCCATGAAGTCGCCGCTGATCATGACCTCCTTGAGCGCGTTCCCCGACAGGCCGACGGCGATCCGCAGGAGCCCGCCGGGCGTCTTCAGGATCGACGAGCCGGTCGGCGCGTCCGAGACCCGCTGCCGCAGCCATCCCGGCGTGCCGTATCGCTGCTCGAGCAGCGACGCCCCGGCCGCGCGCTCCTCGCCGGTGAGCCGACCGCGCGCGAAGCTGATCCCGAAGACCTCCTCGAAGCCGGCCTCCACGCATCCCCGAAGATCCGCCACGGTCACCGGCGACCCGGTCTCGCGCGAGACGGTCGTGATGCGCTCCGACACCTTCTGGACGCCCTTGTCCGCGAGCTTCGCCGCAGGGATGTTCAGCACCCGGAGCATGAACCCGATGTCGAGATCGGCGAGCACGCTGGCGTGGAACAGCACCGCGTCGTGCGCGTCCACGTAGATCCCGAGGCCGGCGATCTTGCGGCCGTTCACCGCGACGTCGTTCTTCCCGCGGACCTCGCCCCGGACGCCGAGGCGCGCCAACCCCACGACGATGCCTCGGCCGAACGAGTCGATGATCGCGCGCGCATGCGGCGGCGTCGTCGGGTGCCGCAGCGAGGTCACCAGGGCGACGCCCAGTTGCTGCTCGCCCATGATGATCGCCCCGCCACCGGTCGGCCGGCGGTCCACCTCGGTGCCGGTCGCGCGACAGGCGTCAAGATCCAGCTCGGCGGCTGCGTCCTGGAAGCGGCCGACCAGCGCGCAGTGGCTCCGGTAGCTGTACAGGCGCAACGTCGGCTCCGGCAGCGACCCGCCGGCGTAGGAGCGCATCAACGCCTCGTCGGTCGCGAGGCCGTCGGCGGCGCCGACGCCGTCGTCGATCAGAAGTCGCCACGCCGTCACGCCATCGCCTCCTCGGCGAAGTCCGCCCACGTCAGCGAGCAGCATCCGTCGTAGAAGCGCGCCTGCAGACCCAGCGATTCCGCGTAGGCGACGCTGCCCTCGGCCGGGTACGCGATGCCGTTGAACCCCAGATCGATGGCGGCGCGGTCCAGGTCGACTTTCATCCCACCGAGGGGTCGCGCGCACCCGAGGTGGAGCCTGGTCGACGGCATCGCCTCGCGCGCGACCCCGAAGAACCCGACCACCTCATCGGTATCCGGCGGCGGCAGGTGACCCATCGGCGTGCCGACCAGCGGCACCAGGACGACCAGGATCAGCGTGTACACGGGGTAGCGCGAGATCATCTCGAGCGCGTGCTGCTCGCCCAGGAATGCCCCGTAGTGCAGCCCGAGCACGATGTGCGGGATGATCCGATGCCCGTGCTCGGCGAGCGTCGCGACCGACCGCTCGACGTCCGCGGTCGTGAGGTCCAGGTGGTAGACGTCGTGCAGCGTCTCGTCGGCGCCGATGACGTCGATCATCGCGCCGTCGATGCCGGCCTCGGCGAGGCCCTTGGCGGTCGCGGCGTTCGGGTAGCCGACGTGGCAGATCACCCGCATGCCCAGCTCGCCCTTGATCCGCTTGATGTCCTCGATCTGCGCGAGCAGCGGGACGCCACCGCTCCGCTGCGAGCCGCCCGAGACGAGCATGCCCTTCGTGCCTTTCGCGTGCAGCTCCTTCGCCAGCTCGAACAGCGGCTTATCCGGGGTCACCGACATCATCCCGTCGAGCACCTTCGCCGAGCAGTGGTCGCACTGCAGCGCGCACGCGGATCCGGTGACGCTCACCGGCAGCATCGCGCGCGCGTTGCGCGGAGTGAACTCGCTGGTCTTGTAGGGCTTGAGACCGGGCGCGAAGAAGTCGATATGGTCGCCGAAGTTCCGGCTTCGGATCCCGAAGCCGGACGAGACGCTGGACGTTCGGACGCTCATCCGGCGACCGACCCCTCCCGGCGGTACCGGTCCAGCTCGGCGGCGAACCAGTCGCGCACGCCCTCGCCGGCGATCAACCCGGCGAGAACGTCGGCCGGGTGCTCGGAGGGGCGCAGGATCAGCAGCCATCCCTCGCCGTACGGGTCCTCCTGCACCAGGCGCGGGTCGTCCAGCGCGCGCGCGTTCACCTCGACAACATCGCCGGAGACGGGAGAGCGGAGGTCGCCGACGAACTTCTGCGCCTCGATGCTGCCCATCTCGTCGCCGGCTTCAAGCGCCGTGCCCGGCGGCTTCATGATGATCTGCGCGAGGTCGCCGGCGGTTTCCACACCCAACGCGTCCAGCCCCACCCGCACCAGGTCGCCTTCGACCCGGACCCAGGTGTGATCCGTCCGGTGGTACGCGCGGTCCAGCGGCACGCGGAACCGATCGATCTCGCAAACGGTTGCCTCCCCCATCACGCTCCTCCCCGATAGCCGGCAACGATCGCGTTCACGAGTTCCTCGCTGCGATCCCAGGTCCCGCACGCGTCCCGCACGGCCCGCGCGAGCGCCTTCGGCTCGACCGGCCGGCCGCTCAGCGCGCGCTGCAGCTTCCCTCGCAAGCCCGGCGCCGGCACCCATCCGTTGAGCAACGCCACCCGATCGACCACGCCGTCGGTGACCGAGACCCAGGACGACCCGAGCAGGAGCACCGTGACGCCGGCGCGGATCTTCACGCGGGGCGGGACGGGCGGCCGGTCCGATCCGACCCAGTCCCGCGACGAGAACAGCGCGTCGAGCACGCGCGCGGACGCCGTCTCCTCGTCGGCCAGCGTGCTCCGGCGCGCGCCCCCGAAGGCGGCCGCATAGGCATCGACGATCTCGCCGATCGCCTCGACGCGATCGATCTCGCGGCCCGCCGCCTCACGCACGGGAGCCAGATAGCGTCGCATCAATCGCTCGACCTCACGCTTCGCGCCCGCCGGTACCCGCAGCACATCGGCCATCGCCGCGTGGTCGAACTCGAAGATCACGTTCCCCACGAACACCAGCGCGTCGCCGATGCGCGCCGCGCCCGTCCCGCTGATCTTGCGTCCCTCGGCCACCAGGTCGTTGCCCTCGACCAGCTCCGCTTTGACGCCGAGCGCGCGGAACGCGTCGACCGCCGGCCCCATGGCGCGCTCCCACGCCCGGTCCATGACCGCCGGCCAGCCGCGCGCGGGGACGATCAGCTGGAAGAAGAGCTGCGAGGGGTCGCAGTACACGGGGCCGCCGCCGACGCGACGGCGGAAGACCGGCAGGCCGCGGCGCTCGCACGCATCGAGGTCGATCTCGTCGAGGCGTCGGTGATAGCCGATCGAGACGTACGGATCCGTCGGCGAGCACAGGCACAGAACCGGGCGATCGCTCGGTCGCATCCGTTCCGCGATCGCGTGCCAGACGGTCTGGGAGCGCACGGCGCTGACCCACCCCAGATCCAGCAGCCTCAGGCCGTCCAGCATGACCTATGCCATCGCCTCGTCGAGCAGCTCGGCCAGGTCGCGCACGATCAGCTTGCCGTCGTTCCCCGTGGACTTCACGGCATCCTCGAACCGGGACACCTCGTACGGGCAAACGACGACCAGGCACTCGGCGCCCGTCTCGACGGCCTCGCGGACGCGGCGCTCGGACAGCCGTTCGCTCTGCATGGTCGCGGCGAGCCCGTCGAGCCACATCCCCCCGCCGCCGCCGCCGCAGCAGTACCCGTTGGCGCGGCAGCGCATCATCTCGACGAACTCGACGCCGGGGATCGCCTCGATGAGCTGTCGCGGCGCCTCGTACTCCCCGTTGTGCCGGCCCAGGTAGCAGGGGTCGTGGAACGTGGCCTTCATCTTCAGCTCTTTGGTGAAGCTCATCTGCGGGATCAGCGACGCTAGAAGCTGCGTGTAGTGGAGCACCTCGTAGAGGTGCCCGTACTTGGGGTACTCGTTGCGCAGCGCGTTGAACGCGTGCGGGTCCGGTGTCACCAGGCGCGTGAACTCGTGGCGGCCGAAGGTCTCGGCGTTCTGCTCGACGAGCATCTCGAACAGACCCTTCTCGCCGGCGAGGCGCTGCGAGTCGCCGATGGTTCGCTCCTCGGCTCCCAGGATCGCCCAGTCGACGCCGAGCCGGTTGAGGACGCGCGCGTTCGCTTGCGCGGCGTCGATGCCCCGGGGGTGGTAGGCCCAGTAGTCCTCGACGACGAATAGCACGTCCACAGGTCCGGGGTCGGTGCGCAGGATCCTGATCTCGGTCCCGGCGTCCTTGGTCCACTTCTCGCGCTTCTTGGGGTTCTCGCCGAGCGCGTTGCCGTACCGCGCCGTCTTCTCGAAGACCTGTTGAAGCTCGGCGGGGACGTTGCCCTCGCCGACGGCGACCTCGCGAACGGCCGGCATGATCTTGATCATGTCGACCTCCTTCGGACACACGCGCAGGCAGTTCCCGCAGGTGGTGCACAGCCAGAGGTTGTCGTCGGTGAACAGGTCGGTGCCGGTCTGCACCATCCGGTGGATCTTGCGCGGCCCGTACTCGCCCACGATGTCGACCGGGCACACGGGGACGCACTTGCCGCAGCCGTAGCACCAGTTCAAGGACTCGCCGCCCTCGATGGCCCCGATGCGATCGAGCTGCTCGACGTCGTAGTCCCAGATGACGCGCTGCTCGAACATCCGGTTCCATTGACCGGGCAGCTCGTATCCGTCGATGACCGCGAGCTCCTTCTCGACCGCGGTTGGTTGGATCTTGTCGATGGGCATCAGGCCTCCAGGCGATAGACGCCGAGCAAACGCCGGGCAAGCTCCGGCAACGCCGGGACGATCTGGTTGAACTCCTGCGTCATCCGCATGCGGAGCACGGTGTACATGTAGATCCCGTAGGCGCAGGCGAGGAACACGTTGATCCCGAAGCGCTCGTTCCCGATCGCGGTGAACCCCACCGCCCGGCCGGTCTCGTTCACGAACGCGACGGCTTGGCCGACCTTCAGGTAGGTCTCTCCCGGCGTGGCGCCGTACAGATCGACCTCCTCCATGGTGACGAGGCGCAGGGATCCGGTCTCGGTCCGCGGATCCCACATCCATTTCGTCCACAGCCAGTACCGGTCCGGATCCGACCAGTGGAGCAGCTCACCGGCGATGTCGGACCCGCGATCCTCGTATCCCTGCAGCGAGCCGGCGAAGGCGTCGAAGCGCTCGGAGATCGATCCGGTACCGCCCACCAGGTCCGCCGCCGCGCGTCCGAAACCACCCGACCCAAGCGACGCCAGGATCGCATCGGCTTGTCGGCGCGCGCCGAACATCATCCCGAGCAGCGCGCGCGCACCCTCATCGTCGAGCGGCCCGGGCGCGAGCAGCTCGCCGAAGCGCGCCGCCTTCCGGTCGCAGGCGGCCGCTATTGCCTCCATCTCGTCACGCGAGATCTTCTCCAGCACCTGCTGCATGAATTCCTCAGCCGTGACGGTATCGACGACCTGTCCACCCACTCGCTTTCCCCCGTCTTCTGTTGTCCCGGCCCCGATGCGGGCGCTTCGGCCCCGCTGCGGGCGCTTCGGCCCTACGCCGGCGCGGCCGTGACGCCGCGGCGAACCAACGCGAGCGCCTTCATCGCCGCCGCACCCGCGCTGGAGACCGTGTCCTCGAGATCCGCCGGCCCGAGCGAGGCGCCGCAGGCGAAGATGCCCTCGCGCGCGGTGGTGACCGTGTCGAGCGGCGGGTGCGAAACCTCGATGAATCCATACTTGTTCTGCGGGACCTCGAAGATGCCGGCCATCTCGCGCGTGCCCTTCGACGGCTCCATGCCGACCGAGAGCACCACGATGTCCATCGGGATCTCCATCGGACGCCCCATCGTGGTGTCCTCGCCGCGAACGAGGAGCTGATCTCCCTTCGGCAGGATCTCCGTGATGATCCCCTTGACGTACTGCACGTTGTACTGCTCTTGGGCCGGCCAGTAGATCTGGTTCTCCCAGTAGCCGTACATCCGCATGTCGATGTAGAAGATGAAGACCTTGCAGTCCGGGAGCTGCTGGCGGACCTCGATGGCCTCCTTGCTCGCGACCCCGCAGCACACCTTCGAGCAGTACTCGTTGCCGATCCGCCGGTCGCGCGAGCCGACGCACTGGATGAAGCACAGCCGCTTCGGCGCCTCACCGTTCGACGGGCGCACGACGTTGTGCTGCTTGAGCATCGACTCCAGATCCTGCAGCGCGAGCACGTCGGGATACTCGTAGTACCCGTACATCTGGGTCTCGCGGCCCGGATCGAAATGCTGGAAGCCGGTGGCCAGGATCACCGCGCCGGCCTCGACGACATCGCCGGTCGAGAGCGTGACACGGAAGTCGCCGGCCCCGCCCTCGACCGCGGTCACGACCGTCTCCATCCTGACGTCGGTGTTCGGGCTGCCGGTCACGGGGTCGATCATCCGCTGCATCGCCTGCTCGGCGCTCTCGAAGTTGGGCGTCAGCGTGGCGTAGTTCTCGGTGATCGGCGTGCCGCCGAGGTGGTCGGCCCTTTCGATGAGCGTCACCCGGCCTCCGAGGTCGGTGATCAAGCGGGCGGCCTCAAGCCCGGCGGGGCCTCCTCCGACGATCAGAACGTTGTCGCTAGGCATCCACGTCCTCCCACGTCAGGTACTCGGCCTCACCGCGCTCCAAGCGCTTGAGGTCTTCCTGGAATTCCGCCCAGGCTGCTTCGTGATCGATCCCCATCTTCTCGAGCAGCGGCCGGTAGTCGGCCGAATGCCAATGGAGCTGGCAGACCCGGAAGGGGTGTGCACCCATCGCCAGCGCGGCGAACTGCGCCTCGCTCATGACCGGGATGCTCGCCTTGAAGCCGTGCGCCTTCGCAGCGAACTGGCTCTTGTCCAGCGTCGTGACGCATCCGGTGTCGTGCGTGAGCGTGACGTCGGGATCGGCCTCCTCTTTCATCACCTCGATCTTGCGCAGCGTGGCGAACGAGCGGGTGAAGTCCCGCTGGACCAGGATGTGTCGGAAGCCAAAGCCACAGCAGTCGAACCAGGTCGAGTAGTCGCGCACCTCGGCGCCCAGGGACTCCGCAATGCCGGTGACGATCGAGGTCCGCTGCCCCTGGTACACATCCGGGTCGTAGATCGCGTCACCCTCGACCAGCTTGTGGTAGTGGCACGCCGGGTGGACGGTCACGCTGATGTTCGAGAAGTCCCGCACCTGCCGCGCCGCGATCTCCGGCCGCATCGCGTGGAACCATTCGCTGTAGTGGACGATCTCCTCGGGCATGACCAGCGGCTTGCCCAGACGCTGCATCACCTCGCGCACCTGCGCGCGCAGCTCCGGGTACAGCAACATCTCCTCGCGCACCTCTTTGTAGTGGCCGTAGGACGTGCCGCAATGGATGATCGGGTAGAACCCGGACTCGTAGGCCGCCGCGAAGTTGCGCATAGCGACCGACGCCTGCGCCGCCGCGTTGGAGGTCGCCGACGCGTAGTAGTTCCACGCGGTGCACGAGGTCTGGTCGGTGGGATCGTTGTACTCGAGCTCGAGCTTGCGGATCACCCAGAAGATCGAGGTCGAGTAGCCGGGGATGTGGCCGCACTGACCGCACGACTTGTGATGCCACGTCGGCTGGACGGGCACCTTCTTCATCCGGCCGTACTTGGTCGGGACTTCCTTGTACTCCTCGGGGACGCGGTGGACGATCCACTCCCCTGCCTCGGCGAGCTTCATCACTTCCTCGCGGAAGTCCTCCGGGATGCGTTCGGGGTCGCGTTCGAACCGAGCCTTCTTGCTCATGATCGCTTCGACGGGGATGGTCATGCGTCGTCCTTCCCATTGCCCTGCGCGGTGACCGGGGCCTGGTCCAGGTCGTAGTCGGTGTCCTCGAGCCGGTCCTCCATCATCTCCTCGAGGATCATGTGCAGGTTCACGTCGACGTCTTTGATCATGTCCAACGCACCGGTCGCGTGCCAGATCATGTACAGCTCCATGATGGTCTTCTCGGCGACGTGCCAGCCGGTGGTGGTGGTGTGGTGCGTCTCGGGCGGCAGCGCGCGCCGCCACAGGCCGAGTTGATCAGAGACCTCCTTGACCTGCGGCCCCCAGTCCGGGAACGCGTCGGGCTGCAGCATGTCGGGCGATACCTGCGTGCCGGTCCCCATGATCTTGTAGATGATGCGCGTGTAGCCCTCCAGCGCTTCCTTCGCGGTCGCCAGCCCGTTGTTGATGGCCACTTCGCGCATGATCGTGACCAGGCCGCCGGGGTTGTTGCCGCGAGGACAGCGTAGGCATGAGAAGCACTGGGAACACTCCCAGATGTCGTCGTTCATCATCTCGTAGACCTGCTCGACGTCCTCGCGCGCGGCAGCCTGCGCGATCCGGCGCGGCGAGAAGTCGTAGAAGCGGGCCGAGGGACACGCCGCGACGCAGATCCCGCACTCGTAGCAGCCGTAGAGGTAGTCCTTGTACCGAGGATCCGCGGTCACCTCGTCGAACAGGCGCTCCTTCTCGTCGTGATCGACGTCTTCGTACCGCCGCTTCTTGACCTTCTCGAGCGCGCTGGTGGGTGTCACGGATCCTCCCGGTCGCCTCAGAACGAGATCACTGCATCGGCTTCGATGGCCATGCTGTTGAAGGCGGCGCCGCCGATCATCTCGACGCCGTCGATGAGGTCCTCCATGGAGAGGTCGTTCAGGTCAAGGCTCGGCTGGCAGACCAGCAGCCTCACGCCGCAGTCGAGCGCCTGCTCGAGGAAGTACTCCAGCGGCTGGCCGCGATCACCCT
The DNA here is from genome assembly GCA_036397635.1 of Actinomycetota bacterium. Lineage (GTDB taxonomy): Bacteria > Actinomycetota > AC-67 > AC-67 > AC-67 > DASWIP01. The sequence continues at coordinate 36,036 of DASWIP010000133.1, read as the reverse complement.
TCGGGCCGATCTTCGCGATCACGTCCTTCTGGAGCAGCTGCGGGCCGTTCATCGTGAAGTAGATGGCCACCTCGTGGTCCATCGCGGCTGCCGCGGTCGCCAGGAAGAACGGGGTCGCGCACCGTTCCGGCATGGTGATCCCGTGAGTCATCACGTAGAGGACGCGCTTGGCGTCCTCATCCTGGTATGCCCAGCCGCCCATCGTCACTTCGTTTTCCGGATCCAGAAGATGAAGACGTCACCCTCGTCGGCCTGGTCCACCATCTCGTGTCCGGTGTTCTTGACCCACGCGTCCATGTCCGGCTTGGCGCCGGGGTCGGTGGCTTGCATCTCGATGACCTGGCCGACATCCATCTCCTTGATGGCCTTGAACAGCTTCACGACCGGCAACGGACACAGCAGTCCTTTGGCGTCGAGGACCTTGTCAACCTGAACCGGGCTCGCCACGGCTCCACCCCCCTCGGGAAGCAGCTCTGCTCTCTGGAACCTCAATATGACCATATTCGAATGTTGTGGTCAAGACTCGGGAGGGACCTGCCGTCCCCCGACCGCACCCCCACGGGAGGGACCCGAACGGGGCATTCCCGCTGCTACCGGGCGGTGAAATCAGCTTTCAAGGCCAGGTCCTCGATCCGCATCTTCGGATCCGTGAACCGGAACCTGTTGAGCAGCTCGACGGCGTGGGCGCGACACAGCTGCCACTCGGGGGCTTCACCGATCCGCCCGGTCATCACCAAGACATGGAGGCTCCCCTCGTAGGAGACGGGGACGCCGCACGCGGCGCACGCGTCGGCACGACCCTGCTCGCCCATCCATGCCAACAGACCCCGCCAGCACCCCTGGCACACCAGGATCGAGTCCTCGCGGTGAAGGGGATCGCCGGGATGGACGAAGAGCCTGATCGCCGACCGCGGATCGTCGGGGACGAGCATCGCCGAACCGGCGAGCCCCGTGCCGCACACGTCGCACCGCAGATCGGCGATGGTCATGCGCACAGCGTACCGGCCTTGGCGAGCCCGGCCGGCAGAGCCTCAGGACGCGGCGATCGTGGCGACCACGCTCGAGCCCGCGACGATGCCGCGGTCGTGCAGGCGGGCGATCTCGCCGTCGCCGAGGCCCAGGATGTCCGCCAGGACCTCGTCGGTGTGCTCGCCGAGCAGCGGCGCGCGAACCGGTGCCGCGCGCTCGTGCGCTGAGAACGCCAGCGGCGACCCCGGCGCGAGGTAGGTCCCGATACCGGGCTGCTCGACCTCGGCGAACATCGGGTTGCGCGTCGAGCAGCGAGGGTCGCGCTCCACCAGTTCCCGGAAGGTCTGGTACGGACCCCAGCACACGCCGTGCTCGTCGAAGATCGCGCGGATCTGGTCCTCGGTCCGGGCGATCACCCACGGCTTCAGGGCGGCGGCGATGACCTCGCGCGCGGCGAAGCGATCCCCTTCGTCGCGCAGGTCGACGTCCATGAGCTGCTCGATCATCGCGAAGGCGCCGTGCAGGCCCGTCGCGTCGCACAGCGCGTTCCACTGCGAGCGCGTCAGCCCGACGATCATGATCCGCCGGCCGTCCCTGGTCAGGAAGTCGCGGCCGAACGCCCCGTACAGGTAGTTGCCGTACTTCGGCCGCTCGACGCCGTTGATCTGAACCTCGGCGATCTTGCCGAGGTGCCCGGCCATGGCGAAGGCAACGTCGCTGAGCGCGACCGTGACGAGCTGACCATCGCCGTGCAGCCGACGGTGCCGTTCCGCGGCGAGCAGTCCGGTCGCAGCAACGCTACCGGTGATCGCATCCCACGCCGGCAGCAGATGGTTGAACGGAACCGAGAGATTCATCGGGCCCGTGGCCCAGGGGAACCCGGTCGCGGGGTTGATCGTGTAGTCGACCGCGGAGGACCCATCGTGGTTCCCGAGGATGTTGACCATGATCAGATCGCTGCGACGCTCGCGGAGCGCTACGAAATCGAGCCATCCCTTCGCCGGGAAATTCGTCAGGAACAGGCCCGCCCCTGCTCCCGGCGCGGTGATCAGCCCGGCGATGAGCTCGCGCCCCTCGCCGGACCGGATGTCGACGGCGATCGAGCGCTTGCCCTTGTTCAGCCCCGCCCAGAACAGGCTCCGGCCGTCCTCGGTCACCGGCCAGCGCGTGAAGTCCAGCCCGCCGCCGATCGGGTCGAACCGGATCACCTCGGCGCCCAGCTGTGCGAGGGTCATCCCGCCGAGCGGCGCCGCCACGAACGCCGACCCCTCGACGACGCGAAGCCCTTGCAGGATGCCGTTCACCGCGGGTTCCCTTCCCGGTGGTTCATGGCATCAGCCCGACCGGGCGCCAGTCCAGCACGCGCTCGTCGCCGTCGGCGCGCACTGCCGAGGTGATCACGTGCAGGTCGACCATCCCCCCGCCGCCGTCGAGGGGCGTGACGCGATGGATCGTCGCCTCGGATCGCAGCAGGTCGCCCTCGAAGACCGGCGCGAGGTGATCACAGCTTCGCCACGCGAGCAGCGTGACCAGGTTCGGGAACGCGCGCGTGAGCTGCGCGCCGGCGATCGAGATCGTGTGACCACCGTAGACGAGGCGGCGGCCGTCACTGCTCGCCGACGCGTCGAGGTGCACCATCGCCACGTTCATGGTCATGCGCACCAACTCGGGCGCACCGGAAACCGGCTCCTGCGCCTCGACGACGTAGGTGGTGCCCACATCCAGATCCATCGCCGATCCGGGGGCGCGCTCGCGGAACACCTCGAGCCGCCACGGTGGCACCGCGCGCGCCAGCGAGCGCGCGTCGAGGTCGGCGGGGATCTCGTCATCGAATCGGTCGGCGTGGCCGGTGTCGACCTCGGGGTCGCGCAGCGGGATCATCGGGCAGCGCCAGCAGTCCACTACCGCGTTGCCGTGCTGGTTCAGCGTGGTCATCCGCAGCGCGACCAGTCCCGTGGCCGGTTTCCCGGCGCGCCGCCTGTTCTGCTTCAGGCCGACGACCTCGGTCGTTGTGTGCAGCGTGTCGCCGACCATCACGGGACGCTGCAAGATCAGGCCGCGATAGAACAGGTTGCCGCGCACGCGCTGGGTCGCCACGGTCGTCTGCCCGATTGCGATGTTGCACACCAGGTTCGGGTGGACGAGCATCTCGGCGCGTCCTGTGACCGCGCGTGCGAGCGGGGCATCTAGCGGCAGGCGCATCCTGTCGCCGAACAGCGCCTGGTGCATCGCCGTGTGCCCCGGCGTGATCGTGATAGGCGGCGCGTCGTCGAAGACCTGCCCGACCTTGAGGTCCTCGAACCACGGCCCGCCGACATCGATCCGCGTCATGACACCCTCCCGCGCCGACGGTGGCGATCCTCGATGTACGCCGGTCACGCTACGGTCACCGGGATGCTTTCGGCATCGCCCCGCTGAGGGGTTCGGAGGCTGCACGCGATCTCCCCGGCACGAGGGATGGGCGTTCCCCCGCTCATCCCCGCTTGCCCGGCGCGCGCGAGAGCCGGTGTAATCCAGTGTGCTCGGCGACGTGAAGGGGGAACGTGGGGACCGAACGGACGATACGGGCCATCAGGGTGATGCTGTTGGGTCTCGCATGCGCCGCGTTCGCGGCCTGCACGAACTCCCCTGCCGACCCGGACCGGTCGCCGGGGCCTGTCGAGGGCGAGCTGGTATCGACCGCGGACGCCCTCCCACCCGAGTTCCCGCAGGACCATCCGCGTCCGGGATCACCGACCGTGCTGTACAGCGCGGTCAGCCAGGTGGGAAGCGTCGTGTACTTCTCCACTTCGATGCCGCACGACGAGATCGTGCGCGCGCTGCTCGAGCAGCTGCCGGCCGACGGGTGGACCGTGTTCGGCTGCAGGACCGTTCCCGGCGAGGAACCCGTGAGCTTCATCGTCGCGAGCAAGGGGCGCCGGGTCGCGTCCAGCGTCGTCGGGTTCTCGGCCGAGCAGGCGGCGCGCATCAACGGCGCGCGCTACTCGTACCTGGTCTCCGTCGCGAACGACGCGCCCGAGCCGATCGAGCAAGATATCTCGTGCTGACACCCCGGAGGGGCGGTCGCCCGCCCCTCCGAACTCCTGCAGCTCCCGTTCCTAGTAGCCGTCCTCGACCGGGTCGAGGCCGCCGACGGCCCAGTCGGTCCAGTCGGCACGCTTCCACAGGTCGCCGGTCCGCGGGTTCATCGCGGCGCCGTCCACGAGGTCCTTGTACACCTGTGGGGGACCGACCGTCGTCACCTGGTCGTGCGCCCACTCGGATCCGGCGTTGATGTAGTTGATCCGGCGCTCCATGTCGCCGCGGACCAGGAAGGCCGCGCCGGCGAACTTGTTCTGGTGCCACACCGCGCCGGGGGTTCCGGCCGGCACGACCTGCATGTAGTCGGAGCCCTCGTTGATGACCCACGCGCCGAACGGCACCACCCCAGCCGCGAACGGACTTACCCGGTTGAACCACCGTTCGAAGTCGGGATCACCGGGCTCGACGCGAGAGCCGGCCGGATACAGATCTCCGTCGATCACCACATCGACGGGGCGCTGGTGAACGCTCTTCGCGGCACCGCGGAACTGTTGCCGCACACCGGTGCTGAGCATGGTGACGTCCACCTCGTAGATGCCGTAGCTGCGCATGATGAACGACGGCACCACCTCGCTGGCGAACGGCTTGAGGGCCTGATGCGGGCCACCGTCGTTCGCCCAGACGTCGAACGCGATGTCCTTGATCAGCTGGCCGGCCATGGCCTGCCTGGCGTTCGGATCGGCCGGCGGGATCGCACCGCACCAGCCGTACGCATCGCTGACCGGGTACGGCTGGATGTTGAACTGCGTGTCGATGCTGCGCGTCTCGCCGGTCTCGGTGTTGTGGTACTCGAACGAGTCGATCCATTCCCATTGCATATCGCGGCGAGCGACGTAGTAGTTCCCGGCCTTGTCGATCTGCATGTTCATGAACTGCGTGCCCGGCGCGACCGTGAACGCGAACTTGAACAGGTTCGCCTGACCGTCCATGCTCGCGTTCTCGTACGGCGTGAAGATCGTGGGCGGCTGCAGATCATCCGGGTGGTACGCAGTCAGGTCGTAGTCGGATGCGATCTGCATCGGCGCATCCGGCGTGAGGAAGTCCGGCGGGATCGAGTCGACGTCCTGGGTAAAGCTGGGCCGATCCGGGTCGAAGCCCGTCTCTCCGGTCACCGGGGACGTGATGATCCAGTCGTTCACCGACGCCCCTCCCGGGCCTGCCATCCCAGGATCGTTCTCGGCGGGGTTTATCGCGTTCTGATAGTTGTAGAACGTGATGGTCCCCGTCGCGCCGTAGACCAAGGGATCGATCTGCCAGACCCACTTGTTGGAGTCATCCTGGTCCTGGATGAACGGAGCAGGGCCGCCCGATCCGAACCTCTGCTCGTACGGGAACGACGGATACTGCGGGAACCCCGCCGTCCCGTATCGCGAGGCGCCCGCCGGCGCCGCCATCGCCAGGAGCACGATCGAGACGACGGCCAGCGCCGGAGCGATCCTTGTCCTTCGTGCCATGTGAACCCCCCTTGTCCTTGTCACCGTCATCCTTGGGTAGAGATCACGAACAACATCGAGTGGGGCTTGCCGGGCCCGAACGTTCCGTGTGGCCAGTCCGGCCGGTCGAAGTCCGTGCAGGGCTCGCCGGTGCGCTCGTCGACGAACCCCCCGTCGATGCTGAGGGATCCGTCGGCGGCCACGTCGACCATGCAGACCCGGTGATCCCCGTCGAGCCCCGCGCGCGCGACGAAATAATTCGAGACAGCGATCCGGGTCACACCGCTGATCCGGTCCGGCTCCTCGGACAGGCTGAACAGATCGATCGTCCCCCAGTGGGGTCCCCCCGTCGACGGGTCTCCGAGGTCGACGGCGCCCGCGACGGCCGGGCAACCCGGCTCGTCACCGCCGCCCGAGACCTCCTGCTCGGTGTCGATCGTGCAGACCGCGAGGTTGTCGACGGTCCACTCCGCGACCGGGACATCGACCAGCTCGGAGATGTCGAGCGCGTAGACCATCTTCGGCACGCCCGGATCGTTCTGGTCCAGCGTTCCCGGACTCCGCCCGATGACCGCCTGGAACAACAGCGAGTCGTCGGGGCTCGTCTGCAGCCACCCCGCGCCGACGCAGCCGTCGACCCGTTCCACACCGGAGTTCAGCGCGCGGGCCGCGGCCGTCGCATCGAACACCTGCCGCCACATCGGGTTCTGCGAGGTGATGTCGGCGGTGTAGTAGATCTGGCCGCCGCACATGCTCGATGCGAACGCGCCGCGATGCTCGGGCATGTTCGTGACCGTGGTTTCCATGATCCCCATCACGCCGCGCGCATCGACGCGATCGGGCGGCAGGAAGGCCATCGACCCCACCGGCATCACCGAGACCGAATGCAGTCGCGGCGCGTTCAGGTTGCGGATGTCCCAGACCCGAACCGTGTCGCGGAAGACGTTGGGATCCGGAGCGGACGCGGGGTCGATCGGCACGTTGCGCGGCTCGGCGTAGTCGGACGTGATCATCAGACCGAGGTCCTCCCGGGCCTGGATGCCGTGCGGGTTCGCGCAGCTGGCGCGCGCGAGCGGCGGGTTCGACACGCAGCGCTGCGGCCGACCGGCGTCGTTGGGATGCGGTCGTGCCGGATCGCCCGCGGCGGAGAACTCGCCGAGGACCGAGCCGTCCCGTCCGATGCGCACCAGCGAGCCCGGCGTCCCAGCGAACCCGTTGTTGATCCCTCCGTTGCATCGGGGATCGCCGGGCACGTTGGGACCCCCCATATAGGTGCCGAAAGCGGTGCCGTCCCCGAGCACCCAGTACGCGTCGGGGACCGAACCGCAGGGCGTATCGGCCGGACCCACCATCCCGACCAGCTCGACCAGAGGGATGCGATCGACGTCGAAGACGAAGGTCGTGTCGCTGAAGAGTCCGCCGGCGAAGACGCGATCCCCGGGGCGCCACGAGTACTGCATGTGGTGCGGCTCGTTGACGATCCCCGGCACGGTCACGGTCTGGATGATCTCACCGTAGCGAGGCGAAGACGCGTCGGCATCGATGACGGCGAGGAAGTCTGGTCCCGGCGGCCCGCCGGAGAGCCGGCCCAACACCCCAGCAGGATCGGCAGCGTCGGCGCCGGCGTAGTCGCCCGCGTTCCAGTCGCCGGTCCACACGACCAGGTAGGGATGCCCGGCGTGCTCGGCGACCGTGGGGCCGATCGAGACGACCGAGGCGATGAGCCCGAGCAGCGCAACCAGAGGCCCCAGCCGGCTCCGCCGCATCACCCGACGCCCCCCTCGATCGGGGCCCCTCTTCGGGGCCGATCGCGCACGTACGACACCCCCCGCGACAGCGAGGGACCTCACCCGATTTATCCCACTTGCGACATTGCGACGGGATCACGCGGGGGTCAAGGGGGATTCGCATCCCTCGCTGGGGGGAGACGCTGCGCTGGGCGCCCGCCTTTCCGGTCGAGGGTAAGAAGCAGTACACTCGGCCATGCGGATATTCGCATAACGCGGAGTCCGTGACGCGGAGCCGGGTGTCCAAGGGGGCCGTGACGGGTCGCACCGCTGCTGAGAGCCGGGAAAGGGACATCCTTTACCGGGTCATACAGATCGCGTCCTCCTCGCTGAGGACCGATGGGGTGCTGCGCGAAGTCGTCCAGCTGGTCACCGAGGCGGTCGCCGCCGACGCGTGCCTGGTCTACCTCTGGGACCGCGATCTCGACGCGCTCGTGCTGCGGGCCTGCTCCCCAGCCTACGAGGACTGCATCGACCGGGTCCGCCTCCGCGCCGGCGAGGGTGTGGCGGGGTGGGCGACCGAGCACCGCGAGTCCGTGCTGTTGCGCCGGAACGCCAGGGCCGATCCGCGGTACCGCTCCATCCCCGAACTCGAAGGCGAGCAGTACGAGGCGATGCTCTCGGTCCCGATCATCGCGCGCTCCGCCGACCTGATCGGCGCGATCAACGTCCACGGCCGTACCGCCGGGCAGTTCAGCGACGAGGACATGCGGTTCCTGGAATCCACGGCATCGTTGCTGGCCGGCGGCATCGAGAACGCGCAACTGTTCCAGCTCGCGCAACACAAAGAGGAGGCGCTCGCCGCGCTGATGCGCAAGACGATCCAGGTGCAGGAGGAGGAGCGTCGCCGGGTGGCGACCGAGATCCACGACGGCGTGACCCAGCAGCTCGTGTCGATCTGGTTCCGAGTGCACGCCTGCCAGCGGCTGCTGGAACGCGCCGCGGTCGAGGAAGCACTCCGCGAGGTGCGCGCGACCAAGGACCTGATCGATCACACGCTCGTCGATGCTCGCTCGGCGATCTATGACCTCAGGCCGGCGACCCTGGACGACCTGGGCCTGGTCGCGGCATTGCACGAGCTCGCCTCACGGTTCCGGGAGGACGCCGGCATCGACGTGACGATCCGAGCCCCGAACGAGCTTCGTGTCTCACCGCATCTGGAGACCGCGCTGTACCGGATCACCCAGGAGGCACTGACGAACATCCGCAAGCACGCGCGCGCGCGCGAGGTCGTCGTGGCCCTGCGGACGACCTCGGGATCGGTGGAGCTCGAGGTTCGGGACAACGGGGCCGGTTTCGACCTGGACGCGTTCAGCAGGTCGCGCACACGAACCTCTTTCGGGCTCGCCGGCATGCGTGAACGTATCGAGCTGGTCGGCGGGCAGCTCGCGATCCGGTCGGCTCCCGGAGAAGGGACCACCCTGCGCGCGGCCGCACCGATCGAAGGGATGGAGGTCGTCGCGTGACCGGCATCGACCAGCCGCCGGCAGATGCGGCGCCGGGCGTGCACAGCGCCGCCGATCCGGTCCAGGGGACCATCCGCGTCGGCATCATCGACGACCACAGGATGGTGCGTGAAGGGCTTCGGACGATGCTGCGCGAGCAGCCCCGCGTCGACATCGTCGGCGAGGCGGAGGATCAGGCCGGCGCGCTGAGGATGATCGAGGAGTGCACGCCCGAGATCGTGCTACTCGACATCCGGCTCAAGGGAGCCAGCGGCCTCGATACCTGCCGCGTCATCCTGCAACGATTCCCCGAGTTGAAGATCATCTTCCTGACCGTCTACGAGGACGAGCAATACATCTTCGAGGCGCTCCGAGCCGGCGCCAGCGGCTATATCCTCAAGAAGATCTCAGACGACGACCTCGTGAAGGTGATCGAGCAGGTCCGCTCGGGAGAGACCATCGTGGATCCGGCGCTCACCGGGCAGGTCGCGTTGCGCGCCGCATCGCGATCGCAGTCACTGGCCGAGGCGCGCTTCGGCTTGAGCCCGCGCGAGGCCGAGGTGCTCGGCCTGGTCACCCAGGGGATGACCAATCATCAGATCGCCGAGCAGCTGTTCATCGGCGAGGAGACCGTGAAGAGCCACGTCCGTGCGATCCTGCGCAAACTCAGCGTGAAGGATCGCACCCAGGCCGTGTCGCTTGCCCTCCGCGAGGGCCTGGTCAAGTAACCGAGCGGGGCGTCAGATGAACGCTCGCAGGACCAGGTACACGGATGAGACTCCTACGAGCGTGACGAACGCGATCCGGACGGTGCGTGGAGCCAGATGGCGAACCGCGAGCGCCCCGGCGATGACGCCGAGCACCCCACCTGGGAGCAGGTATCCAAGCATCCCGGTCGCGATGCTCCCCAGAGAGGCGTGGGTGATGCTGCCGGAGATCCCGCCGATAAGGATCGCGACCAATGAGTTGGCGATCGCCCGATGCTCACCGACCCCGAGACCCATGACCATGAAAGGCACGAGCAGGAACCCACCGCCGACGCCGAACAGGCCCTGCAAGATGCCGATAGCCCCGCCGCCGAGGGCGGCTCCCACGATCACGCGGCGCTGCAGCGGAGCACGGGACGCAACCTGGGCTCCGGCGATGGGGCGGTTGCCCATGCCATCACCGAGCCCATCGCGGCGACGCACGTCCGGCCTGAGGAGGAAGAGAACCGCGACGACGCTCATCAGCATCGCGAAGGACACGGTCAGGGTCCGGTCGCTCAGCGCGTGCGCGAGGTTCGCGCCCAAAGGCGCAGTGACCGCTGCGGCGAGTCCGATGGCGATCCCGAGCCGGCCGCGCGCGTGGCCCTGACGGATGTGGATCGCCGCACCCCATGCCGCTACGAGCATCACGAAGACCAGGCTCGTGCCGACCGCGGTGTGAACGTCGACGCCGGCGGCGACGAGCAGCACGACGGTCGCGAATCCCCCACCGGCGCCGAGCATCCCCGCGAGGAAACCCGACGTCCCTCCGATCACGAGCAGGATCAGAACGCTCGGCACCGATGATCCCCCACGGGCTCCGCGGAACAGGTTATCCGCATATGCGCACCATCTTATGCACTGTGCGCTGCCCGGACCAGCAGATCAGGCGCGCGCGCCGGCGGCCGCCTTCCCCTCAGCGGCTGCCTTCCCAACAGCGGCCGCCGTCGCGGCCGCCGGCTGGGCCGGCTCGCCGCCGAGGTACGCGCCGATCACGGCCGGATCGCGTTGAACCGTCGAGGGTTCCCCTTCCGCGATCAGCCGTCCTTGGTCGAGCACGTAAACGTAGTCGCAGAGCGACATGACCAGCCGGACGTCGTGCTCGATAAGCAGCAGGCTGATACCCAGCTTCTCGCGCAAGTACCGCAACAGGTCGGCGAACCGCTGCGTCTCCGCTTCGTCCAGGCCGGACGCCGGTTCGTCCAGCATGATCAGGGGCGCGCCGGTGGCCAGCGCGCGCGCCACCTCCACCATCCGCAGCGTGCCGAACGGCAGTCCACCGACCACCTCGTCCAGAACAGGATCGAGGCCGACCAGCTCCGAGACCGCGCGCACGCGCTCTGCCGCGCGCCGCTCCGCGATCGCCGAGCGGTTCGTGACGGCGAGATCCGACGCCAACCCCGACGGGTTCCGGACATGGGTGGCGACCAGCAGGTTCTCGAGCACCGTCATGTCCGGCGCGAGCTGGATGACCTGGAACGTGCGACCGATGCCGCGAACGGCGCGCTCGTGGACCTGGAGGTCGTTCAGCTCTTCGCCGTCGAGCAGGACGCGACCCCCGGCGGGCTGCACGAATCCTGCGATCGCGTTGAACATGGTCGTCTTGCCGGCCCCGTTGGGGCCGATGAGGCCGACGATCTCGTTCTCACGGATCGCGATGCGAGCATCCTGAACGGCGATCACACCGCCGAACCGGACGGTGATCGAATCCGCGACCAGCACCGCGCCGGACAGACGCTCGTCCCCCGCGGGGATCATCCGGCCGCGCTCCCGATGCACGCTGCTCGATATGCCCTCGATCACACCGAGGGCATCCAGGCAATCGCGCGCGCCGGTGACGCCGTCGAGCGGGACCTCGACCTCGGATCCGAAGCGCACCAGGCCGGTGCGCACCGACCGCGCGGCCTCCCCGACGCTGCGAGCCTCGCCTCGAAGTGAACGCACCTGCGCGCGCAGCCGGGAGGCACGGGATCGCAACCGCGGCGGCGCGCGGCGTTCTGCCGCCGCGAGCACAGCATCCGACGCGGCGCCGATCTCGCGGCCCATGGTCTGCAGCTCGCGCCCGATCCTGCCCAGCGCGGCGCGGATGGCAGGCCGCGCGCGCGACAGCCCCCCGCCCACCACAGGCTCACGACCCCGCATTGCACCGCGCGACGTTGCGATGAAACGCGTCCGCCCGCCGAGCGCGCGCAAACGGCTCGTGATGGAGGCGAGCGCCTCGGGCGCGCGCGCGAGGCCGCCCGGATAGAAGACCAGCACGGCGACGAGCAGTCCGGTGCCGACCACGTCGAGCCATCCGTGCAAGGCATCGACCCTGAAGAACAGCTCGTTCAACCCGGCGAACAGGACCGAGGCGGCCACGGCGCCGCCCAGACTCTGCAAGCCGCCGACGACGGCGATCGAGAGGTAGAACAACGACACCGTGAACACGAACTGCGCCGGCACGATGGTGCCCTGATCCACGACGAGCAGGTCGCCGGCGAGGCCGGCGATCGCTCCGGACAGGGCGAAGGCCATGAGCTTGTACCGCGTCACGTCGATCCCCAGCGAAGCCGCGGCCATCTCCGAGCCCCGGATCGCCAGCAGCGCGCGCCCGGTCTTGGAGCGCCGGAGGTTCGCGAGGCCCAGCAACACCAGCGCAACGCCCGCGAGCGCGACGACGTAGAACGTCCGCCGGTCCGAGAGGTTGAAGTACGGGAACCCACCCTCGTACCCGATCGGCTCGACATCGGCGGTCGCGCTCCCGCCTGCGCCGACCAGCCAGGGAGCGCTGAACAGGTACTGATCGGCCATCCACGCGAAGATCAGCGTCGCTACGGCGAGATACAGGCCGCGGACGCGCAGGGCGACGACGCCCAGCGCGGCAGCGACCGCGGCAGCGAGCAGCGCTGCGATCGGGATCGTGAACGGGAACGGCACCCCGAACCGTTCAGCGACCTGGACGCTTCCGAACGCGCCGACGCCGACGAAGGCGGCCTGCGCGAGCGAGATCTGGCCGATCCATCCTGTGAGCAGCACCAGCGACGCCGCCGCGATCGTGTAGAGCAGCGCGGTGTTCGCGACCCCCAGGATCGTGAACGGGATGCCCGGGAGCCACACCCACCCGACGAGCAGCACGAGCATCACGCGCGGCGAGATACGCGGCATCAGCGCGGCCGCGGCCTTCTTCGGCAGCGCGCGCATCGCGGCCACCTGACGCACATCGGTGCCCATGAGGCGTTGCCCGCGCGCCGCCATGACCAGCATCGCCGTCACGGCCAGCGCCAGCTCGGGGCCACCGACCTGACCGAAGACGACCCCGAGGCCCGGCAGATCCGCGAGCAGCGGCACGAACCCGATCACCAATCCGACGATCGCGGAACCTACCAGCGCTGCTCCGAGGCTCTCGAGCCCGCCGATCAACGCCGCGACGAACGCCGGAAGCACCGACACCGAAAGCGAATACGGATGCAGCACGGTCACCGCGGCGAGCAGGATCCCGGCCAGCGCGGCGAGCCCACCGCCGAGCGCCCATGCCACGGTCGAGGTCATGTCGGGATCGACCCCCAACAACGACGCTGCACGCCGGTTCACCGCTGCACCGCGCATCGCGAGCCCGAGCCAGGTTCTGCGGAACAGCACGGTCAGCAGCAGGGTCGCCACGACGGCGATCCCGAGGATGCCAAGCTGTCCGAAGCGCAAGATCGAGTTGCCGACGTTGAGGTGACCGTCGGGGAAGACGCCCGGCGCGGCGAGCCCGCTGGTGCCCCAGATCTTCGCCGCCAGCGCGATCGTGAACCCGAACGCGGCGACCGTGCCGACGGTCTGCGCGGTCGAACCGGCGTCACGCAGGCGGCGGACGAACACGCGCTCGATCAGGATGCCCGATGCGCACCCGGATGCGACACCGATCGGGAGCGCGGCGCCCATGGGGATGCCCCAGCGCTCCACCATCGTGTAGACCAGGTACGCGGGGACCGTGGCCATCGCGCCGTGCGCGAGGTTGAGCACCCTGGAAGCCTGGTAGATCACGACGATCCCGCTCGCGTACATGGCGTACGCCCCAACCAGCGGGAGGGCGAGGATCAGGAAGACCAGCGGCCTGGGCATGGGCTACGTCTCCGACGAGGGGATGTCCTGACCGGGCCACGGATCGCATACCCAGTCGCGCTCGTGGCGCCATCCCGCGAACGAGGGTCTGGACTGGAAGGAGAACGCCATCATGCACTGGTTCGCGAAATGGTCGTTGCGGGTCCAGCGCATCGCGCGCGACAGCCCGGACTCGAACCTGGTCGCATCGAGCGCTTCGATCAGCGCGTCTCGCGTGAGGTTCGGTCCCACCCGCTGTAGTGCCTCTACGAGCAGCTGCATACCGAGGTAGCCACCTTCGACGAACGAGTTGCTCGCGTCGGCCTTCGCGTTAGTCCGTCGAACCGCGTTGACGTAGCGAGCAACCTGCGGGTCGCTCGCGAACGGCTCCACCGGAGGCACGAACCCGGTCCACACCCACATGTCGTGGCACTTCTGTGCGCAGTTCACGCCGAACCCGCGGTTGAACAACGGCTGCGGTGCACCGACGTGCAGCCGGACGCCGCCGTTGAACCCGGCCTGAAGCCCGCCGCCGCGCATCCACGTCTGGGCCGTCTCCGGCTCGAGCAGATACGCGATGTAGTCGCATTGCGGGTCCTGGCTGCACGCGCTGCGGACCACCTCGATCTCGGTCTGGTAGGAGGGCTGACCCGCCTTGATCCCACAAAACCGGCCACTGCACCGCGGCGACTGAAGTGGGTTGGAGTAACCAGGGATCGGCTTGCCGGTCAGCCGCTCGACCGCAGCGTTGAATGCGAAGGCGCCCTCGACGCCGAAACGGAAGTTCGAGTCGTACACCATCGCGAAGTTGCGAAGCCCGCGATCGAAAGCGTCCTTGGCCATGATGTGCACGGCCGTGATGGTGGATGCCGCGACCGGCCAGATCATCGGGTTCGTGTACTGACTGATGAGCATGCCGTCGCTCCCGATCACCGGGACGCGCTGCTCGCGAACGTAGTTCGTCGCGGCACGCAGGCCCTCCGACGACGGCACCACCGCGAGCGCGAACACCTTCTCGCCTTCGACCAGGTTGCGGATGAACAAGCTGCCGCGCTGCGCGTCCCAGCCGTCATCCTTCAGGACCAGGTTCAGCCGTCTGCCGCAGATGCCCCCGGACGCGTTGACCTGGTTGACGATCGCTTGCATCCCGTACCGCACGTCCGAGAGGAACGCGGCGCCGATCCCGGTGTCCACCACCGTGGCGCCGAGCTTGATGGAATCGCCGGTGACCCCGACGTCGGTCGCGCCGCCGTTCCTGCCCGCGGCGCACGCCAGACCCGCCGGCGCGGGCCCCCGCTGCCCCGGCAGGCCGGGAGCATCGGCATCGACGGGAGCTTCCCCACCCGATCCCGGAACGCCGCCTTGTGATCCCGAGGGCGCCTGGACGCTCCCGGTGCCGCCGGCGCCGGCGCTGATGACCTCGGTGCGCACGCTCGGAACAACCGCCAGCGATGACAGGGCGGCGACGGCGACCAGGACCCCGATCGTCTCCCAGACGCCGATCTCTCGTTTCATCCGCGCCACGCGCTCATCCCCCCACCGGTATTCCGAGCCTTTTCCGCCGCAGCCACAGCACGAGCGGTCCGGCGAGGAAACCCCACAGCCCGGCCACGCGTAGGGCGCGCACCGGAGATGCCAGCGTCAGGCGGATCCCTTCGAACGTCTTTCGGAGGACCTGCGGGATCCCACCTTCATCGCCCTCGGAGCCGCCGACCGCCGGCGGTGCTCCCCCACCCGTCCCCGTCGACACCGGCGGGACGGATCCGGGCGCGGCCGGCGGAGGCCGGAAGAACGGCGCAGCCTGCGAGACGAGGAAGATGCCGTAGTGGGATTCGGCCGACACGCCGGCGAGCGACACCACGACGCGGGACGGGACGCGGCCGTCGTTGAACGCTGTGATCACCAGACCGGGGACCTCGAGGCGCCGTTCGTCGGCTTCCCCGTTGACCGCGGCGTCGTTCGCGCGCTCGAAGGGGTCGCGGACGATCAGCGCCTCGAAGCCGCCGGGCGTCCCGCGCGCGCGCATCGGCTCGGGATCGGGCGCTTCGACGCGCACGCGAAGCCCGAGCGTGCGGTTGAACGCCTCGGCGACCGTGTGGGCGTCGCAGCGCTGCTCGCCTTCGACGTCTTCGGATGTCGCGTTGAGCGAACCGCATATCGATCGCCGCTGGCCGTCCTGCACCATCCAGACATCCTCGAGCGTGCGCTCGAACCGGGATCCGGCGCCCACCCCGTTCGACGAGTGCGACCGGCCCGTCGCCCATGTCTCGGCGCGGGTCACGACGCGTCCGATCCCCGCGACCGCCGCGAGCACCGGCTGGTCTGCGTCGGGCGGCGTGATCATGCCCATGAGCTCGAGCCCGACGATCTCGGCCTCGGCGACCGAGACCACCCCGCGCACCGGATCCCGCACGACCGTGCTGCGCGCGCGCGCCTGGCCGTATCGCAGCACTTCGCCTCGCTGGAAGCTCTCGTCGACGGCCACCGCGGTGACCGTCGTGCCGCCGCGGTCACAGGTGACCGCGGCGCCGTAGTCGGCTCCCTGCCGCTTATCGTCGGCGCTGCCGAAGTCGGCGCAGTCCACGGTGGGGTACGGCCACCGTTGATCGGTGAGATCCGGTCCACCCCACCGACGCAGGTACCCGGTCCATCCACCGAGATCGGCATCGGTGTTCTCCAGGTCTCGCTGCCCGCCGGTCGCGTGCGCGGCCGCCTCTCCGTTGGTCAAGGTTGTGTGGATCACGCGGGCGAGATGCACGTCGCGGGTCCCCTCCGCCGGCGGCGGCGGCAGGATCCCGCCGGTGTTCGGCTGCAGGAACGACGGAGGGTTCTCGACGACGGCGTTGGCGTTGCGCTCGACCCCGCGGCGCCCGCCGACCCAACGGATGCGCATGCCGTACGCCTGCGCTCCGCCGACGAAGTTCACATCGGTGCGCGCGCTCTCGAGGACGTCCAGGGTGTTCGCGTCGGGATCGGCGGCGGCGATCTCGGCCCGGGGCGGGATGGTGTCCCGCAGGACCAGGTAGCCGCCCTGCGCGGCGACGACCGACCTGTGCCGGACCGGATCGATCGCAGGTTTCCCCTTGCCCGGTGTCGGCGTCGGCGTCAACGACACCAGCCGGCCCTGGTCGGAGCCTGCCGCGCGCGTCGACGATGCGGCGATCGTGCTGGCGCCCCGGGCCGAGGGATCCGCGCGCGAGACCGCGTACAGCCGGCTGAGCGCGACGTCGACGCCGAGCGCCATGGTTCCACCGCTGGCGAATACCTGCGGCAGCGACACCAGGCCGACCCACGACGCGCTCGGGATGTCGAACACCCAGATCGCCGCCTCGGTCGTGCTTCCGTCGATCTGCACCATCAATCGCTCGGTGCCGGGATCGACGACGGTCTGACCCCACTGCAGGTTCCCGCTGATCGCGTACAGATCCGTGGTGAACCGGCTGGTGTCCGCCGGGGTATCACCCGGCGTCAAGGTGATCTGCACGACCCCGGGCGTCTCCAGGGGCTGTCCTCCGGGGAGGATGCCCTGCGCTCCACCCTGCCGGCAAGGGATCGTGAGCGTCGGCGTGACCGCCGAACGGAACACGATGCCGGGAACATCTCGCGCCATCGTGAGCCCGCACTGCGGGACCGGATGGCTCCAATCGACGGCGGACGCCGAGGTTGCGACATCGAGCAGGCGCGCGACGTCCACCTGATGGACCACGACGCTGTGATTGCTCACCGCCAGGTTCCCCACGCCGAGCGGGATCTCCGTGACGAAGTACAACAGGTCGCGGCCTCCGTCCCGGAAGTAGCTCATCGCCTTGATCCCGAGGAAGTTCGACTCTTGCCGGTCCTGCTGCAGCGCCGGTTGCATCAGTGCCAGCGAGCCCGAGCCGACGACCCGGAGCCGGAGCGTGTCGATCACCGCGACGCCGAACAGCACGCGCACGGCCTCGTCGATGACCTGGCCGCTCTGGCGTTGACCCAGCACGTCGCGCACGGCCGCGTCGTCGGCGTGCCCGAGGGGATACAGCACGTACATCCGGTGCCGGAGCTCATCGACCGCCGACAGGCGGCCGCCGAATCCCGACTGCGATCCCGGGATCGTGATCCGGCCGATCTCGGCGAAGCCATCCAGGTCGCGCGCGACGATGGTCATGCCGGCGCGCTGCTCGAGCTGGCCGATCTCGAAGAGCCGTCGCGCTCCTGCGTCGATCTCGAGATGGCGTCGAGCGGCGAACATCTCGGAGGGGAAGAAGCCTGTCTGGTCGATCGAGCCCTCGGCCGCTGCGGCGTGAACGGGTACGGCGAACGGCGCCGCGAGCAGCGCCGCGGCGAGCGCGGCGAGCAGGATGCGGCGGTTCGTCATCGGTTCCCTCACAGATGCGGGACGGGGGGCATCTCGGCCCCCCGTCGCACGTTGCTCGACTCGATCAGGCAGCGACCGCGGTACACGCTCCGAGGAAAGCGGCCGTCTGCATACGCAACCCGTTCATGGCCGTCGGCGCGAAGCCACCGATGCAGCTCATCGGGTCGCCGTTGCTCGCCGTCACAAGATCCGGATCGATGTTGTTGGTGTCCGAGGCGATGAAGTATCCCTTGAACGTCGGGACACCCGCCGCGACCGGCGTCGGATGCGGGTGGTCGGCCACGCTGTGGTACGCGCCGCCGGCGCCCGAGGTCACGTTCGAGAACCAGCCGTTGATGTACCTCGGCCCGAGGCCCGTCAAGAACTCGCACTGGAAGTTGAACGTCAGCTCGAAGTTGCTGGTGTTGCCTCGGATGCGGCTCTCGAAGTTCGAGCCCTCCGAGTTGCAGTTGTACTGGCCGGCAACGTTCTGATCCTGCAGCGGACCGAGCCCCTGCACGGTGAGCTCGCCCCACGAGAACGGGATATCGACGTTCGCGCAGTCCCCCTGACCGCCCATGCACGACGGCAGGCCGCCGCCACCGAGCGTCAGCGATCCCTGGCCGTTCATGTGGTACGCCGACGACGCACCCACCGGCACCGTCGCGGCCATCGCGATGGCGCCGAGCCCCAGCACGACCATCATGGTCGCTCGCTTCGAGCGCATGCTTCCGACCCCCTTTCGTTCCGCGCCTCCGCGCGGATCCCCCCGACCCGGCCCTCTCGCTGCCGTCCGGGCGGCGCGGTTCTTCTCTTTGACCGATTCGCCACCGTGGGGGGATGCCCTTCCCCCCTAGGGGGGATTCATCCCGACGAATCGGACACTTACGACCTCGCATCAGCGACGTTGCGCTCCCCCGCCTCGGGATCGCCGCGCGGGAGGGCGCGGCTCCTCCGGTGGCGTCTCGCGCGCGTCGCCCTCGAGGCCCTGCAGCAGCTCGGCCTGCGCGAGCAAGAGCTCTCGCATCTCCAGCACCGTGGCCTCGAGCTTGCCGATGCGCGCGCGATCCCGACGGATGTCATCGGAGACCAGCAGACCGATCCCGATGATCCCCGCGAGCAGCCCGCCCATGCCGCCGCTGAAGAAGTAGGACAGCTGCACCGCCACGGCCGGGTTCGCGCTGACGCCGATCCACCCCGCGATGAGCATCACCACCGCTACCCCGATCAGGATCCAACCGAGCAGGAGACGGCCGCCGGCGGACGGTTCGTCGCCGACCTCGGCGTGGTATCCCTCCGACCTCGCGGAAGGAACAGGCTTCGTCATCATCACCTCTTCCATCATCTCGTCACCTCATCGCACGGCATCACTGCATCACCAGCATCACTGCATCACCAGCGTTCGGAAAACGCGCCGCCCCACCAGTGAGAGTGCGAGCAGCGCGACCATCCCCCCGTAGATCACGCGAACGGTCCGTGCGACTTCGGGACCGAGATCGAGCAGCGCGCTCCGCGTCACCTCTTCCAACGGGACCGGCGGCACCTCGCCGAAGCTCGGCAACGACGGCGACGACCCCGGGAGGCTCGGGCCGAAACCGCCGGCCGGCAGCGGATCGCCGAAGAAGGGGAACGGATCCGTGTCGAGGTCCCCGAAGTCGAACGTCGGCAGCGGCGGCAGCGGCTGCAGCCGCGCGCCGGCGCTCGCGCCCCCGAGCACGATGCCGACGTCGAGCGCGCGCTGCATCAGCACCAGCGGACATCCCACCGGGGGAGGCACGCTCTCGTGCAACTCGGCCCTCTGCGGCGTCTGGTTGTACGGCGGCCGGTCGTCGTAGAGCGGATTGCTCGCGATCTCCTCGTCCACGGACGTGACCGGCTCCGGCTCCAACGTCGCGAGTTGATCGCACGCCTGGTCGGCGGGTTCTCGGAGTTCCGGCGGCGCTCCCTGCCTGCGCAACCTGATCACCAGACCACCGGCCTCCGCTTGGGCGACACCGCCTTGCGTGCGACCTGATCCCTCGAGCAGCCGCACCTCGATGCCTTGCGCGGCGAGCTGCTCGTTCACGTTTCCGATGTCAGGTTGCTCGATCACGCCCGATCCGCCGATCTCGATCGGCTCTCCCTGGAAGGTCGCGTCGATGAGGTTGACGCCGTGATCGATCGTCGCTCCGTCGCTGGTCCCGTCGGCGACGGCGACCGCGTGAGACCTCAGCTCGCGGATCCGCAGGTCGGTGCCGATCTGCAGATCGCGAACCAGCACGCGCGCCTCCGACGTCAGCGCCTCCAGCCCGCGGGCATCCGACGATGATGACGCGCGCACCATCTCGGCCGCGACCGGACCGAACCGGAAGGACGAATTCGTCGCCCGCCCGGCCGTGAAGGCTTCATCGCTGCTCGAGTCCGCAGCACCGGCCTCCCACGGGACGAACGGTCGGTACTGCGCATACATCGACTGGCACCCGGTCAGCAGAGGCTCCGGGAACGCACCCTCGCCGAGCCCGAACGGTAACGGCACGGTGGACACCTCGCCGGCCCGGCAGAACCGCTCGAAGTCGTGGGTTCCCGCGGAGGCATCCAACGGCGTGCTCGGCCACAGGGTCTCGGCGACGCCGAAGAAGGCGCGCTCGAACGGTTGATAGCCGAACTGGAAGAACGTCGCATCGACCAGGAAGCCCGGCCAGAACCCGGCGCTCACGCCGTGCGAGGAGTTGGAGTCGATCTCCGAGAGGCTGTAGACGGGCCAGAAGTCGAAGTTCGGGTTGACGGCGAACGGCGCGAAGATGCCGGCGGCGCGCGCGAAGCCGTTGATCGCCGCGCGGCGCCCGGCCTCCTCTTGCGCGACGACCGGAGTGGCGGATGCGAGAGCCAGCGAAGACGCGGCTAAGAGGAGCGAGATCCTCGCCCCCCATCGCACCCTTCCGCAGCGTTCCATCGTGACCTCCATCACGTTCCCAGATAGGCGCCGGCCAGCTCGTGCCAGTCGGCCCGCAGCCGCGCGGCCGCTCCTTCGGAGACGACCCTGCCCCGTTCGAGGACGTAGCCCCGATCGACCACCGACAGCGCGACGGCGGCGTACTGCTCGACGATCAGCAACGACGTACCGCCCGCACGGAGCTTCGCCAGCAGCTCGAACAGCTCCTGCACCACCTTGGGGGCGAGCCCATGCGACGGCTCATCGAGCATCAGCAGCTTCGGCCGGCCGATGAGCGCGCGCGCGATCGCCAGCATCTGCTGCTCGCCTCCCGACATCGTGCCGGCGGCCTGACCCATCCGCTCTCCGAGCCGCGGGAACAACGCGAGCACCTCGTCGATGCGGCGATCGAGCTCGTCGGGCGGCAGGCGGTGCACGAAGCCGCCCATCTTCAGGTTCTGCCAGACCGTCATCCCGGAGAACACGCCGCGGCCCTCCGGGATGTGCGCGACGCCCAGCGCGGCCACCCGCTCGGGCGTCAGGCCGCCGAGGTCCCTGCCCTCGAATGAGATCGCGCCGGCGCGCGTGGACACCATCCCCGAGATCGCGCGCAGCGTTGTGGTCTTCCCGGCGCCGTTCGCGCCGAACAATGCCACCATCTCGCCGTCGGCAACCGATAGCGTGACGCCGCGCAGCGCCTGCACGCGTCCGTAGAAGGAATCGATCCCCTCAACGACGAGCACGACGCCCTCCTCCCACATCCTCGAACATGCCCTCGATCTGACCCAGATATCGTTCGATCACGATCGGATCGGTCCGAACCTGCTCGGGAGTCCCCTGCGCGATGATGCGACCGAAGTCCAGGACGTACACGTGCTCGGCGAGGGACGACACCATCGACATATCGTGCTCGACCAGCAGCACGCTGAGCCCGTACGCGGTGCGCGCGCGCGCCACCAGATCGGCCAGCGAGGCGGTCTCATTCGCGTCGAGCCCGGCGCTCGGCTCGTCGAGCAGCAACAGGCGGGGGCGCGGCACCAGGGCCATGCCGAACTCCAGGACGCGCAGCAAGCCGAGGGGCAGCTCGCCGGCGCGCCGGTCGGCGACCGCGTCTAGGCCGAGCGTCGAGATCACCCGGCGCGCGCGGTCGCGTAACGCGCGGTCGCTCCTGCGCGCGGCCGGCAGCGCGAGCGCTTCGGCGAAGGCCCCCGCGGACCGGGTCAGATGCCCGGCGACCATCAGGTTCCCCTCCACCGTCAGGTTCCGGAACGCTTCGACGGTCTGGAAGGTTCGGGCGACGCCGCGCGCCGCCCGCCGATGCGTGCTCAGTTCGGTCACGTCCGCCCCGTCGAAGTACACGCGGCCCTCATCGGGTGGAAGCAGCCCGCTGATGCAGTTGAACAGCGTCGACTTCCCGGCCCCGTTCGGTCCGATCAGCGCGCAGATCTCACCCTGAGGGATCGAGATGTCCACGCCACCGAGCGCCTGCACACCGCCGAATGCGATCCGGATGCCGTCGGTTCGCAGCAGCGTCGGCCGCGCGTGCCGGTCCAGCCTGCTGCCGTAGATCCGCCGCTCGACCTCGACCTCCGCGAGCTCCCCGTTGGTGTGGGGCACCAGCCCCGGTGCCGGCAACGTGGTGTCCACGCCCGCCGCCTCCGAGGGCGGCGCCGCGCGCGCGCGGCGCCGCAGCCGCGCGCCGATCCCCGCCAGTCCTTCGGGCAGACGCCACAGCGCCACGACCATGCCGAGGCCGAACACGAGGAACAACCGCTCACCAGAGAAGATAGCCAGCGGGCCAGACTGCACGACCTCGGGCAGGAGCGCAGCCAGGACCCCGCCGATCACGGCCCCGCCGATCGAGCCGATCCCGCCGATCACGGTTGCGGCGAGCAGGTTGAACGACAGATTGATGTTGAACGAGTCGGGCGCTATCCCGAGCTTGAGTGCCGCGAACAGCCCGCCGGCCGTCGCAGCGAGAAGGATCGAGAGCACGAAGGCACCGATCCGGTACCGAACGACCGGGATGCCGAGCGTCTCGGCCATGATCTCTCGCTCGCGCAGCGCGCGGAGCGTGCGACCCACACCCGATCGCGAGACGTTCGCGACGAGCAGGAACAGCACAACCGCGATGGCGAGGCTGAACAAGAAGAAGGCACGATCGCTGTCGAGATCGACGCCGAACAACGAGGGACGGTCCATGGGCACGAAGGAGGACTCGAACGGCGTCGAGATCGAGTTCGAACGTTGCGACAGGGCCTTGCCGATGTTGCGGAAGGCGAGACGTTCGAAGATCAGCCCGATCGCCAGTGTCGCAACAGCCAGCTCGAGACCTCGGAACCGCACCGCGACCGCTGCAACGGCCGCGGCGAACGGAACGGTGACGATCCCGGCGAGGAGCAGCGCCCAGAACGTCGGCACGCCGAACGAGGACAGCGCGAACACGCTGTAGGCGCCCCAGCCCAGGCCGAGCGCCGCGACGTGCAGGTTGAGCTGGCCGCTCCAACCCGTCAGCACAACCAGAGACAAGGATGCCAGCGCATAGATGATCGTCAGCGCGAGGACGAACAGCCAGAAGTCCCCGAGCGCAGGGGTCAGGAGGGCAAGAGCTGCCACACCCACCAGCGGGGGGATCGTCCTGCGCCAGCTCATGCCGCCTGGCCCTTCGCGAGCAGCGCGCTCGATCCGCTCCCGCCGCGCGTCATCAGCAGCACGGCGAACACCGCGATGAAGCCGAAGGTTTCGGACAGACCCGAGATCGAGACGTACCCGGTCGTAACACTCTGCACGACTCCGATCAGCACCCCGCCGACCAGCGCGCGCTGCAGGCTCATGAATCTGCCGAGCAGTGCGGCGCCGAGCGCCGTCACCATGATGAACGTCATCTGGAGCGGATTGAGAACCAGCGTGGGAGTTACCAGGATCCCTGCGAGCGCTGCCAGAACGCCGCCGATCGACCATGCGAGCAGCGACGACGAGGTCGGGTTCACACCGAGCAGACGCGCGGCGCTGGGATCCTCTGCCATCGCGGAGAGCGCCAGCCCGCGGTAGCTCGATCGCGTCCACGCGCCGAGCGCCAGCGCGGCAACGACCGCCACGACTGCGATGATGAGCTGCTGCACTCCGATCGTGAAGCTGCCGAGCGCCACCCGCGAAGTCGACAGGGGACGCACGAAGCTCTCGTTGCCGCCCCATCCCACGCGCATGATGACCTGCAGCACGAGCACCAGCCCCAGCGTCGCGACGGTGCGCGTCAGCGTGTCGGTGCGCCGAAGCGGCCGCATCACCGCCAGCTCCGAACCGGCGCCGATGAGCCCGGCCGCGGCGAGCGCGAGGGGAAGCGCAACGATCGCAGGCCACCCCCAGATGGTCTGCATCTGGAAGTACACGTATGTCGCAAGGCTCGCGATCGCACCTTGGGCGAAGCTGAGCACGCGGGTCGAGCGATAGACCATGACGATGCTGAGCGCGAGCAGGCCGATGACGAAGCCCGTCGCGACCCCGTTCACCGCGAACTGCAGGAAGAGGACCACGATGGCTCCTAGCAGGGCCTCGGCTTGCCCGGACAGGGCCAGGTCCGAACGCGGAAGGCATCGATCGGACCGGCTTCGTATACCCAGCGTCCCTTGCCGGATGAGTAGTCGGATCGGACGATCCAGATGTTGTGGTTCCCGCCGCTGCGGCTCGCCGGCGGCGCGAGCGAAACGCTCTTGCACAACCCGTTGCAGCTATAGGACCCGCGCGCGCGCGCCGCGGCGATGATGGCCGTGCGGGTGAGGTCGGCACCAGCGGCGAGGATGTCGTCGATCAGGTCGACGGTCATCTGCGCGCTCGCGTAGGAGAGCTGCGTGAAGTAGCCGAAACTGGCCTCGGGGTAATAGGTCGTGATGACTTTCTTCATCTCGCGGGTGGCGGCACCCTCGACATCCTCGGGGAGCACCGCGCCGTTGGCGTAGATCCCATCGGCGAACGGCCCCGACTGCTCGAGGGTGATGTCCATGTAGATGCCGTGCTGGCCGAGGAAACCGGCCGGAGGCTTGTACCCGATCCCCTGACACGCGACGAGCAGCTTGATCGCCGACGCGGGGTCGGTGACGATCCACACCGCGTCCACACGCCGGTTCTGCATATTGCGGCAGATCGAACCGTAGTCGAGCGTGGTATACGTGACTTCCTCTCCGACACGGTCGCCGCTCCGGGGGACGATCTCACAGCCCAGCTTCGGGCAGATCACCGCGTTCGCTTCGTTCACGTACGTCTTCGCCGGCGCCGAATCGAGTACGACCGCACCGATCTTGCTTGGGGCCTTCCCGGTCTTGCGCTCGATCTTGTCGTGCCAGTAGGGCAGCAACGCGTGCGCCATGGTCTCGATCGGCGCGCCGACCGTGACCACGTTCGAGGCATCGAACCCTTCGACATTGATGCCGTCGAACCCGACCCACGGGACGCCGGCCTTCTCGAGCTGACCGATCACCGTCAGTGAGAACGGCGTGAACGACGGTCCCATGACGAAGACACCGTCCTGCTCGACCAGCCGCTTCGCGCACGTGGTCGAGCGCGTGTCGTCGGCCTGGTCGTCACACGTGATGAACTGGATCTTCTTTCCCCGCACCCCGCCGTGATCGTTGATCCAGTTGAAATACGCTTGCGCGCCCTCGTACGCGGGCTTGCCGAGCGAGCTGAGGCCGCCGGAGAGGGGGAACAGCCCGCCGACCTTGATGACTCCCCCGGTTACCCTGGCGCCCTTGCCGGTAGAGACCGGCGGCACGGCGACGCCTGTGGAGGCCGGACCCCCTGTACCCCCCGGGTTCGTCGGCAGAACCGCGGTGGGAGCGCCGGAGGGAACCGTGTCGGTTCGGGGCTGTGACTGCCCGACCAGGCCCCCTTCGGGCTGCACCTGAGCGATGTCGAATCGGGGGGCGCACGCGACCAGGGCCATGAGGAGGGCCACGCCCGTTACCCCCATGGACTGCTTCGTTCCCGGGCTCCCGGCCACCGCTATGTTGGCTCCCTTATGCACGTATGTGCATCTATGCGAGGGCTAATGTAGGTTCGCCCCTTCCGTGGGTCAATGGGGAAGCTACGGTGAACTGTCGGCATCTCCGGAACCTTCCGGCGATCGGACGTCAGCAACCCATCTGGGTGTGGCAATATATCACTGTTTACACTATATGAGTAGTGCATTCTGGTATGCTAATATGCGAATGATATGGGGCCGTCACCCTCGAGACGCCGTGTCGGCCGAGTGGCAGGGACCACCGAGGACGACCGCCGCTGCCGGGTCCGACTGCCCGTTACCATCCCCGGCGAGGGATCCCTGGCATGAGCGAACCAACGATCGTCGTCGTCACACCGAACGATGTCGTCCGTTCTCGCATCGAAGGCCGCGTGCGAACCGACGGTGGCGAGATCGTGTCGGCGGCTAGGGTCGAGGACGTGCCCGCGGGGATCGAGCCGGCGGCGGTCGTGATCGATCTGGACCTCGAGCGCTCGCTCGAGGCGCCCGAGCTCCTGCGGCGACGCTGGCCGCGCGCGCTGATCGCCGGGTTCGTGTCGACGCCCGACCGAGCCCGCTGGGAGGCTGCCGCGGTTCGCGGCTACGATCTGGTCTCGACCCGCGGCGCGATCTCTGCGCAAGTGATGGAGCGCCTGCGAACCTGGGAGGGCCCGCAGCGGCGCCGTCGCCTCCGATTGATGGAAGCGGCCGACACGGCCGGCCGGCTCGGGCTCGTGCACCGCGCGCCGGAGACGCCGGTCGGCCCCGTGGCTGTGTATCACGTCGGCAAACAGCTCTACGCCGTGGGCGATGTCTGCCCGCATGCCGGTGCTGCGCTGTCCGAGGGTGAGCTCCACGACGGCGTGGTCACGTGTCCGCTCCACGGGAGCCAGTTCGACGTCAGGACGGGCGAACGCAGGCGCGGGCCTTCGGACGAGGAGATAGCGTCGTACCAGGTCGTGGTCGAGGGCGGGATCGTCTACCTGGAGTACGGATGACCGTCATGGTCCCAGGCGACCGATTAGGCTCGGATGATGTCCTCCGCCTTGGTCGATGCCCCGCGCGGATGAACCTCGACGCCGATGGACTCCGCGGCCTGCCACCGCTCGCGATCCACGTGCGAGCAGAAACCCACGACGCGCAGAGCGTCGAACCGTTCGAGCAGCGATCGGACCGTGTCCAGCGTTCTCGGCCCGTCGAGGTCGGCGAGCACGATCGCCGGGGGCTCGTCCGGCTGCGCCGCCACCGCGCGCGCGGCCACGTCGAAACCGGCCGACGCGGCCGCGGATTCAAGGCGGGCCCGCATCAACAAGTCATCCGCCACCACGATCGCGGTTGCCAGTCCGATCACCTCCCCATCTCACGGATCGAGTTCATGCTAATGCGACCGCCCGCGATGAGACGGGATCGCAACGATCCGAGGAGGGCCATCCGATGAGAAGCGAACCCGAGCACGGAGTCCTCGTCGAGCTGGAGCCGGGATCCGAAGGAGCCGCGCACACCGTCGCGGTGGCCGTTCGGTTCCCCGACGATAGGATCGAGCGCTCCCGCCTTCGAACCGACCTCGTCGCCCCGGGCCTCAAGGTGGGAGACGCCGTGATCGTGACCCGGGCGGCGCTCTACCGGCGATGGAAGATCGATCCCGCCCCCGAAACGAACGGCTGATGACCGGTACCGACGCGGCCGCCTTCGCGAGCCGCGCGCGAGCCGAGCGCGAGGCCGCCATCGGTGACGCGTTCGCCGCGGTGGGAACTGCCCACGGAGTCGCGTACGAGGACGCGCTCGGCTCGGTCGCACATCTGGTCGCCATGCACGGCGCTGCGCTGTCTCGCGAGACCGCGCGCCGGCTCGGATCGGATGCCCTCGCGCAACGGCTCTTCGCCCGGACGTACGCCATCATCGACGGGCATCGATGGATGGGCCGGATCTCCAATCTCGACGAGGTGTACCGGATCTTCGTCGTGGACCACCGGCTGGCTGCACGCGCCGAGACCGTCGGGGATCCTGGGGCGGTGCGTGCGTTCCACGACGAGCTCCTGTTCGGGGTTTGCCCGCAGGTACCCGCCGGCGAGCTGCTCCCACCTTCGACGGACCTCGCGCCTGACCCAGCCGTGATCGACGCCCGAACGCTGGCGCGATCCGCCGGCCGGCGCCGGACGGGGAACCGCATGGTGGACAGCTTCGGCACATGGGAGGCGATGTTGCGCGAACGTTCGGTCGAGGAGGTCGCGGAGGTCGATCGCGCCCAGCGTCTCGATCGGAAGGAGCACGCGCGTGCAAAGGAGCTCGCGGCCTGGGGCGTCCGCGCTTTCGTCATCAGCGAGGCTGAACGAGCTGCCATCACCGAGGCGCTCGGCAAGTTCTCCAAGGACGGAGGCGGCTGGCCCGAGGGGACCTCGACCGCGCGCAAGGCAGCCGTGAGCGAGGCGATCGCCTCGCTCCACGATGCGTTCTCGTCGCTGATCTAGGAACGTGCGCGTCAGGACGTGGCCGGGGGTTCGTCCCCCTTGGCCTGCCCCGCCCCGTTGCCGCCGAGCACGCGTCCTATCAGGTCGGTCAGCCCCGCGCCGGTGAACGACCGGAACACCGAGTCGAGCTGGGTGATCGTGTTCGCCGTGGTCTTGGTCAGCTTGCTCGCGCCCTCGGTGTCGATGATCGTGATCGAGTCCACCTTGCCGATCGGCTCGGCGATCGCGCGCGCGACCTCCGGCAGCCGCGAAACGAGCAGCTCGAGCACCGCGGCCGCCTCGTACTGCTTGTACGCCTCGGCCTTCTTGCGCATCGCCTCAGCCTCGGCCTCCCCGGTCGCCAGCGTCGCGTCGGCCTTCGCCTGGCCCACTTCGCGTTCCTCGTAGGCGTGACCGGCCGCGACGGCCTCCAGGTTCGCCTTCTCGGCTTCGGCCTCGAGCAGCCGGCGGTCGCGCGCGGCTTCGGCTTCCACGCGCGCGGATGCTGCGCGTGCTTCGGCTTCGGCGACCGAGGAGTAGCGCTTCGCCTCCGCGCCCTGCTCGGCCGCGTACCGCTGCGCGTCGGCGGTGCGGCGGATCTCGGCGTCCAGCTCCTTGTCCCGCCGCTTCGCGACCAGCTCGGCGACCTCCGTTTCCGTCAGCACGACCTCCTTGCGTGCCTCGGCTTCGGACAACGGATGCGCCTGGTCGGCGCGCGCCTGCGCGGTCGCGATCTCCTGGCGGACGGACTGCTCCTTGAGCTGGGTGACCTTCTCGGCGTCGATGACCTGCTGCTTGGCGATCTCCTGTTGCTGGCGTGCCTCGCGCATCGCCTCCGCCTCGGCTATCTCGGCATCGCGTTTGACCATCGCAGCCGCCTTGCGCCCGAGGTTCACGATGTACTGCTCGGAGTCGGTGATCGACTGGATCGTGAACACGTCGATCGCCAACCCGGTGCCGTCGAGGTCGCCGTTGGCGACCTCCTGCACGCGCGCGGCGAACACTTCGCGGTCGCGGATGAGCTGCTCGACGGAAAGCTGGCCGATGATGGTCCGCAGCGATCCTTCCATCACGTTGCGGACGATCTCCGCGATGCCCATCTGCGTATCGAGGAACCGCTGCGCGGCCTGGCGCAAGGCGTCCTCATCGTCGGCGATCTTGACGTTGACGATGCCTTCGACCGAGACCGGCACACCCTGCATCGTGACCGCGCCCTCCAGCCCGACCGGGATCGAGCGGACCTCGAGCGACAGCGTCTTGGCCACGTTGACCAACGGATACACGATGGCGCCGCCGCCGACGACCACCTTGATCCCGCCCGGCGCGTTCTTCTTGCCGGCGATGATCAAGGCTTCGTTGGGCTTCGCGACCTTGTAGCGGCTCGCGGCGAAGGCGATCACGACCATGCCGAGCGCGATCAGCGACACGATGATGATCGGCAGCGAGAACGTGGAGTCTTGCACGATGCCCTCCTAGGCGTTGGATGTCGCGTCGGCGCGCGACACGGTGATGGTGTTCCCAACCACGTCCTTCACCACGACCTCGTCACCCACGGCAATCTCATCGGAGCTGCGCGCGGACAGCGACCGGCTCATCCCGCCGTATGGGACGATGACACGGCCGACCTGTCCGGGATGGATCGCAACCGAGCAGCGCCCGCGCGCGCCGATCAGCTTCGCCAGCTCGAAGCCGTCGCCGGCCTCCTGGCGGCGCAGCGCGGAGAAAAGCAGGCCTGTGAGAGCGCCCATCGAGAGACCCGTCCCGAGCCCGACATAGATCGAGCCGCCGGTCCCGAACTCGAAGGCCTTGATGCCCAGAAGCCCGCCGGCGCCGAACGCAGCGACGGTGGCGAAGAAGATGGGTCCGGCAGCGAGGTCGCTGCCGCCGAGTTCGATATCGAAGAGGTCGAAGACGTCGCCGAGCAGCAGGGCGAGCACGAGGAAGCCGAGGCCTGCTCCCAGCGCGATCCAATACGCCGCCTCGAGCGTCACCGGTCCCCCCTTCCGCTATCCCGCAGCCGCGCGATCATACCAAAGCGGTTTCGCCCGCCGGCAAAGATCTGCGTGACACGGTCTGCTCCGCCGCGCGCGTCAGGTGCGGCGTGCTCGCATCGGATGAGGAGCAGGCGAGTCGACCTCGGCCTCGAACAGCCAGTCCTCGAGCCGGGTCTCGATCCATCCGAACAGGCCGCCGGCGACTTCGATGTCGGCGCGCAGGCGCGCGAGCTGCTCGCGGAGATGACGTTCCTCTTCGGGGTCGAGCGGAACCGGGCAGCGCTGTGCGATCAGCGGACCCCGCGATGCGGTCATGCGTCTCCCCCTGGATGTATGCCGGATCAGGAACCCGGTCGGTATCTCGTTACCACGCCGGATGACATCTCACGCGGAAGCAGGGATGCACCTATCGGACCTTCGGGTGAAAAGGGAACGAGGATGTTGGCTAGGACGCCGCGCGCAGCCTCACGCTGAACGAGCTGCCGTGTGGGACGGCCTGCTCGTACCACATCTCGCCGCCGAAGGCTTCGACCAGGCGGCGGCTGATCGCGAGGCCCAAGCCGGATCCCGTCCGTTCGCCGACGTTTTCTCCGCGCGCGAACGGCTCGAACAGATGCGCGGTGACGTCGGGCGGCAGGCCGGTGCCGTCGTCGGTGATGGTGAGAACGATCGTCGCGCGATCCGCCGCCGCGCGAAACTCGATGCACGAGCCTCCGTACCGGTACGCGTTGACGAGCAGGTTCGTCAGCACCTGCTCGAGCCGGTTCGGGTCGGCGATCGCACGCGCGTCACCGACCTCGATCTTGATCTGTTTGTCCGCGGGCGGCGGCGCCGATTCGAGCGCGCTTCGCACGACGGAGGCGAGCGAGACGGGTGCGAGCGCCACCATCATCTTCCCTCGTTCGATCGCGGATAGGTCCAGCAGGTTGTCGATCAGCACGCGAGCGCGCTCACCCTGCCGGCGCATCGATCCCAGCGCCCACGCCAATTCGTCCGCGTCGAGATCGGCCCACCGAGTGGCGAGTGTCGCCGCGAGACCGGAAAGCGTGGTCAGCGGCGTGCGCAGCTCATGCGCGGCGTTGGCCACGAACGCGGTCTTGAGCGTGTCCAGCTCCCGGAGCTGGTCGACGAGCTCGCGCTCACGGTGCAACATCGTCTCGCGTTCCGACGCGATCCTGTCCGCAACGACGCGCTCCTGATCGGTGATCCGCTCCTGGCGCGCGAGCAGCCCGGCGGCCAGCCCCACGATCAGGACGTAGACGGGACGCACCGCCGTCCCGATGTCCGCGAGACCGCCGTCGAACGCCATGGCGATCGAGTAGGCCGCTGCCTCGCCGACGGCGGCGATCAGCGTCTGCCCGACGTCGTATCGCATGGCGACCGAGACGATCGAGACGAAGTAGATCACCCAGAACTCGCTCGCGGGGCCGCCAGTGCCCAGCACCCAGAGCGTGATGAGCAGCACGTCGACGGTCAGGGTCGCGGCGCCGAACCGAAGCAGCGGGTATCGCTCGTACGGTCGGGCGAGCAGGCTCCAGACACCGTACGCGCCGGCGACCCCGACGACGGTGAGCGCGAGCGGCGCGCGCGGAGAATCCACGCCGAGGAACAGGAAGAAGGCCGCGATATTGAACCCGATGACGACGGCGCGCAGGTACGACACATGGCGCTCCATCGCGAGCGTCTTGTCCAGTGGGGCCAATCGCACTCTCCGCGGCAACCCGTCTCCCTAGATCCTGCTTGCATCATCGGCGCAGAATGCTCGCTTGGGTAGGGAACCGTCCCGATATGAGGGCTAGGGACTAGGTAGTGGTGCTATGGATGTCGGTTCCATCACGATACGTCCCTCATCCAGGCGACATGGCCGCGATCGTCGAGGCGTGCCGACCCTGACCTTGTCGGCGCGCTGCTCGCCGCGATAGGAATGACGTCTGGAACCAGGAAGGAGTCCGAGATGCGGATAGGAGTGCTCACCGGCGGCGGCGACTGCCCCGGTCTCAACGCGGTGATCCGGGCCGTCGTTCGCAAAGGAGAGGTCCACTACGGCAGCGGCTTCGTCGGCTTCCGCGACGGCTGGCACGGCGCGATCGAAGGCGCAACGATGGAGCTGAACGTCGAGCGCTGCCGGGGGATCCTGCCGCGCGGTGGCACCATCCTCGGCTCGTCCCGAACCAACCCATTCAAGATCGACGGCGGCCCGCAGAAGGTGCTCGACACGATCAAGCGCCTCGAGATCAACGCGCTCGTCGCGATCGGGGGCGAGGACACGCTCGGCGTGGCGTACAAGCTCCATCAGGAGGAGGGCTTGCAGGTCGTCGGGGTCCCCAAGACCATCGACAATGACCTGAACGCGACCGAGGTGACGTTCGGCTTCGACACGGCGGTCCAGATCGCCGTCGACGCGATCGACCGTCTGCATACCACAGCAGAATCGCACGACCGCGTGCTCGTCTGCGAGGTGATGGGGCGTCACGCCGGTTGGATCGCGACCTACGCGGGCATCGCCGGCGGCGCGGCGCAGGTGCTCGTGCCCGAGCGAGAGTTCGACGTCGACGAGGTCTGCGCGGTCCTGCGACGGCGGCACGACAAAGGTCGCTACGCATCGATCGTGGTGATCGCCGAAGGCGCCAAGCCCAGGGAGGGATCGCTGGTGCTCCAGGACCAGGGAACCGATGCGTTCGGACACGTCAAGCTCGGCGGGATCGGCGACGTGCTGGCCAAAGAGATCGAGAAGCGGACCGGTTTCGAGACGCGCGTCACCGTGCTCGGGCACGTGCAGCGGGGCGGCACGCCCACCGCGTCCGACCGCGTGCTCGCGACCCGTTTCGGGATCGCCGCGATCGACGCGGTGCACGAGGGCGACTTCGGGAAGATGGTCGCGCTGAATGCGGGCAAGATCACGCGCGTCCCGCTCGGCGACGCCGTGACCGAGCTGAAGACGGTCGATCCCGACCTGCTCGCCGTCGCGGAGGTCTTCTCGGACTAGACGGGCCCAGGTGATCGAGGGGTCCACCGCTATACTCAGCGCATGCCCAAGATCTCCGCACCAACGCTCGAGGCGCACCGCGCAGCCACGATCGATCGCTTGCTGGACGCGTTCGGCGAGCTCGTCCTGAAGCAGGGATACTCGGACGTGTCGCTCGCGGACGTCGCGGCGCAGGCGGGATTGGCGCGCACTGCGATCTACAACTATTTCTCTGACCGTGAATCGCTGCTGTTCGCCTGGACCGACCGCGAGGTCGCGCGCACGATCGCGATCCTCGAGGCCGACATCGAGGCCGCAGAGACGTGCTCCGAGAAGCTCGGCATCTTCGTGCGCCAGCAGCTCCTGGATTTCGCATCGCGTCACCTGCCGCCCGGCCACGAGGTGATGCAGTTCCTGAATCCCGAGACCTACGGCCGGTTCATGCGCCACATCGAGCCCGTCGAGGTGATCGCGCGCACGATCGTGTCCACCGGCGTGAAGACCGGGGAGTTCGGCCCGGTCGATCCGGCGACGACCGTGCCGATGATCATGGCCTGCATCGGCGCCGAGCGCGCGCCGATCGCGACGCGCGCGCACGACGTCGAGGAGGCGACCGAGCGCGTGACCGGATTCCTGCTCCGTGCGCTCGGCGCGAAGTCCAAACCGGCGCGCAAGGCGCAGGCCTCGAAGAAGAAGGCCTCCGGTTCGGGCCGGTAGCAGGACCCTCCTGGCCCGCGTCGAACGTTTCGTGACATACTGTCGCTAAACATTCTCCGGGAGGGGCCATGGGCGCACTCGAAGGCAAGGTAATCGTGGTGACCGGCGCGAGCCGCGGGCTGGGCGAAGCGATGGCGACCGGCTACGCGGGCGAGGGAGCCACGCTGGTACTGGCCGCGCGCACGGTGGACGATCTGGAGCGGGTCCAGAAGGCCTGCCTTGCCGCCGGCGCGGCCGGAGCGACGGTCGTGCAGACCGACATCACCGACGAGTCTCAGGTCGAGCAGCTCGTGGATGGCGTCATCACGCAGGCCGGCCGCATCGACGTCTTCGTCGCGAACGCGGCCACCTCCTACGGGATGCTCACGGACAAGAAGTACCGGGAGCTGCACACCTACGATGCCGATATCGTCGAGCAGCTCCTGCGCGTCAACGTCGTGGGCACCTGGCTGTGCATGAAGCATGCGCTGCCGAAGATGCAGCCGGGCTCGAGCTTCATCGCGATCGGTTCGGAGACGGGGCGCGCGCTGTATCCTGGCGCCGGCTTCTACGCGATCACCAAGGCGACGACGGATGCGCTGGCGACCCTCGCCTCGCGCGAGATGGGCCAGGCCGGCGTGCGCGTCAACGTGCTCTCCCCCGGCGGGATGGTGGACACGCAACTGTTCGGGCCGACCGGGATGCCCGAGTGGCTCAAGGAGCAGCACCCGCCGCTGCCCGCCGAGGTGATCGTCCCGGCCGCGGTCTGGCTCGCGGATGCCGATTCCGCCGACGTCAGCGGCGCGCTCGTCTCCGGCAAGGCGTTCAACGAGACAGGCCCTGAGGGCGTCCGGGCGTCGCTGCCCGCTGCTCGACACTGACGCGCATGGCCATCCGGCGCGGCGGCGCGCACCTGAACATCGCCGACGGGATCCGCGGGTTCGCGGTCGCGTCCCCGGGTGCGACCGCCGTCGTGGACGGCGACCGGCGATTGAGCTACGCGGCGCTGGACGAGCGCGCGCGGCGCTTCGGCAACGCGCTGCTCGCGGCGGGGCTGGCGTCGGGCGATCGGGTCGCGGTCGTGCTCGGCAACCGGCTGGAGTACCCGGAGATCGCCGCCGGGATCGCGCGCGCCGGCATGCAGATGGTGCCGGTGAATCCGCGACTCACCGCGGCCGAAGCGTCGTACATCATCGGCCACGCCGAGACGCGCGCGACCGTGCTCGACGCGGCGCTCGGCGAGACGATCGCGCCGGCGCTCGATGAGCATCCCCAGAAGTTGGTGCTCCAGATCGATCGCGACTACGAGGACGCGCTCGGGGCGGCGTCGACGGCCGACGCCGGCGTCGTGGTCGACGAGACCGAGCCGTTCTGCGTCGCCTACACCTCGGGGACGACCGGCAAGCCGAAGGGCGTCATGATCTCGCACCGCTCGCGCGCGCTGACCTTCTACGGCACGGCCCTGGAATGGGGGCTCGGGCCGGGCCGGCGAACCATCGCGGTCGCGCCGATGTATCACGGGGCTGGGTTCGCCTTCGGGTACGGCGCGCTGCACGTCGGCGGCGAGCTGTGGATGCTCCGGGCGTTCGATCCCGAGCAGCTGCTCGCCATGATCGCGGCATCGCGCGCGCAGAGCGTGTTCCTGGTGCCGACCCATGCGCAGATGCTGCGCGCGCTCGGCGAGCGCGCGATCGCGCGCCACGACACCTCGTCGCTGGAGACGCTGTACTTCAACGCGGCCGCTCTGCCGTTCCCGCTGAAGGAATGGGTGATGGGAACCTTCCCACGCGCCGGCGTGCACGAGCTGTACGGCTCCACCGAGGCGGGCATCGTCACGAACTGCCGTCCCGCGTTCGCTCGCTCGAAACCCGGCAGCGTCGGGCCGGCGTGGTTCATGACCGAGATCCGCGTCGTGGACGACGCAGGCCTGCCGGTCGGGCCCGGTGGCACCGGCGAGCTGTTCAGCCGCTCGCCGTACCTGATGAACGGCTACCTGAAGGATCCCGATGCGACCGATGCGTGCACGTCACCCGACGGTTTCCTCACCTGCGGCGACATCGTGCGCGTCGACGATGACAACTTCGTCTACGTGGTCGATCGCAAGAAGGACATGATCATCTCGGGCGGCACGAACATCTACCCGCGCGAAGTCGAGGACGTCCTGG
>DASWIP010000132.1:0-10431 GCA_036397635.1 Actinomycetota bacterium | reverse complement strand
GGCCGTCTGCCCGTTGAGGCCGAGTGCGTCGCGAAGGATCAGCTCCTGATGCGAGAACGGCGCGTACAGTTCGGCGAGGTCGATCCTGTCGCTGCTCGCGCCGGCGGCGGCGGCGGCGATCCGCGTGGAAGCCGACGTGGTGAGGTCGCGCGCGCCCAGCGCGTGCGGCTCGATCCGGTGGTCGATGCCGCGGATCCACACCGGCCGCTCGGCCACCTCGCGCGCCAGAGCGCCGGCGGCCAGCACGACCGCTGCCGACCCGTCACCGGCCGACGGACAGTCGTGCGCGCGCAACGGTGTCGATACGTACGGCTCCTGCAGCAGCGCATCCGCCGATGTATCTCCGGAGACCTGCGCGTTCGGGTTCGATGCCGCGTCGCGGCGTGAGCGCGCGGCCACCTCGGCCATATCGCGCTCGGTGTGCGCTCCCGCGTCGAGCAGCGCGCGCGCCTGCAGCGCCGCGACGCTGATCGCATCCGGCCACAACGGCGCGAGATAGTAGGGATCGAGCTGCAGGGTCATCACCTTCGGCAGATCTCCCGTCGAGGACTTGCCGAACGCGTAGACCAGCGCCGCGTCGATGTCGCCGTGCTGCAGGCGCGCCCACGCCTCGTACAAGGCCCAGGCGCCGTCCATCTCGACGTGGGACTCGCGGATCGGCGGCCATGCGCCGACGGCCTCCAAACCCATCACGAACGCGAACGGCTGCCCCGCCAGGTAGTCACACGACCCCGAGACGGTGAACCCGATCTGCTCGCGCGCGATCCCCGAGCGCTCGACCGCCTGGTGCAGCACCGGCTGCAGGATCTCGACCTCGCTGCGCGCGTCCTCGACGGTGGTCGGAGATTGCGCGAACGAGACGACTGCCA
The DNA here is from genome assembly GCA_036397635.1 of Actinomycetota bacterium. Lineage (GTDB taxonomy): Bacteria > Actinomycetota > AC-67 > AC-67 > AC-67 > DASWIP01. The sequence goes on along the minus strand of DASWIP010000132.1, from coordinate 9,562 downwards.
CCTCACGCATCCGCGGCCTCCAGGGGACGGAAGTAGCGGATGGTCTGCATCGACGGTTGCGGCTCTTCGGACCACACGGCTTGCACGCGCATCCCGACGTGTACCGCGGCGGGGTCGATCTCTTGCACCAGGTGGAAGATCGGGATGTCGGCGCCGTCGAAGGTGATCGAGGCGCTCACGTACGGGCACTCGACCGCCTGTCCGGCGAAGGGGATGTTCACGATGCAGAACCCGCTCACCACGCCCGTGTCCGGCAGCTCGAAGGTGCCTTCCAGCGCGATGCCGTCCCGCGCGCACATCCCGCGCGGCGGCACGTAGACCTGCTCGCACGTCGAGCAGCGCTGGCCGAGGATCCGGCGTTCGGTCAGCGCGCGCAGGAACTCCGACTGCGCGACCCCGGGGGTGTACGAGTACGTGAGCCGGATCGGCGCGTCCATCATCGTGACCGACTCGGGCGCGGCGGCCTCGCTCACTCGACCACCTCGAAGCACTCGATGTCGGTGATGTGGCCGCGGCGTTCGGCGCGCCAGCGCGCGCGCACGCGGGCGCCGGTGCGTACGGCGTCGGGCGCGCGCGCCCCGACTGCGTGCAGCATCGCCGTGTCGGATCCGTCCAGGCGGATCAGCGCCCACGCGAAGGGCTCCGCCAGCGGATGCTCGGGCCGAGGCTCGGCCACCCAGGTCCAGGATGTGATCTCGCCGGCGTCGGCGACGGGGACCCAGTCGTCGAGCTGCTCGCCGGTCGCGGGGTCGTACTCGGTCGGCGGGCAGATCACGCGGCCGTCGCGCGCGCGGATGCCTTCGATGCGCTGCTCGCGCAGCCCCGTGAAGAACCGCCCGATCACGGGTCCCACTGAGCGCGTGTAGGTGTACTCGAGCACGTGCTCGGCCGTAAGGACGTCGCCCGGGGCGGCGCCGCTAGATGGCACGGTCGCGGCCTTCCCAGTAGGGGTCGCGCAGCGTGCGCTTGTAGAGCTTGCCGTTCGGGTCGCGCGGCAGCTGCTCGGAGAAATCGAACGAGCGCGGGACCTTGTAGCCGGCGAGCTGCTCGCGGCAGAACGCGGCCAGGTCCTCGGCGAGCGCGTCGTCGCCATCGACGCCGGGCTTCGGCTGGACCACCGCCTTGATCTCCTCTCCCCAGTCGTCGTGGGGGATCCCGAACACCGCCACGTCGGTGACCTTCGGGTGGGTCATCAACGCCGCCTCGATCTCGGCGGGATAGACGTTCACGCCACCCGAGATGATCATGTCGCTCTTGCGGTCGTTGAGGAACAGGTAACCGTCCTCGTCGAGGTAGCCGACGTCGCCAACGGTGAAGAAGCCCTCGTTCCAGGTCTCCTCGGTCTTCTTGCGGTCGCCGTGGTACTCGAAGGTGTAGTCGCCCATCTTGATCCACACCGTGCCCGGCGTGTTGGGCGGGAGAGGCTTGTTGTCGTCGTCGAGGATCCGGATCTCCGAGATCGGCCATGGCTTACCCACGGTGCCCGGCTTCTTCAGCCATTCGTCCGGCGTCGCAAGCGTGCCGCCGCCCTCGGTCGCCGCGTAGTACTCGTCGATGACCGGGCCCCACCAGTCGAGCATCGACTTCTTGATCGGGACCGGACAGGGCGCGGCGGAGTGGACCATGTGACGCAGAGACGAAACGTCGAAGGCCTTCTTCGCGTCGTCGGGGAGCTGCAGCAGCCGATGGAACTGTGTCGGCACCATGTGGCTGGTGGTCACCTTGTAGCGGTCGATGAGCCGCAGCGTCTCCTCGGCCGTCCACTTGTCCATCTGCACGACCGTGTGTCCGAGATGCAGCGACATCATCGAGAAGCGCATCACGGCCGTGTGGTACATGGGTGAGACCGCGAGATGCACGTTGTCGTCGTGGGCCTGGATCCCGAACAGCATCAGGAACAGCGCCTCCAGCTCGATCGCGCCGTCGGGCTCCTGCTCGGCGATCGGCCGCCGGACGCCTTTCGGGCGCCCCGTCGTGCCGGCCGTGTAGTTCATGACCGTGCCGAGTACGCGGTCGGACGGCATGACGGTGGGTTGGTCGTCCTTGAGCTGCTCGTACGAGGCGAATCCCTCGATCGAGCCGACCGAGAAGCGCGCGCCGGCCGGGAATGCGATCTCGTCGGCCGCCTGCCGGCACTTGTCGGCGAACCGCTCGTGACAGATCATCGCCTTGGCCTTGGAGTCCGAGACGATGTAGGCGATCTCGGGTGCCGCGAGGTGGTAGTTCAGCGGCACCAGATACCAACCGGATTGCATACAGGCGAGGTTCAGCTCGACCATCGCGGCGGAGTTGGGCAGGACCACCGCGACCGCGTCTCCGGCCTTTAGCCCGAGCGCGCGCAGCCCATGGGTCAGTTGATCCGACGATGCGAGCAGCTCGCCCGCCGTGTGCTCGGTCCCGTCGGGCTCGACGAGCGCGAGATGGTCCGGGTCTTTCTGGGCGTGGTTCCAGAACACGAACTCGGCCATGGTGGCGAAATTAGAACACGTTCTAGGTTGTGGATGCAAGGCCGGTCGCGGTGTGTTGGGGCGGGGCACATCACCGCTCGCCTGCGGCGCATCACTCGGGCAGGGCGGATCCTCCTCGCGATCGGAGAGGTCCGGATGCGCAGCCGGAGCCTTGCGGCTCGAAAGCAGAACGTGTTCTAATCCGGCCGCGAGCCGACGAGGAGGTCACCCATGCGCGCCGCGGTCGTCCGAGAGCTCAACGTTCCCGTCGAGATCAGCGATCAGATCGAGCTTGCCGGACCCGGACCGGGTGAGGTGCGGGTGAAGATGGTGGCCGCGGGGGTATGTCACTCGGACATCTCGGGGACCAACGGCACCTTCCCCATGCCGCTGCCCTTCGTGATCGGGCACGAGGGCGCCGGTGAGATCATCGCGGTCGGCGAGGGCGTCTCGACTCTGGCGGTTGGCGATCACGTCATCCTGTCCTGGATGCCGCCGTGCGGGTCGTGCCGGTTCTGCCTGGGTGGCCAGCCGCATCTGTGTCTCAACGAGGTCGCGATCGGGACCCTCGCGCAGCGCTTCAGCCTGAACGGGGAGCAGGTCTACGGCTTCAGCGGCACCGGGACCTTCGCCGAAGAGACCGTCGTGAGCCACAAGGGGGCGATCAAGATCCCCGACGATGTGCCGCTCGACGTGGCCTCGCTGATCGGCTGCGGCGTCATGACCGGCGTGGGTGCGGTGATCAACACGGCTCGGGTCGAACCCGGCAGCTCTGTAGTAGTCATCGGCGCGGGCGGGGTCGGTATCTCCGTGATCCAGGGCGCGCGCATCGCGGGTGCCGCTGAGATCATCGCCGTCGATCCGGTCGAGGCCAAGCACGAGATGGCGCGCAGCTTCGGCGCCACGCATGCGGCGGCGCCCGAAGGGCTCGCCGACCTCAAACAGGAGCTGACCGAGGGCCACGGCTTCGACTACGCCTTCGAGGTGGTCGGGCATCCCGCGACGATCCGCTCGGCTTACGACGCGACGCGTCGCGGCGGTACCACCGTCGTGGTCGGAGCCGGCAAGTCCGACGCCATCGTCGAGTTCAACGCCTACGAGCTGTTCTTCGACGAGAAGCGGATCCTCGGCTGCCTGTACGGATCCGCCGACGTCCGACGCGACTTCCACCGGCTGATCCGGCTATGGCGTCAGGGCAAGCTCGATCTCGAGGGCATGATCACCCGCCGCGTGACGCTCGACGAGGTGAACGACGCGTTCGACGCGATGATGCGCGGTGAGGTCATCCGCCAGGTCATCGAGTTCAAGTGAGCCGGCCTGAGGGTTTGGCCTCGATCTGATCTGGGTAGCGAAGCCCCCGGGCCTGCGCCAGGCCGAGGGGAGGACGCCATGCGGAAAGCGATCGTTGCCCTCTGCGCGCTCGGGGCCGCGTTCCTGACAGCGCCGGCTATCGCGGACGGCCCCAGCGGCTCGCAGGAGGAACGCCAGGCCTGCATCGACGACGCATCAGGGGCCGAGGTGCCTCGGCAGTCGGACGGCGCGTGTCCCGACGGCTCGACCGACACGACCGTCTGGGAAAACAACGTCACCTGTGGTGATGGTCAGGACGCCGGGGTGGGGCGCATCTACGCCGGCGCGAACGGCGTCGAGGTCTGCAACGACGGCAGCGGCGCGCTTCCGTTGCACGGCCGGATCATAGTGACCAGCGACGACGGCGGGTACGTCGCCGCCGACGGGGACCGCGATAATGCTCCCGAGGCCCAGGGTTGGGCCCGGGTGGACGGGTCGGGCCTGCGATGTGGAGCTGACGACGGCAGCCTCGACGCGACGCACCCCGGGGACGGGGATACCGCCGACAACTGCGGATAGGCCCCAACCCTGCAATTGGAGCCGCGACCGTCGCGCGAACCGCTCAGACGCGCTCGGGCGTGAATCGCACCGGCATGTGCCGGATCCCGTTGATGAAGTTCGAATGCAGCCGCTGGATCTCGCCGTCGAACTCCATATCCGGCATGCGCCTGAGAAGTTCCTCGAACATCACGCGAATCTCGAGCTGAGCCAGGGAGAACCCGAGGCAGAAGTGAGGGCCGCCGGCGCCGAACGTGACGTGCGGGTTCGGCGTGCGACGAACGTCGAAGGCATCCGGTTCGTCGAACGAGCGCCCGTCACGGTTCCCCGATGCGTACCACAGCAGCACCTTCTCACCGGGCCCGATGGTCTGGTCATGAACGGTGACCTCGCATGCGGTGGTACGCCGGAAGTGCATCACGGGGGTGACCCAGCGCAGCATCTCCTCGACCGCATTGCCGAACAGCGAATGATCCTCGAGCAGCAGGCGGCGTTGCTCGGGATGCTCGATCAGCGCGCGCATCCCGCCCGAGATCAGGTTGCGCGTAGTCTCATTGCCGGCGATCGCGAGCATCACGAAGAACATGTCGTACTCGAGCTCGGTGAGCTTCTCGCCGTCGATCTCGGCGCTGATGATCTTGGTAACCAGATCGTCCTTCGGGCCTTGGCGGCGCTGCTCGGCGAGCCAGTTCGCGTAGTCGCTCATCTCGAAGAACGCGCGGGTGGCGTCCTCGATCGTGGCGCCGTACTCGGGGTCGCCGCCCTGGGCGATCATCGTGTTGGACCAGGTGAAGATCTTGTGGCGGTCCTCGACCGGGACGCCCATGAATTCGGCGATGACCTCGAGCGGAAGTTCGGCGGCGATATCGGTGACGAAGTCGCACTCGCCCTTCGGGGCGACGCGGTCCAGGATCCTGGTGACGATGTCGCGGATATGTTGCTCGAGCGCGGCGATCATCTTCGGGTGGAAACCCTTCGAGACGGTCGCGCGCAGGCGCGTGTGATCGGGCGGGTCCTGGTTGATCAACATCAGGTTCACGCCTTGGACCGGTTCGTGGATGTTCGTGCCCCCGCCGTTGGCGAAGGTCTTGTAGTCCTTCGAAGCGCGCACGATGTCCTCGAAGCGGGTGAAGGACCAGAAGCCGGGGCCTTCGTCGGGGACGTCGACCGCGGTGTAGTGGACCGGCGCGTTGTCGCGGAGCCAGCGGAACTGCTCGTGGGGAACCCCAGGGACGAAGATCTCGGGGCTGTAGATGTCGATCTGCACGCTCATGCCTCCCGGGGGGTCCGGTCAGGGCTGTTCAAGTAGAACACGTTCTATCTTTCGCCGCAAGCGCGCGGTGGCTCGTGGCCGGGCCCCGGCCCTCTTGCTGCGATCCGGGTGCCCAGGCCGTGAGGGTTGCAGCAAGAGTGGGCGCGCGCGCGGGCTCAAGGCCCGAAGCGGCCCGGCGGGGCGGGAGGTCGGGAACGGTCGGCGCGGCTGGTGCTCGGACGCCGACGGGGCCTGGCGCCCGGAAATAGAATGTGTTCTACTTTTCGCCCATGAGCGATCAGCCGCATCTCCTGGTCGAGAAGGACCGCCACGTCGTCACGGTCACGATGAACCGGCCCGAGAATCGCAACGCGCTCAGCGCCGAGATGATCGCGCGGATGTACGACGCTTGGGAGATGATCAACGGCGACGACGAGGTCCGGGTCGCGATCCTCACCGGCGCGGGCGGCGACTTCTGCGCCGGCGCCGACCTCAAAGCGATGGCCGGCGGCTACGGCGAGGACGAGTGGACCCGCCGCTCCAAGGAGGACCCGGAACTCCCGTTCAAGGCGCTGCTGCGTCACTATCGGCTCGAGAAGCCGATGATCGCGGCGGTCGAGGGCTACGCGGTCGCCGGCGGCACCGAGCTGCTCCAGGTCTGTGACGTTCGGGTCGCCGCCGAAGGCTCGACCTTCGGCCTGGCCGAGGTGAAGCGCGCGCTGTTCCCCATCGCCGGCTCGACGGTGCGCCTGCCGCGCCAGATCCCCTACGCATGGGCGATGGACATCCTGCTGACCGGCGACTTCGTCGACGCCGAGACTGCCTACCGCATCGGTCTGATCAGCCGCCTCACGCCGCAAGGCGGTGCGCTCGCCGAAGCCACCAAGGTCGCCGAGACGATCGCCGCGAACGGCCCGCTGTCGGTCAAAGCGATCAAGCGCTGCGTCACCGAGACCATCGGCCTGCCCGAGATCGACGCGCTCAAGGTCGAGCTCGAGATCGGTCTGCCGATCTTCGGGACCAAGGACGCCCGCGAAGGCCCCAAGGCCTTCTCCGAGAAACGCGCGCCGAACTACACGGGCGAGTAGATGCCGAACGGCACGGGCGAGTAGATGGCGATCACGGTCGGGACCGGGGGCGCGATCATGCCGCCGGTCGAGGCGCTGATCAAGACGGCCAAGCGCGCGGAAGACCGCGGCTACGACGCGATCTGGTGGCCCGACCACTGGATGGGATGGCATCCCGAGTCGATCTGGACGCCCGACGTCGGCGAGATCGCCGCGTACATGCCCAACCCACACATGTACCTCGATCCGATCGCGGCGATGGCCGCGGCGGCCGTGCATACCGAGCGCGTGCGCCTGGGTACGGCGGTGACCGAACCGATCAGGCGTCACCCCGCGCTGCTCGCGCATGAATGGATCTCGTTGGATCACCTCAGCAAGGGACGGATGATCCTGGGCATCGGCGCGGGCGAAGCCGAGAACAACGAGCCGTATGGCATCGACTATTCCAAGCAGGTCTCCAAGCTCGAAGAGGCGCTGGAGATCATCCGGCTGTTGTGGTCCACCACCGATAAGGTCGACTACAACGGCCGGTTCTGGACGCTGCGCGATGCGGTCTGCGGGCTCGGGCCGTACGGCGAGCGGCCACCGCCGATCTGGGTGGGCGCGCTCGGGCCGCGGATGCTCGAGATCTGCGGGCGGCTCGGTGATGGCTGGCTGCCGACGATCATGATGCCGCCCGAGGTGTGGTCCGAACGCTGGAACACCGTGAAGGACGCAGCGACGAAGGCCGGCCGCGACCCGGACGGCTTCGACGCGGTCGTCTACGCGCTCACGATCGTCGCCGAGACGCACGAGCAGGCCCACGAGCTGCTCGACCAGCCGATCCCGAAAGCGTATTGCCTGGTCGCCTCGCACGACACGTTCGAGGCCTACGGCGGCGAGCATCCGTTCGGCCCCGGTTTCTACGGCATCCGCGACTACATCCCGACGCGGATCGGGCGCGAGGAGGGGCTCGCCGCGATCGAGAAGGTCCCGTTCGAGGTCGCGCACGCATTCACGGCGCACGGAACCCCCGACGAGCTCGTGGCGATGGCCAAGGCCTACGAGCAGCGCGGCGCGACGCATATCGTGCTGCAGAACCTCACGCCGCTCGCCGCGCCCGCTCAGACCGGGGCGAGCTTCCGGCTGCTCGACGACGTGGTGGCCGCGCTCAAATAGGCTGCGGCCGATGGATCTTCGCTTCACGCCCGAGCAGCAGGCGTTCCGCGCCGAAGCGCGCGCCTGGCTGCACGACAACGCGCCGCGCGAGCAGCTGCCATCCAGCGGAACCCGCGACGGCTTCGAAGCTCACCGTGCGTGGGAGCGCCGGTTGCACGACGCCGGCTACGCGGGCCTGGCCTGGCCGTCCGAGTACGGCGGGCGCGGCGCCGACGTGATGACGCAGGCGATATTCGAGGAGGAGTACCTGATCTCGGGTGCGCCCGAGCGCGTCAACGTGGTCGGCCACAAGCTGATGGCTCCGACGTTGATGGCGCACGGCTCGGAAGAGCAGAAGCGTCGCTGGCTGCCGCGGATCCTGACATCCGAGGACGTCTGGTCGCAGGGATTCTCCGAGCCCAGTGCCGGCAGCGATCTGGCCGGGCTACGCACGCGCGCCGAGCGCGACGGCGAGCATCTGGTCGTCAACGGCCAGAAGATCTGGACCTCGTACGGGGCGTTCGCAGACTGGATCTTCGCGCTCGTGCGGACCGACCCGTCCGCGGAACGGCATCGGGGCATCACGTTCCTCGCGGTCGACATGAGCACCGACGGCGTCGAGGCGCGACCGATCACGCAACTCGACGGCGCCGCCGGGTTCGCCGAGGTGTTCTTCACCGACGCGCGCGTTCCGGTCGCGAACGTGATCGGCGAGATCGACGAGGGATGGACGGTCGCGATGACGACGCTCGGGGCGGAACGAGCAGCGCCCGCCAAGCCCGCCGGCCGCTACCTGCGCGACGTGCGCGAGCTGGTCGGGATCGCGCGCGCGCTCGGCCTCGCCGACGACCCGGTCGTGCGCGACGAGGTTGCGCGCCTGTACGTCGGCGCCGAGGCGTACCGCGTCACGACGCTGCGAACGCTGTCGTTGCTCGCGCGGGGCGAGGATCCGGGACACAGCGCGAGCGTCACCAAGCTGGCGTGGAGCGAGCTGGAGCACGACATCTTCGCGACCGGCTTACGGCTGATGGGGCGCGCCGGCGAGGCTTTCGCGACCGCGCCCGAGGGCTGGTGGCACCGGTACTGGTACGCGCGCGTGGCGACGATCTACGCGGGCACCAGCGAGATCCAGCGCACCATCATCGCCGAGCGCGTCCTGGGGTTGCCGCGATGAACCTCGATTTCAGCGGCGAGCAGCTCGCCCTTCGCGACACGGTTCGTGACGTGTTCGAGCGCACCTTCCCGGCCGCGGCGTTGCGCGCGTTGTGGGGCGGAGGTGAGCCGGACCCGAAGGTGTGGCGCGCGCTCGCCGATGTGGGCGTGTGCGGGTTGTTGACCGCCGCGGGCGGGGGCAGCGAGGTGGACCTGGCGCCGGTGCTCGAAGAAGCCGGGCGAGCGGCCGTGGTTGAGCCGCTCGTGGACACCGTCGCGGTCGCGTCCTCGCTGCTTCCGGATCGAGCAGCGAAGATCGCCGCCGGTGACCTGCGTGTGGTCATCGTGAGTGCGCGCATGCCGTTCGTGGCGAACGCGGATCGCGCGGAGCTGCTCGTGCACATCGCGGGGGATGCGGCGCGCACGATCGACCCCGGGGATGCGTCGCTGCGGCCTGTCGTGGGGGTCGATCGCGCGCGCCGCCTGTTCGCCGTCGAGATCCCCGAGGGCGCGGGCGAGCTGCTCGTGGATGATGCGGATGCGGTCGATCTGGCGCGCGCCCGCGGCGCGGCGGCGACCGCGAACGTGCTCAACGGCGTCGGCATGCGGCTGCTGGAGATGAGCGTCGAGCACGCGAAGGCCCGCGAGCAGTTCGGCCG
>DASWIP010000131.1:0-6631 GCA_036397635.1 Actinomycetota bacterium | reverse complement strand
TTCCCGCAGCGGCCGGTCAGCGTGGCAGCGGTCAACGAGTGGATCGCCGGGCATCCCGGCTGGGCGCCCGTGGCCGAGTTCCTCGGCCTGTTCGACGTCTACGGCGCCTGGTGGTTCATGGGGATCTACGCGTTGCTGCTCGTCAGCCTGGTGGGATGTCTCGTGCCGCGGTATCGGGGGTTCTGGCGCGCGCTCCGCGCCGACCCTTATCTGTCGGCGAGCCTCGACGCGCAGTCGCATCACCTGGTTCGCGAAACGGATCAGGATCCCGACGAGGTGCTCGCGCGCGCGCACGCGACGCTGCGCCGCCGGCGATTCAGGGTCGCGCGGCGCGGCGGGCTGATGGCGGCCGAGCGTGGGAGCGCGCGCGAAGGAGGCAGCCTGCTGTTCCACACCTCGTTCCTGGTGCTGCTGCTCGGCGTGTCGATTGGCAAGCTGTGGGGCTTCACCGGTCAGGTCGCGGTGATCGAAGGCGAGAGGTTCGCCGACACGCCCATCGAGTACGACTTCCTCGAGACGGGCCGGTCGTTCGGCAACCGGTTCTCGGGCGTCGAGCTGGCGCTCGATGAGTTCGACGTGTCCTGGTACCCGAACGGGGTGCCGCGCGAGTTCCGCTCGAGCGTGCGCCTGTTCGACGACGGCGAACAGGTCAGGCAGGAGGACGTCGTCGTGAACTCGCCGCTCACGTACGGCAGCCTTCGCGTGTATCAGCTCTCCTGGGGATGGGCGCCGGTGTTGAGAGTGGCCCAAGGAGGTCGGGTCCTGTACGACGGCCCGACCATCTTCCTGTCCGAGGCCGGCGTGTGGCGCGGTGTCGTGAAGGTGCCTCAGACCGAGCCCCAGGACACCGGTTTCGAGATGCTGTTCTTCACCGATCCGGTCGTTGAGACGGGCGCGATGCCGCGCAACGGCAGGCCCGAGCCCGTCGCGCCGGTGGTGCTGTTCCAGCAGTACCTCGGCGACCTTCGTCTGGATCGTGCGCAATCCGTGTTCCGGCTGGATCCACGGCATCTGAGCCCGGCCGAGGTGGGGGCGCTTCGGCTCGGGGATACGGCGAGCTTGCCCAACGGCGTTGAGATCACCTTCTCGGACCTGAAGCAGTATTCGGTGTTCCAGATCGCCTCGAATCCGGGCGCGTTGCTGCTGCTGATCGCGGCCGGGTTGCTGTTGGTTGGGCTCGTGCCCGCGCTGTATAGTGCGCGACGGCGCGTCTGGGTCCGTGCCACCGCGGCCGACGGCGTCACGCGCGTCGAGATCGCGGGTCACGCGATCCAGCGCAAGGCGGCGTTCGAGGCCGAGTTCGCGGCCCTGGCCGGCGAGGTCGTCCCCGAGCCGACGATACGGACGGGAGTTCCCAGTGGTTGACGCGGATCTGGCGAGACTCTCCGACACCCTGTTCTGGGTGGCGCTCGTCGTATACGCCGCATCCATGGCGCTGTTCTTCGGCCATCTCGGGTTCCGCGCGCGCCGCGTCGGGATGCTCGCGACGCTGCTGGCGTGGGGCGGCGCGATTGTCCACGCGATCTCGGTGACCGCGCGCGGACTCGCGGCCGGACGCGTGCCCTGGGGCAACATGTTCGAGTATTCGAGTTTGATCGGGCTGCTGCTCGTGCTGACCTACCTGCTGGTCATCGACCGCCGGCTTGGGCTGCGGCAGGTCGGCGGCTTCGCGATGGGCGCAGGCGTGCTGGCGCTGGCGTCGGCCCGGTTCGTCTACGTCCCGGCGGGACCCCTGCAGCCGGCGTTGAACTCCTACTGGCTCAAGATCCACGTGTTCGCAGCGATCACCGGCTCGACCTTGTTCGGGATCTCGTTCATCTTCACCGTGCTGCATCTGATGAAGGCGCGCGCGGAGCGTCGAGCCGGCTCGGTGTTCGCGGGCAGCACGGTCGGCGCCGCGTACGTGGGGCAGAGCACCGAACGGTCGACCGGCGAAGAGGGCATGCCGGCCGATCACGTCTCGCCCGACGCGCCGGCGGCCGGTTCCGGCACCCGGGTCGCAGGGATCATGGCGCGACTGCCTGTCGCGGATCGCCTCGACGCACTCGCGCATTCGACCATCAAGGTCGCGTTCCTGATCTGGACCTTCGCGGTGCTCGCCGGCGCCGTGTGGGCGCACGAGGCGTGGAGCCGTTACTGGGGCTGGGATCCCAAGGAGACCTGGGCGTTCGTGACCTGGGTGATCTATGCCGGGTACCTGCATGCGCGCGCGACCGCGGGATGGAAGGCCCGGCGCGCGGCGGTCATCTCGATGATCGGGTTCGCCGCCGTGCTGTTCACGTACTTCGCCGTCAACCTGTGGATCGCCGGCCTTCACTCATACAAGAACGGATGAGGTTCGGGCTCGGTCAGTTCACGCTCCAGATCCCCCCGTGGGACGACCGCGATCACGCCCAGCTCTACACCGATACGCTCGACCTGGCCGTGCTCGCCGACGGCGCGGGGTTCGATTCGTTCTGGCTGGCCGAGCATCACGGCGCAGCCGACGGCTACATCCCCGCGACCTTGCCGTTCCTGTCCGCGGTCGCCGCGCGCACGTCGCGTCTCGAGGTGGGCACCGCGGTGCTGCTCGCGCCGTTCCACGATCCGTTGCGCGTCGCCGAGGACGCCGCCGTGGTGGACAACATCTCGGGCGGGCGGCTGAACCTGGGGCTTGGCCTGGGGTGGGCGCCCGAGGAATACCGCATGTTCGGCATGGACATGAAGGGGCGCGGACGCCGGCTGGATGAGTTCACCCAAGTGCTTCGGCTCGCGTGGACGCAGGAGCGCTTCTCGTTCGCGGGCTCGTTCTACTCGTACGACGACGTGTCGATCACGCCGAAGCCGGCGCGCGCGCCGCACCCGCCGATCTGGCTGGGCGGCAACGCCGACGCGGCCCTTCGGCGCTCCGCTCGCCTCGGCGACGGCTACTTCCCGCCGTCGGTCACCGGCGGGCCGATGGCGCTCGCCGAACGCGCCGAGCAGATGATGGTGCTGCGCCGCGAAGCCGGGGTCGAGACGCCGTACCGGTTCGGCGCCTTCATCCCGGTGGGGATCGGCTCCGATCCGGACGACGCCTGGGCCAAGATCCGTGACGGTGTGATGCACGTGCGGGGGGCGTATCTGACGTGGGCGCAGAACCAGCGGGACGTCACCGGCGCCGTTGACGCCGTCGGCGGGTTCGAGCAGCAGATCCGCGACGGCTGCCTGTGCGGGACCCCCGAACAGATCGTCGAGCAGCTGCGCCCCGCCGCCGCGCGGATCGACGCGGCGGGGTTCGCCGACACGTTCATCTCGGCGATCCTGGCGCCGGTGGGGATGCCGCACGCGCTCGCGCGCGCGCAGGTTGAGCGCTACGCCACCGAGGTCATCCCGAAGCTTCGTATCCGGTGACGACTGCTAGCCGATCGGCTCGATCGCGGCGGCGAGCAGCCCCGGGTCGAGTTCCGCTGCGGTGCGAGCGGTCACGGTCCACTGCGGCGCGTAGTCCCGCATGAGCTGCGACAAACGCTGGGATCGGTACTCCTCCCACGTCAGTGGATGATCCAGCTTCTCCCAAAGATCCCGCGGCATCACGAACTCGAACTGATACCCGTGGTGCCGGAAGATCGCGAATGCGTCGGAGTCGGTGACGAACAACGGCTTGAAGGTCAGCCGCGAGCGTTGCACTTGCTCAACGCGTGCCACCAACTCGGCGAGAGCAAGTTCGGTGGGCTGCCACGACAGGATCATCACAACCGGGAGTAGGGCAGCATCGACGGGATCGATCTCGGGCCCAGGGTTCACGGGGATGGACTGGGCGCGCGCCGCCGCCCGTTCGTCGCCCGCGAGCACCAGGCGCGCGAGGCGGGTACGCCGCCGCAGATCCTTGCGGAAACGCGGCGCATAGCGCGTCAGGATCCGATCCGAAAGCCGGCCGGCCCGGTCTCGCCAGGGGCGATCCTCGCGCCGCTGGCGGCGGGGCCGCCGCCTCGATGGCGCGCCCGCTCGCAGCCCGATCCCGTGGTCCTCCCACGCCTCGATGAACGTTCGGATGGCAGCGCTCGCCTGGCCGGCGCCGTTCCCGGGGAAAAGCTCGGCGCAGCGGGCCGCCATCGCTGCCCGTCGTTGGGGGTCCAGCATCACCGAGACACACTCCGAGAAGGTCTCCTCGTCCACGAGGGGCAGGGACAACCCCACCCCGACGTCCGCAGCGAACGCCGCGCGCGTCTGCTGGTCGTCCAGTGCCGTTTCCAGATTCGGGATGAAGATCGACGGGACGCCCGCCGCGATCAGCTCGTGATAGGTGTTGTAGCCCGATGCGCTGACCGCGAAGTCGAACGCGTGAAGGTATCGAGCCAGGGGATAGACGGAGATCCGTTTCACCCGCTCGAAAACAGGCGCGCCGCGTGTCCCGATGATCGATGCGGCGACGCACACCTGCAGGTCCGATTCCTCCGCCAGTCGTCGAACGACGATGCTCACCGTCGAGGCGATGTCGTTGATGTTGCCGGCGCCAAGTTGCACCAAAGCCGCAGGGCGACGGGGATCGAGGCCCAGCTCTCGGCGCGCCTGCTCCCGCTCGAGCAGCTCGTCCGGCTCGTGCAAGAGGACCGGAAGCGTGCGCGTGACGCCGGTGCGGGCCGCGACCGTTGCGCCGCCGTCACGTTCCTCCGCGAAGTCGCCCGGCTCGAGGATCAGATGGAACGCCTCGGAGAATTCGATCGCGCGCTCGCCCAGGCCCGGCTTCCACATCGCGCGGCGTGACCATACGAGAGGGACATCCGGCCGCCGCGCCATCGCGTGCATCAGCCCACGGTATGGCGCCGTCCCGTCGAACACCACGGCGCTGGGACGATAGAGGTCCAGCAGCATATCGAGGCGTCGCCGCAGCTGAGGGTGCCATAAGGAGCCGGGCAGCCGAGCGTAGTGATGCGAGACGAGATATTCGACGGGGAATCCCATCTCGCGAACCGCAGGGACGGCCTGCGACAACGTGAAGAAGATCGGTTCGATATCGGGTCCCATCCGGCGCGCGATGGACATCAGCCTCATCAGGTGCCCGACGCCGGCGCCGTTGCTGCTGACGAACAGCACGCGCCGCTTCGAGGGCTGAGGCCTCGCCGGTTGGGGAGATGGTGAGCTCGATGCCGGCCCGATCAGGCGTGCGATCCGCGCGCCGTGCGCCTGCTGGTCGAACCTCGCGCGAACGTACTCGCGAGCCGATCGCACGCGATCCTCCAAGGCTGCCGGATCGGCGGTCAGCTTCTCCAGCTTCTCGAGGGTTTCCCGCGGTTCCACCGCGCTGATCGCATCGCCGAGTGTGTCGCGGAATCGCGCCGGCCCTATCGCGATCGCGCCGGATGCGATCGCCTCGAGCACGCTGCGTCCGGGTGACAGCTGCTCGTCCGGATCAGGCTGGCAGACGTAGGCGTCGACACTCGCGAGAAGGTCGCTGCGCCACCTTGAGCCAGGCGGGAACACCGTCCACGCGCCCGGTGGCTTGCCGAGGGTCCGGATCGCCCGGCCGACGTTGCCGAGGATCCGGACGCGATGTTCGCCACCGTCGGGATAGGCGGCCAGCAACTCGTCGCGCGTCCGTGGCCACCCGCCTTGGTGCACCGGGGCGATCCTGCCGATCACCGCCGGTCTCCTGATGGACTCGCGCTCGATGTGGAAGGCGCCGACGTCAAGGACGGGTGGCCAGTCCTCGTGCAGGGGCAGGCCGGCGCGTTCGATCGCCTCGCGAGCGATCGGTCCTCGAGGCGCGTACGACGGCGCCGGCCGGATCGTCTGAGCGAGCCCCTGCGCCACGCCTGCGAGCGTTCCGAGATCCATCGGATCGGCGAGGTCTGGCGTGGGCTCCTCAACGATCACGATCACGCGGTCGGCCTCGATCTGTGGAGGCAATGGTCCGGCGGCAACGCCGGCCGGCGAATACACGAGCAGCGCGCGCGCCTTCACCCGCGCGTTCCACGGCAGCATCTCGACGAGCCCCTCGCGCACGCATCCTCGGATGGCCTCCATGAACGCCGCCTTCGCCCGTGACCCGACGTCGATGATCCCGCTGGTGAATCCGGCTGCGGCCTGCGCGCGGATCTCCTCGGCGAGATCCTGGGCGCGCGCCCTGCCTGCGTGACAGTCGGCGAGCAGCAACAGGTCGTAATGAAGGTCTGTATTCATGCAGGTGCGATCCTTAGGCTCCGCTCGTGGTCCGGCGGCGGTTCTTGAACCTTATGGTATCCGGGGCCCGCGCACGTGCCGGCTAGGGTGACCGGTCGCGGCCCATTCGTGGTTGCTCCTAAGATGCGCGCGATGCGTGTTCTCCAGGCTCCAACGATTGTTGCAGGAGGTGGTCGCGCCTCCCGAACGCAAGCTCGCGTTCCGCGCCGGCGATCGCCGCAACCTGGCCGCGCAGGCGCGCGCGCTGGTGCAGGACCCGGTGTTGCGCCGGCGGCTGGGTGAGGCCGCCCGCGCGTGGGTCTCGCGTGAACGGACATGGCGCGCGAACGGCGAGCGCTACCGTGCGCTGTACGAGGAGATCCTGTCCGAGAGTTAGCACTCAGGGTCCGGGGTCGACCAGCGAGATCGCGCGGCCGGTCCACAACACCTCGGGGTCGCCGTATGCACGGACGTCGGCCGTGAACACCAGCGCGCCATCGAGGAACTCACC
>DASWIP010000130.1:0-39824 GCA_036397635.1 Actinomycetota bacterium | reverse complement strand
CAGCCCTCAGAGCTGGCGAAGCTCGCGCTGGTGCTGGTGGGTGCCGACCTGGCGGTGCGCAAAGGACCGCGGCTGCGCACGGTGAAACAGGTCCTGGTCCCGATCGGGATCCTGGCCGGGCTGATCGGCGGACTGGTGATGCTGCAGCCGGACCTGGGGACGACGCTGATCCTCGGCGGGATCACGTTCGCGATCATCTACGTCGCCGGCGCGCGCATACGCGTGCTCGCGCTGCTCGGGGCGAGCGGGATGGGCGCCGCGATGGTGCTGTCGCTGTCCGAGGGATACCGGCGCGCGCGCCTGCTGTCGTTCCTGGATCCGTTCAGCGATCCGCTCAACGCCGGCTATCAAGCTGTGCAGAGCCAGATCGCGCTCGGGTCGGGCGGGCTGTTCGGCGTCGGGCTGGGCGCCAGCCGGCAGAAATGGCTCTACGTGCCCAACGCGCACACCGACTTCATCTTCTCGATCATCGGTGAGGAGGTCGGGCTGCTCGGCACCTTCGCCGTCATCGGACTGTTCGCCGTGCTGACCTACGCGGGGATCCGGATCGCGCGGCGCGCGCCGGATGCATTCGGCCGCATCGTCGCCGGCGGGATCACCGCGTGGATCGCCGGGCAGGCGGTCGTCAACATGGGCGCGGTGACCGGGCTCCTCCCGATCACCGGTATCCCGCTGCCGCTGGTGTCCTTCGGTGGCTCCTCGCTCGTGTTCACGCTGATCGCGCTCGGGATCCTGATCAACATCGCCCGGCAAGAGGTCTGGCCGCCTCATCGCGAGCATGCCGCCGAAGTCGCCACCACCGGCGCCGCCGCCGGCACCGCCGCGACCCGCACGGCGACACGCACGGCGACCCGCACGGCGACCCGCACGGCGACCCGCACGCGGAGGTCGCCGCCGTCGCGATGAGCGCGTCGCTGGTTATCGCGGCCGGAGGGACCGGCGGCCATCTCATCCCCGCGTTCGCCGTCGCCGCCGCGTTCGAGCGCCGTCTTCCCGATGCCACCGTCGCGTTCGTGGGGACGGCGCGAGGCATGGAAAGCAGGCTCGTCCCCGAAGCCGGGTACCCGCTGCACCTGACGTCGATGCGACCGTTCACCCGTTCGGCGGCCGGCGTGCTGTCCGCCGCCTCGGTCCTTCCCGCGACCGTGCAGGCGCGCAGGATCCTCCGGCGTCTCGCGGCGGACGTCGTGCTCGGCATGGGCGGCTACCCGAGCATCCCGGTCGTGCTCGCCGCCCGCACTCTCAGGCTGCCGATCCTGTTGCACGAGCAGAACGCGGTCCCCGGTCTGGCGAACGAGGTCGGCGCGCGCGTCACGCGGCACGTCGCGGTGTCGTTCCCGCAGACCGTCGGGATGCTGCGTCACGCGACGTTGGTCGGACTGCCCGTGCGCGAGGAGCTTCGCGGCGAGCAGCTCGCAGGACAGCGCGACGAGGCGCTCGCCGCGTTCGAGCTGGCCGGTGACCGGCGTACCGTGTTGATCTTCGGCGGGAGCCTCGGGGCGACACGGCTGAACGCGGCTGCGATCGCGCTGGCCGAGCGCTGGCGTGACCGCGACGACGTCCAGGTGCTGATCGGTACCGGGCGCGCGCACGGGGATGAGGTCGCGGGCTCGGTGCCGGAGGGCAAGCTGCTCGTGAGGGTGCTGCCGTACCTGGAGCGGATGGACCTTGCGTACGCGGCCGCCGACGTGGTCGTCGGCCGCGCGGGCGCCTCTACGGTCCATGAGCTCGCCGTCTGCGGACTGCCGTCGATCCTGATCCCGTTCCCCCACGCGCGGCGCCGCGAGCAGGACGCGAACGCGCGCCTGCTGGTCGACGCCGGGGCGGCCGAGGTGATCGCCGACGACGCGCTGGACGGCGAGCGGCTCGGCGCGCTGCTCGAGGAGATCCTGTCGGATGACGAGCGGCGCGCGCGCATGGCGGAGTCGGCGTCGTCGGTGGCGCGGCCGCGGGCGGCCCAGGAGATGGCCGAGTGGCTGGCTTCGCTGTTGGATGTGCGCCGTGGCTGAGGCGCGCATCTCGATCCTGCAGGACCTGGATCCGGTGCACCTGCTCGGCATCGGCGGCGCCGGGATGAGCGCGATCGCCAAGGTGATGCTCGCGCGCGGGATGCGCGTCAGGGGATCGGACATGAAGCGGACGATCGACCTGGCGGCGCTCGAGGCGCTGGGCGCGCGCATCTCGATCGGGCATGATCCGGCCAACCTCCGCGACGCGGCCGCGGTGATCGTGTCCTCGGCGATCCGGGAGAGCAATCCCGAGCTGCGCGCCGCGCGCGCGGCCGACATCCCGGTGCTGCATCGCGCGCAAGTGCTCGCGCTGCTGATGCGGGACCGGCGCGGGGTCGCGGTCTCGGGAACGCACGGCAAGACCACCACCACGTCGATGATCGCGCTCGTGCTCCAGCGCGCAGGCCTTGACCCCAGCTTCCTGGTCGGCGGTCACCTGAACGAACAAGGGACCAATGCGCACCACGGGGAGGGAGCGTGGCTGGTCGCCGAAGCCGATGAGAGCGATGGGTCGTTCCTGTGGCTTGCGCCCGAGATCGCCGTGGTCACCAACATCGAGGCCGAGCACATGGACCACTACGCCGACGAGAGCGAGGTCCGCGAAACCTTCCTGGCCTTCATGGGGAACGTGCCGGCCGAGGGCGCCGTGGTCGCCTGCCTCGACGATCCGGGCGTCCGGGCGGTCGCCGGCCGGGTCTCGCGGCCGCTGATCACCTACGGGCTCGACGAGGGGACCTGGCGGGGCGCGCGCGAGCTCGCCGATGGCGGCCAGGTGCTGGCGGTGACCCGCGACGGAACCGAGGTCGGCTCGGTTCACCTGAACGTCCCCGGCGCGCACAACGCGCGCAACGCGCTGGCCGCGATCGCGGTCGCGGATACGGTGGGGGTACCATTCGACGCGACGGCGCGCGCGCTCGCCGTTTTTTCCGGGGTCGAGCGGCGCTTCCAGGTGCGCGGGATCGCACACGGCGTGCGCGTCGTGGACGACTACGCGCACCATCCGACCGAGGTGGCGGCGCTGCTCGAGGCGGCGCGCGAGCAGCGGCCCGGTCGCATCGTCGCGGTGTTCCAGCCGCACCTGTACTCGCGCACCGCGTTCTTCGGCCGCGCGCTCGGCGCTGCGCTGGCCGCCGCGGACCTGGTCGTGGTGACCGACGTGTACGGGGCGCGCGAGGAGCCGCAGCCCGGCATCACCGGCAAGCTCGTGGTGGACGGCGTGCTCGAGCAGCAGCCGTCGAGGCGCGTTGCCTACTTGCCGCGCCGTGCCGACGTGCCGGGGTACGTGTCGGCGCGCGCGCGTGCGGGCGATCTGGTGCTGACCATCGGCGCCGGCGATGTCACCGTGCTCGGCGAAGAGATCGTCCGGGCGATCGAGCAGCGGGGCGCGCGGTGAGCGGCGCAAACCGACCGGTGGGGCGCGCAGTGAGCGGTGCGACCGAACGGTGGGGCGCGCGGTGAGCAGCGCGACCGAGCGGTGGGGCGCGATGGGCGATGCGATCGATGCGGCCGCGGCCACCATGGAGGCGCGGGCGCACGGCTCGGTCAAGCGAGACGCACCGATCGGGCCGCTGACCTCGTATCGGATCGGGGGGCCTGCCGGGGTATACCTGGAGGCTGCCGGCGACGAGGATCTGGCCGCGCTGGCCGCCGCGGTCCGCGAGACCTCCGTGCCCGTGCTGATCGTCGGACGCGGCTCGAACATGCTGGTCTCCGACCATGGCTTCCCCGGCATCGTGGTTCGGCTCGGCGGCGGGTTTCGCTGGGCCCGAGTCGAGGACGCCGCGATAGTGGCCGGCGCGGCCATGCCGCTGCCCGCGCTGGCGTCGCTGGCGATGGATCACGGCCTGACCGGGTTCGAGTTCGGCGCCGCGATCCCCGGGAGCCTCGGGGGAGGGGTCCGCATGAACGCCGGGGCGCACGGACGCGAGATCCGCGATGTGCTCGTCTCGGCGGACCTGTACCTGATGAGTGAGATGCGGGTCTCGACCCTGCCGGTAGCCGAGGCGGGTTTCGCCTACCGGACGTCCCGGCTGCCCTCCGATGCGATCGTGATAACCGCCCGACTTGGGCTCACACCGGGCAGCCGGGACGAGATCGAGCGGGAGATGCGCGAGGTCCGTGAATGGCGCCGGGCCAATCAGCCCCTGAGCCTGCCCAACGGGGGGAGCGTCTTCAAGAACCCACCCGGGGACTCCGCCGGCCGCCTTGTCGAGCAGGTCTGCGGCAAAGGCGCCAGGGTCGGGGCGGCGCGCATCTCCGAGGTGCATGCGAACTTCATCGTCACCGAGCCGGCCGCCACGGCGAACGAGGTCTACACGTTGATCCGCTGGATCCAGCGACGCGTGCGCGAGCAGACCGGCGTCGAGCTGGAACCCGAGCTGAAGATGATCGGAGACTTCGAGGAGGTCCCGGATGGACGCGACGCTGGATAAGGTCGTTCGCTCGCCCCGCCTGGCTGCGCGCCGGCGCGCGGTCCGGTCGCAGCAGCGCCGTCGCCGGCGAAGGATCGGCATCGGCCTGCTATTGCTCGCCGGGGCGGTGGCCGGAGGCGTGATCGTGAGCCGGTCGCTGTTGTTCGACCTCGCGCGCGTCGACGTCGTCGGCGCGCGCTCGATCGATCCGGCCGCGGTCGTCGAGGCGAGCGGGCTCCGGATCGGGGAAAGCGTCCTCGGCGTCGACCTGGATGCGGTCGCCGCGCGCGTTCAGCGACTCCCCGGCGTCAGGGAGGCACGGGTCGAGCGGGATGGATCCCTCGCCCTTCGCATCGTGGTGGTCGAACGTTCCCCAGCCGTAGAGATCCAGTCGGGGTCACGCCGATGGCTGCTCGACGAGGACGGCCAGCCGGTCCCCGAGGGCGTCCGCGCCGACGGCGCGATCCCGCTCATCGCGATCCCACGTGCACCGGGCGTTGGGGCCGTGCTGCCGCGAGGGACTTCGGCTGCGGTGTTGGAGATCTGGAACGCGATGCCGGAACCGATGCGGCGGCAGCTCGGATCGTTCGAGCCCATCGAGGGCGAAGGCTTCGTGTTCATGCTCGGCCGCACGCGGGTGCTGTTCGGTCCCGCAGAGCGCATCGTCGAGAAGGTGGACGCGATCTCTCTGGTGCGCGAGCGCGTCTCGGGCGACCGCAAGCGGCTGATCCGCCTCGACGTTCGATCACCCGAGCGCCCTGCCGCGAAGATCGCATAGCCGCACGGCGCTTCTCGGGCCGCGAAGAGCGGGAAATCTCCTCATGCCTCCGGGTTGACTTGAGGTCGACCCCTGGGGTACATTCTGCACCGTCAGTTGAGGTTTACATAACTATGAAGATGAAGTAGAGGTTTAGCACCCTCACTGACCTGCGAAAATGATCGGGATCACCGGTCTGCGCGCGTCTTCCCCAGCGCGTACGGTGGAAGTCTCAACCGGGACTTCACCCGTCCGTGTAACGCGCCGGTCCTGAGGTGAGGACCACGGCTCCGCGGCTCACGCCGCGGGGTACAGCGCGTTCATCTCGAGAGGAAGAGTTCGGTCCGCCCGGGCCGAAGAGAGAGTAGGGGGTCGCGTATGGCAGCCACGCCGCAGAACTACCTCGCGGTGATCAAGGTCGTGGGCATCGGCGGCGGCGGTGTGAACGCCGTCAACCGAATGATCGAGGAAGGCCTCAAAGGCGTCGAGTTCATCGCCATCAACACCGACGCGCAGGCGCTGTTGATGTCGGATGCGGATCTGAAGCTCGACATCGGGCGCGAGATCACACGGGGCCTCGGGGCGGGCTCCGATCCAGACACCGGCCGCAAGGCTGTCGACGAAGCGCGGGAGACCATCGAAGAGGTGCTCAAGGGCGCCGACATGGTCTTCGTGACCGCCGGCGAGGGCGGCGGCACCGGGACCGGTGGCGCACCTGTCGTGGCTGAGATCGCCAAGGCGATGGGCGCGCTGACGATCGGCGTCGTGACTCGTCCGTTCACCTTCGAACGCAAGGTGCGTGCGGAGTCCGCCGAGCGCGGCATCCAGCAGCTCAAGGACAAGGTCGACACGCTCATCATCATCCCCAACGACCGCTTGCTGGACGTAGCCGACGAGAACACGACGATCCTCGACGCGTTCAAGATGGCCGACATGGTCCTGATGCAGGGCGTGCAGGGCATCACGGATCTGATCACCACTCCCGGTCTGATCAACCTGGACTTCGCCGACGTAAAGGCGATCCTGACCGATGCCGGGTCGGCGCTGATGGGCGTGGGCAACGCGCGCGGGGAAGCCCGTGCGGTCGAGGCGGCACGGTCGGCGATCTCCTCACCGCTGCTCGAGGCGTCGATCGACGGTGCGCGCGGCATCCTGCTGAACATCACCGGTGGCAGTGAGCTCACCTTGTACGAAGTGAACGAGTCCGCGCGCATCATCTCCGACCACGCCCACCCGGATGCCAACGTGATCTTCGGAACCGCGATCGACGATTCCCTGGGTGACGAGGTTCGCGTCACCGTTGTTGCGGCCGGGTTCGAGCGTTGGCCGAGCCGCGAGGTGGGGTCCGCGCTGGCGCTGGAGGATGACGACCTGGACCTTTCCCTCGACGAGGAGCCGTCGGCCCCTCGTCGCACGGTCGTCTTCGACGCCGACGAAGACCTCGAGGACATCCCCTCGTTCCTTCGGCGGTAGGGGCGCGTATGTACGCCTGGCGCGCGCTTCCGCCCGCCGGCGATGCGTCGCGAGGGGGGCCGGCGGAACCGGGGGCGTATCTCACGATGCCCGCGCTGAACGGCGCGGGCATCCGTGCTGCCTTCACGACCAGGCACGGCGGGTTCAGCGCCGCGCCGTTCGCGTCGCTGAACCTCTCGTTCCTGGCGGGCGACGATCCTGATCTGGTGCGCGCGAACCGCGCGCGGGTGCTGGGCACGCTCGGTGCGAACGCCGAGTCGTGGACGAGCGCGATGCAGGTCCACGACGCGGACGTCGCCCGGGTCGGGCCGGCCGAGCTGGGTTCCGGCGCGACCGAGCCGGACACGGTCATCCCGGGGACCGACGCCTTGTGGACCGATCGCCCCGGCGCCGCGCTGGCCGTGCTGACCGCGGACTGCGCGCCGATCCTGCTGGCAGACCCGAGCCGGCGCCGGATCGGGGTCGTGCACGCCGGATGGCGCGGGATGGTTGCCGGCGTGATCGGCAACGCGGTTGCCGCGGTCGAGGCGGCGCCGACCACGGTGGCGTTCATCGGTCCGTCGATCGGGCCGTGCTGCTACGAGGTGGGCGAGGAAGTCGCGAGCGCCGCACGAGAGACACTCGGCCCGGAGGTCGTGCGTGAACGGCCCGGCACGCGCCCGCACCTCGATCTATGGCGTGGCGCCGCCCTCGCGCTGCGGGCGGCCGGTGTTCACGACGTCCGGCCCTCGGCGCTGTGCACACGATGCGAGCCCCACCGCTTCTACAGCCACCGCGCCGGAGACGATGCCAGGCAGGGACTCGTGGCGGTCTTGGTGGACGGGATGGAGGATGGTCGTGCGAACGGCCGGCGCCGTGACTGAGATCGCCAAGCGGGTCGACGCGGTGTGCGCGCGCGTCGCCGAGGCCGCCGGTCGCGCCGGTCGCGATCCCGCCGAGGTGACCATCGTCGCTGTGGCCAAGACGTTTCCGCCCGAGGCCATCAGCACCGCCGTGGACGCCGGCATCAACGACATCGGCGAGAACCGGGTGCAGGAGCTGCGGTCGAAGCAGAGCGTGTTGGACGATCCGCGTATCCGATGGCATTTCGTCGGGAGCTTGCAACTCAACAAGGTTCGCCACGTCGCCGGGTCGGTCGTCCTCATCCACGGGGTGGACTCGCCGGAACTGGCCGGGGAGATCGCGCGGCGGGCTGAACGGCGGGGCATCGAGCAGGATCTGCTGCTCCAGGTCAACGTCTCCGGAGAGACGTCGAAGCACGGAGTCAGGCCTGAGGACGCGCTCGGCGTCGCCGATGCGATCGCGGGCGCGCCCGGGGCCCAGCTGAGAGGCCTGATGACGATTCCCCCGGCGGGGGATCCGGACGCATCCAGGCGTGCGTTCGCCGCCTTGCGGGCCTTGCGCGCGCGGATCGCCTCCGAGCACCCCGGCGCCGTCGGGTTGTCGATGGGCATGAGCGACGATTTCGAGATCGCGATCGAGGAAGGAGCGACGCATGTACGGATCGGCAGGGCTCTGTTCGGCCCGCGTGAGGGCTGAGGGTCGGGGCGGACGGCCGGCGGGGGATAACCCCCGCTCACGGCATCGTCCGTCTGGGTGCCCTACGCTTAGGGGCGCCGGGGGTCGGGTCCGCGACCCGGACCGCGCATGAGCGGGAGGATGAGAGAAGATGCGTGAGATGTGGAGGAAGACCCTTGTCTCCCTCGGCCTGATGGACGAGGAGGAGGAGTTCGACGAGGAGCTCGTCGAGGAGCCGGTCTCCGCCCGCCGCGAGGACCCGCAGATGGTGCGCACCATCCGCCGGGAGGAACGTGAGCAGGAGCGCCGCCATCCGGCTGGGCGCGGCGTCGTCCGTTCGATCCCGACGGCGGCACCCCGGCAGGTGCACGTCGTGGAGCCGCGGATCTTCGACGACGCGCAGGACTTCGCCGACCGCTACAAGGGCGGCGTGCCGGTGATCATCAACCTACGGATGACCGAACCGAAGCATGCGCCCAAGGTGCTGCAGTTCGCCTCAGGGCTGGTCTATGGGCTGAACGGCCGGATGCAAAAGGTCGGCGAGCAGGTGTACCTGCTGACCCCGTTCAACATGGAGGTTTCCGCAGACGAGAAGCGCCGGCTCGCGGAGCATGGTTTGTTCGGCGTCGGGGAAGTCTAGGCTGCGGGCTTCCTTTGGACGCTCTCGTTGATGCCGTCTGCATCATCCTCCAGGTGTACTACTTCGTGCTCCTTGCACGGGTGATCCTGTCCTGGATACCGGCCCCGCCCGAAGGACTGATGCCGGTCGTGCGCGCGGTCTACGCGATGACCGAACCGGTCGTCCGTCTCGCGCGTCCGTTGCTACCGCCACTGCGCATGGGCGCGGTCGCGCTTGATCTGTCCATCCTGTTAGTGTTCTTCGCGCTCGTGTTGATCACCCGGGTCTTCTGCTGAGAGGGATGACGATGCCCCTGAACCCACAGGACATCGTTCGGAAAGAGTTCCGCGAAGCGTTCCGTGGCTATAACCAGGCCGAGGTCGACCTGTTCCTGGACGAGGTGGTCGAGGATTTCACACGGCTGGTCGAGGAGAACCAGAAGATGAAGGTGCGCCTCGCCGCCCTCCAGCAGGAGGTCGCACGGCTCCGCGAGGGCCGTGGCGGGGCCGTTGCCCGGCCGACCGAGGACCCGATCCGGGTCGAGGCCGAGGTCCGATCCCGGGTGCGCCGCTTCCTCGAGGAGCAGCTCAGGCTCCTGGAAGCGCAGGCCCCGTCCTCCACGGTCGAGCGCATCGAGCGTGAGGCCCCGAAGTCCGAGGAGGAGGCGCCTGAGCGCTCCGTCGAAGAGGTTGGGGAGCGGCAGCCGTTCTGGGCCGGCGAGTAATCCCGCGCGCGGCCCGCGTTGGTGGAATCACCCGGAACGAACCGGTAGACTCCGGCGCCGTTGGGTCAGTTGATCGTCGAAGGGGAGTGCTCTCGCGTTGATCGCCGCTAGTGCCGTGCTCGTCGTCGCCGCCCTGGTGCTGCTGATCGTGGGCGTGTTCCAGGATGGTCTCGAGCTGGTCTTCGGCTCGATCGCCGCAAGCATCATCGCCGCGATCTCGTTGTTCCTCGGCGTGCTGAGGGATCGTCGTGCGCCGGTCACCGCGCCGGGCTATCCGGTCGAGGGCGCGCCGGTCGGCGGGTTCGCCGTCCCGCCGCGCGAAGAAGAGGGCGAAGCGGCCCCGGCCTCTTCGCTGCTTGACGAGGAGCTGCGGCCCGAGGAAGCAGCGGCAGCGCTCACTGGGCTCGGGCAGGAGTCCTCGCTCGGGGAGGCGCAGCCGTTGATCCTTCCCGACGATGAGGAGCTCGACGTTCCGCCGGCGCCTGCACCTCCGACCGCGGCGCGTCGGGCGAGGAAGCCCGCGGCGACGAAGCGAGCCGCTGCGAAGAAGCCCGCTGCGAAGAAGCCCGCCACCAAGAGGAAGGCTGCCGCGAAGAAGCCGGCGACCAAGAAGGCGGCGAAGAAACCGGCAGCGACGAAGCGAGCCGCTGCGAAGAAGCCGGCGGCTAAGAGAACGGCAGTCAAGAAGACCGCAGCGAAGAAAACGACCCGGCGGCGTCCGTCGGCCGGGTCCTAGCGCTTCAGACCGCGAAGCGGAACTCGACCACGTCGCCTTCCTGCACGAGGTAGCTCTTTCCTTCCTGGCGAACCAGGCCCTTGCCCTTGGCCGCGTTCCAACTCCCGGCCTCGACGAGCGCGTCGTAGGCGACGACCTCCGCGCGGATGAAACCCCGCTCGAAGTCCGAATGGATCACGCCCGCCGCTTGCGGGGCCGTCGCGCCGCGATGTACCTCCCACGCGCGCGACTCCTTCTCGCCGGCGGTCAGGAACGTGATCAGGTCGAGCTGCTCGTAGATCGCGCGGATCACCCGCGGTAACGCGCGCTCGGTCAGACCGAACGACGCGAGCAGCTCGCTCGCCTCCGCCTGGTCCATCCCCGCGACCTCCGCTTCCAGCGCGGCCGCGACCGGGATCATCCCCTCGGGTGAGGGCTTGCCGAGTCCGTCCTCATCGGTGTTCGTGATCGCTACGAAAGGCTTGAGGGTCAGGAGCTCCATCCCCTGGAACGTGGCCCGCTCCAGGTCGTCCCAGCCCCGTTCGCGCAGCGCCGTTCCCGCCTCGAGCAGCTCTCTGGCCCGGTCCAGGATCGCGACGGCCCGCTTGGCGGTTTCATCACGTGCGGCCTTGCGCTCGCGGTCGGCCTTCGCCGACACGATCTCGAGGTCGGCGTAGATCAGCTCGAGCGTCAGCTCGGCGAACTCGGAGACGGGATCCGCGTCGGGACCGAACGCGCGCGCGACCAGCAGCAGCGCATCGGCGGTGCGCAGATGCCCGAGCAGCTCCGCCGACAGCGATCCGACGCCGCGCGAGCCGCGCCGCACCATCCCGCTCGACTCTACGAAGCGGAGTTGCGTGAACACGGCCTTGCGTGAGGTGTGCAGCTCGGTCAGCCGGTCGACGCGCTCGTCGGGGACCGGAACGACCGCCTGGTGCGACTTCCCCGGCGCGGCGCCCTCGAGCGAGGTCAGCGCGGTGAATACGGTCGAGGAGCCCGCGCCGGGCAGTCCGACGATCGCGACGTCCTTCATGCCGCGGTCAAGACTTCGCGACGGCAAACGCGTCGCCCGGCGTCGCTCCGGTCGACAGGGTCTCGGTGCCGATCCATGCTCCGTGCGTCTCGAAGACCGCGGCGAGGTCGGCCGGGTAGGTGATCGTGATCCGGTCGGTCAAAGCGAGATCGGCTTGCTTGCGCAGATCCTGGATGCGTCGGATCACGTCGCGTGCCTCGCCCTCGAGCTTCAGCTCCGGCGTGATCTCGGTGTCCAGCGCCGCGGCGAAACCGTCGCCGTCGACCACGGCGAAACCTTCGCGCGCGCGCGTTCGCACCTCGTACTCGTCCGCGCCGAGCGTCCACCGACCGGCTGTCACCCCATCGGCCGTGCGCTCGTATTCGCCGGCGCGCAGCAGCCGGTTGATCTCGCCGGCATCCTTGCCGTGCTTCGGTCCGATGACCTTGAAGTTCGGCACGACCTCGACCTGCGCGAAGTCCTCCGATGAGGAGGTGAGGCGGACCTCCTTGACGTTCAGCTCGGCGGCGATCAGCTCGGCCTGGCGCTGGATGCGCTCGGCCGCGCCCTTGTCCTCGGTCGCCACGATCACGGCGCGCAACGGCTGCCGCACCTTGATGTTGGCGTCGCCGCGCGCTGCTCGCCCCAGCTCGACGACCGTGCGAACGTCGCGCATCTCGCGCTGCAGGTCCGGATCGGCGAGGTTCTCCAGGACGACCGGGTAACCCGACAGGTGCACGCTGTCTGGCAGGCCCTCGGCTGGCGCCACCAGGTTCGTCCACATCTCATCGGTGACGAAGGGGACCACCGGCGACATCAGCCGCGTCACCTGGCACAGCGCGTACCACAGCGTCTCGTAGGCGGCGCGCTTGTCCGCGGTGTCATCGGCTCCGTAGAAGCGCGCGCGCGACAGGCGTAGGTACCAGTTCGACAGGTCGTCCCAGAACCGCTCGACCGCGCGCACGAGCCGCGGCGAGTCGTACGCATCCAGCGCGTCACGGCATTCGCGGATCAGCTCCTGGGTCGTCGCGAGCATCCATCGGTCGAGCGGCCGGGCGCCGGCGAGGTCGGGTCCCTCCCCGAGCACCTGCGCGCGCGGCTCGTACCCGTCGATGGACGCGTAGGAGATGAAGAAGCTGTAGCAGTTCCACAGGGTGAGCAGCTTGCGCTTCACCTCGCTCGCGGGGCCGTAGCCGAAGTGCAGGTTCTCCGACGGGGTCTGCGCGGCGTACATCCAGCGCATCGCGTCGGCGCCCATCGTCTCGACGGCGTCGTCGAACCAGATCGCGTTCCCCCAGGACTTGTGCATCGCGCGGCCGGTCTCGTCGGTGACCCTCTCGTAGGTTAGCACGCGACGGTACGGAGACCGGCCGTCGAGCGTGACGCTCATGAACAGCATCGAGTAGAACCACAACCTGATCTGCTCGCGCATCTCGCTGACCCAATCGGCGGGGAACCAGGTCTCCCAGTACTCGCCGTCGGGCAGGTCGGCCTTGGTCAGACCCACCCCGGCACCCTCGGCGTAGCCCTCGGGCCGATACGTCTGGTTGCGCCAGCCCAGCGTCGAGTAGGGGACGATCCCTGCGTCGAGCCAGGCGTCGCCGACGTCGGGGGTGCGCGTCGCATCCTCACCGCACTCGGCGCAAGGCACGACCACCTCGTCGATCCACGGGCGGTGCAGCTCCGGGAGTTGTTCGGCTAGCCGGATCGCCTTGGTCAGCAGTTCCTGCTTCGACGAGATCAGCGTCATGTGTCCGTCGTCGCAGAACCAGAACGGCAGCGGCAGCCCCCAGTAGCGCCTGCGGCTGATACACCAGTCGCCCATGTTCCGCAGCCAGTCCTCCATGCGTTTCCCGTACTGCGGCGGGGTCCACTCGACGGTGCGCGCGGCGGCGATCATCGGTTCGCGGATCTCGTCACACCGGATGAACCACTCGTCCACCAGCCGGTAGAGCAGCTCGGTGCCGCATCGCCAGCAGGTCGGGTAGCGGTGAGTCAGCTCGCCGGCCTCGATCACGCGGCCGCGGCGCCCCATGTCGTCGATGATCGGGTGCGCAGCCTCGCCTGCATGGTTGCCGTGCAGCCAGCCGTACTGCTCGAAGAAGGCCCCGCTCTCGTCGATCGGGATCAGGGCCGGAAGCCCCTCGCGCTTGCCAAGCTCGAAGTCTTCGGCGCCGCAGCCGGGTGCGATGTGGACGACGCCGGTGCCCTCCTCCATCGAGACCTCGTCCCAGGCCACGACGCGATGCTCGACGCCCTGTTGAGCCGGGAGGTCGTCGAACGGGCCGTCGTAGGTGAGGCCGACCAGATCTGCGCCCTTGAGGGTCTCGAGGACCTTCCCCCCGAAGGGCAGGTGCTCGAGCCGCGCTTCGGCGACGATCGCCACGCCGACGAGGGTCTCGACGCGTACGTAGTCCTCGTCGGGGTGCACGGCCGCGGCGACGTTCGCCGGCAGCGTCCACGGTGTCGTCGTCCACACGGCGAGATATTCGTGCTCCCGCTGGTGGATCGGGAAGCGAACGAACAGCGACGGATGAGTGATCTCCTCATAGGAGTCGATCAGCTCATGCTGCGACAGCGCGGTGCCGCAGCGTGGACACCAGGGCATGGAACGATGACCCCGGTAGAGCCATCCGCGCCGATGGCATTCAGCGAGGAAGGTCCAGATGTAGCTGATGTTCGGATCGGTCATGGTGAAGTACGAGCGTTCCCAGTCCATCCATTGGCCGAGTCGTTCCGACTGCTTGGCGATCGCGTCTCCGTAGGTTGCGACGCGCGCGCGACAGTCTCGCGAAAACTTGTCCAGTCCGTAGTCCTCGATCTCTCGCTTGGAGTTGAGGCCGAGAGCCTTCTCGACCTCGACCTCTACCCATAGCCCCTGGCAGTCGAAGCCGTTCTGCCAGCGGAGCCGACGCCCGTTCATGGCGCGATACCGGCTCCACAGGTCCTTGAGCGTTCGGCCCCACGCGTGGTGGACCCCCATGGGATTGTTGGCGGTGATGGGACCGTCGATGAACGACCAGGGCTCGCCCGTTTGGGTCTGTTGGCGGAGGCGCTCGAACGTGCGTTCGCGGTGCCAGCGCTCGAGGACACGGTGCTCGAGCTCGACGTGGTCGGGTTGCTTGGGGACGGCATGGAACGGCGGCATCGTTGGACGCTTCCCTCTCCTCGTTGAACGGAGCCAACATAGTACTCTGGCGCCCGGTGGGCGCCGCGACTCGGGGCCCGTTGACCCATCGGGGATCCCTCCCCCGGCAGGCCTTCCTACCTGCGGAAACGAGGCCGCCGACCCCCGCCGGTGGCCCCGCCGTGGTCTGTTGACGCTCCAAGTGCCCGGTGCTACCCTGCGGCATCCTCGCGCCCCCCCTGGGCGCAGATCTGGAGGGATCCCGGTGGCTCGAGCCGCCAAGAAGAGCGCAAAGCTGTCGCGGAAGCCCGCGCCCAAACGCGCGGCGTCGAAGGGTTCCTCGGGGAAGACCTCCGCCAAGAAGAGCGCCAAGAAGGCCCCGGCCAAGGTGGTTGGCAAGCCTGCCAAGGCGGAGGCGAAACCGGCGAAGAAGCCGGCTGCCGGCACGGCCAGGACACCCAAGCGAACCGTGGCGACCAAGAAGCGGACACCGACCTCCGCTGCCCGCAGCGCGCGCGAGGCGATCACGACCGCTCCCGCGCCGGCGCCGGAACACCAGCCGGCCGAGGCACCCCAACCGAAGGCGCCGCCTCCGGAGGCTGTCAAGCCCGCTCCTCCCAAGAAGCCTCGCAAGCCCGAGGTCACGCGCAAGACCATCGAGAAGATCAAGGAACAGCTCACGGCTCAGCGCGTCGAGCTGCTGCGCGAGTTCACCGATCTAGAAGAGGGCGCGTTCAGCCTCTCGCAGTCTGACATGTCGGGGGAGGCATCCTTCGATGAGGAATACGCCGATGCCGGCAGTTTCACCTTCGAGCGAGAGAAGGAGCTGTCGATAGGCAACAACATCCGGGACCTTCTCGAGAAAGTGGGCCACGCGCTGGACAGGATCGAGCGCGGCACGTACGGGCTCTGCGAGAATTGCGGCGATCCGATCAACAAGGACAGGCTCCTCGCCCTTCCGTACTCGTCGCTGTGCATCCGCTGCAAGCAGCGAGAGGAACGCACGCGCTGACCCGGGGGCGACGGTTCGTCCCATCGCTCCACGGCGGACGGACCGGCGATAGGGTTCTGGTTCCCATGGTGGGTCTGCTCATCCTCGTCGCCGGCATCGTGCTCGCCCTCGATCAGGCGACGAAGGTCATCGTGGTCGCCTCCATGCTCGAGGGCCAGACGATCCCGGTCATCGACGGCGTGCTCCATTGGACGTTCCAGCGCAACCCGGGAGCCGCCTTCGGCCTGTTCACCGATTTCCCGGTCGCTTTCACCATCCTGGCTTCGGCGATCGCGGTCGGCATCCTCGTGTACGCGCGCAGGGTGCCCGACCGGACCCACGCAGTGGCGCTGGGTCTCGTCCTCGGCGGGGCGGTAGGCAATCTCACGGATCGCGTGTTCCGGCCGCCGGGCGTCTTCCGGGGCCACGTGATCGATTTCGTGGACCTGCGAGTGTGGCCGGTGTTCAATGTCGCCGATGCCGCGGTGGTCGTCGGCGCGATCCTGCTGATCCTCGCGCAATACGCTCAGGAGCGACGGGCTCGTGCCGCGCGAGGTTGAGTTCATCGCCGACGGAGGCGACGAGGGCAGGCTCGATGCGGTGCTCGCCGCGCGCGCCGGCATCAGCCGCGCGCACGCGGCACGCCTGATCGCCGCCGGCGCCGTCCGGGCCGACGGCCGGCCGGCGCCGAAGTCGTTGCGGGTGCGGCCGGGGATGCGGATCCTGGCGGTCGTGCCCGACGAGCCGGGGCCGCCGCAGGCAGAAGAGATCCCGCTGAGGGTCGTGCACGAGGACGACGCGCTGCTCGTGGTGGCGAAGCCGGCCGGCTTGGTCGTGCATCCTGCGCCGGGGCACCGGTCGGGGACCCTGGTCAATGCGCTGCTCGCCAGGTCGGGCTTGCCGGCCGGCGGTGCGTCGGATCGGCCGGGCATCGTGCATCGGCTCGACGCAGGGACCAGCGGGTTGATGATCGTCGCCAAGTCCGAGGACGCGCACGCGGCGCTCGTGCGCGCCATGGCTCGCCGGCGGATCACTCGCGTCTACCTCGCGCTCGCCGAGGGAGTGATCGAGCCGGACACGATGACGATCGATGCTCCGATCGGCCGTTCGACCCGCCAGCGCAAGAAGATGGCCGTCGTCGCCGGCGGCCGCGAGGCGATCACACGCATCATGGTGATGCAACGGCTCGCCGAGGCCACCTTTGTCGAGGCGCGGCCCGAGACGGGCCGGACCCACCAGATCCGCGTGCATCTCGCAGCGAGCGGACACGCCGTCGTGGGGGACGACGTCTACGGGCGCGACCGGCAGCTCGCCGATCGGCTGGATCTGAAGCGGCCGTTCCTCCATGCCACGCGTCTGGTGTTCGCCCACCCGGTCACCGGCGAGACCATCGACTTGAGCGAGCCGCTCCCTTCGGAGCTCGAACGTGCGCTGGCCGTCGCGCGCGCGAGCGGTGGAGGCATGATGGAGCCATGAAGGCGTCCCACCACCCGATCTTCGCCCGGTTCTACACCAGGCTGAGTCGCGCGATGGAACGGACCGAGATCGCGGGGCATCGCGACGAGCTGCTCGACGATCTAGCCGGCCTTGTCCTCGAGGTGGGTGCCGGGAACGGGATGAACTTCGCGCACCTTCCCGCAGGTGTCACGAAGCTGATCGCGATCGAGCCGGAACCATACCTGCGCGGTCAGGCCGTGGAGGCCGCCGCGCGCGCGCCGGTTGCGGTCGCGGTGTTGGCCGGCGTCGCCGAGCGGCTCCCGCTCGACGACGCCTCCGTGGACGCCGGCGTGGTTTCGTTGGCTCTGTGCTCGGTGCTCGACCAGCGGGCGGCGCTCGCCGAGCTGCACCGCGTGATCCGCCCGGGCGGCGAGCTGCGCTTCTACGAGCATGTGCGCGCCGAGACCCCGGCCCAGGCGCGCTTCCAGCGAGGGGTGGACGTCGTCTGGCCGCTCCTCGCCGGTGGCTGTCACACCGCCAGAGACACGCCGCGGGCGATCGAGGATGCCGGATTCGTCCCGCTGCAGGTCAGGCGATTCGACCTGGGGCCGCGCTTCGCCAACCCGGCGGCGCCACACGTGCTGGGGCGCGCAGGCCGGCCTGGGATGGGCCCTTGAGACCGCCCCCGTCCGGCGCTAGAATCCGAATCACATCCATGTGATTCGAGTCGGCCTCCCTTCCCCGTGCGGCCGGGGAGATATGTGCTGTGCCTGACACCTTCGTCCACCTGCACGTCCACACCGAGTACTCGATGCTGGACGGGGCCAGTCGTGTCGACGATGTGTTCGAGCAGGCCGCGCGGATGGGGATGCCCGCCTTGGCGATCACCGACCACGGCGTCATGTACGGCGCGGTCGACTTCTACCAAGCCGGCGCCGAGCACGGCGTGAAGCCGATCCTCGGATCCGAGCTGTACGTGGCGACGCGCTCGCGCTTGGACAAGTCCGCGCGCGAGAAGGACGGCAACCATCACATGACCGCGCTCGCCGTCACCGACGAGGGCTACCAGAACCTGCTCAAGCTGGTCTCGGCCGCGCACCTCGAGGGCTACTACTACCGCCCGCGCGTGGACAAGGAGCTGCTCGCCCGGCATGCCCGAGGGATCGTCGCGACCAGCGGCTGCCTGGCCGGCGAGGTGTGCCAGCTGATCATGGCGGAGCAGACCGAGCAGGCGATGCGGGTGGTCGGGGAGTACCGCGAGATCTTCGGGCCGGATAACTTCTACGTCGAGCTGCAAGATCACGGTCTGGAGGACCAGCGGAAGGTCTTCGATGCGCTGATCGACATCTCGCGCCGCACCGGGGCTCCGCTGCTCGCGACCAACGACCTGCACTACGTGCGGCGCGAGGACGCTCCCACGCACGACGTACTGTTGTGCATCCAGACCGGTTCGACCATCAACGAGCCCGGACGGTTCAAGTTCGACGCCGAGGAGTTCTATCTCAAGAGCCCCGAGGAGATGCGCGCGCTGTTCGCCGACCATCCCGAGGCGTGCGACAACACCCTGGCGATCGCCGAACGCTGCGGTGTGACCCTGGAGTTCGGGGTCCATCGCCTGCCGCGGTTCGATCCGCCCTCGGGCGAGGCGACCGAGCCGTACCTGCGGCGGCTGACGCTCGATGGGGCGCGCACGCGTTACGGGGATCCGTTGCCCGAGGACGTCGGGCAACGCATCGACCACGAGCTTTCGGTGATCACCGAGATGGGGTTCACCGAATACTTCCTGATCGTCGCCGACCTGATCGACTTCGCGCGCGCGAACGGGATCCGCGTCGGACCCGGACGAGGCAGCGCCGCCGGGTCGGTCGTTTCCTATTGCCTGGGCATCGTTGACATCGACCCGATGCGCTGGGGGTTGATCTTCGAGCGGTTCTTGAACCCCGGCCGCAAGGAGATGCCCGACATCGACATGGACTTCGACGAGCGCCGGCGCGGCGAGGTGATCGCGTACGCCTCGCGGCGGTACGGCGAGGATCGGGTCGCGCAGATCGTGACCTTCGCCACGATCAAAGGCAAGCAATCGATCCGCGACGCCGCGCGCGTGCTGGGCTACCCGTACCAGGTCGGGGACCGGCTCGCGAAGATGTATCCACCGTCGATCCTCGGCAAGGACCCGCCCCTCGCCGCGTGCTTCGACAAGAAGTTCGCATGGCCGGACCCCGGAAAGAACGACGCGTACGCCCAAGCCGCCGACCTGCGCAGCGCCTATCAGATCGATCCCGACGCGCAGCGTGTACTGGACATCGCGCGCGGCCTCGAGGGCCTTCGGCGTCAGGTCTCGGTGCACGCCGCCGGCGTCGTGATCTCGGACCGTCCGCTGGTCGAGTACGTGCCGCTGCGGCGCGCCGACGACGACACCGGCGGCATCGTCACCCAGTACGAGATGCACGCGGTCGAGCGGCTCGGGCTGCTGAAGATGGACTTCCTCGGCCTGCGCAACCTCACCGTGATCACCGACACACTCGAGCATCTGCGCCGCCGCGGCGTCGAGCTGGACATCGACGCCGTGCCGCTGGACGACGCGGACACCTACGCGATGCTTACCCGCGGCGACACGATCGGCGTGTTCCAGCTCGAATCGGCGGGGATGCGCGAGCTGGTGAAGCGACTCCAGCCGGACCGCTTCGACGATGTGATGGCGCTGGTCGCACTGTATCGTCCGGGTCCGCTGGGCGAGGGGATGCATCGCGAGTACGCGGCGCGTAAGCACGGGCTGTCGAAGGTCAGCTATCCGCACCCCGACCTGGAACCCATCCTTCGGGATACCTACGGTGTGATCCTGTACCAGGAGCAGGTCTTGCGGGTTGCTTCCGACATGGCCGGCTTCACGATGGCCGAGGCGGACAGTCTCCGCAAGGCGATGGGCAAGAAGATCGCGACCGTGATGCGCGCGCATCGCGAGAAGTTCGTCGCGGGCTGTCAGGAGAAGGGGTACGACAAGGACCTCGCCGAGAAGCTGTGGGAGATGATCGACCACTTCTCCGGCTACGGTTTCAACAAGAGTCATAGCTGCGGGTACGCCTACGTCGCGTACCAGACCGCGTACCTGAAGGCCAAGCATCCCGTCGACTACCTGGCCGCCCTGCTCACCAGCGTGAAGGGCAACCAGGACCGGTCGGCGCTGTACCTCGCGGAATGTCGCCGGCTCGGGATCACCGTCGAGCCGCCCGACGTCAACGTGAGCGACTCGGACTTCACCCCGACCGCCGGCGGCACGATCCGCTACGGGCTCTCCGCGGTGCGCAACGTCGGGGAGAACGTGGTCGAGCGCATCATCCGCGCGCGCACCGAGAAGGGGCCGTTCGCCGATTTCCAGGATTTCATCAGCAAGGTCGATCCGATCGTGCTCAACCGCCGGGTCATCGAGTCCGTCGCCAAAGCCGGCGCCTTCGATCTGCTGGACATCGCGCGCTCGACGCTGCTCCAGCGGGATGTCGAGAAGGGCGTCGTGCTCGCCGAGGCGGTCGCCACGGTGGTCGACGCCGCGGTCGGGCGCGCGCGCGCCGAGGAGCAGGGCCAGTTCTCGTTATTCGGAGGGACCGAGATCGCGCAGGTCGACATGACCATCCTGCCCGGCCTCGAGATCCCCAAGACCGAGCTGCTCGCGGCCGAGAAGGAGATGCTCGGCGTGTACGTGTCGGATCACCCGCTGCTTGGCGTGGAGGCGGCGCTGCGCGCGAGCACCGACGCGCAGATCCCCGACGTCGAAGGGATGCGAGAGGGACATCCCGTCAACCTCGCCGGCCTGGTGACGAGGCTCCAGAAGAAGTTCACTCGCAAAGGCGAGCCGATGGCGGTGTTCTGGCTCGAGGATCTCTCGGGCGCGATCGAGGTGGTCGTCTTCCCGAGCGCCTACGTGAACGCGCAGAGCGTCCTGACCCCCGATGCGATCGTCTGCGTGCGGGGCAAGGTCGACCGGCGCGACGACCAGGCCAAGATCGTGGCCCACGAGGTGAGCTACCCGAACCTTGAGGGGGGTGGCAACCCCTTGATCCTTCAGATGCCGGCCGAGCGGTGCACGCCGGCCTTGGTCGATCGGCTGAAGGGGGTTCTGGAGTCCCATCCGGGTCGCACGCCGGTTCATCTGCGCCTGACCTCCAACGGCGGTCAGCCCAAGACGCTCCGACTGCCGCACCGCTTCGCCGTGGAGCGCCGCGACGGGTTGTACGCTGAACTCAAGACGCTGTTGGGCCCGAAGGCCTTCGAGCTCTAGGGGGAGCAATGGACCCGGATATCGCCGGCCGCGCATCGAGGATCACCGCGCAGGAATGGCGCGTCATCGCGCTCGCGATCGAAGGCGTTCCCCAGTCTGAAGCGTGTGAGGCGCTGGGGATCGCCGCCGGCACGCTCGAGAGCCACAAGCAAGCGATCCGCCGAAAGCTCGGCATCCCCAAGGGCGAACGGTTCGAGAAGTTCGTGCGCGATCACTTCGCCGGAGAGATCCAGATGCCCGAGGCGAAGCGTGACGCGGAGGCCAAGCCGGTCGAGAAGCGGTTCCAGGACCGGCGCGTGCGGTGGCTGCTCCGTATCACGCTCCAGGAGCTGCAGGAGGTCGCCATGTCGGCGGGCCTGCGCGCGCAGTTGCTGTCCGAGACGGTCAAGCGCGTGGGGAAGGGCGAGGAGGACGACGAGGCGCGCAGCGAGGTCGCGGACCTGCAGCGCCTCGCCGACGATCTCGAGGCGCTGTTCCGCTCCACGATCGAAGGGATCCGCGCGCGCGGCGCCGACGTCGGCGTCGCCGACATGTAAGCGCGCGGGCGGGTAGGCAGGGCGCGCGGACAGCTGCTCAGTTGAGCGAGATGCTGTCGGTCGGACGCCCCACCGATGGTCCCACCATGTCCAGGAGTCGCGCCTCGTCGCGCGCGAGCTGCTCGACGAGCGACAAGCGCGCCGCCGCGTCGGGGGCTTCCAACAGTCGCTGCCGGTCCGGCAGGTCGATGTGCAGCACCTCGGCCAGGACGAACGAGACATTGATCGCGTCGTCCTCGCCGAGCGCCGGCGCGGTGACCTCGGTCCCGCGGAGCTTGGCCACGGCGCTGAGGTAGCGATGCACCGCCGCGCGCGCGCGTGTCATCGCGCGGTCGGCGTCCAGGCCCAGCTGCTCGGAGAGCGGCTCTACCTCGGCGGCGGGGAACGGATCGTCGGGCAGCCGGGTGACGACCCGCACGCGCTTGATGCCCCGGACCACGATGGCCATCCGGCCCTCTTCCGAACGCTGCACCTGCTCGATCTGGGCGAGTGTCGCGGTGCCGTAGACCTCGGCGGGTCCGCCGACCTCCATGCCTTGCCGGATCGCGGCGACCACGAACCGCCGGTCGCCCTCGAGGACCTGATCCATCATCAAGCGGTATCGCAGCTCGAAGACGTGGAGGGGCAGCGTGGCGCCCGGGAACAGGACCATGTGCAGGGGGAACAAAGGCGTCGGCATGCCTGAATGATAGGGAAAGCCGGTCGGGAGTGGAGAGAGGCTGGGCTAGGATACGGCGACCCATGCTGACCGTCGTCGACCTGCGCGGATCCGACGGGGACCCGCTGACGCGGCTCCCCCGAGCAGTCGTCGATCGGGAGGCGGCGCGCGGGACGGTACGGGGGATCGTGGCCGATGTGCGTGATCGCGGCGACGCCGCGGTGCTCGAGCAGCAGGAGCGCTACGGGGTCCGTCCGCTCGCCCTCCGGGTGCCGGCGTCCGAAGTCGAAGCGGCACGCGGTGCGGCGCCCGAGCGGCTATCCGCCGCGATCGAGCAAGCCGCCGCGCGCATCCGCGCCTACCACGAGCGTCAGGCCGCGGAGGAGCGCGCGCCGTTCTGGCGCATCGGAAACGACGGCGCTCTGGTGGGGGAGGAGTCGCGCGCGGTCGCCTCGGCCGGATGCCTCGCACCCGGCGGGCGCGCGCCCCTGCCCTCCAGCGTGCTGATGACCGCGATCCCCGCGCGGATCGCCGGCGTCGAGCGCGTCGTGGTGTGCTCGCCGCCGGCGGCGGACGGACGCATCCACCCGGCGACGCTCGCCGCATGCGCGATCGCCGGCGTGGACGAGGTCTACGCGATGGGCGGGGCGCAGGCGGTCGCCGCGCTCGCGTACGGGACCGAGACGGTCGGCCGTGTCGATGTGATCGTGGGTCCGGGCAGCATCTGGACCACGCTGGCCAAACACGAGGTCGCCCTCGACGTCGGGGTGGATTCGTTCGCCGGCCCAACCGAGGTCGTGATCGTCGCCGACGCCACGGCCCCCCCGGCCTTCGTCGCCGCGGATCTGGTCGCTCAGGCCGAGCACGATCCGCTCGCGACCGCGCTGCTGATCACCCCCTCCGAGGACCTGGTGCGCGCGGTCGGCGACGCGCTCGAGAAGGAAGTGCCCGCGGCCTCGCGGCGCGACGACATCGAGTCGGCGCTGCGGGGGCAGGGGCGCGCCGTCCTGGTTCGTGATCTCGATCACGCGATGGCCGTCGCGAACTCGTTCGCGCCCGAGCACCTCGAGCTGATCTGCGCCGACGCGGAGGACCGCCTGCTGCAGGTGCGCGACGCCGGCGCGGTGTTCGTAGGCGCGTACTCACCCGTCGCGCTGGGCGACTACGTCGCCGGCACCAATCACGTCCTCCCCACGGCCGGCAGCGCGCGGTTCGCCTCGCCGCTGCGGGTCAGCCATTTCGTCAAGGCCACG
The DNA here is from genome assembly GCA_036397635.1 of Actinomycetota bacterium. Classification (GTDB taxonomy): domain Bacteria; phylum Actinomycetota; class AC-67; order AC-67; family AC-67; genus DASWIP01. The sequence continues at coordinate 16,311 of DASWIP010000130.1, read as the reverse complement.
GCTGTGATCAGCTTCGGGCGCTCGGGCCTCGACGAGGTCGGCGCGAGCTTGATCGAGCTGGCCGAGGCCGAGGGGCTCGATGCGCACGCGCGCGCGCTGCGGATCCGCCTGGAGGAGGGCTCGTGACCGGTCGGCCGTTCGAGGTGCGCGACGACCTGCGCGAGGTCCGGCCGTATCGCGCGCCGCAAGCCGACGCGCCGGTCCGGCTCAACACCAACGAGTCGCCGTGGCCGCCGCCCAAGGGATACCTGGAGGAGCTGAGCGCGCGCGTCGCGTCGCTGGACCTCAACCGGTACCCGGATCGCGACGCGCGCGCGCTGCGCGCTGCGCTCGCGGCTCGGCACGGCTGGGACCCCGAGGGGGTGTGGGTCGCCAACGGTTCCAACGAGATCCTGCAGACCCTGCTGCTGACCTTCGGCGGCGCCGGCCGACGGCTGGTGCTCTTCCGGCCGACCTATGCCATGTACGAGCACATCGCCCGCGTCACCGCCACCGAGGTCGCGTCCAAGGACGTGCCCGAGCCGTGGACGCTGGACGCCGAGACGGTCGCTTGGGGCGTGTCGTTCGAGCCGCCGGCGATCACGATGATCTGCTCGCCGAACAACCCGACCGGCAACGCGCATCCTCCCGCCGTGGTGGCCGCGGCGCTGGACGCGGGGCCGGGGCTGGTCGTGGTCGATGAGGCTTACGGCGAGTTCGGCGGCGAGAGCGCGGTCGCGCTGCTCGAGCAGCACCCGCGGCTGGTGGTGGTGCGTTCGTTCTCGAAATCGTGGCGGCTCGCCGGCGCCCGGATCGGCTACGCGCTCGCGCACCCGTGGTTGGTCGAGGCGATGCAGATCGTGCGGCTGCCCTATCACCTGTCGTCGCTCACGCAGGCGGCGGGAGAAGTGGCACTGCGTCATCAACAGCAGATCCTGGGCCAGATCGGTGAGATCATCGCCGAGCGTGACCGCTTGGCCAAAGAGCTCGAGCGCGTCCCCGGCGTCGAGGTGTTCGTGTCGGACGCGAACTTCTTGCTGTGCAGGACGCCGTGGGAAGGCGCGCGGCTGTGGCGCGCGCTGGCGGATGCGGGCGTCCTCGTCCGCGACTTCTCGGAGATGATCCCGCGCGCGCTCCGTATCACGGTCGGCACCGCCGATCAGAACCTGACGTTCGTCGAGACCATGAGGAGCGTGCTCGCAGATGGCTGAGCGCAAGCCCACGCAACCGAAGCGGCGCACGCCGGCGAAGCGGGCGGTCCGGCACCCGGCGCGGCGCGCGGAGGTGACGCGCAAGACCAAGGAGGTCGACGTCCGCGTCAAGCTGGTGCTCGACGGCGCCGGCGCCGCGAAGGCCTCGACGGGGATCCCGTTCTTCGATCACATGCTCGAGCAGCTCGGCAAGCACGGCGGCTACGACCTGACCGTGCGCGCGAAGGGCGATCTCGAGGTCGACGCGCACCACACGGTCGAGGACACCGGGCTCGCGATCGGCGAGGCGCTGGTCGAGGCGCTGGGGGACAAGAGCGGTATCGCGCGGTTCGGCAACGCGCTCGTGCCGCTGGACGAGGCGCTGATACAGGTCGCGCTGGATCTGTCGGCGCGCCCGTACCTCGCGTGGGACGTCGACGCGAAGGCGAAGACGATCGGCGCGTTCGACACCAGGCTGGCCGAGGAGTTCGTGCGCGCGCTCGCGCAGGCCGCGGGCGCCACGATCCATGTGCGCATGCTTGCGGGCAAGAACCCGCACCACATCGTCGAGGCGGCGTTCAAGGCGCTCGCTCGCGCGCTCGGCGCCGCGACCGCGCCCGCGCGCGGCGGCGTTCCCAGCACGAAGGGACGTCTGTGACCGCGGTCACCGTCCTGGACTTCGGGATGGGCAATCTGCGCTCGGTCGCCAAGGCGCTCGAGCGCGCCGGGGCCGTCGTCGAGGTCGCCGCCGAAGTGGACGGGCGCGCGGACGCCTTGGTGGTTCCGGGGCAGGGCGCGTTCGGTTCGTGCGTGGTCAACCTGGGAGCGCGGCTGGAGGCGGTGCGATCGTGGATCGAGCAGGGTCGTTCGTACCTCGGGATCTGCCTCGGCCTGCAGGTGCTGTTCGAGCGCTCCGAGGAGTCGTCCGAGAAGGGGATGGGCGTCTGCGCCGGCGACGTCGTCCGTTTCAGCGGCAGCGTGAAGGTGCCGCACATCGGCTGGAACGAGGTGGAGCCGCGGGCCGGCGCGCGGCTGTTCGACGGCATCGATCCCGGCACGCGCTTCTACTTCGTGCACTCCTACTATCCCGCGCCGGCCGACGGATCGGTCGTGGCGGCGACGACCGAATACGAGCGCACGTTCTGTTGCGCGGTCGAGCGCGAGAACATCTACGCCACCCAGTTCCATCCCGAGAAGAGCGGGGAGGCCGGCGCGGCGCTGCTCGCGAACTTCCTGCGCGCGATCACGTGATCCTGCTGCCGGCGATCGACATCCGCGGCGGACGATGCGTCCGGCTGGTGCAGGGCGACTTCGCTCAGGAGACCGTCTACGACGAGGAGCCGGCCGAGGTCGCCCGCGCCTACGAGGCCGAGGGCGCCGAATGGCTCCATGTGGTCGACCTCGACGCGGCCCTGGAGGGTGAGCCGCGCAACCGCGAGGTGGTCGCCGGGGTGATCGCGTCGGTGAGCATCCCGGTGCAGGCCTCGGGCGGCATCCGCTCGCTCGAGGCCATCCAGGCCGCCGTCTCCGCTGGAGCCGCGCGCGTGGTGGTCGGAACCCAGGCGCTGCTCGACCCTGGATTCGTTGCAGACGCGGTGGGACGTTTCGGGAACGAAGTGGCCGTCGGGCTGGACGCGCGCGGCGATCGCTTGCAGGCGCGCGGCTGGACCGAGGATGCCGGAGACCTGTGGGAGACACTGGATCGTCTCGGCGCCGCGGGGGTGGCACGGTTCGTGGTCACCGACGTGGCCAAAGACGGCATGCTGGAGGGCCCCAACACGGATCTGCTGCGGCGCGTCATCGAACGCACGTCCGCGTCGGTGGTGGCGAGCGGCGGCGTCTCCTCGCTGGAGGACCTGCGCGCGGTCGCGGCGACCGGCGCTGAGGCGTGCATCGTCGGCAAGGCGCTGTACGCGGGCGCGTTCACGCTGCCCGACGCCCTCGCGGCCGCTGGCTGAAGCCGAGGCGCTCGCGCCGCTGGAGCCGCGCAGTCGTTCGATGAATCCGGCGGGCCGCGCGGCCGCCCCTGCTATCCTCGGTGCGAGACCACGACGGGGGACGTCATGGACATCAGGCGCTGGATCGTCATGGTCGCCGCGCTGGTCCCGATGCTGGGTGTTGCGGCACCGGCGTCGGCCGCGAACGAGGCGATCGGCATCGTCGATAACTCGTTCGATCCGGAGGGACTCGAGGTCGGCACTGCCGATACGGTGACCTGGACCAACGACGGCGCCATCGATCACACCGTGACCGCAGACGACGGCTCGTTCGACTCCGGCACGCTCGAACCCGGCGACCCCTTCGACGTGGAGTCCCTCCCCGCCGGCACCATCCGTTACCACTGCACCATCCACGGCGGACCCGACGGCGAGGGCATGTCGGGCGTGCTGTTCGTGCAGGACGGGATCTCGGGCGGAGACGCTGCCGACGCCGATACCCCCGCGCGCGCGCTCGCGACCACCGGCTCGGGGTCGTTGCCCCCCGCGGCTTTCGCGCTGCTCGCCCTGAGCATCGTCGCGCTCGGGGTGTATCTCTCGCGATACGAGCGGATCGTGTACCCGGAACGGTTCGGCTGATGCTCGCCAAGCGGATCATCCCGTGCCTGGACGTGGACGCCGGCCGAGTCGTGAAGGGCATCAGGTTCATCGACATCCGTGATGCCGGCGATCCGGTCGAGATGGCGCGCGTCTACGATGCCGAGGGCGCCGACGAGCTGGTCTTCCTCGACATCACCGCGTCGGTCGAGCAGCGCGAAACCACCTACGAGGTGGTCCGGCAGACCGCCGAGCAGGTCTTCATCCCCCTGACCGTCGGTGGCGGCGTGCGGGCCGTCGAGGACGTGCAGCGGCTGCTTCGCGCCGGCGCCGACAAGGTCGCGATCAACACAGCCGCCGTCAGGGATCCCGGCATGCTCGCCGACGCGACGCGCGCGTTCGGCTCGCAGTGCATCGTGATCGCCATCGACGCCCGCGCGCGCGCGGACGGCGATGGCTGGGAGGTCGTGATCGAGGGCGGGCGGACACCCACCGGGATCGATGCGGTCGAGTGGGCGGTGCGCTGCACGAAGGATCTCGGCGCCGGCGAGGTTTTGCTCACCAGCATGGATCGCGACGGCACCAAGGACGGCTATGACCTCTCGCTGACGCGCGCGGTCTCGGAGTCGGTGCCGGTGCCGGTGATCGCGAGCGGCGGCGCGGGAACGCCGGATCACTTCGCCGACGCGCTGCTCGAGGGAGAAGCCGACGCGGCGCTTGCGGCGAGCGTGTTCCACTTCGGCGAGATGCGTATCGCCGAGGTGAAGCAGCGGTGCCGCGCGCGCGGCGTCGCGATGCGATGACCGACCCCTACGCCCGTTTCGCGCCCTTCTACGACGCCTGGTCGGCGCAGATGACCGAGGACATCGACTTCTACGTCCGTCGCGCGCTCGAGACTTCGGGGCCGATCGTCGAACTCGGCGCCGGTACCGGCCGGGTGAGTATCCCCATCGCGGAGGCCGGCCGCGACGTGATCGCCGTCGATGCCTCTTCCGCGATGATCGAGCTGGGACGGCGCAAAGCCGCGGCGGCGGGTGTCGAGGAGCGCATCACATGGGTCCACTCGCCGATGCAGACCTTCGTCGCTGAACGGCCGGTCGAGTTGGTCATCATCCCGTTCCGCTCGTTCATCCACTTGACCACGGTGGACGAACAGCTCGAAACCCTCTACAACATCCATCGCTCGCTGATGTCGAACGGGCGACTGGCGCTGAACCTCTTCATCCCGGATCCGGTCGTGATGGCGCGTCGCCATGGGAAGGGCGAGGAGCAAGGCGAGTTCATCGACCAGTACGGCAGACGGTGCGTGCTGGTGGGGGAGCCGACCTACGAGCTGACGACACAGCTCATGCATCTGCGCGCGATCTGCGAGGTCCGTGAGAACGGTACGGCCGTCGAGGCGCATAGCGCCGATCTCGAGGCCTGCCTGATCTATCCCCGCGAGATGGAGCATCTGCTGGCGCGCGCGGGCTTCGAGATCGAGGCGCTATATGGTTGGTTCGATGAACGGCCCCTCACCGAGGAAAGCCGCGAGATGATCTGGGTCGCGAGGAAGCCATGAACGCCGAGCTGAAGTACGACGACAAGGGCTTGATCCCGGCGGTGGTGCAGCAGCACGACACCGGCGAGGTGCTCATGGTCGCGTGGATGAACGCCGAGTCGCTCCAGCGGACGCTGGACAGCGCCACGACGTGGTTCTGGAGCCGTTCCCGTCAAGAGTTCTGGAACAAGGGGGCGACCTCGGGCAACCTCCAGCACGTCAAGGAGGTCCTGTACGACTGCGACGGCGACACGCTGCTCGTCAAGGTCGATGCTGCCGGGCCCGCGTGCCACACGGGCGAACGCACCTGCTTCTTCCGCGTGATCGGCGATGACCATGCCTGATTATTCGCCGTCGCGCGCGGAGTTCGTGCGGCTCGCCGCCGGGCACACGCTCGTCCCCGTGTGGCGCGAGGTGCTCGGGGATCTCGAGACACCCGTGGGGGTGTACCGCAAGCTCGGGGCGGAGACGTTCTCGTTCCTGCTCGAGTCCGTCGAACACGGTGAACGCTGGGGTCGGTACTCGTTCATCGGCGTGAACCCGTTCAGCGTCATGACCTCGCGCGACGGCGCTGTGTCCTTCGAGGGCGCGGCGCCCGCCGATGCGGCCGGCGCGCCGGATCCGTTGACGGCGTTGGAGCGCGCGCTCGGCGCGTACCGCGCGCCCGACCTGCCGGGCCTGCCTCCTTTGCACGGCGGCGCGGTGGGCTACATCGGCTACGACGCGGTTCGTTACATCGAGCAGCTCCCCCAGACGACCACCGACGATCTCGGCCTGCCCGAGCTGTGGCTGCTGTTCACCGGCCAGCTGCTCGTGTTCGATCATCTCCGGCAGCGCATGACCGTGATCTCCAACGTCGTGATCGGTGACGATCCGGCCGCTCAGTACGACGACGCGGTCGCGGCGGCCGAGGCGCTGATCGCGCGACTGCGCGACGCGACCGGCCCGAGCCGGCTCGAGGCTCCGCGCCTGGACGCCGCCGTCGACGGGTTGCGTTCGAACATGTCCGCGGAAGAGTTCCGAGAGAAGGTCGCGCGCGCCAAGGACGCGATCGCCGACGGCGAGATCTTCCAGGTCGTGCCCTCGCAGCGGTTCGAATGCGACACGACCGCCGACCCGTTCGACGTGTATCGGGTGCTGCGCCTGATCAACCCGAGCCCATACATGTTCTTCCTGCGCTTCCCGGGTGTCGCTATCGTCGGCTCGTCGCCCGAGCCGCATCTGCGCGTGTTCGGCCGCGAGGCGACGATCCGACCGATCGCCGGGACCCGGCCGCGCGGTGCGAGCCCCGAGGAGGACGCGAAGCTGGCCGCCGAGCTGCTCGCCGACGAGAAGGAGCGCGCCGAGCACGTGATGCTGGTCGACCTCGCGCGCAACGACCTCGGCCGCGTCTGCACGCCCGGCACCGTCGAGGTCGATGAGCTGATGCAGATCGAGCGGTACTCACACGTCATGCACATCGTCTCCAGCGTGCGCGGCGAGCTGGCGGAAGGTCGGACCGCGTTCGACGCGCTCAAGGCCTCGTTCCCCGCCGGCACCGTCAGCGGCGCGCCGAAGATCCGCGCGATGGAGATCATCGACGCACTCGAGCCGACAAGGCGCGGCCCCTACGCCGGCGCCGTTGGGTACTTCGACTTCTCGGGCAACCTGGATACCTGCATCGCGTTGCGGACCGGCTACCTGCGCGACGGCAAGGCGATCCTGCAGGCCGGCGCAGGCATCGTGGCCGATTCGGTGCCCGAGCGGGAGGAGCAGGAGACGCGCGACAAGGCGCGCGCGTTCTTCACCGCGGTGCGCGCAGCCGAGGCGCTCACCGAAGGGTCGTGAGCGTCGGCCACCGGCTCCGCGCCGCGCAGATCGCGGCCATCGTCGGCGCGATGACCGCGTTGATCGGTGTGATCGTCCGCTGGTTCACCGTCAGATGGGAAGGCCGGATCATCGAGGTCCCCGAGTTCGGGACCGTGCCCTTCCCCGAGGAGACCGCGGCCATCACCGGCGCAGATCTGGGCGCGGGGCTCCCCGCGCTCGCGGTGCTGGTCGGGCTGGCCGCCGTGTTGGCGCTACTCGCCGGCCGGCGCGCGCGCCCGGTCGCCCTGGCGGTCTCGATGCTCGGCGCGCTCGGGTTGATCGTGCTCGCGCTGATGGCCGGAGCCGCCGACGCGATCGCAGCCGCTCTGCCTCCGCCGACCGCGGGGGTCGGTGAGCCGACCGTCGTGTCCGCCGCCGGTCGCATCGTGACCATCGTCGGCGCCGCGATCGTCGCCGTGGGCGCGGGGTGGGGCCTGCCGGTGGCGTCGAGCGTCGGCGAGGTTCGGATGCCCGAGCGCGCGCCGGACTGAAGGGCTATAGCAGGATCAGATTCGTCACCCGATCATCGCCTTCGGCCGGGACGCTTACGGCTGGCGCGCGCGGAACGAGCGTGCGAGCCGTTCGAGCGCGGTTGCCGCGCGCGCGCTCGGCTCGAGCGCGAACGCGCGCGCGATGTGCCGCGTCCCACCGATCGCGTCGTCGTAACGCCACAGCAACACGTGCACGGTGGAAGGTTCGTCGAAGATCTCTTGCACGCCGACCAGGCGATGCACCGTCAGACCGTCGCCTGCTTCGAACTGGTCGTCGGACTGCAGCGTGGTGAACCGCGCGCGCTCCTCGTCCAGCCACTCCGTCAGCGGCGGTAATGCATCCTGATCGTCGTTGGGGTCGTCGGTCCAGTCCACCAACTCCAGGTCGCCCGCGGGGCCGCCACCCGGCGCGAGCGAGATGGGCAGGCCCGACACCAGCAGCACCTCCGCGCGCAGTCCCGGCCGGTCCTCCGCGGTCACCGGCGCCGTCGGGTCGAACAGCACGTGCCACGCGCAGGGGTAATCGACCGAGTAAAGCCGCAGAAGGGTTCCCGTCGAGACGAACTCGTCGGGGCAGGCCTGCGGCCCGTTGCCGGCCGCCAGCCGCGCCTCGAGCTGATTGCGCTCCTGCCGCAGCCGGTTCCGCTCGGCTTCCAAGCGGGCTGCCTTCTCCGTCGCCTGCGCGAACGCCGCGTCGTTCGCGGGTGGGTCGGCGTTGTCACCGGCGATCGTGGCGCCGAGCAGCGCGCCGAGCGCCAGCGCCGTGGTCACGAGCACCGCAGCCAGCACTGTGGCGCGCGACGACATCGCCGGCCTCATGGTCCCCCCGGACTCGAACAGATCGGATGCGCCCCATTCTGCCTGGCGGCCGCGCTCGGTGCCTCCACGTGCCCCGGCTCGGGTTGGGGAATGTGCATGCGCCGGTACTCGAACGCGATTTTGGCACGCGGCGCGGTGTCACCGGCCTCGGCCCATGCTCTTGGGCTGCCGGAGCGCCAGCACGATCTGACGTTCTGGGAGAGGTGACGCTTGAGCGTCTTCCGGAACTGTCTTCCCCAGGTCTGGGGTTGCTCTACTCGCTCTACGAGATGCTCTCGGGCGTGTTCTCACCCGGTGTCAAGATCACCCGCGTCCACGGTCGTCCGTTCGGCTACCGCTTCGCCGGCCGGGACCGCATCGTCTACCCCACTTACCACCCGGCTGCCGCCTTGCGGAACCCAACCTGGCATGGTGAGCTGGCCTTCGACATCTTCCGTGCATGGGCGCTGCTTACTAACGAGCCGGACGTGTGGTCCTACGTCGGTCGGCCCGAGCTGCATCGGAACGTGGCGATCAGCCTTCCATTCCACAACCCGACCACCGTACCCGTCAACCCAGGACTCTAGCCCTACCTCCCCTGTACCGATGGACAGATAGGCTGCATGATGTCAATGCCGAAGGGGGCCGAAAGATGCGACTCATCTCTATGCTTCTGCTGGGGCTTACCGCCTGTGCATCTAGTCTCGCAACGGGTCCAGCGCCGTCCATTCCTCCTAACGAAGCAACTATGGACGACTGCCCACCCGAGCGGTTCACCACGCTTATCAGTGACATCTGGCCAGGTACCCCTGGGGAAACCAGGCCGTCTAGCGACGCGCCTCAAGTAACTCCAGAACAAGCAGTGCAACACCGTCTCGCGGGCGAGACCCCGTCTGGATTTCGCCCGGGTCGCATGTTTCGTGTTGCTGGAGCCAATGCGGGGTTCCAGTGGATCGTAATGAAGCGGGACTCGGCAACGGTCGCTACCTTTGAGCTACAGGAGATTGCCCCAGGATCGTGGGGCGTGACACGCTCGTCGTTCTGTCTCGATGGATAAAGCAAGAAGGGAGCCGGGCAGCACCCAGCTCCCTTCTTCTTGCTTCTTAGCTACAAGGACCAGAGGAAGTCATACGAGGTTCTAATCGCCGATTTGTCGTGCGTCCCTAGCGTGCGCATGTAGTACTGGGCGTCGATGCCTGTTTGACTAGCGATGTTCCCCGGCCCGTAGCACATGGTTTGGTAAAGCTGGATGTAGAGATCCTCGTGGTTGCAGACTATGGGGTCGGTGTTCTCATCGTGCTGGCACCATGCCGTCCCGCCATGGCTTCTGATCGTTCCCTCGGATGTGAACGGGTTCGGCCCGTTGAAACCCAGCACCGGGCACGGTAGCCCTTGAAATGACTGGAAGTGTGCCGCACCAGGCAGAGTGCTTCCCGTTATCGGGTTCGGAGACCCTAGTAGGCCTGGTCCGCCCATGAAGCCGATGGCGTGGACCAGCTCATGCAGGACTAGAGACTCCACGTCGATCTGCCCGGCCCCCGGCTTAGCCGTTCCCCAGTGCCAATTGCTGAGGTTGAAGCCGCTGTGCAGCCGGATGTAGGCGTTTCGGAAGTAGCCCGAGCTTCCGAAACATGCCCAGGTGTCGCCGGCCGTGAACCCCGTAGATGGCTGGCTGATGGACGCATAGCCGATAACGATGGTTCGGTCGTTCGCTGAGCCCGGCGTTGCGCATGTGTGTGGTGAGCTGATCGCCACTTCGCCCTGGCCGTCGATGTGGAGATTGTGGGATGCCCACGGAACGTTGGTCGCTGATCCATACGAGTTCAGCTCGTCGATCGCGCGAAGAACAGGTGCCACGAACTGCCATGGGATGTCCCTGTTTGTATCGAACTTGAACCGAACGTCGGTGATGTTCGTGAATGGGTTCGTGTCGTTGTTCGGGTGCCAGTGCTTGATGACGTAGTAGTAGTCGTGGAACTGTGGCGATGTGGGCCTTGGGTGATGGGCCTGTGCTGTAGGCACGCTGGTTAGCACCAGCAGCCCCGCCAGCACCCCAATAACTAGCTTCCGCATCTCTCTCCTCCTGCGTCGTGTTCCGTGCCGTGTGCCGACGGTGGTCGCGACGATTCGATCGATTCATGAGCACCGGCCGGAACGACCATCGTTGCCTTCGGTCAGGTGGCCTCCTTTCTCGCGCGTTCGCCTGGCTTCCTGACAGGAACTTGTCTTGGTCCTGTTCGAGCCGGGCTCGCGTTGTTGAGACCTTGCCGCGCCGAGGAATTGGGAGACAGCCCCGAACGACTGCCTCTATGGACTTGGCCCTAGGGGGAAGGGCCATGGCGCCACACGGGCCCCCTCCTTTGGCCGGGTCAGAAGAGGCTCTGCCGTGGGCACCTCGGGGGTGCAGGCTCGTAAATGATGAGGATCCTGATGCTCGGCGATCTTGATGCCGTGGTACGTCACGCCATCCTGAGCGTGCTCTCACACAGAGGAGACGTCATACCTCGTGATTGCACCTCGACGGGTTACGCGTTGCTCGACTATGCGCAACGAGAAGAGGCCTCCGGCCTGATTGTCAGCCGGTCCACCGCGTCGGACATCTGCGACCGGATTCACGCGGGGCTGACGCTTGTAGGCGCAGCAGCGGGGAGTGCGGACGTCCTTGTATGTCGCTTCGGCCTTGTGCCGCACCACGAGAACAATCCCACAGCCGAGAAAGTTGTAGATCTTGCTCTTCAACCGCCGAAGTCGATCTTCTAGACCTTCGGAGAGCAAGGTACGATTCTTCGTCTCGCACGAGCAAGGGGGGGCAATGTGCAGAGCGAGCCGAGCATCGGTACGCGACAAACACGAAGGGTCGCCCGTCAACGTGATCGTTGTTGAACCTCGCGAGCTGACACGCCGAGGCCTCGTCGAGATCCTTTCAGCCATTCCATGGATCCGCCTCGCGCTTACATCGGCCTCCCTGACGGTGGACCTCGAATCAATCATTGCGACTCCGAGGCCACGCGTCGTCGTGGTTTCCTCGGATACGGGACGGTCAGATGCCGACCTCTTGAACCAGGGAACGAGCAAAGACGAGGTCCTCGTTCTGATCCGGAGCCAAGATGATCCCGACTTGGCAGCAGCGGCGACCTTGAACGCGGCTGGCTTTCTCCTGGAGACTGACGTGACGGTCGAATCGCTCGGAAGGAGCATTCGCCGGATGTCGATGGGTGAGGTCTGCCTACCGAGGATCCTCTTGCGTTACCTGCAGGAGGAATCGCGGACTTCTGAGACGTCTCCCAGCGCGTCGTACAGTCTCACCGGGCGGGAAAATCAAGTGCTGAACCTGATCGCAAAGGGAATGACCAACAAGGAGATCGCGAGGTCGCTCGCGCTGTCGACCCACACCACCAAGCGTTATGTGGCGATGATTCTGATCAAGCTTGATCGCCCTAATCGGGCGTCGGCGGTCGCGCGCGCGTTGAACGAGCAGCTGCTGTAGCGCCGCGTCAAACGGCGGTCACAGGCTTCGCGCAGGAGGTGCACAGGAAGCATCTCCTTCTGATCCGGGCCAGATTTCACACGTTCTCCACAGGGGAGTCATCGACACTGCACGTCAGGATGCGATAACAGACCCAACCGAGCAGCACGATGCAGGAGGTCGGCATGAGAGCAGGGTGGAAGTTCACGGCGGCGCTGGGGTTCGTCGGTGCGGTGGCGATGGCGGCGGCGGCGTTCGGGCAGGTGGGCGTCGACGGCGCCGATCCGCTCGCCCAGGACGAGCAGGCGACCCGGGAGGGGCGCCGCGCGCGCATCTCGGAGTGCCGTGAACGGTACCGGGCGGCGGAGACCGACGAGGAGCGTGCCGCGATCCGCGAGCGGTGCGCGAAGCAACGGCATCCCCGCCGTGACGCGGCGCGCAGGCTGGTCCACGGCGAGATGAAGGTGCAGACCGCCGACGGCTTCGCGACGATCATCACCGACGCCGGGACCGTGACGGCGGTGAGCGCCGGTTCGCTGACGCTCGAGCGTGCCGACGGGGAGAGCGTGACCGTAAGCCCCGGAGAGAACACCACGATCCGGAAGGATCGCGAGGAGGCACGCCTGTCGGACATCGAGGCCGGTGATCACGTCCGCGTCGTGCAAGTGGACGACGGCGAGACCACCACGGTCAAGCTGATCCATGCGATATCGCCACAGGAGGACGCCGGCGACGACGCCGCTACCACGGCGGCCTTGTTCGCGGCCTGAGAGACGAGGGGACGAGGCGCGGGGCTCTCGGCGGAGGGCCCCGCTACCATCTGGTCCATCACCATGTCCGAGCGAACGATCCTGCTGGTCGAGGATGAGCAGAACATCGCCTCCTTGGTCTCGCTGTACCTCGGCAACGAAGGCTTCACGGTCGCCCACGTCGCCGACGGTGGCGAGGCGCTGGCGGCGGTCGAGCGGCTGGAGCCGGCCCTGGTCGTGCTCGACGTCATGCTCCCCGGTATCGACGGGCTTGAGATCTGCCGGCGGCTGCGCGCGCGCCCGGCGCCGGTTCCGATCATCCTGCTAACCGCGCGCGACGGCGAGGTTGATCGCGTGCTCGGCCTCGAGCTAGGTGCCGACGACTACGTGACCAAACCGTTCAGCCCGCGCGAGCTGGTCGCGCGGGTCAAGGCTGTGCTCCGTCGTGCGCAGCCGCAGCCGGAGACGGAAGACCGGCTCGAACTGGACGGCGTGACGGTGGAAGTGGAACGGCGCACGGTCGTGGCTGGCGAGCAGCGTGTCGAGCTCACCGCGCGAGAGTTCGACCTGCTCGCGTTCCTGATGCGGAACCGCGGGATTGTCTTCTCTCGTGACCGGCTGCTCGAGCGCGTCTGGGGCTACGAGCGTGCGGTCGACACGCGCACGGTCGACTCTCACGTGAAGTCGCTGCGGCAGAAACTCGGCGGTGCCGGTTCGATCATCCAGACCGTTCGCGGCGTGGGCTACAAGGCGGACGCGAGCGATGGCCGGTAGCTTCCGCGGGCGCCTCGGCGTCGCGCTCGCGGCGACGGCGTTCCTCTCGGTGGCGCTCACCGCGGTCGTCTCGCTCGGGCTGCTGCGCCGGTCGGCGGCCGATCAGGCGCGCGCGGACCTGCGCCGCATCGCGGAGACGCTGGTCGGCGAAGGCGAGACGCTGATCCTCGACGAGGTATCTCTCGGAGCGGTGCGACGGGTGCTGGCGATCAACGGAGACGAGCTCGCGGTGCTCGGGCCGGGAGGCATCGTCGCCGGCCGGCTCACCACGCCGACGGGTGCAGCGATCGCCCGGGAGATCGACGTGACGCCCTTGCGCCGGGGCAGCACGATCAGCGGCGAGGTCCGCATCGATGAGGGTGCCTACGTGTACGTGGGCGTCCCGGTCGAGCGTGGGTTGCGGCGCGGGTCGCGCGCGATCGGCGCGGCGATCCTGGCCCGTCCCGTCTCGGTCGCGCGAGAAGTGTGGGGTCCGGCCGTCGGCCGCGTGCTGCTGGCCGCCGCGGCCGCGGTCGTGCTGGCGATCGTCGGCGCGGCGGTGCTCGCGCGCACGCTGACGCGGCCGGTTCGGGATCTGTCGCGAGCAGCGCATCGGATCGCCGCCGGCGATCTCATCCAACGCGTGCCCGTCGAAGGCGACGATGAGCTGGGTGAGCTTGCGTCGTCGTTCAATGAGATGACCGCCGGCCTCGCGGAGGCCCAGCGGCGCGAGCGCGAGTTCCTCGCGAGCGTGTCACATGAGCTGCGCACGCCGCTGACCGCGATCCGCGGCTACGCCGAGGCGCTGGCCGACGGCGCGGTGCGCGGGACCGCCGCGCGCGCGGATGCGCTGCGGGTGATCCAAGCCGAGGCCGACCGTCTCGAGCGGATGGTCTCCGACGTCATGGACCTCGCTCGGCTCGGCGCGGCCGACTTCCGTCTGGAACCGCGGTCGGTGGATCTGGCCGAGACACTGCGCGACGCGGTCGCGACGCACGGCGCGCGCGCGGCCGAGGCGGGCGTGAGCCTCGAGTCCGAGCTGCCCGAACGCCTCGACGTAGTGACCGATCCCGACCGCGTGCATCAAGTGGTCTCGAACCTGATCGAGAACGCGCTGCGCGTGACCGACACAGGCGGCTTCGTACGCGTGCGCGCGCGGAGCAGCGACGGCATCGAGATCGAAGTCGCCGACGACGGGCCGGGCATCGCGCGCGACGACCTGCCGCATGTGTTTGAGCGCTCCTACCTTTGGTCGCGATCGAAAGGCGTCCGTCCCGTCGGCACAGGGCTGGGCCTGGCGATCGTGCGCGAGCTGGTGACGCTGCTCGGCGGCAGGGTCGACGTCGCGAGCACGCCTGGGGAAGGCACGACCTTCCGGATCCACCTCGATGGAGCGAAGGCGCCCGGTGCGTGAGTATCTCGCCGTCGCCGTCACGTTGGTGCTGGGTGCGTGCACGGCCGCGCCGCCCGCGGCCTCCCCCACCCCGACGGCAGTGCCGACGCCGAGCCCGGTGCCGACCACAACCCCCAGCGAGAGCCCGGCGCCGATCCCGCCGTTCGAGGCCGCGCGCGCCCACGCGTTCGTGCGCGAGCTGGCCGCGCTCGGGCCCCGCGAAACGACCTCGGCCACGTACCGGCGCGCGTCGGCGTTGGTGGCCGAGCGGTTCCGCGCGCTGGGCTACGCGGTCGAGTTCCAGCGCTTCGACGTGCCGGCCGGCAACGTTGACGAAATCCAGGTCGCGAGCGGATCGACCCGCAACGTGGTCGCGCGCCCGGCCGGATCCGACCCGCGCGCGCCTCACCTCGTGATCGGCGGGCATCTCGACACCGTCCCGGACAGTCCCGGCGCGAACGACAACGGGTCGGGGATCGGTACGCTGCTCGAGATCGCGCGCCTCGCGACCCTGCGGCCGCCACCCATGCCGGTCGTGTTCGTCGCCTTCGCGGCCGAGGAGCGACGGCGGCAGTCCGAGGATCGCTCGACGCTGTTCCTCGGCGGGCTCGAGTACCTCGACCGGATGTCACCGGCTGAACGCGATTCGCTGCGCGGCATGATCAATCTGGACATGATCGGCAACGGCGAGGAGGTGCTGGTGCTCGGCGGACGGGGGCCGATCAGCGCAGCGCTGCTCGCAGCTGCTGAGAGGCGCGGTGTCCCAGCGCGCCCGAGCACCGTCGCCGACCGCTTCAGCGATCACCAGGCGTTCCGCGAGGCCGGGTATCCCGTGGGGTGGCTGTGGGCGGGGGATCATCCGAGCTTGCACCGGCCCGACGATACGATCGCGGTGATCCAGCGACCGATGCTGCGTCGCGCCGGCACCGTCGCGTGGGAGGCGTTACGGCGGCTGCGGCTCGAGTGAGGCGGCTATCATCCCACCACCGTGAGCAGCTCGTTCCTTGAACGCATCACCGCCGCGCGGCGAGCCGACGCAGAGGCGCGCGCGGCGTCGCTCGGGGATGTCAAGCACGCGGCCGGCTCCGCGGGGCCGTCGCGCGACTTCAGGGGCGCCCTCGTGCGTCCCGGCCTTGCTCTGATCGCTGAGATCAAGCGAGCCTCGCCGTCGGCGGGGCTGATCGCACCCGGCGCCGACCCGCTCGCGATCGCGCGCGCCTATGAGGCCGGTGGCGCCGCGGCCGTCAGCGTGCTCACCGAGCCCGACCACTTCGGCGGGTCGCTGGAAGACCTGCGCGCCGTGCGCGCGAGCATCACCCTGCCCGTGCTGCGCAAGGACTTCATCGCGCATCCCCTCCTGGTGTGGGAGGCGCGCGCCGCCGGCGCAGACGCGGTGCTACTGATCGTCGCCGCGCTCGAGCAGGGCGACCTGGTCGCCCTGCTCGACCTCGCCGAGACGACAGGCATGGCCGCGCTGGTGGAGGCGCATACGGCCCCCGAGATCGCGCGCGCGGTCGACGCGGGTGCTCGCATCGTCGGCATCAACACCCGCGACCTCGCGACGCTTCAC
>DASWIP010000129.1:0-4534 GCA_036397635.1 Actinomycetota bacterium | reverse complement strand
GTGGCGGTGCCCGCCGGGATCGACTGGATCGACGCGCGCGGCCTGTTCGGCGGCGCGAGCGTGGTCGGCGTGAGCATCGACCCGAGCGGCGATCCCCTGGTGCTGGGGGTCGAGGGCTGATGGAGCGGCTCGACGGCCTCGGGATCGGCATCGTCGCGATCAAGGTCGTGGTGATCTTCGGCTTCCTGCTGGTCAGCGTGATGTTCACGATCTGGGCCGAGCGCCGGGTGGTCGCCATGATGCAGCAACGGATCGGACCCAACCGCGTCGGTCCTTTCGGCATGCTCCAAGCACTGGCAGACGGCGTGAAGCTGTTCTTCAAGGAGGACATCCGACCGACCGCTGCGGATCGAGGCACCTACCTGGCCGCGCCGATCGCGTCGCTGATCCCGGCGTTCCTGTCGTTCGCGGTGGTCCCGTTCGGTGCCGACATCCACCTGGGCGACCGGCTCGTGCGGCTGCAGCTCGCCGACCTGAACATCGGCGTCCTGTTCTTCCTCGCGATGGGCAGCCTGATGGTGTACGGGGTCGTGCTGGCCGGCTGGTCCTCGGGATCGGTGTATCCGCTGCTCGGCGGCATCAGATCGAGCGCGCAGATGATCTCCTACGAGATCGGGCTCGGCCTGGCGGTGGTCGCCGTGGTCATGTTCGCCGGCTCGCTGTCCACGCGCGAGATCGTCGATGCCCAAGCCGGCTTCTACGGCGTCGTGATCCCGCGCTGGTTCGTGTTCGCGCAGCTGCCGGCGTTCCTGATGTTCATGATCGCGGGGCTGGCGGAGACGAACCGCGCGCCGTTCGATCTCCCCGAGGCCGAGACCGAGCTGGTCGCGGGGTTCCACACCGAGTACTCGGGGATCAAGTTCGCGATGTTCTTCCTGGCCGAGTACCTGCACGTGATCACCACCTCGGCGATCGCGGTCACCTTGTTCCTGGGGGGCTGGCGCGGACCGATCCTGCCCTTCGCGACCTGGCTGTGGCCGATCGTGTGGTTCATGGCCAAGCTCGGGGCGATGATCTTCCTGTTCATGTGGGTGCGCGCGACCATGCCGCGCTTCCGCTACGACAAGCTGATGCGCTTCGGCTGGAAGATCCTGATCCCGGCCACGTTCGGCTGGGTCGCGATCACCGCTTTGATGGTGGTGCTGCCGCAGGAGATCGATCGCGCATGGCTCGCAGGGATCGCCGGCTTGGTGTTCGCGTTCGCGTTCCTCGCGTGGGCGACGATGCTGATCAAGCCCACCGTGGGCTCGCTCGATCCACTGAAGATCAGGGGGAGGATCCGTGGCTCTGCTTGAGATCCTCAAGGGCCTCAGCGTCACGGCCCGGCACATGCTGCGCAAGCCGGTGACCTATCAGTATCCCGAGCACCCCAAGCCGACCTCGCCGCGTTACCACGGCCGCCACTACCTCAACCGCTACGAGGACGGGCTCGAGAAGTGCATCGGCTGCGAGCTGTGCGCCTGGGCATGTCCCGCCGACGCGATCTTCGTGCTCGGCGCAGACAACACGCCGGAGGCGCGCTTCTCGCCCGGCGAGCGCTACGCCGTCGATTACCAGATCAGCTACGCGCGCTGTATCTTCTGCGGGCTCTGTATCGAGGCGTGCCCGACGCGCGCGCTGACCATGTCCACCGAGTACGAGCTGTCGGGCCCGTCGCGCGAGGCGCTGGTGTTCACCAAGGAGATGCTGCTCGCGTCCCTGCCGGAGGGGGCGACGCCGGCGCCGCACACCGATGAGCAGGTGCGCGCGCGCGGCATCAACTACTACGGCGGGTCGCAGACGACCCCGCCGTTGACCTCGGCGGGCGAGGCGGCCGGGCACAAGGCACGGCTGGAAGAGCACTAGGGCGGGGAGGGGGGACAGGTGGAGCAGTACGTGTTCTGGCCGACGGCGGTCCTCGCCCTCGCCAGCGCGCTGCTGATGCTGTTCTCGACCAACGCCGTCCACAGCGCGCTGGCACTGGTCGTGAACTTCTTCACCCTGGCCGTCTTCTACATCCTGCTCGACGCGCCGTTCCTGGCGGCGGTGCAGGTGATCGTCTACGCCGGCGCGATCATGGTGCTGTTCCTGTTCGTGATCATGCTTCTCGGCGTGGACCGGCAGGAATCGCTGCTCGAGACGATCAAGGGCCAGCGGGTCGCTGCGTTCGCGTTGGCCGGTGTCCTGGCCGCGATCGTGGTCTTCACGCTGCGGACCGCGTTCGACCAGACGCCGTTCGCCGGTCTCGAGCAGGCCAACCGGGCGGGGAACACCGAAGGGATCGGCCGGCTGTTGTTCTCGAGGTACGTGTGGCCGTTCGAGGTGACGGCGCTGCTGCTGATCGTCGCCACGATCGGGGCGACGGTGATCGGCAAGCGGCGAGCGTCGCGCGATGCGGTCGCCCAGGAAACCGCCGACGTCTCGGAGGAGAACGCGTGATCGCGCCGGCGCAGTACCTCGCGCTCGCCGGGATGCTGTTCATCCTCGGCTCGCTCGGTGTGCTGATCCGGCGGAACGTGATCGTGGTGTTCATGTCCATCGAGTTGATGCTCAACGCGGTGAACCTGACGCTCGTGACCTTCTCGAAGATGCACGGCGACCTGAACGGCCAGGTGCTCGCCTTCTTCGTGATCGTGGTCGCGGCCGCCGAGGTCGTGGTCGGCCTGGCGATCATCGTCTCGATCTTCCGTCGCCGGCAGACGGCCTCGGTGGACGACGCGAGGTTGCTGAAGTGGTAGCGCTCGCGCAGACAACGGCCGCTCCCATCGTGGAGTTCGCGTGGCTGATCCCTGCGTTCCCGCTGCTCGGCTTTGTCATGATCACGTTCTTCGGCAAGCGGATGGGCCGCGCGTCGGGTCCGGTCGCGACAACGATGATGATCGGCGCGTTCGTGGTCAGCGCGATCGCGTTCTTCCAGATGATCGACCTGCCGGCCGACGAGCGCAGCTTCACCGAGACCCTGTACTCGTGGATCGCGGCGGGGTCACTCGAAGTCTCGGTGTCCTACCTGATCGATCAGCTCACCGTGGTGATGCTGCTGATCGTCACCGGCGTCGGCGCGGCCATCCACCTGTACTCGGTCGGCTACATGCGAGGCGACATCCGTGAGCCGCGCTACTTCAGCTATCTCAACCTGTTCGCCTTCTCGATGCTGGTCCTGGTGATGGCGGACAACTTCCTGGTGCTGTTCGTGGGATGGGAACTGGTGGGGCTGTGCTCGTACCTGCTGATCGGCCATTGGTTCGAGCAGCGCGAGAACGCCACCGCCGCCAAGAAGGCGTTCGTCGTCAACCGGGTGGGCGATCTCTCGTTCCTGATCGGGATCTTCCTCATCGTCGCGACGGTGGGCTCGCTCGACTACGCCGCGGTTTTCGGCGGGGCCGGCGGAGCGATCGGGACCGCGACGGCGACGGCGATCGCGCTGCTGTTGTTTGGCGGCGCGGTGGGCAAGAGCGCGCAGATCCCGCTCTACGTCTGGCTGCCCGACGCGATGGCCGGCCCGACGCCGGTCAGCGCGCTCATCCACGCGGCGACCATGGTGACCGCCGGCGTGTATATGGTCGCCCGCAGCGCGGCGCTTTTCGACATCGCGCCCGCGGCCGGGGACGTGGTTGCCTGGATCGGGGTGGCGACCGCCCTGCTCGCGGGGCTGATCGCGGTCGCTCAGGACGACATCAAGAAGGTGCTGGCGTACTCGACGGTGTCACAGCTCGGCTTCATGTTCGTGGCGGTCGGGGTCGGCGCGTACGCGACGGGCGTCTTCCACCTGACGACGCACGCGTTCTTCAAGGCGCTGCTGTTCCTCGGCGCCGGGAGCGTGATGCACGCACTCGGGAACCGGACGGACATCACGCAGATGGGCGGGCTGTGGCGCAAGATCCCCTGGACCATGGTGACCTTCGTCGCCGGGTGGCTTGCGATCATCGGGTTCCCCTTCACCAGTGGCTTCTTCTCGAAGGACCACATCCTCGAGGCTGCCTACGGCGCCGGCGAGAACGCGATCTGGATCCTCGCGCTGGTGGCGACGGTGCTGACCGGGGTCTACATGACCAGGCTGGTGTACTTGACCTTTTTCGGTCCGAGCCGCGTTTCCGAAGGGATCCATCCGCACGAGTCGCCGCCGTCGATGGTCTTCCCGCTGGTGTTGCTCGCGGTCGGATCGCTGGGGATGGGATTTCTGGGTGCCTCGCCCGAGGCGGGTCGCTTCCAGACCTTCATCGCCCCCGCCACGAGTGGTGAGATCTGGCACGTGGAAGTTGGTTCATCGGTTGGAGGCACCGAGGGCGCGGAGCAGCACGACATCCTCACCGGGTTCCCGCACCGCGAGGGTGGCTTGTCCGCGGGCGCGCTCTCGACGATGGCGACCGTCGCGGGGCTGGGGGGCGCGCTGCTCGCGCTGTTCATGTACGGCGGCCGGCGGTTCGACTGGCAGGCGCGCCGCGAGCGCCCGAGCATGGTCTGGCAGACCGTGCGCAACAAGCTCTACGTCGACGACGTGTACCAGTTCGTCTTCACCGGCCTGGGCAAGGTCGGTGCGACGACGCTCGCCTACGTC
>DASWIP010000128.1:0-75825 GCA_036397635.1 Actinomycetota bacterium | reverse complement strand
GGGAGCTGCTCGTGAACGATAGCTACAGCGACAGTTCGATCCGCGTGATCGCCGTGTGCGTGATCAAGCGCGACGGCGCCATCCTGGTGTTCGAAGGCTTCGACACGGTCAAAGGCTCGGCCTACTACCGACCTCTCGGTGGTGGCGTCGAGCCGGGAGAGACGACGCAGCAAGCGGTGCTCCGTGAGATCCGCGAAGAGATCGACCAGGACATCGTGGGCCTCCGCGCTCTGGGCACGATCGAGAACATCTTCACGCTTGAAGGAAACCCGGGCCACGAGATCGTGTTCGTCTTCGAGGGCCGTTTCGCGAACGAAGCCGCTTACGAGGCGGAAGAGTTCACCGTTCGGGAGGGGAACGGGATCACGCTGCAAGCGCGATGGCGACCGATGTCGTTCTTCAACGACCATCATCGCCTCGTGCCCGAGGAGCTCGCGCAGCTCCTGCAAGACGGATCCCGTTAGACGGAGCCGGTCCCAGGGCTCCAGAATGGAGGACATCCGATGCTGGGAGCGAATATGGTTGGCTCGCGTCGTAGCCGGGGGGCTCGTGGCTCGGATCATGTTCGTCGATCAGATCGTTGAACGCTGGCGCGCAGATCGCGACGTGCGGCGCGCGCGGTTCGATCTCCTCCGCCTACTCCCCTCCGTCAGCCGATGGCTGACGATCGGTTTGGCCGCAACGATCATCGTGGATGCTCTCACGCTGGTGGCGACCCTGGTCGCCACCGCTGCTCTCGTGGATGCCGTCGTCCGGGCCGCGGGAACCGGGTTGGGATCGCCCGAGTCGGACCGGGTTGTGGTGATCCTGGTCATCAAAGGACTGCTCTACGTCCTCGGGCACGCGCTCGAAGAGCTACACGGCGTGCTCGTCGAGTCCCTGGGACGCAAGACCGACGGCACCATGCGGGAGCGATTGATGCGGGCGACACTCATGCCGGCCGGCATCGCGCACCTCGAGGATCCCGCGATCTTGGATCGCATCCGCGATGCGCAGGGCATCGGCACCTTGCGCGGGATCACGACGTGGGATGCGGTCCGCGGGATCGCCTCGAACCTGAAGCGACGGTCCGCCTCGATCGCCAGCGCTGCTGTACTGGTGGGATTCCGCTGGTGGCTGCCCGTCGTGCTGCTGTCGTTCAGCATGCTGGTTCGATACAGATTGGTCGGCGACCGCCTTCGCGCCGCGCACGGGCGCCGCGGCGAGGTTGAGCCGTTGCGCCGCGCCGACTACGTCCGCGAGCTGGCGACGAGGCCGGCTGCGGCGAAGGAGATCCGCGTCTTCGGCCTCGGACGCTGGATGGTGGGCCGACATGCCGATCATTGGCGTGAGGGGATGCAGGCGCTTTGGCGTGAGCGGAAGCGGAATATCACAAGCTCCTGGCTCGTGGGAGTCAGTTGGGGGGCGGTCCTGTTCGGCAGCCTGACGCTCGTCGGCCATGCCGCCATCACCGGCGAGATCACGGTTGGCCGACTGGCCGCGATGGCTGCCGCGGTGGTGATCGCCGGGACGATCTGGATCGGGCAGCAGGACATCTGGGCGTCGTACGGAACCGCGACCGTGCGCCCGATCCTCGAGCTCGAGCGCGCGGCGACCGGTCGCCTGACATCGGGAGGGCGGGATCCGTCCGGAACGCCGCAGGACGCGATCGAGTTCGAATCGGTGTCCTTCGTCTACCCGGGCTGCGAGACACCCGTGCTCACCGATCTGCACCTGCGCATCCCAGCCGGGCGCTCGCTCGCGATCGTCGGACCCAACGGCGCCGGCAAGACCACGATCGTCAAGCTGCTCGCCCGCCTTTACGACCCCGTTACCGGGTCGATCCGCGTCGACCGGAACGACATCCGCGACCTCGATCTCGAAGGGTGGCGACGCCGGCTCGCCGTCATCTTCCAGGACTTCGTCCGCTACGACATGCCGGTGGCGGACAACGTCGGCATCGGGGCCATCGAGCATCGCGACAACGAGTCGGCGATGCGAGCGGCGGCGGCGCGGGCGGGTGCCCTCGAGTCCATCGACGCCCTGCCCAAAGGGTGGGACTCCATCCTGTCGCGCGAGTATGTCGACGGCGCTGAGCTCTCGGGGGGACAGTGGCAGCGTATCGCTCTCGCGCGCGCGCTCTTCGCCGTCGAGATGGGCGCCGGCGTGCTGGTGCTCGACGAGCCGACTGCACAACTCGACGTGCGCGCCGAGGCTGCGATCTTCGACCGATTCCTGGAACTCACGGCCGGCACCACCACCATCCTCATCTCCCATCGGTTCTCCTCTGTGCGCCATGCCGACTCGATCTGCGTCCTCGATCACGGGCGCATCGTCGAGCAAGGCACCCACGACGAGCTGATGGCGTTCGATGGGACCTACCATCGGATGTTCACCCTGCAGGCCGCACGGTTCGTCGACGCCGAACCCACCGGGGCGATGCCGGATGCGTGAACGTCTCCGAGCCCTCGCCACATTCGTGACCTTCGCGTTCCAAGCCGACGCTCCGCGGGCCGTCTTCGTGATCGCGCTGGCACTGCTCGAGGCAGCCGTTCGCGCCTCCTGGCCGCTGTGGCTGAAGCTCATCACCGAAGGAGCGCTGGAACGCGACCTCGGGAACATCGTGTTCGCGGCGGCGGGCTACGGCGGTGCGTACATGCTGCTCGGGCTGACGAACCTCCCCCGCGTCGAGATCGAGCAGACCCTGGTCGAGAAGACGAGCTTCCTCATCGATGCTCGGCTGATCGAATTGATCGCCGAGATCCCAACGATCGAGCATCACGAGCGGCCCGAGCACGTCGACAAGATCAAGGTGCTCGAGCGCGAGCGGCAGAACCTGGGTGCGATGGTGTACGCCTTGACCGGCAGCCTGATGATCTACGCCACGCTGGGCGGGACGCTCCTGCTGCTCGGAACGGTGCACCCCCTCCTCCTGCTCCTTCCCGCCTTCGCCCTTCCGGCAGCGCTCGCAGGCACGAAAGCGGCGTTCATGCGCCAGAACGCGCTCGATGACACCGCCGAGACCACCAGAGCCGCGGAGCACGTGATGAATCTCGCGACATCCGCTGCCTCGGGCATGGAGACGCGGATCTTCCGGCTGGGCGAGATGCTGCTCGGGCGACATCGAACGCTCTGGGGCCGCTTCACGCACGAGATGAGCGCGGTCGAACGCAAGGCCGCGTTGCTCAGCGCGGGTGGCTGGGCGATCTTCGCGATCGCCTACGCCGGCGCGCTGGCGTTCACGGCGCTCCGGGTCGTCGCGGATCCCGCTTCGGTGTCGATAGGAGACCTCGTGATGACGATCAGCATCACGGGCAGCCTCATCGAGCGGCTCGGCGGTGCCGTACTGACCGTCCGGTGGCTGGGCAGCAACCTGAAGGTTGTCGGACGCTACCTGTGGCTGGTCGACGAGGCCGAGGCGGCGCGCGCACGCGCCGGAGGTTCGAACCCGCCACCCCAGGCCCTGGAGCGAGGCTTGGAGCTGCGCGATCTGACGTTCCGGTACCCGGGAACAGACATCGATGTCCTTCGAGGCTTGGACCTGTCGATCCCCGCCGGCGCGACCGTGGCCCTGGTCGGCGAGAACGGCGCCGGAAAGACCACACTGGTCAAGCTGATGTGCGGGATGTATCAGCCGACCCAGGGATCGATCCTCGTCGACGGCCAGGACCTGGGCGAGCTGAGCCTCCTCCGGTGGCGCGAGCAGATCAGCGCCGGATTCCAGGATTTCGTGCGGTTCGAGCTCGCCGCCCGGGAGGCGGTCGGCGTCGGGGAGCTGTCCTCGATGAGCGACGCCGCCGCGGTCCTGGCGGCGCTCGACAGAGCACACGCTCGCGGGGTGGTCGACGAGCTGCCCTCAGGCCTCGAGACTCAGCTCGGGAAGTTGTTCAGCGGTGGTGTCCAGCTCTCGGTGGGGCAGTGGCAGAAGGTCGCGCTGGGACGAGCCATGATGCGGCACGAGCCACTGTTGCTCGTGCTGGACGAGCCAACCGCGAGCCTCGATGCGGATGCAGAGCACGCGCTCTTCGAGCAGTACGCGGGGGCCGCGCGCCGCGTCGCCGCGCGGAACGGTGGCATCACCGTCCTGGTGTCGCACCGCTTCTCGACGGTCAGGATGGCCGATGTGATCGTGGTCCTGGAGCGGGGCCGGATCGTCGAGTCGGGAACGCACGACGATCTGACGGCACGCGGGGGCCTTTATGCCGAGCTCTACACCCTCCAAGCGCGCGCGTACCGTTGACCCCTTGTGTCGCGCCCGAAACCTCGGTCACGATGATCTCAACGCTGATACCGTTCGTCCATGGCACGCTTGATCGTGGCTCCGGAGGTGAAGGAGTTCCGCGCGCGCGTCGAGCCGTTCCTGCTCGCGCATGAAGCGGAGAACAACCTGACGTTCGGCATCCTGTACGCGATCAGCCAAGGACGCCACGACGAAGCATTCCTCGCCTCGCTCGAGGAAGACGGAGAGGTAATCGCGGTCGCGATCCAGACGCCGCCACACAACCTCGTGCTGTCCATCGCCTCGGCTGAGGCAACCAAGATGCTCGCCGAGCAGCTCGACACCGCCTGGCCGGGGGTCAACGGCGAGGCCCGGCAAGCAGGGCTCTTCGCCGACATCTGGTCCGAGCGGACCGGACAGAGCTTCGCCACGCAGATGCAGCAGCGGATCTACGCGCTCACAGATGTTGAGAGGCCGGTCGGCGTCGAAGGTGCGCCGAGGCTCGCCGCCGAGGGCGATCGCGCGCTGCTCGAACGATGGTTCCTGGAGTTCGAGAGAGAAGCCCTGCCCACCGAGGACGCGAACGCGAACCAGACTGCGCGCCGCGTCGAATGGTTCCTGACCAACGCCGATTCGGGCGTGATGCTGTGGGAGCACGAAGGGACACCGGTATCGGTGGCCGGCCATTCGGGCCCCACGCCGAACGGGATGCGGGTCGGACCGGTCTACACCCCACCGGGGCAGCGGGGCCGGGGCTACGCGAGCGCGTGCGTCGCCGAGCTGAGCGCGTGCGTGCTCGCCTCCGGAAGACGGTTCTGCTTCCTGTACACCGACCTGGCGAACGCGACCTCGAACTCGATCTACCAACGCATCGGCTACCGGCCGGTCTGCGACGCCGCGGTGTACCGGTTCCCCGATCCCGACGTTTAGGCCAGGACGCGGTCGAGGAATGCGCTCGTTCTCGATGAACCGACCGCAAGCCTCGATGCGTATCCCACCGCTTCTCGACGGTAAGGATGGCCGATCTGATCGTGGTACTCGAGCAGGGCCGGATCGTCGAGTCTGGCACGCATGAAGACCTGATGGCGCGTGCGGGACTGTACGCCGAGCTCTACACACTCCAAGCCCGCGGGTACCGCTGATGGGCAGCTCCAGCCTTGCGGAGGTGATCGTTCGGGCTCAGGTCCTGGCGGACGTCACTCCGGGAAGTCGCCGTCCGACACGCGGAACAGCGGCCCTCGGTCAGACGAACCCGTATGCGAGTCGTCGCCGTCGAACGATGCCTCATACCCTTGCGCCACGAGCGCGCCGACGTGGGCGTCCAATCCACAGGATGCGAGCCCGTACACGTTCGTAACTGCCCTGCAGAGCGTCGAACCATCGGCCGTGAAGATGACCGTCTTCCCTTCCAGCGGAGCATCGGTCTCGCTCTCGATAAGTTTCGCCGAGACGCTGGAGAAGCCCACGTTGAGCAGCGTCCCCCCCGTACTCACCGTCGCGATCACCGGCCGCGCCGTCAGCCGAGTGGCGACCGGAGAGGCTCCCGCCGAGGAGCCACCAAGCACCGCGACTGCCAGCAGGGCCCAAACGGCGCGCGCGCGCATGTCGATCATCTCTCCCCCTACCTCGACCAGTAGGCTAACCCTACTGCACCACATCCCGTGCGAGAAGAGGTTTCCCGGTTCTAGCTGAGGACGCGGTCAAGGAATGCCGCGACTTTCGGGTAGGCGTCGAGGCGGTTCTTGAGCTTCGCCAGTCCGTGACCCTCGTCCGGGTACACGAGCAGCTCGCACTCGACGTCCTTCGCACTCAGCGCCGCGTGGATCTGTTCGGCCTCGCCGAGCGGCACCCGCGGATCGTTCGAGCCGTGGATGATCAGCAACGGCGCGCGCATGTCGTCGATGCGTGTGATCGGCGAGGCGGACTCCAGGAACTCGCGGTCGTGCTCGAGCGAGCCGTACTCGCGCTCGCGGAACTTCCGCCGCCACGGCGCGGTGTTCTCGAGGAACGTCACCAGGCTCGAGATCCCGACGATATCGACGCCGGCCGCCCACAGCTGCGGCTGGAACGCAAGCCCCGCCAGCACCATGTAGCCGCCGTAAGAGCCGCCGAACAGCGCTGCTCGCGACTGATCCAGGCCTGCGGTCGGCAGCCACGCGCGCAGCGCTTCGAGGTCCCGGACCGAGTCGAGACGCTTGTACACGTCGTCAAGGTGATGGAACCGCTTGCCGTACCCGGTCGAGCCGCGCACGTTCGGCGCGACGACGGCGTAACCGCGGTACAGCAGGTATTGGATCACGGGATTGAACCCCGGCGTGTACTGCGCTTCCGGTCCGCCGTGGACATACACGATCACCGGCGGCGGCTCGCTCATCGGCGCGCGCGGCCGGTAGACGAACGCGGGGATCTGTTCTCCGTCGAAAGACGCGAACCGGTGCAGCTCGGGCTCGATCAGCTCGTCGCGCGCGACGTCGCTGGGCATCGTCGTGAGCCGGGTCGTCTCGCGCGTGACGGTGTCGTAGACCCAGGCATCGCCCTGCTCGACCGACGACACGAAGCCGTAGGCGAGGTACCGTCCGTCGCGCGAGAAGGTCCCGCCCGTGGTCAGTCCGCGCGCGGGCAACGGCACCTCGCCGATCGGCGCCAGCGTCCGCGGGTCGAACAAGCTGAGGCGCGCGTACCCTTCCTCGTTGGCCGAGACGAGCAGCTGCTCGCCCGGCCAATCGATCGAGCATCCCAGATCCCACTCGCGTTCGATCACGGGTTCCCAAGTGCGCGCGCGCATGTCGTAGCGGCAGATGCGCGAGAACTCCGCCTCGTGATCGGTCGAGAAGAAGAAGGCCGAGCCGTCCGGGAGCCATGACGGGCCACCGAACGATGCCTCATCGTCGTGCGGCGTGACATGGACGACCTCGCCGGTGCGCACTTCGACCAGGTAGACGTCGTTGTCCGAGTTGCGCTCGGTCAGGCGCTGCACGGCCAGCCAGCGGCCGTCGGGCGAGAACCCCGCGGCGCCGCACCAGCCGCCCATGTCGAAGACGAGCTGCTCGTCACCGGAGACGAGGTCGTGAACATAGACGTCGAAGTCGACGCCGTTGCGGCGGTTCGAGGCATACCCGATCGTGGCACCGTCGCGGGTGACCGCGCCGACCCGATGGATGTGGTCGGGCTCGTGAACGACCGGCCGCAGGTCGCCGCCGACGTCGTCGAGCAGGTAGATCTGCACCCGCTCGTTGCCACCCTCGTCCATCTGTACGAGCAGCTCGTCGCGCCCCGGCAGGTAGATGCCCGAGACCGGCTCCGCGAGGTCGGTGATCTGGGTCAGCGCGCCGCCGGCGCGGGGCGCGCGGTACAGCTGCATGGTGCCGCTGAGGTTCGACGACACCAGCACTTTGGACGCGTCGTGACTGAAGTTGATCGCGAACGCGCTGCGGATCTCCAGGAAGTCCTTGATCGTGTGGCCCATGGGGCGACACCTTACCCGGGCAAGCTGAAGGGCCTGCGCGCGCAGGCCCTTCCGGCTCTCTAGTTGTCCCCTCGTCGTGTGCGCGTTCTCATCCCTGTGCCGGCGAGCACCAACCCCCATCCGGCCAACATCACCTGGGCGATGTCGACACCGGTCCTGGGCAGCTGGACCGGCCCCACGGCCTCCGTCGGTGCGATCACCGGAGGTGCCGGCAGGACCTGAGATCCGCCGGGCGGTGGCGCACCACCAGGTGGTGGTGGTGGTGGCGGCGGCGGTGGTGGTGGCGGCGGCGGTGGCGGCCCTTCGGGGCCTGCCGGGCGCGGCCGGGGACCGCACCACCCGTTGTTGTCGTCCTCGCGGTCGGCATCGTTGCCGCAGCCGTTGTTGCCGTCCTTGTCCGCATCGAACCCACCGCTGTGTCCCGGCTTGTCCATGCCGCCGTTCCCATCGGCGTCGGGATCCGAAGGTGATCGCCCCTGCGGGAAGCTCTGAGGCACGGGCTCGTGCCCGCTCCCCTGCCACACACCCGGCGATCCTTCGCGGTTCATTCCCCGATCTGCGTTGTCCGCGGCGCGGGAGTTCCCCGAGTCGCCTGCTTCCTTCCTCAACAGTCCCGGCGGGCCATCGCCGTCGGGTCCGTTCCCCAGGTCACCGGCTCCGGCGAACGCAGCCGGCGCTCCGATCAGCACGATCATCGATACGACGAGGGAGACGAAGACCGAACGTCTCCCCACCACTTGCTCCTCTAGTTTTCAAGGTCCTGAGCGGACCGTTCCGGATAGGAAAGCCGCTCCGCTTCGCTGGCGCGAGTGTAGTGAGAGCCCCGGTTAACGGACAAATGAGGGAAAACCTCGCACCTGAGGGCGGGGAGGAACAAGCCTGCCGCAGCACGAAGTACCTCAAGACGAACCGCTACACCCACGGAGGGGTCTCTCGTGCATCCGCGTCGTCCCGCCAGCTTGCTTTCCGCCGTCGTGCTGCTCGCGATGATCGCGCCGCTCGCGGCCTCGGCGGCTCCCGGACCGAACCTGCTGCCGAACCCGGGGTTCGAGCTTTCGGCGCTCGAGCCCGCGCCCGTCCCGCCCTACACCCAACCGCAACCCATGCTGCCGTCGGGCTGGATCTTCGAAGGCGCGGCCGGCCTGTTCGACCACTACCCGGCCGGCAGCGGAGACCGCCAAGTGCGCGGAGGTCAACGCGCGATCGCGATCTCGATCCCTGCCTCGGGCAAGCGCGAGCAATGCGTGGACCAGGTGGCTGAGTGCTTCGACAACCCGCTGATGGATGTGTACCGGCAGGGCCGTCTCGCCTACGCGGTCACGCCGCACTGGCGGACAGCGCAGCCGGTGACGGTGACCGCCGGCCGCGATTATGTGTTCTCGGCTCACATCGCGATGGCGATCGTAACCGCAGGCGAGGGAGCAACCACCTTCGTCCGGTGGCTCGACGCGACCGGGGTCCCGATCGGCGTGAGCGACGGCCCCAGCCAGATCTCGGGCGCACCCGACCAGAGCGACGGGTTCTTCGTTCTGAAGAGCCGCACGGTGCGCGCGCCCGCCGGCGCCGCCGGCGCGATCATCGCGCTCGGCCACACCGACGACGTGTGGATCGGCCAGGTGCGCTTCGACGACGTCCACTTCGGGACCGCGTAGATACCACCGTTAGACTGGCGCGGCCGTGGTCCGCTCGCCTCGTTTCGCACGTATCGCCGCGCTACTCGCGCTGGCGCTTTCAGCGTGCATCCCGTCCGAGGGGGTCGACGAGGGTGGTCGCACCCCGACGCCGGCGCGCGGAACGCGCGCCGGCGGCACCGTGCGCGTGGCGATAACACCGCCCGACGGCATCGACCCGGGCAACGCCAACGAGCCGAGCGGCGAGCTGCTCGCGCGCACGATGTGCGATCAGCTGGTCATGCTGGATCCCGAGACCGGCGAGCCGCGTCCCGGCCTCGCCGAGTCGTGGAGCATCGTGCCCGGCGGTCAGAAGCTGTTCGTGAAGCTCCGTGCCGGGATCCGGTTCACCAACGGGCGAGAGGTCACCGCCGAGGACGTCGTGTTCACGTTGGACCGCGTGGCGAGTGAAACCTACGCGAGCAGGTCGGCGTCGCTGCTCGAGAAGGTGAACGGGTACGCGTTCGTGCATGGAGACGCCGAGGCGCCGAACGAGCGCGCGCGCCGCGAGCTGATCGGCGTGCAGACCTCGGACGCGCGCACCGTCGAGATCACGCTCGCCGAGCCGGACGCGGATTTCTACCGCGTGCTCGCTCATCCGGCGCTGTCACCGGTCGCGCGCGAGGCGGTCGAGGCCGACCCGATGGCGTTCGCGCGCGACCCGGTCTGCGCGGGGCCGTACGTGCTGGATCAGCCGTGGCGGCCGGGCGAGCCCGTGCCGCTGCGCCGGTCGCCTTCGTACACGGGGATGCTGCCGATGTTCACGCGCGGCGGGGCGGGCTGGGCCGATCGGATCGAGTTCGTGGTGACCGACGATCCGGCGGCGGCGTTCGCGCGCGGCGAGGTGGATCTGGCGCGCGACATGCGGGCCTCGCCCGGTCCCGGGGTCGAGCAGCGCGCCGGCGCGCGCCTCGAGCTGCTCGGCCTGCCGACCGGGGTTGCGCCGTTCGACGCGCGCGCCGTTCGGATCGCGTTGAGCATGTCGCTGGATCGTGAGGCGCTGGCTGCCGCGTCGCCGTTCGCGCGCGCGCCCGCGCGCGGCTTCGTGCCACCGACGGTGCCCGACATGCATCGCGAGGCGGCGTGCGGCGTGAACGTCCCTCTGAGCGCCGACGTGACGCGCGCCCGGAAGCTGCTCGCGGACGCGGGAGTGACATCGTTGCGGTTCGACCTCACGTTCAACGATGAGCTGGAGAACCGCGCGCTGGCTGAGGCGATCGCGGCGCAGTGGCGCGCCGGGTTGGGGGCGCGCGTGACATTGCGGCCGTTGACGTTCGAGCAGCTGCTCCAAGAAGGTCAGAGCACGCGCGGGCCGGCGTCGCCTTTCCGGTTCGGCTGGGAGCCTCCGGTGGCCACCGCCGACGCATCGCTGACGCCGTTGTTCTCGGTGGACGCGATCGGGCAGAACAATCTCGCGCGGTTCGAGTCGGGCGCGTTCGCGGACGCCATCCGCGATGCGCGCAAGGCGGCCGATGATGGCGACCGCATCGACGCGTCCGGGCGCGCGGAGGACCTGATCTGCTCGGAGATGCCGATGATCCCGCTGAGCTTCGACGTCGAGACCTGGCGCGTGTCCGAGCGCGTCGGGCCGGCCGCGGGGGTTTGGCTCGGGCGCGGGGACGCGGAACCGGTGCTGCGTGAGGTCACGGCGGCGTAGCGGCGGTGATCGGCCCATGGGTACGGGGTTACGTTTACGGACGCTATGGTCAAGGACCGTTGCGGTGAACGGGAGGATCGGGAAGTATCAGACGCGCGCACCACGGCCGATGGCGATCCCACGTCCCTCTCCGCCGGTAACCGTGACGGTTCCGGCGACCGGGAGGTCGACGTGGATGTATTCGGAAGCTTCGACCGAACTCACCCCGCCGCCTGCTTCGTCTCCGAGGCCGTTGAAGCTGCCGTGGCACCTGATCCACGTCGGACCGAGCGGATCAACCGTGATGCTGCAGGCTGCTTCGGCATACCGGCCATCCGGGATCTCGACGCGCAGGATGTACGAGCCCTCCAGGACGAAGGCCGCGTCCAGATCCAGGTGCCAGCGTCCGGCCGCGATCTCGACACTGCACGACCGGGACGGAACACCAGGCGTGCTCATCGCGACGACGCACGTGAACTCGGGGACATACGTCTTCTCCGGCTCGGCCTGAGCGGTCGGCGCCGCCGCGCTGCCGAGCATGGCAACCAACGCCGGCCCGATAGCGGCATTCCGGAGCAGCCGTGATCGCATGGCGACACCTTCGACGCATCATCGCCCTGACCTTCCGTCGGTGGGTACCGCTATGGTCCCAGCAGACAGGGAGGGGTCATGACGGTACCGGCTCGGATCAGCATCGTGACGCTCGGGGTGGGCGATCTCGCGCGCGCGCAACGGTTCTACGAGGCACTCGGATGGGAGCGGTGCTCGGCATCGAACGAGGCGATCTGCTGGTTCCGTACGGCGGACAGTTATCTCGGCCTGTTCCCGTTCGAGCAGCTCGCCGCCGACGCGGCCATCCGTGATCCGGCGCGCGGCAGCTTCGGCGGTGTGACCCTGGCGATCAACGTGGAGGGCGGGGACGCGGTGGACGCGGCGCTGCTCGCGGCACAGGAGGCCGGCGCGACGATCATCAAGCCGGCGGAGCGCGCCGATTGGGGCGGCTACTCGGGCTACTTCGCCGACCCGGATGGCCACCTCTGGGAGGTCGCGCACAACCCGCACTTCCCGATCGGTGCCGACGGGCGCATCCGTATCGACTAGGAAGGCTAGGAAGGCTCAGCGGCGGGAAGCGGGACGCGGTTGATGCGCGCGCGGTTGGCCGAGCGCAGCTGCTCGAGCGCTTCGGAGCCCGAGAGGTCGATCTGGTCCTCGACGATCATCCCGCCGTACTGCGGCGCGACCACGTACCGGCCGGTGAAGCTGATCTGCTTGGCCGGCCCGACGATGCTGCCGCGCAATACCTCGACCTCGAAGCCGTCCACCCACTCGCCGCACGCATCGACGCGCGCCTTCGCGGCCGCGATGCGCGCCTCCAGGAACATCGTGGTCTGGGTGAGCGGATCGGTACCGCTCGAGCGGTACTCACTCCCGAGGATCGCCTCTCGCTCATCCTCGGTATTCGTTCCATCGTCGGGCGCGGGGAACGGCAGCAGCTTGATCGGCGTGGTCGGCACGAACGCGTCGGCACCCTCGTCGCGCTCGGTCACGATGCGCGCGATGAACACGCCCCGGTCGGGCGTCGTCCCCGAGTTGAGCACGCGATAGGTCGTGACGGTCGTGTCGTCGAGCAGTCGGATCGAGACGTCGAACTCGAAGTTGCCCTCGCCGGCGATCGCGCGCACGTTCGACACGGTGCGCCGCGTGATCGGCGGATACTGGCTCGGCGCGCCCTCACCGACCTGGAACGAGCCTTCGTTGCGGAACGCGTAGGTCGCCTCCGCCGGCGGGAGCGGCGCGGTCAGGCGCGCGGCCAGCAGCGGCGAGTCGAGCCCGCTCGCGGGCGGGCACGCCTCCGCCGGCGGCGGCGACGGCGGCTGGATGCCCGGCTGCGGCCGCGGGATCGGCGGCTGGATGAACCCGGGGAACCCGGCGGGACCGGGGTTCAGGTTCGGCGGGTACGGCGGCTGGTCTTGCCGGCCCAGCACGATGTCCACCGGGATCCCCTTCGAGTCGATCTCGAGTGGCGCGCGCGGCCCGGCGCACGCCGAGGTCGCCAGCGCCAGGCCGGCGAGCAGCGCCATCCCACGGAGCCTCATCTGGTTCCCCGCCTCGGATCGTACGCGGGGACCGGCGCGCGCGCGCCGGTCGGGTCCCCATGCTGGTAACGCAGCAGGTCGCCGAAGACCTCATCGGCCTCGGCGAACGTGCGCCGCGCGACCAGCAGGGTGAACGACCGCCCGTCGTCGCCGAAGCTCAGCAGCATCCGCTGCTCGGGGAGCTGCTGGATCCAGGCTCGTTCCTCGCCGAGTCGCTGCAGCTCAAAGCCGCCCGTCCCGATCGAGTCGAGCACCTTGTCACGCACCTCGTCATCGAGCGCGTCGATGCCGCCGACGAACGATGCGATCTGCACGTAAGCCTCCACGGCGCCCTCGCGCCGCAGCGTCCACACGCGACCTTCGTGCACGAGCGAACTCTGGCCGGCCTGCTCGTAGGCGCGTTCGGCCAGTGGCTCACGACGGAACGCGACCTCTCCGAGTCGCTCGGGGACCAGACGCGGCGGCAGCTCGCCGGGCGCGCCGCCGGCCACGACGACGGCTTGCGCGCACGCGCCGAGCGAAACCGCCAGCATGGTCGCCACCAGAGCGACACGACGCGCGCGCCACAGCGCCGGGGCCTCGCGCGTGTACGGATCTCGCAGCGACGCGCGCGACCCGAACGCGAGCAGCCGCATCCCGCCGGGCTGCGCGCGGCGGATCCGCCGCGTCACCGAGCGCGCCATCTCCTCGGCGCGCTCGACGTCCTCGGCGCCCAGGTCGCGCCCGAGGTCACCCCAGAGCGCGCGCGTCACCAGCCACGCAAGCTCGGTGTGTTCGGCGTCGGGCTCGACGACCTCGAGGAACCGCAGCGGCGTAAGCGTCCGACCGCGCACGCCGAGATCGGTCACGGTGTCACGCAGGTCGGCGTAGGCGACAAGGATGCGCGCGACGAAGCCCTCGCTCACGGCCCAGCGTCGGCGTCGCACTCGACGCATGACCTTCACCACCCCGGGCAACAGCCACCAGACGAGCAGCGCGCCGGCCGCGACCGGCAGCGCGCGCGCCAGCCACCACCGCACCGTGACGAACAGCAACAGTTGCGTCTCGCGCAGCACGGGCACGTGCACGATCAACGCAAGCTCCTCGGTCGGCAGCACGTTCGGGTTCTCCTGCTGCTCGTCGGGGCTCAGGCTCGACCGCG
Organism: Actinomycetota bacterium; assembly: GCA_036397635.1. Lineage (GTDB taxonomy): Bacteria > Actinomycetota > AC-67 > AC-67 > AC-67 > DASWIP01. The sequence continues at coordinate 61,618 of DASWIP010000128.1, read as the reverse complement.
CGCGCGGCGGCACACCGACGACGGGCACCCAGCCGTGCCCGTCGAAGAACACCTCCAGCCAGGTCGCGCCGTGCCGCGGGTGCACCTCGAACACGCCGGGCTCCAGCGGGTCGCCGGCGTAGAACCCGTAGCCGATCCGCGAAGGCACCCCTGCCCAGCGCGCGAGCAGCGCCTCGGCGGCGGTGATCTCGAACGGCGTCGCCTCCTCACCTCCGAGCAGCTCGGCGACGCGCGCAGGCAGCACGTCGACAGGCTGCCCCGCACCGGCCGCGACGACCTGCTCGAACAGCGCGGCGCGCGCGAACACCAGTCGGTCCCAGGGGTTCTCGGGTGCATCGGCGAGCAGCGCGACCACCTCGTTCGGCGGCGAGGGCGCCCCGAGGAACTCAGCTAGGTCGTTGGGCGGCGGTCCGGCGGCGGCGAGCGCCCGCCCGCCCGGCGGCGCCGGCGCGGTGATCGTGTAGGTCAGGCCGGGCTCGGCGCGCTGCTCGGGCAGACGCAGCACGCTCGTGCGTGGATCCAGCTCGACGGTCGCATCGGTCTGCAGCGCCGACGGGTTCGCCAGGCCCGGGATGGCGTGTCCGGGGAGATCGCCGACCGTGAAGCGCGCGGTCACCAGCTCGTCGGCGTCCGGCGCGCCCGCGATCTGGCCGCGCACCCGCCGCTGGCGCGCGGGATCGAACGGCGGCAGCAGCCAGCCCGAGCCGTCGTAGACGTCGAGCACGCCGAGGCGCCAGGGGCCGGGCGTGCCGGCGGTGACGGTGAACAGAACCCGGTCCGCGCCGACGCTCGCGCCCGACGGCGGCCGCTGGGCCGGCACCACACGATCCAGCTCGACGTCGGGGAACAGCACGCTCGCGCGATCCAGGGCGACCAGCGCGACCACCAACGCGGCGACCAGCGCCGCGCCGCGTCCGAGGCGACGCGTCTCGAAGCGCGCACCGGCATCGGCGCTCCCCGCCAGCTCCGAGCCGTACGCGACGGCGAGCGCGCCCAGCATGAGCGCGATCGCGACGGCGCTGGAGGCGACAGCGCTGCCCTCGGGCTGTAGCACCGCCGCGCCGAAGATCACCGGCAGCGGCACCAGCGCGGCGAGCTTCGGCCGGTCCAGCGACCACGCGACCGACCCGGATGCTGCCGCCAGCACAGCCGCGAGCGCGAACAGCAGGAACCGCCATCCCGGGTCGAAGGCCACCGGCGGCTGCCGGAGGCCGCCGGCGCGCAACGCCTCGGCGACCAGGCTGATGATGTTCGCGCTTCCCTCGCCGGTTTCGGGCAGCACGAGCAGCGCGCCGCCGACGATCGCCGCCGGCAGCACCAGGTACTGCACGACCGTGGGCCTGCGCGTCCGCGTCGACCATACGATCAGCCCCGCGCCGAGCAGCACACCGCCGAGCGCGATCGCGCGCGGTGCGACGCCGCGGAACAAGCCGCCGGCCATCCACGCGGCCGCCGCCGACGCGAGCGCTCCGGCGAACACCGGTCGCAGCGCCGGGCGCGCCGGCGGCGCCGGCTCTTGGTCGACCTGCGGCAGCGGACGCTCGGGCGCTTGGACGCTCATCCGCGGATCCCCGCCCCGATCGAGCGGCGGAACACCGCCGCCAGCGGATCGCCGACACGCAGTTCCACGACCTCACAGCCGAGGGCGGCCGCGCGCTGCAGCGAGTCGATGTCGGGATCCTCCCCGACCACGTGCACGAACGTCATCGACCCCGACCGCTGGAGCAGCACGCGCAGCATCGCGCCGGCGGTGTGGTCGAGGTGCGGCGTCACCAGGATCAGGTGGGTGTCGCGGCGCGGATCGCCGAGCACGCGGCGGATCGCGGCGGCGAGCTGCTCGCGGCCGCGCTGCACGCGCGCCAGCGCATCCAGCATCGTGGTGCGCTTCGCGGTCCCGCGCGCGCCGGGCACCAGCACCCCCTCGGGCGTTTCGATGCGGACCAGGAACCCGTCACGCAGGTGACGCACCGCCACCGACGCGACCGCGCGCACCGCGGTCTCGAACGTGTCCGAGGGCGTGAGGTCGGTGTGGCCGGCCTCGTTGGTATCCAGCACGATCGTGACGCGGTCGGTGATGCCCTGCTCGGACTCGCGCACCATGTAGCGACCGGTGCGCGCGACCGCGCGCCACACGATCCGGCGCGGGTCGTCGCCCTCCACGTAGTCGCGCATCCCGTAGAACTCGAAGCCTGTCGGCCAGGGCTTCGACACGGGCGGTCGCACCGGCGGGTCCTCCCACTCGCGCGAGAGCACCCGGTCGGTGACGCCTTCGGTGCTGGGGTGCACGATCAGCTCCACGGCGTCGAGCACCGGGACCCGCCGGCGTGTCAGCCCGAACGGATCGGAGACGACCGCGGTCAGCGGACCGACCGGATACACCCCGCGCAGGCCGGGGGTGAACGCGTAGGGGTGGCGCACCTCCTGGCCGGGTCGCAACGACGGGACGAGCAGTTGCACCGGCGCGCCGACCAGCGGATGTTGTTGCTCCTCGAGCACCAGCCCGGTCAGCCGCCGGCGCGCCGCCACGGTCAGCTCGACGGAGACCGTCTGCTGCTCGCGGATACGCATCGGCAGGTCCGAGCGCGCGGCCGTGATCGCCGGCGCACGCCGTCCGAGCAGCGCGAGCGCGACCACGAACCCGGCGGCGCCGTAGGCCATCAGGAACAGCACGCGGCCGCCCGTGCGCCATCCGACCAGCCACCCGAGCCCCGCAACGCCCAGCACCACCACGCCGGCAGGCGTCAGGCCGGTCACGCGCTCGACCACGCCGAGCACGCCCGACGCGGTCGGTCGCGCGAGCCGCCGGACCTGCTCAGGCACTCGCGCTCCCCTTCAGCCCGGTCGGCACTTTCACGCGCGCGAGCACGCGCTCGATCACCTGCTCGACGGTCTCGTCGCGCAAGACCGCGTCGGGAGACAGGATCAGCCGGTGCACGAGCACCGGATGAGCGAGCGCGCGCACGTCGTCGGGTACGACGTCCTCGCGGCCCTGCGAGGCGGCGAGCACGCGCGATGCTCGCATCAACGCCAGCGACGCGCGCGTGGACGCGCCGAGCTGCAGCGCCTGTTCCTGCCGGGTCGCCGCGACCAGGTCCACGACGTACAGCCTGATCGCCTCGGACACGGTCACCCCGGTCGCCCACTGCATCATCTCGATCAGGTTGCTCGGCTCGATCACCGGCGTCAGGTCCTCGATCGCCTCGTGCACGAAGTTCGCGTCGAGCACCTCGGCTTCCGCGAGCCGGTCCGGGTAGCCCAGCGTGAGCTTGAACATGAACCGGTCGAGCTGGGCCTCCGGCAGCGGGAAGGTCCCGGAGAGCTCGATCGGGTTCTGGGTCGCGAGCACGAAGAACGGGTTCGGCAGCGCGTAGGTCACGCCGTCGGAGGTGATCGTGCGCTCCTGCATCGCCTCCAGGAAGGCCGACTGTGTCTTGGGCGTCGCGCGGTTGATCTCGTCGGCGAGCACGATGTTGCCGAAGATCGGTCCCTCGCGAAACTCGAAGCGTCCGCTCTTGCGGTCCAGCACCGGCGAGCCGGTCACGTCGGAGGGAAGCAGGTCGGGCGTGCATTGGATCCGCATCACCTTCGCGTCGATGGTCAGCCCGATCGCGCGCGCGAGCATGGTCTTGCCGGTTCCCGGCGCGTCCTCGAACAGGGTGTGCCCGTCGGCGAGCATCGCGACCAGCGCAGTGCGGATCACGTCGTCCTTGCCCTTGATCACGCGGCCGATGTTGACCGCCATCGTCTCGAAGGTCTCGGCGAACTCGTCCCGGGTCATGGGCTTCTTGCGTGGGGGCATCGGATCACGCCTTTCTGCTCTGGGTTCGTCTGATCAGGTCATCGCGTCCGCCGAGCGCGGCGCGGATCACGTCCGGGTTCGCGACCACCTCGGCCGGGTCGCCTTCTGCGATCACGCGTCCGAGGTCCATCGCGATCATTCGCTCGGACAGCGCGGTCACCAGCCCGATGTCGTGCTCGATGATCGCCAGGCCGCAGCCGGTTTCGCGCACCAGCCGCGCGAGCAGCGGCCCAAGCTCCTCCGCCTCTGATTGCGCGAGCCCGCTGGAGGGCTCGTCGAGGAGCAGCACCTTCGGCTCGGTCGCGGTCACGCAGGCGAGGTCCACGATCCGCCGCATCGCGGTGGACAGCTCCGCGACGAACTTGTCGCCGTGACCGCGCAAGCCGAGCAGTGCGAGCAGCCCGTCGATACGGCGCGCGTGCCGGCGCTCGAGCGCGCGCAGCTTCGGCGCCCAGGTCATCGCGGCGAGCGCGCTCTCGTCGTCGAGGTGACGCTCCAACGCGACCGCGACCGCCTCGCGGGCGGTCATGGTCGGGAACAGCCGCACGCTTTGGAACGAGCGCGTCAGCCCGAGGCGCGCGCGCTCGTCCGGCCGCAGCGTCGTCACCTCGGCCTCGTCGAGCAGCACCCGTCCCGCCACCACCGACGCGAAGCCGCTGAGGGCGTCGAACAGCGTGGTCTTGCCGGCGCCGTTGGGCCCGATGATGCCCACGATCTCGCGCTCGTCCACGTGGAGAGACACGTCGTCGATGGCGGTTACGCCCCCGTAGCGCACCGTCAGTCCCTCGGCGCGCAACACCGTGCGCCGGGTCTCCTCGGCGCGGCGCCGGTCGCGCGGCCGCGTCAGGTCCGCGCCGGTGACCGCGCCGCCCAGGAACACCGCGCGCACGACGTCGCCGCGTCCCAGCAGCTCGGCGGCCGGCCCGTCGTAGCGCACCTCGCCCTTCTCCATGAACACCGCGCGCTCGGCGATCGACAGCGCGAGGTTGACCGACTGCTCGACCAGCAGGATGGTCGTGCCCTGCGCGTGGATCGCGCGCAGGATGTCGAGCAGCTGCGCCACCACCGCCGGCGCCAGCCCGAGGGATAGCTCGTCGATCATCAGCAGCCGCGGGCGCATCAGGAACGCCTGCCCGAGCGCGAGCATCTGCTGCTCGCCACCGGACATGTCGCCGGCCGCGACGTCGAGCCGCTCCCGCAGCGCGGGGAACATCCCCAGGATCTCCTCGACGCCCTCGTCGGTCTCGCCCCGCAGCCACGCGGCTGCGCGAAGGTTCTCGCGCACGCTCAGCGTGGGGAAGATCGCGCGGCCGCCCGGCAGCATCACCACGCCGGCGGCCGCGGTCGCGTGGGGCGGGTTGTGGGTGATGTCGCGGCCGTCGTAGAAGATCGCGCCGCCGGTGGCTTCCGACACGCCGGCGATCGCGCGCAGCAACGTCGACTTGCCGGCCCCGTTCGTGCCGAGCAGCGCGACGATCTCGCCTTCGGCGACGTCGAGGTCCACCTCGAACAGGATCTGCACGCCGTCGTAGTGCACGTCGACCTCGCGACACACGAGCAGCTTCGCGCGCCCCGCCTCGCGGGCGCGGTCGGCTTCGGCTTCGGCCATGCTGGCCGCGCGCGAGGCTCGGATGTCGCGGCCGACGCCGGCGCCGGCCGTGCCGATGATCGCCGAGCCGAGCAGCGCCATCGGGACGAACAGCAGCATCGCTGGACGCAGGCCCGTGTTGGATCCCAGCGCGAGGACCGCGGCGATCAGCGGCGCGCCGAGCGCCAGCCAGGGCCCGAGCGTCGCGATGCCCAGGCCGCGGACGCGCGCGGGGACGACCATGGTCAGCAGGGTGTAGAAGGCGGGGAGGAACAGGCCGTTGAGCGCGACCATCACGAGGTTGATCCCGACCGCCACGCCGAGCCAAGGCGTGAACCACAGCATCAGGAATCCGCCCGCCTGGATCACGAACACCAGCCCCATCGCTGCCATGAACCGGCCCGGGCTGCGGATGAGGATGCGGTCGGCGATAGGACCGGCGGCGATCAGCAGCGCAACAGCGACCGCCAGCGACAGCGCGCTGATGTAGCTGCGCCCGGACAGACCGACGCCGAACTCCTCGGCGTAGTAGGTGCTCATGAAGCTGATGACCGCGAAGTTAATCGCCGCCGAGAAGGGTGCGACGAACCACAGCCGGCGGATCGTGCGGATGCTCGCCGCGGTGCGCCATCCCTCGCGCCAGCCAATCGGCGGTTGCTCGCGCCGGGCGCGCTGCTCGTCGGCGCCCATCTCGAGACGGTCCTGATAGCCCCGCGGAGGCTCGCGCAGCAGGAACGTCAGCACCGTGACGACCAGGGCCACGACCCCCAGCCCGTACAGCGACACCCTCCACCCGTAGCGCGTGCCCAGATAGCCGCCGAGCAGCGGCCCCGCGACCGCGCCCACCCCGCCGAACACGGCGAGCGCGAACAGCAGGCGCGCGCGCGTCCGTGACGGATACCAGTCGGCGATCAGGGGCAATCCCGTCGGCTGTAGCACCGCGGTGCCCACGTTCACGCCGACGCGTCCGAGGATCAGATGCGGCACGCCGGCGGCGGCGCCGGTCGCCATCGACGACACGTTGGCGATGATCGCGCCGGCGCGCAGCAGGTTGACCCGACGGATCCGGTCGGCCAGGTACCCGAACAAGGGGCCGAGCAGTTGCAGCATCACCAGCCCGAGCACCGCGTTCAGGGTCAGGATGAAGTCGGTGTCGAGCCGGAACTCTGCGCGCACCTCCGGCAGGAGCACGCCCCACGCGGCGTCGTCCCACTGCTGGATCACCTGGAACAGGCCGAGCGCCACGATCGGGAACGCCGGCGCGCCTGCGAGCAGCGCGCGCGGGCTCCACGACCTCAGCCAGTCCCGCAGCTTGAACGTGGGGGTTGCGCGCACCGGATCGGCCGAACGCCCGATCCGGTGCGGCGCGGGCGCGCCGGCCTCGCGCTCGCGCGCGCTCGGGACGAGCGCGCGCGGCGCAACCTCCTCCGGCAGCGGCGCCGCGTCCGGCCCGATCTCGCGCTCGTCGATGCTCACGGCGTCGGGGTCTCCTCCGGCGCGATACGCCATTGGCCGTCCAAGCGGTAGCGGCGAGGCACGAACGCCGCGCCGGCCGCGATGGGCAGGCGCGCGTCGCCGGTCACGCGATCCCCCAGCAGGCTCGGGACCGCGATGTCGTAGCGCTGGGCGACGCGGCGCAGCATCGCGTCGCGCACGTCGAACACCAGTTGCGCGATCCCGCCCGGCAGCATCAGCAGCAGCACGACCAGCCCGCCGCCGGTGGCGAGGAACAGCACGAACGGCGACACGGCCGCGAGGCTCAGCGCGCCGACGTACGCCGCGCCGAGAATCGGGCCGGCGACCGAACCCAGCCCGCCGATCACCGCCATCACGAACATGGTGATGCTCACCTCGGGCGAGAAGCTCGCGGCATGCACGCCGCCCTGGTGGTAGGCGAACAGCCCTCCGGCGAGCCCGGCGAACCCGCCCGAGATCGCGAACGCGGTCAGGCGCGCGCGCACCAGGTTGACGCCGTAGGACTGCGCGGCGGCCTCGTTGTCCCGCGCCGCGAGCAGCGCGCGCCCCACCTTCGAGCGCCGCAGCCCGAGCGTCGCGGCGACGACCAAACCCAGCATCGCGACGGCCACGTAGAAGAACGTGCGGTGATCGTTCAGGTCCAGGCCGAGGAACACCGGACGCTCGAGGTCGGTCGGAAGGTGACCGCCGAGCATGTCCGGGTTCAAAAGCACCGCGCTGGTCGCGACCGCGACGGCCAGCGTCGTGATCGCAAGGTGGAGCCCGCGCATCCGCAGCGCGGGGATCCCCACCAGCACGGCCACGAGCGCCCCCGCGAGGACGCCGAGGATCAGCGCGAGCAGCAACGGCAGCCCCAGATCCGACGCGGCGAGCGCCGCGACGGTCGCGCCGACCGCGGCGAGCGCGAACTGGCCGAGGCTGATCTGTCCCGCCCACCCCGACAAGATCAGCAGCGACATCCCGACGATGGCGAAGATGGGGATGATGGCGCCGAGGTTGACCTGCGTCGGCGTCAAGGCGAACGGCGCGCCGAGCAGCGCGACCACCCCGGCGATCACGCCGATGCGACGCCAGCGCCTCACCGGCGGCAGGTCCTTCAACTCGGCGGGGGTCGGGCGGGCTTCGCGCGCTGCTCGCCACGCGCCGACCAGCTCCTGCTCGGCCCGCGACGTGCGCGCGCGCTGCAGCAGCAGCACACCCAGGATCACGACCGTCAGCAGGCCGTCGACGCTGGTGGTGGACCCGAAGACCCACAGCATCCCCTGGTCGAACAGGCCGAGCGCGAACGCGGCCGCGATCGCGATCGGGATCGAGCTCATGCCGGCGATCACCGCGACCGCGAGCACGCGCACGAGCGCGGCAACGCTGAGCGCGCCGGTCTCGGGCGAGGCAGACGACATCGCGCCGAGGATCCCGGCGATCCCGGACAGCGCGCCGGCGATCAGCCAGACGCGCCCGCTCAGCCGGTCCACGTCGATGCCCAGCGTGGACGCGCGCGCGGGATTCTCGGCCGCCGCGCGGATCGCGACGCCGCCGCGGCTCGCGCGCATCGAGCGCACCAGCCAGCCGAGCACGACCCCGGCGACCGCGATCGTGAGGATGTCCGGAAGCCGGAAGATCGCCGGCGACCAGCCCACGGACACGTCCACCGGCGGCGGCGCGGCGATGCCGCGCGGGATCGCGCTGAGCTCGCGCTGCTCGGCCGTGGCGAAGACGCCGGGCAGTGCCTCCTGTAACGACCCGAGCAGCTGCGCCACCCCGATGGTCGCGATGGTCAGCACCAGCCGCGGCGCGTCGGCGAACCGCTTGACCACGAAGGCGTGGATCACCCAGGCCAGGCCGACCGCGGCCCCCAGGCTCAGCGCGAGCGACAGCCAGTAATTCGTCGCGAGCAGCGCGCCGGTCTCCCGCTCGACGCACGGCTCGCAGATCGCGTGGAGGCCACGCAGGAGCACGCGCTGCTCGACCATCAATCGGAACAGGACCGCGGCGACGATCCCGACCTGCATCTGCGAGACGTTGATGATCCGGTGGCTGCGGTACACCAGCACCAGCCCGACCGCGTTGAGCGCAAGCCCCGCGCCGGCCACCAGCCCGACGCCGTAGATGCCCCCCGGCACACCGCCGGGGAGGAACGGGACGGCGAGCACCAGCAGACCGAGCGCCACGAGGTCGACGCGGTCACGGGCGAGTCGCAGGAACGCGTGCACGAGATAGATGGCAGCTAATGATCGACCGGGGCCGACGGAGGCACTATAGTAGATGCCGCCAACCTGTCATGACAGGAGTATAGGATGACGGAAACGGCCCCCGCCTACGAGACAGCCAGGCTGAGACGACGGCCACCCGCGGATGCCGACGCAGCCGCGATCCGCCGGCGCGCGGCCGTCCCCTACTACGCCCAGCTCGCCGACGTCCTCCGGGACAACATCGCGCGCGGCCAATGGCATCCCGGCGAGGCCCTGCCGGCCGAAGCCGACCTGTGCACGTTCTTCGGGGTGTCCCGCACGGTCGTCCGGCAGGCGCTCAACGAGCTGGTCGCCGACGGCCTGGTGCACAAGGAGAAGGGCCGCGGCACCTTCGTCAGCAGGCCCAAGATCGCCGACCTGGTGGTCCAGGAGCTGCGCGGCTTCGCCGACGAGATGGCCGAGCGGGGTCGCCTGATCGAGACAGAGATCCTCGAGCAGGAGATCTCCCCCGTCCCACCCCAGGTCGCCCCCTCGCTCGGGGTCAGCATGCGCAGCGAGGTCGTGCACCTCACGCGCGTCCGGCGGGTGGACGGAGAGCCGATCGTCAAGGTGGACACCTACTTGCCGGTGCCTCGGTTCGCGTCGCTGGCCGAGATGGACCTGGCCGACCGCAGCCTCTACCACGTGATGGTCGAGGAGTTCGGCGTCTTCGCCCAGGGCGGCACGCGCCGCATCGAGGCCGTCGCCGCCGGCGCAGAGACCGCGGAGCTGCTCGAGCTGGAACCGCGCGCGCCCGTGCTCGCGCTGACCGCCACGACGCTGGATCAGGATGGCGCACCGTTCGAGCATTTCCGAGCGCTGTACCGCGGCGACCGGACGAGTTTCGACGTCACGATCGGCCGCGATCAGATCACCCCGTCCCGTTGACCATCGGAGGAACAAAGTGATCCCCACCGTCGAAGACCTACGCAGCGCACCGATGGTCCATCGCTTCGGCGATCTGTTCAATCCGCCCGGCCTGACCAACTTCCTCGGCTGCGTGCAGGTGGACCTGGGCGTGACCGCGATCAGAGGGCTGAGCTTCCCGCCGTTCTCGATCGGCGACACCACCACCGCGGGCTTGTTCGTCAACGACCGCTATTTTCCGTCGACCGGCGCGCCGGTCACGTTCACGTGGTGGCCGGATCGGATCGTGCGCGAGGCCGAGTGGGATCACTACCGCTTCCGCTCCACGACCGTGCTGGCGCACCGCGCGATGGCGGCGGTCGTCGTGTTGCAGGTCGAGAACCTCGCCGGTATCGACCGGACGCTCCAGTTGCGCCTGGCGATCCGCGGCGGGCCGGTCAAAGCGGTCAAGGTGTGGGACGAGCCCACGCTGGACGACGACGAGTTCGACTTCTCGGCCGAGGTCGACCGCGACCGGAAGGCGGTCGTGCTGACGGCGAACAACTCCAGCGCCGTCAGCGTGCAGGGCACCTTCCCCCGCCCCGATCGCGTCGAGATCGAGGCGATGTCGTTCGAGCAGCGCCTCCGGCCCGGCGAGCGGTTCAAGCTGGTCTTCGTCGATGCGATCGGCGAGACGGCCGCCGAGGCCCTGGCGACCTTCGACCGCCTGGTGCCGGCCGCCGACGCCGAGGTCGCCGCGGTGCGCGAGGACTGGAACGCCGAGCTGGAAGCGATGTTCACCCCGGGCAACGACCGTTACGGCGGGTCGCTGCCGGTGCTGGAGACCGACGATGACGAGATCCGCAGGCTGTATCTCACCGGCGCGCTCGGCGTCGCGTACTTCAAGCGCGACACGCCCCACTCGGTGATCGGCCGCACCTACGACACGCTGATGCCGCGCTACTGGCAATCCCTGACGTTCCTGTGGGACTACAGCTTGTCGTCGCTGGTGCACGCGCTGCTCGACCCGGCGGTGATGCGCACGCACCTGCAGTGGTGGATGGGCAAGGACGTCCACACCTGCATGGGCACCGAATGGCTCACCGGCGCCGGCGTCGGCCAGTGGTACTCGGTCAACGACTACGCGATGCTGAAGATGGCGCGCGACTACCTGCGCTTCAGCGGCGACCACGACTGGCTGGCCGAACAGGTGACCACGCCGGATGGCGCCACGCAGCCCGTCGTCGCGCACCTGAGGGATTACGCCTCGACGTGGGAGCGGTTCCGCACGCCGCACGGCCTGGCCGACTACGGCGGGATCGACAACCTGCTCGAGTGCGTGAGCACCTACATCCACGAGATCGCCGGCATGAACGCGGCCAACGTGTTCAACCTGCGGTTCGCCGGCGACCTGGCCGCGATCTGCGGCGACTTCGACGGCGGCGCGATGTTGCAGGTGCAAGCCAAGGATCTCGCGACCGAGGTGCTCAAGCTTTACGAGCCGGGGAAGGGCTACTTCAACGCGCGCTTCCCCGACGGGCGACTGGTGCCGGTGCGGCACTGCTACGACTTCTTCACCGTGCTCACGACCATGCCCGACATGCTCTCGCTCGAGCAGTGGGAGGAGATGGCGTCGTTCTTCGTGCGCGAGCTGCAGACGCCGACCTGGATGAGCGCGCTGTCCACCGGCGACCCAGACGCGACCTTCAACGTCCGGCCCGACCACCAATGGACCGGCGCATACACGGCCTGGCCGGCGCTCGCCGCACAGGGGCTGTACAACGTAGGCAAGGACCAGTGGGCGTTCGCGTGGCTCAAGGGGCTCGCGCGCAGCGCGAACCAGGGCCCGTTCGGCCAGGCGCATTTCACCGACACCGTGATCGATCCCGAAGCCGGCGGCGCGCGCAAGACACCGCCGGAGCTGCCGTGGGCGACCGACTGGGCGTGCTCGAGCGGCGGCGCGTTCTGCTCGGTGATCATCGAGTCGCTGTTCGGCGTGCACGCCACGCTCGCCGACGGCGTCCACGCGTTCCCGCGCTTCGGCGCCTTCGATGCCGACGCGCGCCTGCGCAACCTGCAGTACCAGGGGAAGCTCTACGACGTCGATCGGACGGGGATCCGGCAGGTGGGATGAGCTTCCTCGCGTTCGACCTGGGCGGCACGCGCCTGAAGGCGGGTCTGGTCGGCGACGACGGCCGCCCAGGCGAGTTGATCGTCGTGCCGACGCCGGCCGCGAGCGAGGTGGCCGGACTCCTGGCGGAGGTCGGCGGGAAGCTGCTCGACGGGGAACGCGCGCAGGGCGCCGGGCTGTGCGTGCCGGGACTCGTCTCCGAGGGCCGGGTGCGCGCGCTGCCCGGCAAGCTCGACGGGATCGTCGGCGTGGATCTTGCAGGCATGCTCGAGCAGCTCTTCGCCACCCGCGCCGTCGTGGTCAACGACGCGATCGCCTACGCGCTCGGCGAGGCCGTCCGCGGCGCGGGGCGCGGCGCGCAGCGCGCGGTCGTGGTGACGCTGGGCACCGGCGTCGGCGTCGGCGTGATCGAGGATGGACGGCCGCTCGGCGCCGGCGAGCTCGGCGGCGGACTGCTCGGCGGCGGCATCCCCATCGGTGAGGGCGGCGGAGACACCAGCGGCCACGGCGGCACGATCGAGGCGCTGTGCCGCGCGACGCGCCTGCTCGAGCTCACCGACGGCGCGTACGCAACCGTCCCCGACCTCTATCGCGCGCACGACGACGGCGATCAGGCCGCGTTGACCGCCGTCGCGCGCTACCGCCTGGACCTGGCGCGCGCGCTCATCGCGCTCGCGCACGCGCACGCACCCGAGGTGATCGTGGTCGGTGGTGGACCAGCCGGCGCCGATGCGCCGATCTTCGACGGGCTGGAGGCCCTCGTCCGGTCGTGGCTGTTCGAAGGCTTCGAAGTCGCGGTGCGGCCGGGCGAGCTCGGCGACGCCGCGGCGCTTGCGGGTATCGCGCACCTGTGGAGGGCGCCATGACCGAGCAGCCCGTCCCGATGCACCGCCGTGCCCGCACGCCGAACTACGACCGCTTCCCCACCGTGCCGGTCGCCGGGACATGCCATACCGGTTGGGAGCGGATCGGGCGCGCGCTGCGCGCGACCGGCGCGCGCGTCACGGTGATCGAGACCTATCCGGGCGTGCGCGACAAGGAGATCGCGGCGTTGCTGCACGCGCTCGACCCCGACGAGACCGTCGATGCGACCGAAGCGCTGCTCGCACCGGCCCAGATCGACCGGATCGTCGCTCCCTTCCTCGGCGAGGATCCGGTGTTCGGGTATCTGACCAGCCTGACCATCGAGGACTTCTACGATCAGGCGGCGCTGGGACGCCTTCGCGAGCGCGTCGCCGCCGCGCCCGGCAGCGTGGTCGTGCACGGGCCCGGCGCGTCGCTGCTCGCGGATGGGCTGCTCGTGTTGATGGACATGCCCCGGTGGGAGTCGCAGTTGCGGATGCGCCGAGGCGAGTTCACGAACCTGGGGGCCGCCAACGCGGGCGTCCGGTGGCAACAGCAGTACAAGCGCGCGTATTTCGTGGACTGGCGGGTCGCCGACCGGCACAAGCGCGCGCTGCTCGCGCGGCTGGACTTCACGGTGGACACGACCGATCCCGAGCAGCCTCGCATGATCAACGGCGAGGTGATGCGGCGCGGGCTGTCATCGATCGCCGGGCGCCCGTTCCGCGTGGTGCCGTACTTCGATCCGGCGCCGTGGGGCGGCCAGTGGATGAAGACCGTCTGCGACCTGCCCGACGACGAGCCGAACTACGGCTGGTGCTTCGATTGCGTGCCCGAGGAGAACTCGCTGCTGCTGGACCTCGGCGGCGCGCGCTTCGAGATGCCGGCGGCGAACCTGGTGTTCGCCGAGCCGCGCGCGCTGCTCGGCGACGCGGTGTACGGACGCTTCGGCGACGAGTTCCCGATCCGCTTCGACTTCCTCGACACGATCGAGGGTGGCAGCCTGTCGCTGCAGGTGCATCCGCTGACCGAGTACATCCAGCACACCTTCGGCATGCATTACACGCAGGACGAGTCCTACTACCTGCTGGACGCCGAGCCCTCAGGCGGCGTGTTCCTGGGCGTGCGCTCAGGGGTAGATCGTGCCGAGATGCTCCGGGCTTTGCGCGAGGCTGAGGCAGGCGGCGAGCCGTTCGACGCCGAGCGCTACGTGAACCTGTTCCCCGCGCGCAAGCATGATCACTTCCTGATCCCGGCCGGCACGATCCACTCGTCGCGGCGCGCGATGGTGCTCGAGATCTCGGCGACCCCGTACATCTTCACGTTCAAGCTGTGGGATTGGGACCGGCCGGGCCTCGACGGCGAGCCGCGTCCCGTCCATATCGACCACGGCGAACGCGTCATCCAATGGCATCGGGACACGTCGTTCGCGCGCGAGCAGCTCGTCAACCGCATCACGCCTCTGGCGTCCGGTGACGGCTGGCGGGAAGAACGCACGGGACTGCACGAAGCCGAGTTCATCGAGACGCGGCGCCACTGGTTCACCGGCGTCGCTCCGCATCTTTCGCGGTCGGGCGTCGAGGTGCTGAACCTCGTCGAAGGCGAGGACGCGATCGTGCGCTCCCCCGACGATGCCTTCGAGCCGTTCGAGGTGCACTACGCCGAGACGTTCATCGTGCCCGCCGCGGCAGGGCCGTATGTGATCGAGGCGGGCGCGCGCGCGGCAGGAACCGAGTGCGCGACGATCAAAGCGTTCGTGCGGACCCACGCGCCGGCGGCCGTCCCGTAGGACCGATGGGTCCCGGCACGCGGGCCGGCAGGTCCGTTCCAGGGTGTTACATCTCTGAGCACGATGATCAGGATCTGAACATCCAGCTCAGAAACCGATCATCGCGGGACCACCGCGGCCGTGATCGGATCGTCAAGGGGAGCGCACGTCCAAGGAGCTCCCAAGCAGGGTCGAGCATGGTGGCCACGAACTACGGAAGTGGGTCCGATAGGATGCGTGACCCGATATGAGAGCTGCCCCTCTGACGAAGGCGCCGCGCGCGCCCGGCTTCGCCTATCTCGCGATCAGCGCGGCGACGCTGGTGCTGGTGGGGTCGCTCGCGCTGAACGCGGAGCAGGCGCCACCGCCGACGGTCGCCGAGTTCGCGCCGACCGCGCAGGAGCAGATCACCGACGCGCCGCCCGATCAGGGCAGCACCACCGGCGACGGGCCGGGCCAGGGCGAAGGGCCCGACGGTCTCGCGCCGAGTCTCAGCCCCAGCGCCGTCCCGACGCCGACCCTGACCACCGCGCCGCGGAACCGGCGCTGCTTCGGTGACCCACCGAGGCAGACCGAGGATCCGCAGTCGCCTCCGTGCGTTGACTACTGGGATCCCAAAAGCGACAACGGCGGCGCGACCTCGCCGGGCGTGACGGCCGATTCGATGACGATCGCATGGCCATTCACGCTCGAGAAGCCTCGCGACACCGAGATCCTCGCCGACTACTTCAACCTGCGGTACCAGTTCTACGGACGCAAGCTCGTCCTGAAACGCTACGAGCCGAGGGGCGGCGTGTTCGGTCCCGTCGATCCGCAAGCGATGCGAGGCGACGCCGACTTCGTGCACGACCAGATCAAGGCGTTCGCATCCCTCGCCTACATCCCCAAGGCGGGCGCCGAGCATCACTACTACGACCGGCTGGCCCAGCACAAGATCATCGGGATCGACTCGCACGCTTCGCAGCGAACCGAGGCGCACTACACGCGCTTCGCACCGTACCAGTGGAACTACCTGCCGGCTTTCGACACGATGATGCGCAACTACGGCGAGTGGATCTGCAAGACGCTCGCAGGAGGCGCGCCCGAGCACGCGGGGACCGGCATCTCCGGCCGTGCCGAGCGCGTCTTCGGCATCGCCTACCACCGCGCAGCCGACCAGTCCGCGCCGGACGTGGAGTTGATCACGCGCCTGCTCAACGATTGCGGCATCGAGCCTGCCGCCACGGTCGAGATCTCCAACGCTTCGCAGGTGATCCTGCGCTTCGTCGAACAGCGCGTCACCAGCGTGATCTGCTTGTGCCAGGGTGATCACTACATCAACGTGCTCATGCCGGAGGCGACCCGGCAAGCGTTCTTCCCCGAGTGGCTGGTATCGAGCTATCACTACCTGGACTACGACGGCGTCGGACAGAAGTTCCCCCCCGAGCATGCCGAGCACGCGTTCGGCATCACGTTCCACAACAAGTGGCTGCCGCAGAAGGACATGCCTTGGTACCAGGCGATCAAGGAGGCCGATCCGAACTATTCGACCGGTGACGACGGCTGGGCGAGCGCCGCGTACGAGCGCTACTACGAGCTGTTGCTGCTCGCGTCCGGTATCCAGATGGCCGGGCCGAACCTGACGCCACAAACGTTCCAGCAGGGCATGTTCAAGGCGCGGTTCCCGGCGAAGGGCTCGGGGCGCGCGCCGCTGTTCGAGGTCGGCGGCGGCTTCGGTCCCGGCGACCACTCCTGGGCCGACGACGCCGCGGTGATCTGGTACTCCCCGACCGGTCCGAGCTACACGACCAACCAGCGCCGCGGCACGTACTGCTACGTCGAGCACGGTCGCCGCTGGGGGATCGGCCAGTGGCCGCGCGGTCCCATGCCGCTGTTCGAGGGCGACTGCAAGTAGCCATGCCGCTCGTCGACGGGCCCGCGTGCCGGCTGTGGGTCGAGCTGCTCGGCGAAGGAGAACCGGTGACCGTGTTCGTGCACGGCTTATCCTCGACGTCGGAGGACCTGCGCGCGCTGGCAGCAGCAGTGCCCGGCACGCGCGTGCTGTTCGACTGGCGCGGCCACGGCCGCAGCGACTCGCCCCCGCCCGAGGCCGGGTACGACCACGCCGCGGTCGCCGCGGATCTGGACGCGGTCGCCGCGCGCTCCCGCGCGACGCACGCGGTCGGCGTGTCGATGGGCGCGAACGCGATCCTGCGGATTCTGTGCGCGGACCCGGCGCGCTTCGAGCGCGCGGTGCTGGTGATGACATCGCGCCTCGACGATCCGGCGCCCGACATCGAGGGCACGCTGCACTACGCCGAACACATCGAGACCGAGCCGCTCGAGCAGCTCGCCGACGGCCTGCTGGAACTGCCCGAGGTGCAGATGCTGATCGCGCGCGAGCCGCGCTGGCGCGAGCACATCCGCGCGCAGTTGCTCCGCATCAATCCCGAGGGCGTGCCGCATGCGCTGCGCGCGTACGCGACCGGCGAGCCGCCGCTCTCCGACCCATCGTGCCTGGGGCAGGTGACCACGCCGCTGCTGGTCGCCGGACACGAGCGCGACCCCAACCATCCGGCTGCGGTGTCACGGCGCATCGCCGAGCTGGCGCCGAACGCGACCGTGCGGATCTGGTCCGACGACTTCGCGATGATGCTCGACGACTTGGAGGCGTTCCAAGCGATGGTGGCGGCATTTCTGGCCGGCGACCCCGTCCCCGCATGAGCAGCCGGGCATGAAGACCTGGCCGCCGCGCTGGCGCGCGCACTGGATCTGGTTCGAGCGCGCCGACCTCGAGAGCGCGTACACGCGCGGCGAGCCGCCCGAGCGTCCGCTCGACGGCGTCGCGTACCTGCGGCGCTCCTTCACGCTGGATCGCGCGCGCGCCGGCCGCTGCCGCGTCACCGCCGACTCGCGGTACGTTCTGTTGTGCGACGGCGTCGAGCTGGGTCGAGGTCCGGTCCGCTCCCAGCCGTGGGCGTGGACCTTCGACGAGTACGCGCTCGAGCTGGACGCGGGCGAGCATGTGCTCGCGGCGATCGTGCGCCACTACGGCGGCGCGACGAACGCGAGCATCCCCGCGCAGCCCGTCGGCGCGCTCGGCTTCGGCTCGTTCCTGCTGGAAGCCGACCTCGGCGACATGCTCATCGCGTCGGACGACGGGTGGCGCGCGTGCGAGGCGCCGTACGAGCGTCGCCGCCGGCACGAAGGGCCGCCGCCCAACGAGCACGTCGACGGGCGCGCGATCTCGCACGGCTGGCCGGCCCCCGGCTTCGACGACGCCGATTGGCCGCGCGCGTGCGTGGTCGATCCGAGCGGCCCCGGGATCCGCGATGCGCGCGCGCCGACCGAGCCCTACCCGGTGCTGCAGCCGCGGCCGATCCCGCCGCTCGCCGAGCGCGTCGTCGACCTGGCGAGCAGCGACGGCGTGCTGTTCGACGCGGGCGAGATCCTGTGCGCGCATCCGATCCTGCGGATCGACGCCGAGCCCGGCACCGTGATCGAACTGCGTGCGGGCGAGGCGCTGGACGACCAGGGCCACCCGGTGCTGGATGTGCGCGACTGGCGGCTGCGCTACACCGCCGCCGGCGTGCCCGGCGAGGCGATCGAGTCACTCGAGCCGGTGGGGTTGCGTTACGTCGGGGCCGACGTGCTCGAGGGGAGGGCGCGCGGGCTGACGCTGTACGCGCGCGAGCGCATCTTCCCGCGCCCCCCGGGCGCGAGCTTCTCGTGCAGCGATCCGGACCTGGAGGCGATCTGGCGGGCGGGCGTGCGCACGCTCGATGTCTGCTCGACCGACGCGTTCATCGACTGTCCGGGGCGCGAGCAGCGCGCCTGGCTCGGCGACGCCTACGGCCACACGATCCTGACGCTGCTCGTGAACCCGGACACCTCGCTGGTTCGGTGGATGCTGCGGCTGCACGCGAACGGCGCGCGGCCCGACGGGCTGCTGCCGATGGTCGCGGCCGGCGACTTCGGCCTGCGCGCGACGACCATCCCCGACTTCACGCTGCTGTGGGTGCTGGCGCTGGCGCACGTGCACCGCTGGACCGGTGACGACGAGCTGCTCGGCGAGCTGCTGCCCACCGCGACGCGGGGCCTGAACTGGTTCGAGCAGCGACGCGCCGCCGACGGTCTGCTGCACGACCTGCCCGGCTGGGTGTTCATCGACTGGGCGCAGCTCGAGCGCGGCTCGACGTTCGCGCCGGTCGATGGGTTGTACGCGCTCGCGCTCGACACGATCGCGAACATCACCGGGGACGAGCAGCTGCGCGCGCGCGCCGACACCACGCGCGCGGCCTTCGATGCGTTCTGGGATCCCGAGCGCGGCGTCTACACCGACACCGCAGGCGGGGGGCGCGCGAGCCAGCACACCAACGCGCTCGCGATCCTGTGCGGCGCCGCGCCGCGCGACAGGTGGGATGCGCTGCTCGACCACATCCTCGATCCGGCCCGCGTGCGACGAACCCGCACGCCGGGCGATCCCGGTCCGTTCGAGCAGCGACTGAACAGCCAATACCTGCCGCCGCAAGGCTTCGACGACACCGAGCACGTCGTCGAGGCGCAGCCATTCTTCAGCCACTTCGTGCATCAAGCGGTCGCGCGCGCGGGACGGTACGAGCAGCTGCTCGCCCTGATCCGGCGATGGGCACCGTCGGCGAAGCAGGGAACCTTCGGCGAGTACTGGGACAACCGGCCGGGCCTCGCGAGCCTCTGTCACGCCTGGGCGGCGGTGCCGCTGTACGACTTGATCGTTCACGTGCTCGGTATCGCGCCGGCCGCACCGGGCTTCGCCACGGTCAAGGCGGAACCGCACCTCGGCGATCTCACGTCTGCCTCGGCCACGATCGCGAGCCCCCAGGGATGGATCGGCGCGAGCGCGTCGCCGGAGGGCGCAACGCTGCATCTCCCACTCGGGATCGCCGAAACACTGCGGTAACACAGACTTCACCCCGCCGTGACAGGCGGGATACGACCGTGCAACACCGCTGCCCTACCGTTTGCCCGGTGATATCGGACGACGACCGGAGGGGGTTATGCGCAGACGCATCCTGACCATCACAGGCCTCGCGGCGCTGCTCGTGCTGGCACTGCCGGCGATGGCTTTCGCTCAGGAGGCCGAGGGACCCGACACGCAGATGCTGCTCGACACCGTGTGGGTGCTCGTCGCGGCGTTCCTCGTGTTCCTGATGCAGGCCGGGTTCGCGCTGGTCGAGACCGGATTCACGCGCCAGAAGAATGCGGCGAACATCGTGATGAAGAACCTGATGGACTTCTCGATGGCGTCGATCGCGTATTGGGCGGTCGGCTTCGCGCTGATGTTCGGCGCGGGCAACGCCTTGGTCGGCACCAGCGGTTGGTTCCTCGGCGGCGGCGAGGGCACGTTCGCCTCGCTGGATTGGGCGACACCGCCGCTGACCGCCAAATGGCTGTTCCAGGTCGTGTTCGCCGGGACCGCTGCGACCATCGTGTCCGGCGCCATGGCCGAGCGCACGAAGTTCAAGACCTACCTGCTCGCGTCCGGGCTGATCGCCGGGCTCATCTACCCGATCTCCGGCCACTGGATCTGGGGTGGCGGCTGGCTGGCCGAACGCGGGTTCCTGGACTTCGCCGGCTCAACGGTCGTGCACTCGGTCGGCGGCTGGGCGGCACTCGTCGGCGCGATCATGGTCGGCGCGCGCCGTGGTAAGTACGGCAAGGACGGCAGGCCGCGCGCGCTCCCCGGTCACTCGATGCCGCTGGCGATCCTGGGTGTGTTCGTGCTGTGGTTCGGTTGGTTCGGGTTCAACCCTGGATCCACCATGGCGGCGATCCCCGACATCGCACACATCGCGGTCACGACCAACCTCGCCGCCGCCGCTGCCGCGCTGGCCGCGACCGCGACGATCTGGATCGTAGGCAAGAAGCCCGACGTCGGCATGGCCGGCAACGGCGCCCTCGCCGGCCTCGTCGCGATCACCGCGGGCTGCGCCTTCGTCGAGCCCTGGGCGGCGGTCTTGATCGGATCCATCGGCGGCGTGATCGTCGTCGGATCGGTGCTCGCGATCGATCGGGTCCACGTGGACGATCCCGTCGGCGCTATCTCGGTGCACGGGATCTGCGGCGCGTGGGGCACGCTCGCCGTCGGCATCTTCGCGGCGCCTCGCCTGACGACCGAGCTCGGTCTGGGCAAGGGCGCGGGGCTCGTCTACGGAGGCGGCGCGGCGCAGCTCGGCGCGCAGGCGATCGGTGTCGGCGCCGTCCTGCTGTGGACCGTCGCAGCGTCGGCGATCGTGTTCGGGATCCTCAAGGCCACGATGGGCCTCCGCGTCAGCGAGGAAGAGGAGATCGAAGGACTCGACATCGGCGAGCACGGGATGTGGGGCTACCCGGAGGTGTTCCTCGGTACCGGCGGACTGGCGACGCCCGAGGCGGTCGCCAGGGCCCGGGCCGGGATCGCGCCGGCAGCCGGCCTGGCCCCCCGGTCCGTCCCAGAGATCACGTAGGGCCGGACACGGAAGAGCCGCGGGCTCGGATGGGTCGCCTCCACGGAGGCAGCTCATCCGGGCCCGCGGCTCGTCGTCGTTCCGATGAAGACGCGACCGCGGTCGCGAGGTCTTACTCGGGGATCGCGTCGACGACCGGGCACACCCATTGCACGTCCGCCTCGGAGCCAAGACGCTCCTCGACGATGCCGATCGCCAGCGCGACCCTCTCACACGGCTCTTCCGTCAGTACCCAAGTGATCATGCTCATGTCCTCCTCGCGTTGAGGGATTCGTGGTCGCGTCCGCTCCTCCTGTTGGCGCGGACAACTTTCGGGCTCTCGCAGCGATTTTCTTCTGCCCGAAAGGGAAAACCATCGCGCACCGGGCAGGGCGTGATGCGC
This sequence comes from Actinomycetota bacterium, assembly GCA_036397635.1. Taxonomy (GTDB): domain Bacteria; phylum Actinomycetota; class AC-67; order AC-67; family AC-67; genus DASWIP01. The sequence goes on along the minus strand of DASWIP010000128.1, from coordinate 40,093 downwards.
AGCCTGCGCGGTTCGTCTCGGACGTCCGTTTTCGCCGGCCGCATGCAACCGCCCCCTGTGGACAACCCGCCGTGGTCGGGCAAAGGGCGCTCGCGACTAGTCCCTATGAACCAGATGGATTGGTCCCTCCACGTCATGGACCGAAGCGACGAAACGGCGCACCATATGACGTATGAGCCGCGCCCGCCTCATTCTCGCTTTCATCGCCTTCGTGACGAGTGCAGGCACGCTCGCCATGGGCCGCGCGAGCGCCGACACGCTCTGCGACACGACATCGTCGACCGCGGTGCTAGGACCACTGGTGCGCATGCTGGACGAGACGGGCGACGATCTCGGAGTCGTTGATGTCTGTTCCCCCTCACCGACGCCGAGCGTGATCGTTCAGCCAAGCGTCACGACCACGCCTCGGCCCCAACCAAGCGCTGCCCCTCCGCCTCAGCGCACGCAAAGCCCGCAACCCGCCACATCGTCGCCCTCCGGCATCGTCCTTTCATCAGCGCCTGGAACGGCGATCGGAGACGAGACGCGGACCCCCTCGGAGAACCCGGTTCCGGTCACGCCACCGTCCGCGGAGACGCCTCTGCACGAAGCGCTCGTCGCCTTCACGGGAGTCTTGCCGGTGAGCGTCGGCTTGGCGATGCTTGTCATCGCGCTCGCCGCCGCCTGGACGGGGCTGGTCGTCGGACGCCGCCGCGGACGTCGCGCGGGCTTGGCCCAAGCCGGCGCGCTGCTCGACGCGATGGAGGACGGCATCGTGGTGTGCGACCACGATGACGCGGTGCTCACGATGAACGCGACCGCGGCCGCGCTGCTCGGCACCCAGATCGCGGCCGCGCGAGGGATGCCGGTCGCGACGCTGCTCGCCGGGCGCGACAGCAACGGCGCCGACCTCGTGCGTCGAATCACTGAAGCCGCCGATGCCACGACGATCGATGGGACGCTTGGAGGACACGATGGGATCCCCGTGCGCCTGGCCGTCGCGCCGGTGCACGACGGATCGCGTCCGGTCGGCCGGGCGATCGTCATCCGGGACATGCGCGAGCAGCGACGCCTCACCCGCATGAGGACCGAGATCCTCGCCAACGTCGGCCACGAGCTGCGCACCCCGCTCACCTCGGCGCTGGGCTTCGCGCGGCTGGTCCAAACCCGCGACCTGTCCCCGCAGAAGGCTCAGGCGTTCGTCGGCGCGATCGTGGACGCATGCGAGAAGCTCGAGCGCGTCATCGACCTGCTCGTCGACGTCGCGGCGGTCGAGAGCGGCAAGACTCCGACCGGCGTGGGGCGAGTGAACGTCGGCCGGCTCGTGCAGGCGCGCGTCGGCAAGTGGCAGACGCGCGCGCCACGCCACACCTTCGCACTGAAGGCGTCGGACGATCTGGGTGCGATCATCGGCAACCGCACGCTGCTCGAGCATGCCGTGGACGAGCTGCTCGACAACGCGGTGAAGTTCTCGCCCGACGCCGGCACCATCGATGTCACCGCATCGATCGACCGGGACATGGTCGAGATCGCCGTCACCGATCGGGGCATCGGCATCGCCCCCGACCACGTCGCGAGCCTGTTCGAAGAGTTCACCCAGGTGGACGCATCGGCAACGAGACGGTTCGGCGGACTCGGGCTCGGCCTCGCGCTGGTGCGCCGCGTCGCGCGCACGCACGACGGCACGGTGGACGTCGAATCCACACCGGGCGCCGGCAGCACGTTCCGTCTGCGCCTTCCCGTGGTCCGCTCGATCGTCATCGAGCGGACGGAGCCGCGTCCTTCACGCCGCCCGAGCGCGCGCGTGCCGGTCGGCCAGGGCAGCCGCCCCTAGGTCCCGCGCCTTCAACCCCGCACACGACGCGCCGGGACACGCTGCCGGGCGCGATGGCTACAGTACCCACGTGCCCGAGCTCCCGGAGATGCAAGCGCTCGCCGAGCGACTGGGGACGGCGATCGGCGGCGCCGTGCTGGCGCGCACCGTACCGCTGCAGTTCTCGGCTTTGAAGACCTACGATCCGCCGCCCGAGGCCGTGCACGGCCGGAAGGTCACCGCCGTCGGACGCCGCGGCAAGTACCTGATCATCGACCTTGACGGGCCGCGGATCCTGGTCCACCTGTCGCAGGGTGGTCGCGTGGACGTCGAGGATCCGCCCAAGCAAACCCGGCCCAGGCAAGCGGTCCTGCGTCTCGCATTCGAGGGTGGCCCGTCGATCCTGATCAAGGAGTTCGGCACCGAGCGCAAAGCCGGCTGGTGGGTGCTTGGGCCCGGAGACGAGGGGCCGCTGGAACGACTCGGCCCCGAACCGGACTCCGACAGGTTCGCCGGCCTCGTGCTCGAGGGAGACGACAAGCGCCGCGTGCACACGATCCTGCGCGACCAGCGCACCGTCGCAGGGATCGGACGGGGCTATGCCGACGACATCCTGCATCGCGCGCGCCTGTCGCCGTATGCGACGCTCGCCTCACTGGACGAGCAGCAACGGCGCGCGCTGCTCGACGCGGTCGGCATGGTCCTGGACGAGGGGCTCGCCGAGGAACGAAAGAGGACCGGCGGCCTGCCGACCAAGATCGGCGATCACTTCGTGGTGCACGGCCGCTACGGGGAACCCTGCCCGGCGTGCGGAGCGGACCTGCGCCGCGTGTCGTATGAGTCCCACGAGATCACCTACTGTCCCGCGTGTCAGACCGGCGGGAAGGTGCTCGCCGATCGGCGGATGTCGCGGTTGATCCGCTAGCAGGCCGCTGAAGAACACCACCTGAGGCATCCATGCCTCTCGATGGGGCGGGTATGGCTGACGAATCGATGCGGTGGACCTTCGGTGGGGGCTCTCAGATCGGCCGTCTGGCGTTCATTCCGGGTCTTCGATGATCCCTGCGGCGCAGTTCACGTCGTCTGCGCGTCCAGAGCCGCGATCCGGATGATGTTGTAGACCGCTGCGGTGATCAGCAACCACGCTCGGTTCCTTGATCGTCCTCGGTACCTGAGCTTTCGTCCGCCGGCGATGGTCTTGATCCATCCGAACGGCTCCTCGATGCGTTTGCGGATCCGCTGCGAGATCTCGTGTCCTGCGTGGCGGGTGGTTCGGCGGTCGATGCGGCTGGATTGCCTGGTCGTGTTCTGGGCGACGTGCGGGGTGATGTTGCGGGACCTGCAATCGGTGACGAAGGCGGCGACGTCGTAGGCCTTGTCCGCGGCCAGGGTCCGTCTGCGCTTGGTCTTCGGCAGACGATCAAGCATCGTGATCGCGGCGTCGCGTTCGGCGTACCCGGTGGCTTGGGTGAGTTCCATATCCACCAGCAGCGCGTTGCGGTTCTCCATCAGCGCATGGCCCGCGTAGCAGAGCTTCGCAGCCACCGCGTTGGACTTGCGCGCCAGCAACGCCTCGGGATCGGTGGTGGACTCGTGGGTGGCGTTTGACCGCGAAACGCCGTGGAAATCGACCTCTGCGTTGCGACCAGGACCGCCCGGGCCTTTGCCGGGGCCGTCTTTGGGCTTGAAGCTCTTGTGCGACGCCCAGGCCTCCAGCAGCGTCCCATCGACGCTGAAATGCTCCGAAGACACGTAGCGGCGCAGCTTCGCTTGGGCGACCACCGCAGCGAAGAACCGGTCGGCGATCTCGGCCTCTAGCAGCCGCTCGCGGTTCTTGGTGAACGTCGTGGCATCGAAGGCGGCCGTCTCGATCGGCAAGTCCAGGAACCACTTGAACAGCAGGTCGTAGTTCAACCGCTCGCAGAACGCACGCTCGGAGCGGATCGAATACAGCGCCATCAGCACCGTCGCCTTCAACAGCTGCTCCGGCGGGACGCTGGGACGGCCGGTGTGCGAATACATCACGGCGAACTCGGGATCGAGCTCGCCAAGAAGGCCACACGTTCGCGCGAACGTATGTTAGGTGGCGCCTAACCTGCATCGCTTCGCTGGCAGGAGGGGACTCCTGCCAGCCAGCATGGTCCAAGATCTGAGCCGCGGTGATCGGCCTATGTGTCGAACGCCACGCCAGATATCACGATGTTGGGCCAATAGCCTTGATAACTGGCGTCGAAGTGATGCGGTCCCGTGGTTGAGGAGAGTGGTGCGATGTCCTTGTGGATACGGCCGCTGCTCTCAGGGAACGTGTAGTTCAGTTCGGCGTCTGCATGAGTTCCAGCACCAGCCAGCATCAGGCCTGCGACCACACGTCGGCTAGTTGAGTACGTGAGTTGGATATTGTCGGCGATCCCTAGACCCGAGGCGTAGATCTGGGTGCCGCCAGAGAAATGCGTCTGGTTGAAGTCGAACATCTCGCCGTCAACGGCGAGCGGTTCGCAGGAGGAGATCCCGTCGCTGATCACGGTGGCACGCCACTCGGTGGGGCCTAGCATGTCCTCACCTCCGCCGATGCCGAACCCGATCGCATACCAGACGCCGGGTGGCAATCCCGGGGGAACGGCCCCACCCTCGTCGAACATCACGCCGCCGGAGATGGGAGTGGGTTGGTTTACGAAGGAGGTGCCATCGATCTCCACCACTGCGTGCGGAGGGGCGCCGCCGCCCACGGCTCCAGCGGCCCAGATCCAATACGCACCGACGGCACGAGTCTCGGCATTGACGATGACGATGCCGCTGGATAGGTGCCAGTCTTTCTCGTTCTGATGAACCACTTGAACAGACTTCCGGCCGCCTATCCCAAGCCCGAGGTAATCACTACCGGTTGGTAGGTCGAGGCGCAGCACCTGGAACGAGGGTGCGTCCCCGCCCATGCGGCACTCGGTTGCCGCGCTCGCAGGATGGACGGCGAGCACGCTGATGATCAGCGCAACGCCAAGAACAACTCGTCCGGCACGTCCTCTCATCTCACCGGGAGGTCTTCGCCTCCGTGTGCGATTCTCCTGCCTAGCTGCAGATGGTGGTGCCGTCGATGGTGACGCAGTCGAGGTCTGTTGAGATGGTGTGAGACCCTCCGGCGGGCGGCTGAAGTTCGATGATGAGCTGGTTTCCGGTTTCGATGGTGATCCAGCCTGCGATGATGTCGCCATTGGATTCGTTGAGGCCGTCTTCGCCGTCGTAGAAATCACCGACGGTGAACCGGTTGGTTCGTGTTCCTCCGCTTTGGGCGAATCCAACCGCGTGTGATCCGGTGTCGGTTCCCATGTAGGTCCAGACGCCGCCGGTGCCGGCGCGGATCGCGGCGTCGGGGATGAGTATGTTTGCGAAGAACCGCCCATTGACGGTAACCCCATCCTTTTGGAGGGCACTGTTGATGGCGCCGGATACTTCGCACGCATCGCCAAGGACTGGATCGTCGTCGTCGCATAAGGTCGGGCCCCAGACGCCGAGGTCGGGATCGTGGATCGCGCCGATGGGGCTTGGCGTGAGGCTTGTGCCGGCCGGGGTCTTGACGTCGCGGAACCGCGACGGGTCGCCTTGGGTTTCGATGTCATCGCAGGGTTCGGTGCAGGCGTCTTTGACGATGTTGTTCTTGGGGAGTTGGATGGCGAAGAGGGCTTCTTCGCATTCTTGACCGAGCGCGATGAACTTCTTGGTCGCTTGGTCCCAGCGGTGACGAGTCCGGCAGGTGCCGGGCGTGGTTTGATCCAGCCAGTTCACTCCACCGCCATAGTTGCCGGAGACGGGGATCTGCAGGGTGTTCGCCACGGCGGGCGCCCCCGGATAGGAGCGCCAGGCGTCTTTGGCGAAGGTCTTGGCGCGCACGCCGATGTTGCACAGCTCGACGTGGGCGGCGGTGAGCGTGCCGGGTGCGGCGACCCAGGTGGTTGGGACGGCGATGAAGGTGATCGTGGCGGTGCGCGCGCCGCCGCTGATGAAGCCGCTTTCGAAGTGGGCCGAACCGTTGCGGCCGCTGGTGTTCAGGTGCGGGGTGAGCGTGAGTTTGGGATCAGCGGCGATGACCGCTGCGCCGGAGGGGCCGTCGAGGGTCAGCGCGTCGGAGCCGGTGGTGATGAGCACGAAGATGATGGCGTTCTCGGCTCGATAGTTGAAGCTGACGCCGATCACTGCGTCTCGGTTGGGTTGAGGGAGCATCATCGTGTATGAGGCCACGCCGACGGCGAGATTATTCACGGTCGGTGCGACGTTGAAATCGCCGGTAGTGCCATCCTCGGGAAGGGCGGCTTTGCAATGGTTTGCGCCCTCGTTCCACGTCCAGAGATTGGCGCTGCCGGGGCTGACCACGGTGCACAAGCCGTCGTTGGCGCGCTCGAGGATCTCCTCGACGCTGATGCCTTCGGTGGGGACGGCGACTCCGCAGAAGTCCAGATCCTGATGCTTGACTTCGTCGATCTGGCGACTGGCGATGCCCGCGGGCACCGCCATGGTGGGATTCTTGCACAGCGTCTGGATCTTCAGATCTCCCTCGGCGACTTCGCAGACCACCCCGACGGTGACGCCGTTATAGGTGGATTGCATCCATGAGGGCGTGATGCACGCAGGCGAGTCCCACGGGCCCGTCGGTGTGGCTTCCTGATCGCATTGGGGTTGCGCGGCGACCAGGAAGCCTTCGATCGTGCTGCCGACGGGCCGGATGCCGAGTTCCTCTTCGCGGTCGGCTGCTGTGCCGCGTGCTTGGACGGCGTGGATGGAGTGGTCGGCGAGCAGATGCAGCCGCCAGAAGCCCGGCGGCACCGTGGTCAGCTCGGCCCTGCCCTGCAGATCGGTGACCTTGGATTGGAACGGGATCTGGAACGGATCCAATCCCGCGCGCATCAGATGCTTGAACGCCGGTCCCGCCGGACCAACATCGATGGGCAGACCGGGCGTGAGCAAGAACGTCAGCTGCTCGGTTCGCTCGCCAGCGTCCCGCGCATATGCGGATGTGAGCGTGACTGCGCGGTCGCGGATCAACGCGAACCGGAACGTCGACTGCGGCGAAGAAGCCCCGACGTCTGCCAAGCCGACGTAGAAGCCACCGGTGTAGCTGCCGGCGGTCGCCGACAACGTCAGCGTATGCCCAGACGCGGACGCGGAGGTTTGAGACATCGTGTCGTTGACGCCCTTGGCGAACCCAACCGCGTCCGGGCCGAGCCAGTCACGCGGCGAAAGATCCGGCGAGGACGGCGCCGCGGCGCCCGTCCAGAACGCGATGTCCGCCGACGCCGAGCCTTCCGCGGGAGCTTCGACGCGCAGCGGCTCCAAAGGGATCGGCGGCAGCGGCGACGGCGGCGCGCTGATCTTGGGCAGCACGCCGGCGCCCTGCTCCCACGCGAACGCCTTCTGCAACGCCGGCCAGGGCGCCGACACCGACGCCTGCACCGCGGCGGCCTGCTGCCAGAGCAGGCCACGCAGGATCTTCGCATCCAAGCTCGTGCGCGACGTGCGCGCATTCGGGAAGCCTTGCGCCGACAGGCCCGCGACGGTGGCCGCCACGACGGCAGCGCCGACGAACGGCGTGCCTTGCATGACCTTCTTGGCCGCCGAACCCACCGGCCCGCCCGCCAGACTCGGATCACTACCGGCATCGGCCCACGCCACGCTGGTCGATGCCGAACCATAGGCACCCGCGAGACTCGAATCCTGCGGCACCAGCGTCGTGACGTTGGTGATGCCCAGCACGTCCGGCTTGAGCGCCAACCCGACGTTCGGGCCGCGCGCGGAGGTGGGCGAGACGCGAAGGGTCGTGCCATCTGATTCGTAGTAGGCGGAGCCGACCGTGATCACATCCGGCAGCGCCGCAACGCCGCTGATCATCTGCGTGTCGGTCGCGTTGAGGTTGCCCAGCAAGTCGGTGCCGTTAAGGAAATCACCCGCGGGCGCCACGACCGCGAGACCCTTGTCGCGGATCTTGCCGATCGCGTCCAAGATGCGCTGCCAGGCTTCCGCGCGCGCGATGAAATTCTCCACCGCTTGGCGTTCCTTGCCTTTAGTCTTGGCGAAGATCTGCTCGCGCAACGCGGCGTCGCGCGGGATGCCCAAGAATGGACGACCGTCGCTATGGGCGCCCGGATACTTCAACACCGCATCCATCGCCATATGCCACGCGTTGTCCGGTCCGAGATTCTGATCCAAAAGGAACGTCGCCGGCTCGCGTAGCCACGCGGGATGAAACGCGAGCAAGACCACATCGAACGACGACGCGTTCGCCTCCGCATACGCCAGCGCCGACTCGAGACCGCCGAGGCTCTCATACGCACTGCCGACCACTCGGGAGGTGATCTCGGCTTTGGGGACGGTCTGCCAGACCGCCGACGCCGCCAGCGTGCCGTAGCCTACCGAATCTTCGATCGCCGAGCCGGTGCCGATCAGGCGGCTCTGCAAAGAAGGAGGGAACACGTCCTTCTCGACCCCGGTCCCCAAGATCAGCACCTTCACGTTCGAGGCCACAACCGGAAGCTGGAACGCCGAGGTCTGCGAGGACGCGACCAAGTTCCCCGTGGAGGGAAAGCCGACGTTGGCACCGCTCTCACCAAGGCCATCCAGGTTAGGCGCGCTGCCCGCGAAGCTCGGTGAGGCCACAACCAGCATCGCGCCCACCAGCACGCCCACAGCCCCGGCGGCGATACGTCGAGACGGCGGCCGAACCATGGGTCGTCGAGTCCGTCGAATGCGCGGCGAAGCGTGATCCATCGGATTTCCCCTCCCCAGACCCCCACAACGCCCAGGACGAACGTCACATATCAGTCGAAGCGCTCTCGGGACGATAGCATGCTCACGGCCGGCCGAGACGGGCCGCCAGGCCGCTCAGGTAGCGTTCCTGCTCGATGGTTTCGACCGCGCAGACGCAGTAGTTGAGGCGAACCCGGTCGATGGATGCGCGCCAGCCGTCGCCCGCGAGGATCATCAGCGCCGCCAGCGCCGTGCCGGTGCGACCGTGGCCGGCGAGGCATCCGATCTCGACGTCACGTCCGGCTTGGGCTGCCTCGAGCGCGTAGGCCAGTACGCGCTCGGCTTGCTCGGGATACGCGGGAGCGTCTCCGTCGCGCCATGCGAGGATGGCGATCTCGGCGTGGGAACCGACGGTGGGTCCCGCCCACGACGTGGACGCGATGCCGGCCGCCCCGGCCCAGGCTTCGCAGAGATACACGCCGACGTCGGGCCACCGCCATGCTCCGGCGGGAGGCCGGTCGCAGTAGGCGGAGGCACGCACGACTGTTGCCTGCGTGATCTCGACGGGGTCACGCCAGTGGCTGCAGGGCGGGTTCAGCCAGCGGCCGGTGAACGGATCGACGCCTGCGAAGGCGTCTTGCTCGTCGATCCATGCGCGGCGGGCAGAAGAAATCTTCTTGCGTGACGTGACCTTGCGCTTGTTCTTGGACATGGCGAACACTCCTTTCTTCCTCGGGATCTTGTGGGGCTTGTGATTCGGGCCGGGGGGCGAGCTCAGTGCTCGGTGGGCTGATCGGTGGCGTCGGCGAGCGCTGCGGCCAGGAACCGGTAGGTCCACTCTTCAGCGAAGCGGCGGGAATCGGCGAAGACGACCCCGACTTCGGGATAGCGGACCTGCAGGCGCGCGAGGACGTCGGCGAGCCAGCCGCCGCTGACGTGGGTGAGCTTGAACAGCGCCGAGTAGCGCGCTTCCACGACCACAGCCGCGGCGGGGATCTCGGCGAGGCGTTGCATCTGAAACGCGAGCGTGCCGTCGGACAGCGACGCGGAGAAGTTCTCGAGCACCTTGCGCTCCACGGTGGCGACCCAGCCCTCGCCGTTTCGGACCGCGTAGTCGCCCGCAGGCAGCGTCGTTCGTTCGGTCGCGACCGATCGACCGGTGAATCGGAAGGGATAGCGTTCCCTGGCATCCACCAGGATCGTGAAGCCCTCGGTCATTGCGCGACGGCGTGGGACGCGAGCGCCCGGATTGGCGCCGCGCGCGGCTTTCTGCGTCTGCCAGAAGATCGCCGGACGGCCTCGCACTTCGGTGAAGACGAACTGGGAGCGCGCCAGACGCGGCCGGTCCAGCACCAGATCGAAGCGCCACGCTGGCGGGAGACGCGCACCGGAATCTCCTCGATGATCTCGGCTTCGTCGGGCCAGTCGCCGACCGGATGGCAGTAGATGCGGTTGGCGCGGGGCCAGGTGTCGCGCGCCTTGAGCACCAGGCCGCCATCGAGGGGGAGCCGGAGCAGATACGGCAACGTGCTCTCGGACTCTGGGTTCCGAGCGATGACAAACATGGGTTGCGGATCGTGCGCGACGGCGTCGGTGGTGCCTTTGGTTGGGGTCATGATCGGCGTCTGCCTCTGGATGCTCGCCGGGTGGTGGTCTTGAGCAGGCGCGCCTCGTCGGTTGCATCGGCGAGGTAATGCAGCGGTCCGGTCGGGCTCATCCCGAATGCTGCTGAGACGATCGCGGGATCCAACGATGTGACCAGACCAGCGAGCCGTGTCTGGCGAAGCACCTGCACGCTCACGCCGAGCGGCCCCAGCATCTGGCAGAGGTAGGCGGCGGAGGCGACCCCATGACGCTTCGCGCCCGCGCGGGTCACGATCAGATGCGGGTTGCGCGTCCCGAGCTGCTCCCGGTAGGCCAGACAAGCCTCCAGCGCCGCCCAGGTGAGCGGGTCGAGCGGAACCGGATGCGGACGCCGTCCGAGGCGGATGACACGCAACCGCTCGTCGACGTCAGCGACTCTCAGGTGGCGCACCTCGCCGCTGGAGGCGCCGTGCAGCAGCGCCGCGAGCCCGGCGAACGCCTCATGCGGATGAACGCTGCCCTCGGTCCAGCGCCGGTAGAGCGCCTTCTGTTCGCGCGGGTCCAGCAGCCGTCCCCGGAAGCCGCCTCGAGCGGCGACGCGCAGGCCCCGCGTCGGATCGGCGACGATCATGCGTTTGGCGCGTGCCCATGCGAAGAATTGCCGCAGGGAAGCCAGCCGGCGGGCGAGCTGCGGCGGGGCTTGGGCGAGGAACTCCTCGACCTCGCTGGCACCGACGAGCGCCCAGCCGGTGACCGCCGGGTGGGTGTGCACCAGGAATCCCGCGAAGTCGCGAAGCGAGGAAAGACGCCGCTCGATCGTGGCGTGCGCGAGCGGGCGCGTCCCGGCGCGGGCTGCACGCTCGCGGCCGTGAAGCTGCGCATCCGCCCACGCCCCCACCGCCGCCGCGAAGCGCTCCGGCACGCCGCCGAGGACACGTTCCCGGCGAAGCCTCGCGCGGTGCTCGGCGTGATCGACCCGCGCCGCGAGCCGCGCGGAGACGAAGAACTCCTCCAGCGCCAGCGCGAGCGATCCGGGGTTCGCACCCGGCCGATGGGCGCGAGCGATCAGCTTCGAAGGTGCGCTCACCCCGCCTTCAAGCAGGCGTCCGAGCTGGCGGATCGGCATGGTCCTGGACGAGGGGCTCGCCGAGGAACGAAAGAGGACCGGCGGCCTGCCGACCAAGATCGGCGATCACTTCGTGGTGCACGGCCGCTACGGGAACCCTGCCCGGCGTGCGGAGCGGACCTGCACCGCGTGTCGTATGAGTCCCACGAGATCACCTACTGTCCCGCGTGTCAGACCGGGGGGAAGGTGCTCGCCGATCGGCGAATGTCACGGTTGATCCGCTAGGTCGCCGTGCAAGGCAAGGTCAAGTCGCCCTGCCGACGCTAGGTCAGGTAGTGGGCGGGCTTCAGGAACCGGCCGTTGCGGCGCAGCTCGAAGTGCAGGTGATTCCCGGTCGAGTGACCGGTCGAGCCGCACCGGCCGATGAGCTGCCGCGTGCCCACCTTCCTGCCTGCGCGCACGTTGATCCGCTTCATGTGCGCGTACAGGGTCGAGTACCCATGCGCGTGCTGGATCACCACCGTCTTGCCGTAGATCGGGATATTCGCAACGAAGACAACGCGCCCATTCCTGGCCGCGCGGATGGCCGAGCCCTTACGGCATGCGATGTCCATGCCGTGGTGGAAGCCATCTGCGCGCGGCCCGAAGCCTGAGGTGATCCAGCCTTGCGCGGGCCATTTGAAGCCCAGCTTCTTGGTGGCCGGCAAACGCGCCCACCGGCGTTTCGCGGCCGCGCGGGCCCTGGCGATACGCACCCGCTTGGCGGCTGCGCGTTCGACCGCGGCACGCTTGGCCGCAACCTCCTTCGCCTCAGTGCGCTTCTTCTGCCGGCGAGACTCGGCCACCGCGCCTGCTTGTGCCTTCTCGGTGGTCACGGCCGCCAGCGAGGGCCTCGTGGCTCCCGTCACCGCGACCGCGCCGCCCACCGGGCCAGAACCGGTTGCGGGGGATGCGACCGAGCCGGCGAACGCGAAGGACACGGATCCGATGCTGAGAGCGAGCGCGACGGCGCGCGCTGTGAGGGATACCAAACGCATGGATGAACTCCCCAGATCCCGTAGCCGCCCTGCGGATCAGGGGACTCCTCCGATGGGGCATGGGTAGCAGGGACCCCGCATCGTTTCAACCATCCCTGTTTCAGGCTGACCGACCCCCGCGTTTCGGTCCAACCTGAGTGAGAGTCTCGACTGCCCTCGCGTCCATCTGATGCCCTTCGCTGGAGCGCGACTGATCCAGCCGGCTGGAAACCGACTGGTCCAGATCGTGTGTCGTAAGCAACTCTCACTCCGTACCCTTCGCCCTCTCACGTGCGATCTCCTTGCGCGCCTCATCCGCGAAGGCAAACGGCGTCTTGAACCCGAGCCCTCGGTGCGGTCTGTGCCGGTTGTACTCATTCCGCCATCTGTTCACAACGACGTCGGCTTCGGCGAGCGTGTCGAACTCTTCGCGGTTGAGCACCTCGTCGCGCATGGTGCCGTTGAAGCGTTCCACGAATGCGTTCTGTTGCGGCGAGCCTTTCTCGACGAAGGCCGTCTTGACCCCTCTTTCGTCGAGCCATTCGCCGACCGAGGCCGCGATGAATTCTCGTCCGTTGTCAGACCGGATGTATTCGGGTTTGCCTTTGGTTCGAAACAGATGATCCGGCTGCACGATGACCTCAGCCGCGCCGATCGAGCGATCGACGTGCGAGGCGAGGCCGACGCGCGTGTATTCATCCACAACGTTGAAGATGCGTAGCGCGGTTCCGTCTCGAAGCCGGTCGCCCATGAAGTCGTATGACCAGATGTGGTTGGGGCGCGTCGCAGGCAGGTTCCAGATCGCGTTGCCGTCGTGCCCACCTGCCTTCTTGCCCTTCTTCGTACGCTTGGGCGGGACGCGATGGCCTTCCAGACGCCACAGACGTTCGATGCGCTTGCGGTTGATCGCCCACCCCTCAGACCGAAGCAGCGCCCAGACCATCCGGTAGCCGTACCGGGGGTGGGCATCGGCGAGCTCGTTCATCCGCTTGACGAGCTTGAGCTCGTAGTCGCCGGGGACGCCCTCGTAGCGCTGCGTGGAGCGATGCTGGCCGATCACCTTGCACGCCCGGCGCTCCGAGACCTTGTGCCGGCGCACCAAGTAGTGCACCGCGGCACGGCGTCGCGCCGGGCTCACCATTTTCCCTTCTGTAGGTCCTTCAGCATCGAGATGTCCAGCGCCTGTTCGGCGACGATCTTCTTCAGGCGCGAGTTCTCCTGCTCAAGGGCCTTGAGACGCTGCGCCTCGTCTTCCTTCAGCGCGCCGAACTTCAGGCGCCACCGGTAGAAGGTTTGGTCAGAGATCTGCAGCCGCTTGCACAGCTGCGGGATCGTCATGCCTTGGGCTTGGAGCTTCTCGGCCTCTCGCAGCTTCGCGATGATCTGCTCCACGCTGAATCGCTTCTGCTTCATCGAACACCCCCATTTAGCCTCTCATAAGGACAGGGACTAACACTGGAGGTGGACCGAAATATGGGGGGCCGGACAAGGCCTTTGACCAGGGGAAATGGTTCGCGCGCGCCGCGCCGTCACGTGTCGTTAGTCACCGAACGCATCCGAACAGCCACGCCCCGCGCCCGACTTGCACCATCTGCAACAAATAGCCCTGGAGTCGCCGGGAGGCCTCAGGGCGCCTTCCGTGTGTGGATCAGGGCAGGTAGTCGGCCGGATCCCAGACGTAACCACTGTGGCGCACCTCGAAGTGCACGTGGGGACCGGTCGCGCGACCGGTCGCGCCGCACCGGCCCAGGATCGCGCCGCGAGCGAGGAACTCGCCATGTTCCACCGTGATCGCCTCGAAGTGTGAGTACAGGGTCTGCCACGAAGTCCCGTGGTCGAGCACCACCGTGTTGCCATACGCGCCGCCATCGCCGGCGAACCACGCCGTGCCGGGCAGCGCTGCTCGGACCGGGGTTCCGGCGGCGCAGCCGATGTCCATGCCGTGGTGGAAGTCGTCTTCCCCCCGCGGGCCGAACGGCGAGGTGACCGCCCAGGGCCTCCAGCCGGCCACACGAACGTGATGGGGCGCGCGCGCCGGGAACGCTTCAGCCTCGAACGCTGCGCGCGAGGCTCGGACCGTGCGGGTGCAGGAGGGGCCGGCTGCAGCGTCGCGGGACCAACTATCGAGCCGGCGCCGGGCCCTCCCTGGGGCGGCGCGTACGTGTTGTAGTGGTTCAGCACAACCACCGGGAGCACCAGGACTGCGACCAGCGCGAGGATCCCGAGGGCAGCGAGGCCGCCCCGGGACGCACGAGATCGAGGCCGGGTCATGGCAGGCCACACATGGTACGGATCAGCCCTTCTTAGGGCGAACCTACCTGTTCGGCAGGAAGCGCAACGGGTCCCAGGCCCGGCCGTTGTACCGGACCTCGAAGTGCAGGTGAGGGCCGGTCGATCGGCCTGTGGTGCCGCAGATCCCGATCGGCTGACCACTAACCACGGCGTCGCCGCCCGTGACGGCGAAGGCGTCCAGGTGCGCGTACATCGTCACGGTCCCGGAGCCGTGATGGACGACCACGAGGTTGCCGTAGACCGGCGCCTCCCCGGTCCACACGACCTCGCCCACACCGGCGGCGAGCGCCGGCGCCCCCAGCGGACATCCGATGTCGATCCCGTGGTGGAACCCCTTGCCCCGTGGCCCGAAGGGTGAAGTGATCCGGTATGACTGCGAGACGGGCCACCGCAGCCCGTCGAAGGTGGGGCTCGCCGGCCTGGGTGCCGAGCTGAAGGTGACGTAGGGGTTGCCCTCGTAGTCGGCGGCATCGATCTCGACCAAGCGGCGGGTGAGTTCCTGGGGCAGGACCGCGTCCTCCGCTCCGCCCTCGCCCTCCGCGCTGATCGCGCCGGCGCTGATCTCGATCGCGCCGCCGTCCGGTTCACCGGCATAGGTACGGATCACGACGAAGGCCAGCGCCGGCATCGTGGTCATCGCGATCGCCAGCGCCGCGAGAAACCTGCGTCTCCGTCCCCTCGAGTTCGTCGGTGTCATCGTCCTCTCAACGAGGCGCGCGCGCATCCGGCACGCGCCCCCTGCCCGCCGCCGTCGGCGACCCCGATGCTAACCCGGTCTCAGCCGGGAAGGGAGATGACGGACCTTCCGGGCATGCCCCGGCCCCCCCGCTGCTTCACTCCCAACCCGCGCGCGCCGAAGCAATGAGGAAGAACCGTGATGTGATGACGCAGAAGCAGCGGAGGCGACCATGCCGCTCGGAGGAGGGATTCACCCTCATCGAGCTGATGGTCGTCGTCCTCATCTTGGCCGTGCTGATGGCCGTCGCGATGCCGTCGTTCCTGTCCGCCCGTAACCGAGCCCAGGACCGCGCGGCGCAGACGCTCGTGAGGACCGCCCTCAGCGCGGAGATCGTCTTCTACGGTGGGAGTCAGCGGTTCTCCGAGGACGCCACGCCCGGGGGTGAGCTCGCATCGATCGAGCCGGACCTCGCCTGGGGCACGGTCGACGCCTCGGCGAAGGGCGTCGCCGCCGCCCTCGACGCGGGGAACGACCAGGCCGTCACCTTGCGCAGCCAAAGCCGCACGGGCACGACGTACTGCATCGGCCGGATCGAGTCCGGTCCGAACGCCGGCACCTACTACAACACCGCGTGCGACGGCACCGATGACGAGGCCTCCATCGCCGCCTGGCCTACGACCATAGCCGTCGGCTGGTAGCCGGGGTTCGCGCTCACCGATCTTCAGCGCGCGTCGGCGAGTATCTTCAGCGCAACCGGATCCCGCGTCCCCGCGAGCAACTGCGTGACCGGACTCTGCACCCAAGCCTCAAGGCGCGTTCGGATCCGCGCCGCCGGGCCGCACAGCGAGATCTCGTCGGCGAGGTCGTCGGGGACCGCCTCGGCGGCCGCCCCGCGATCGCCTGCGACGAACAGCTCGCGCACACGCTGCGCTTGCCGTCCATAGCCGAAGCGTTCGATCACGTCGAAGTGGAAGTTCATGTCCGGCGCGCCCATGCCGCCGATGTAGAACGACAGGTACAGCTTCACGATCTTGAGCGCCTCGGCCACATCGTCGTTCACGACCACGGTGACCGGACACGCGATCTGGAACCCGTCGCGCGCGCCGGCGAGTGACTCGGCGTAGACGTCGTTCCGATAGGGCGAGTAGAAGATCGGCAGCCAGCCGTCTGCGATCTCGGTCGTCAGCGCGACGTTCTTCGGACCCTCAGCCGCCACGTAGATGGGCAGGTCCGCGCGCAGCGGATGCACGATGCTTCGGAGCGGCTTGCCGAGGCTCGACCCCCCCGGGTACGGCAGCGGATAGTGCGGCCCGGCATTCGTGACCGGAGCCTCGCGCGCGAGCACCTTGCGGATGATAGAGACGTACTCGCGCGTGCGCGCCAGCGGCTTGGGGAACGGTTGCCCGTACCATCCTTCGACCACCTGCGGACCGGAGACGCCCAGCCCCAGGATCACGCGTCCCCCGGAGAGGTGATCGAGCGTCAGCGCGTGCATGGCCGTGGCCGTCGGCGTCCTCGCCGAGAGCTGCACGATGCCGGTGCCAAGCTTGATCGTGCTGGTGTGCGCGCCGACCCAGGCCAGGGGCGTGAACGCGTCCGAGCCCCACGCCTCGGCCGACCAGACCGAATCGAACCCGAGCCGCTCGGCTTCCTGCGCAAGCTCGACGAAACCCTGCGGCGGTTCCGCCATCCAGTAGCCGAGCGCCAGGCCCAGCTTCAGATCACCGGCCATCTGGTCCTACGTGCCCGGCGTGGTGACCAGCTTGACCTCGAGGAACTCTTCGAACCCTTCGATACCGCCCTCACGGCCCAGGCCCGACTCCTTGTAGCCGCCGAACGGCCAGGCCGGATGCACGAACATCGAGAGGTTGATCGCGACCGTGCCGGCGCGGATGCGACGTGCGACCTCGAGCGCGCGCTGCTCGTCGGCGGACCAGACGCCGCCGGAGAGGCCGTAGCTCGAGTCGTTGGCGATGCGGATCGCCTCGGCCTCATCTTCGTACGGCATCACGGCGAGCACCGGCCCGAAGATCTCCTCCTGCGCCGCCGCCGATCCGGGCGCGACATCGACAAGCAGCGTCGGCTCGACCCAGAACCCCCCGTTGCCCTCGGGCTTCGAGCCGCGCGCCGCCACGCGTGCTCCTTCGGCCTGCGCGCGCTCGATCTGTGCGAGCACAGTGTCGCGCTGCTGCGCGGTGATCTGTGGCCCGTGCAGCACGTTGACGTCGGTCGGGTCTCCGGCCGCCAGCCCCGAGAAGATCGCGGCGGCAAGCTCGACCCCCTCGTCGTAGCGCGCGCGCGGCACCAGCATCCGGGTGTGGCGCGCGCACGCCTGCCCCGAGTGCGCGCACGCCATGGTGGCGAGCATCCCGATCGCGGTCGCGAAGTCGGCGTCGTCCAGCAGGATGGCCGCGCTCTTGCCGCCCAGCTCGAGGTGCACGCGCTTGATCTGGTCGGCGGTCGC
This sequence comes from Actinomycetota bacterium, assembly GCA_036397635.1. Taxonomy (GTDB): domain Bacteria; phylum Actinomycetota; class AC-67; order AC-67; family AC-67; genus DASWIP01. Next base: position 22,471 of record DASWIP010000128.1, on the reverse strand, counting down.
CGCCAGGATCCGCTTCCCCGTCGCCGTCGAGCCGGTGAAAGTGACCATGTCCACGCCCGGATCGGTCACCAACGCCTCGGACACGGCGTCGTTGGACGTGGTGATCACGTTGAACACGCCGGCGGGGATGTCGGTTTCCTCGGCGACCAGCCGTCCAAGCAGCGCGCCGGTCCACGGCGTCTCGGGCGCGGCCTTGTGGATGACCGTGCATCCGGCGGCGAGCGCGGGCCCGATCTTGTTGAGCGTGAGCATCAGCGGGAAGTTGAACGGCGTCACCGCCGCCACCACGCCGACCGGCTCGCGGACCGTGCGCGCGTTGCTGGGGAGCCCGGCGCTCGGCTTCTGACCGAGGTCGCGCTCGTAGGCGTAGGTGTCGGCCAGCTCGACGAAGAATGGGAAGCCGCCGATCGCCTCGTCGATCTGGACGGAGTACGTGATCGCGAGTGGGCTGCCGCCCTCGGCCACCAGCACGCCGCGGAACTCCTCCTTGTGCTTCTCCAGCGCCGCGTGGAGCTGCTCGAGGCACCGACGGCGGAACGCATGATCGCGCGACCATCCCGTCTCGTCGAACGCGCGACGCGCCGCGGCGACCGCGCGCTTGACGTCCTCGACCGTCCCGTCGGACGCGGTGCCGAGCACCTCGCCGGTCGCGGGGTTGATGTTGTCGAAGGTGGCCGCCGAGGCGATCAGCTCGCCGTCGATCAGCATCCTGCTCTCGCCCTTGATGTCCGCCATGATCGCTCCTCTGCTCTCTAGCTGAAGGGCATCGCGAAGCCGTCGGCGATCGGCTCGCGCTTCTCGAAGAACGGTCCGAGCGCCTCGGCCAGCCCCTGGGTGGTCCAGCGTCCCTGCGTTTCGAACCTCTCTTCTACGCGCGGTCCGCCGATCACGTCCACCTGACCCCCGTAGGCGACGAACAGGTAGCCGTTGCACCGCTCGGCGGCCGGCGACGCGAGCCAGCCCACCAGCGGCGCCACGTTCTCGGGCGCGAAGCGCTCGGGATCGAGGGCCATGTCCTCGGTCATACGCGTCGCCGCGCGCGGGCAGATCGCGTTTGCGACCACGCCGTACTTCGCGCACGACATCGCCGTCGCGAGCGTCAGCCCCACGATGCCCGCCTTCGCCGCCGCGTAGTTCGGCTGTCCGGGCGAGCCGAACAGGAAAGCCTCCGAGGACGTGTTGATGATGCGCGCGTACACCCGGCCCTCGGTCTTGGCACGCTCGCGCCAGTAGGCGGTCGCGTGCCGGGTCGTGCAGAAATGGCCCTTCAGGTGCACGCGGATGACCGCGTCCCATTCCTCCTCGGCCATGTTGAAGATCATCCGGTCGCGCAGGATGCCGGCGTTGTTGACCAGGATATCCAACGCTCCGAATCGTTCGACCGCGAGATCGATCATCGCCTTCGCCTGATCGAAGTCGGCAACGTCGCCGGTGTGGGCCAGCGCGGTCCCCCCTTTCGAGACGATCTCATCCACGACCGCTTGCGCGGCACTGTCGTCGGGTCCGCCGCCGTCGAGCGCCGCTCCGACGTCGTTGACGACGACGGTGGCGCCGAGACTCGCCAGGTGCACCGCTTCCGCACGCCCCAGCCCGCGCGCGGCGCCGGTGACGATGGCGACCTTGCCTTGCAGCATTAGATGCGCTCCAGGATGGTGGCCGTGCCGATCGCGCCGCCGCAGCACATCGTGACCAGTGCGGTGCTCTTGTCAGTCCGCTCGAGTTCGTGCAGGGCAGTGACGATCAGCCGCGAGCCGGTCGCGCCGACCGGATGCCCGAGCGCGATCGCGCCGCCGTTGACGTTGATCCTGTCCATGTCGGGCTCGTGCACGCGCGCGAACGACAGCACGACCGAGGCGAACGCTTCGTTGATCTCGATAAGGTCGATGTCGCCCAGCCTCATGCCCGACTTCGCGAGCACCGCGCGCGTCGCGTCCACCGGCCCGTCGAGCAGGAAATGCGGATCGGTGCCGACGACGACCTGCGAGCGGATGCGCGCGCGCGGCTTCACGCCCAGCTCCTTGGCCTTCTCAGCGCTCATCCACAGCACCGCCGCAGCGCCATCGGAGATCTGCGACGAGTTCCCCGCCGTGTGGATGCCCCCTTCCAGAACCGCGTTCAGCGTCGCGAGCTTCTCGAGCGTGGTCTCGCGCAGCCCCTGATCCCGATCGACGTTCGTCTTCCCGCCATCCTCGCCGTGGGGCGCTTCGATCGGGACGATCTCGCGATCGAAGCGACGCTCCTCCCACGCGCGTGCGGCCTTCTGCTGCGAGCCGAGGCCGAACGCGTCAACGTCTTCGCGCGTGATCCCGCGCTTGGCGGCGATGCGCTCGGCGCCGGTGAACTGCTCGGGCGCCATGTCCACCGCGAAGTTCGGCGGCAGGAACGAGCCGGGGCCGTTGATCACGTTCGCGCCGAGGCCGACGCGGCTCATCGCCTCGACGCCGCACGCGATCCCGACGTCGATACGGCCCGACGCGATCAGGCTCTCGATCAGGTTGTTCGCCTGCTGCGATGAGCCGCACTGCGTGTCGATCGTGGTCGCCGCGGCCTCGAACGGCAGGCCGGCCGCCAGCCACGCCGTGCGGGTCACGTTCAGACCCTGCTCGCCGGCTTGGGTGACGCAGCCGCCGACGACCTGCTCGACCAACGACGCGTCGATGCCGGCGCGCTTGATCACCTCGACCTGCACCGCGCCGAGCAGCTCGGCGGCATGCACGCCCGAGAGCCAGCCGTTGCGTTTCCCGATCGGCGTGCGGACGGCTTCGACGATGACGGCCTCGCCCATTGGTGGCCTCCTGACGATCGACGGGGCGAAGGCCAGTGTAGAACAGGTTCTAGTTTTCCGTCGAGCGCGCGCAACCCGCGCTACGGATGCACGAGCAGCTCGGCAGCCTGCTCCAGCTCGCGCGCCATCTGGGATGCCGGCATCCAGCCGCGCACCCAGGCCATCAGCACCGCGAGCCACACGTGGCTCAAGGTTCGGATGACCTGCTCGCGGCTCGGGACCTCGCCGTCGTGCATGGCGATCGTGATGATGTCGCCGATGGTCTCGTAGATGTCCCCCGCGAGCGCGAGCGCTTTCGGATCGTCGGCCGACAGCGACGCGAGCGCCGTCACCAGCGCCGAGGACACAGCCGGCTCGCGCTCGAGCGCGCGCGTCGCACGTCGCAGCACGTCGATCACGCGGTCTGCGGGCGTCGCGCCGCGCGGCGGGCGCGTCGCGATCCGCTGCTGCAGCTCGGCGGTGCGTTCGGCGAGCGCGGCGACCATCAGGTGGTTCTTCGACGAGAAGTACCGGTACAGCGTCCCGAGCGCGACGTCGGCACGCGCAGCCACATCGCGCATCTGGACGGCCTCGTAGCCGCCCTCGGCTGCCAGCTCGAGGGTCGCCTCGATCACCCGCGCGTGTCGGGCCTGCTGGCGATCGGTCTTCGGGACCTGCATGGCACCTCCGAAGGTCACGCCCCACAGCATATAGAACCTGTTGCATTTTTTGGGCACCGGGTCCTATAGTCCGCTCGTATGGACCTCTCGCTGCCCCCGGAGGACGATCCTCGCAGGCAGGAGGTGCGGGCCTGGCTGGCCGCTCATCCCAACGCGACGCCGTCCCAGCTCGCCGAGGCCGGCTACGTCGTCCCGCACTGGCCCCGCCCCTGGGGCCTCGACGCCGACGCGATGATGCAGTTGATCATCGACGACGAGCTCAAGCGCGCCGGCGTCCAGAAACCGATCAACCCGATCGGCACCGGCCACTGCGGCCCCATCCTGGTCATGCACGGCACCGAGGCGCAGAAGCGGCGCTACCTGCCGCCGATGCTGACCGGCGAAGAGATGTGGTGCCAGTTGTTCAGCGAGCCCGGCGCGGGCAGCGACCTCGCCTCGCTCGCCACGCGCGCCGAACGGCAGGGCGACGAGTACGTGATCAATGGCCAGAAGATATGGACGTCTCTCGCCGACATCTCGGCGTTCGGCATCCTGCTCGCGCGGACCGATCCGACGGCGCCCAAGCATGCGGGGCTGTCCTACTTCATCGTCCCGATGGATGCTGCGGGGATCACGATCCGGCCGATCAAGGACATGGCCGGCTCGCCGACGCACAACTTCAACGAGGTGTTCTTCGACGATGTGCACGTGTCGGCCGAGGATCTTATCGGCCGGGAGAACCGAGGCTGGGACCTGGCGAAAGAGACCCTGGCGAACGAGCGCGTCACCTTGTCGCGTCCCGGCGCCCAATGGGGCTGGGGGCCGACCGCGCGCGATCTGATCGATGTCGTGCGCGCGCGGGGCGGCGCGCCCAACGCCGTGATGCGTCAACGCCTCGCCCAGCTCTATATCGAGGGCGAGATCCTGCGCGCCTACAGCATGCGCACGGTCGCCGCGGCGGTCTCAGGACGACCCGGGCCGGTTTCCTCGATCCGCAAGGCTCTGGCGGACCCGCATGGGCGGCGGATCTTCCAGCTCGGGAAGGACCTGGCGGCCGCATCGGGAATGTTGAAGGATACAGGTCCGATGGGTTCGGATCCGGCGTGGTGGTCGGTGGGCTTCGAGTTCAGCCCGGCACTCACCATCGGCGGCGGCACATCGGAGGTCCTGCGCGACGTCATCGGGGAACGGATCCTCGGCTTACCGCGAGAGCCTGATCCCGACGCGGGGAAACCGTGGCAGGAGATCCGCCGGGGATAGACCCGGGGATAGACACCGCACCACCAGGAAAGGGAGCCAGCAGGATATGGGTGAGCGAAGCCGGGGCATCCGGCATCTGACGGCACTGTTGATCGCGGGCGCGCTCGCGGTGACCGCATGCGGCGCGCGCCTGACGGACGAGCAGCGCGCGGCCGGCATCGGCGCGCTCGGCGGTGGAGAAGGTGGCGGTGCGAGCTTCGTCGATCCGAGCGATCCCGGGTCGGGGACCGGCTCGGGGACGGGAACCGACTCGAACGGCAGCGGCGTTACCGGACCGGGGGTCACGGGTCCATCGATCGCGCCCAGCGCGCCGCCCGGGGGCAACGGCGGCGCCACCGACGTCGGAGTCACCGCGACCGAGTTGACCATCGCCACGGTCTCGGACACGACCGGAATCCAGCCGGGATTGTTCAAGTCCACGCACGATGCCATCCAGGCGCTCGCGGCGATGGTCAACTCCGAGGGCGGCATCGACGGCCGGCTGCTGAATCCGGTGCTGATCGACTCGAAGACCAGTTCGGACGGGAACCTGTCTGGCGTCCTTCAGGCATGCGACAAGGCGTTCGCGCTGGTGGGATCGATGTCGGCGTTCGATGATGGCGGCGCCCGGGAGATCGACCGATGCGGCGACGGCGATGGGATCCCCGACATCAGTGCGATCACCGTGAACCCGGACCGCATCTTCGCGAAGAACTCCTTCCCCGCGTATCCCGTCCGCCCGGATCTGGTCCTGGTCGGCACAGCCAACTACATCCGGCAGCAGTACCCGGGTGTCGAGACGAACGCGGCGATGCTGTTCCTCAACGCCGGTGTGACGCGCATCAACGCGCTCCAGCGGGTCAAGGCGTACGAGAAGGTCGGCTGGGACTTCATCTACACCCAAGCCGTGCAGCTCGCCGAGACCAACTACAACTCATACGTCCAGGCCTTGAAGAACCACGATCCGCCGATCAAGTACGTGAGCATGGTCGCGGATTACCAGAGCATCAACCGATTGCTGAAGGCGATGCGCCAGCAGCAGTGGCAGCCCGAAGTCCTGGATTTCGACTCGGTCGTCTATTCACCCCAGTTCCATCGGGACGCGCAAGGTGCCGCCGAAGGGATCCTGTTCTTCCTCAACACCGGGATGCTCGAGGAGTCTGCATCGACCCCCGAGATACAGCTGTACCAGCAGTGGCTCGCGCGCGTCGCTCCGGGATCGGCGGCCGACTACTTCGGCATGTACGCGTGGTCGGCCGGGCGCCTCTTCGTCGACGCGGCGAAGAAGGCCGGGCCACGGCTGACGCGCGAGAAGCTGCTCGCTGAGTTGAAGAAGATCACGTCATGGACGGGGAACGGGCTCCATGCGGCACACAACATCGCCGCGAACCAAGCCGCTCCCTGCTACCTGTACGCGACCGTGCGAGGGGATGCCTTCGTGCGCGTCTCCCCGGCGTCCCCGACTGCCGGTACCAACGGTCAAACCTGCAGCGCCAACGGGAACCAGAAGGTAACGCTCTAGGACCCCGCCGTGGAACAGTTCATCGCGTTCACGATAATCGGGGTCGTCACCGGATCCGTCTACGCGATCGCCGCGAGCGGTCTGGTGGTCACCTACGTCACCTCCGGCATCTTCAACGTCGCGCACGGCGCCATCGGGATGCTGATGGCGTTCACCTACTGGGAGTTGCGCGTGCATCAGAACTGGCCCGCGCCACTCGCGCTGATCGTGGTCGTGTTCGTCATCGCACCGCTGTTCGGGGCGCTGATCGAGCGAACGCTGATCCGCAAGCTGCGTGACGCGCCGGTCGCGACATCCTTGGTCGTCACGGTCGCGCTCATGGTCTTCCTGATCGGGGCGGCGCAGGGGCTCTGGACCCAGTCCGAGTCGCGCCAGCTCATCCCGTTCTTCTCGCCGGGCGGATTCCTGCTGAGCGGCGTGTTCGTGACCTGGCACGAGACCATCACGATCCTGACGGCGGGCGCGGTCGCGATCGCGCTGTGGTTCATCCTGAGCAGGACCCGCACCGGCGTCGCGATGCGCGCGGTGGTGGATGACCGAGACCTCGCCGCGCTCAACGGCGCGCGCCCCTTCCAGGTCAGCATGCTGTCGTGGGCGATGGGCGCATCACTCGCGTCGATCGCCGGGATCCTGCTGGCACCTGCGCTCCAGCTCAACGTGACGGTACTGACCTTCTTGGTGATCAACGCGTACGCGGCCGCGATGGTCGGGCGTCTCCGCAGCCTTCCGCTGACGTTTCTCGGTGCGATGATGCTGGGACTCGCCGAGTCCTACGTCACCGGGTACGTGCAACTCGGCGGCGCGTTCATCGGCTTGCGACCGTCGCTTCCGACGATCTTCCTGTTCGTCGTTCTGCTGACCATGCCCGAGGCGCGACTCCGTGCCGGCCGTCTCCTGCGGACCGCCGCGCCACCGGTTCCGGGGCGGAACCGCTCGCTGGCGGGTGCCGGAATCCTGGTTGGTGTCGCGTTCTTGCTGTCCTTCGGCATGGACGCCGTCTGGTTGGTCCGCGGCGGACAGGCGCTGGCGTTCGGCATGATCATGCTGTCGCTCGTGCTGCTGTCGGGCTACGCGGGACAGGTCTCGCTGTGTCAGATGACCTTCGCGGGGCTGGGCGCGTTCGCGATGGCGAAGGTCGGCGCGGACGGTTCGCCGGTCGGCTTGCTGGCGGCGATCGTGCTCGCGGGCGCGGTCGGGGCCCTGGTTGCGCTGCCGGCCTTGCGCCTGCAGGGCCTCTACCTCGCGCTGGCAACCATGGCGTTCGCGGTACTGATGGACAACATGTTCTTCCCCGATCGGCGCGCGTTCGGGACGCTGGGGAACCTGGAGGTGAGCCGCCTGAAGCTCCCGGGGCTGTCCTTCGAAGGCTTGCAGAGCTACTTCGTCTTGCTCGCGATCGCCTTCGCGTTGTCGGCACTACTGACCCAGGCGATCAGGCGAGGACCCTTCGGACGACTGCTGGCCGCGATGCGCGACAGCCCGGTCGCGTGCGCGACCCTGGGCCTCAGCCTGACTCGCACGAAGCTCACCGTCTTCGCGATCTCCGCGGCGCTCGCGGGCCTCGGCGGCGCGATGTTCGGCGGACTGCGCAACTCGGCGGGCGCGACCGACTTCCTGATGCTGCAGAGCCTGCCCGTCCTGCTGCTCGTCGTGGTCGGCGGCATCACAACTGCCGGTGGGGCGCTGATCGGTGGGATCGCGCTCGCGATGATCCCGGTGATCCAAGACTTCGTGGGTACGATCGATGGGTTGAACTATCTGCTCGCCGGTCTGGCTGCACTGTCGATCGGCCGTTCACCCAACGGCATCGCGGCGATGCTCAGCGCGGACGGGCGCCCGTTCAAACGGCGCGCCGCCGCGACGCAGGAACCCCCGCCGCTCGCGCCGGGTCAGCCCGAGGAGGTGACTCCGGTTGTCGCTGCTCCAAGTTGAGAACCTCACCATCCGCTTCGGAGGACTGCTGGCCGTCTCCGACGTCAGCTTCGACGTCGAGCCCGGCGTCGTCACCGCGCTGATCGGACCCAACGGCGCAGGGAAGACCACCACCTTCAACGCGATCTGCGGCCTCAACCAGCCGACCACCGGACGGGTGCTCTTCGAGGGCCGGGACATCAGCGCGTACAAACCGCATGAGCGCGCGCGCCTCGGCATCGCACGCACCTTCCAGCGCCTCGAGGTGTTCGGATCGTTGACCGCGCGCGAGAACATCCTGGTGGCCGCCGAGATCCGACGACGCTGGGCACGCGGGCACTACGACGTCCAGGCCGAGACCGAGGAGATCCTGGACCGGGTCGGTATCCGCAGCGTCGCAGACGAGCGCGTGGATGCGATCCCCACAGGCCTGGCTCGCTTGGTCGAGTTGGGGCGCGCGCTGGCGACACGACCGCGGTTGATGCTGCTCGACGAGGTGTCATCTGGTCTGGGCGAAGGGGAAGAATCGGACCTGATGGCAGAACTTCTCGTACGGTTCGCCGGCGAAGGGTTGGCGGTGCTGCTCGTCGAACATGATGTGGACCTGGTGATGCGGGTGTGCTCGACGATCCACGTGCTGGACTTCGGCAAGCTGATCGCGTCGGGAACGGCCTCGGAGATCCAGGCGAACCAGGTCGTGCAGGCGGCCTACCTCGGCGAAGCCGACGAAGAGACGATGGAGGCGGCACAGTGAGCGTTCCGGTCCTCGAGTTACGCGGAGTGCGAGCCGGCTACGGCCGTATCGAGGTGCTGCACGGGGTGGACCTGGTCGTTCCCGAGCGCAGCATCGTCGCGCTGCTCGGACCGAACGGAACCGGCAAGAGCACGACGCTGAAGATCGCCAGCGGCCAGTTGAAACCGTCCGCTGGATGCGTGCACGTCGCCGGCCACCACGTCAACGGCGCCAACGCGGACGCGCTCGCGCGCGCGGGCGTGTGCCTGATCCCTGAGGGCCGCGGCATCTTCCCCAACCTCACGGTGGTCGAGAACCTGCGCATGGCGACGTTCACGAAGGCATCGTTCTCGCAGATCGAGGAGCGCACCTATGCCACGTTCCCGCGCCTGCAAGAGCGACGCCGCCAGCTCGCAGGCACGATGTCCGGTGGCGAGCAGCAGATGCTCGCGATGGCGCGCGCGCTGGCCACCGATCCCAAGCTGCTGATGCTCGACGAGCTGTCGATGGGGCTCGCACCGCTGATCGTCACCGAGCTGTACCGCATCGTCGGCGAGATCGCGAAGCAGGGAGTCGCGATCCTGCTGGTCGAGCAGTTCGCGCGCACCGCGTTGCGGGTCGCTGACTTCGCAGCGGTGATGGTGCACGGCCGCATCCGCGCGGTCGGCCAGCCGGCGGACCTGGAGGACAAGCTGTCGGCCGCTTACCTGGGAGGTGCCGCATGAACCGCGTCCGCGCGCGGATGTTGGTGCTGGCCGGCGTGCTCGCGATGACGGCGATCGCAGGCGTGCCGGCCGCGTTCGGTCAGACCGCGCCGGCCCTCGGCGGTTGGGTACTCAAGAGCTCGGCCGCGCCGGTATCGATGGTGTTCAACTCCCCCAGCACCGGCATCCCAGCCTCGCCGACGGGAGAGCTGCATCTCGCGCGCACGATCGCGCACAACGACACCGGCACCGGCTACGGCCTGGCCAGCGTGTTGTGGCCCGGCCCGGTCGCAGCGAACGCCGGACCGCTGATCTCACAAGAGGTTCCCGCCGGGGTCAAGCAAGGCTTCCGCGACGGCGGCGCGCCCGAAGAGTTCGTCCAGATCTTCGACACGCTGTTCCCGCTGCTGCCCACCATCCCGCGCTACGAGGTGCGCTCGGAATCGTTCCACCCCCAGGGTCCCGACGAGCAGCGCAGCGGCGCCCAAGGCGTCGCGATGGACACCACCGCGCGGCACGGCCGCACCGAGGCGCTGGCGAGCATGGGCGGCGCCAGCATCACCGGTCTCATCGACGCCGCGGCGATCGCATCCACGTCGCGCTCGGTCGTGGAAGGCACGCAAGCGCTGTCCGAGGCGCGCGCTGAGATCGAACATCTCTCGGTGCTCGGCGGGGTCGTCACGGTCGAGCAGCTCACCACGACCGTGTCGGCGATCAGCGACGGGACCGCCGCAACGCTGGAGGGTACGCTGACCTTCAGCGGCCTGCGCATCGGTGATCAGACCGCGTCGCTGGACGGTGACGGCTTCCATGCGTTCGGGCAGAACGGGGGACCCGACGACGAGCAGCTCAACGAGCTGGGAGCAACGCTGTCCGAGCGAGGCATCACGGTGAAGGTGACGCAAGCGATCGACTCGCAGCAGGGCGCGGCGGCATCGCGCTCGATCGACGGCATCCTGATCGTGTTCGAAGCCGGCGCGATAAAGCCGTTCATCGAGCAGCTCCCCGAACAGGTGCAGCAGCGGATCCGTCAGTACATCGAGATCGACCAGGTCGTGGTCATCGCGATCGGCTCGGGAAGCGCATCGGCCGCCGCGGCGCCGCCGTTGCCGGCGTTCGTCCCGCCGGTGATCACGCCGCCCGGCTCGCCGCCGCAGCTGATCCCCGTGTTGGTGCCTGGTCAGCCGATCCCGGTGCCCGGCGGTAACGGAACGCAGGTGGCCCCGCGCTCGCAGCCGCCGTCGTTCGCGATCCGGCCCGTGGCGTCGGTCGCGGTGCCCGCCGGCCTGGCGGCGCTGGTCGCGCTGCTCGGACTGCTTGGATCATTCGGGCTGTCGAACGTGGCCGATCGAGCCACGACGATGCGGGCAGAGGTAGGCTGCCCGCTGGGAGGCGCATGACCACGACCACACCCAAGACCGGCGATACGCGCACGCGCGCGCTCGCAGCAGCCGTATCCAAGATCCGCGGCCGCGGCTTCTCGATCTCGATCGAGCGGTGGCTGATGGTCGCCGGCGCGATCCTGATCACGATCGGCATCCCAACGATGCTGGTCGGCTGGTACGGCGCCGCGCGCACGCCCTACGTCTTCGAGCAGATCCCGTACCTGATCTCGGGCGGACTGGTCGGCTTGGCGTTCACGCTGCTCGGTGGGCTGCTGTACTTCGCGTACTGGATGACCCGCCAGGTGCAAGAGACGCGCCGCCTGTCCGATCGCACCGAGGAGACGATGCGTCGCCTGGAGTCCATCCTGGTGCGGATGACGCCGGCCGACGCGGTCACGACGACGCCGACGTCGGCGAACGGCTCGTTCGTGGCGACCGCGAAAGGCACGATGTTCCACGCGCCGGATTGCGTTGTGGTCGCGGGACGCAACGACCTGCGTCCGGTCTCGCCGGACGAGCCCGGCTTCGAGCCCTGCAAGATCTGCGAGCCCCTCGCGTCGGTCTGATCCAGGCGCGGCGCAGTCTTGCCCAAGTGAAGTAGAACGTGTTCTACTATCGCGCATGGACCCCAATCTCGCCGACCTGTTCGAGGCCGTCGCGGATGCGGTGCCCGAACGGCCCGCGCTGGTCTGCGCCGGACGCCGGCTGACCTACGCCGAGGTCGAGGACCAGGCGAATCGTCTGGCCCACCACCTGCTCGACGCCGGCGTCGGCTCCGGCCATCACGTCGGGATGTACTTGCACAACAGCGTCGAGTACGTGGTCGGCATGGTCGCGTGCCTGAAGATCCGCGCGGTGCCGATCAACGTGAACTACCGCTACGTCGAAGCCGAGCTGCGCTACCTGTTCGACAACGCCGACCTGTTCGGGCTGATCCACGCGCGCGGCTTCATCCCTCGCATCGACGCCGTGCGCGCCGAGGTCCCGTCGCTGCGGACCTTCATCTCGGTCGATGACGGTTCGGGCGAGGACCTGCGCGCGATCGGGACGGTCTCGTTCGACGAGGCGGTGGGATCCCAGAGGGGCATGCGCCACTTCGCCCCGCGCTCGGGCGACGACCTGTACATCATCTACACCGGCGGCACGACCGGGATGCCGAAGGGCGTGATGTGGCGGCAGGGTGACCTGTACCACGCGGGTCTCGGCGCCGGGAACCCGCTCGGCGAGCCCATGCTCTCGGTCGAGGCGCTGGTCGCCAACGTGCGCGCGCGCGACCCGCAGATCGTGCAGTTCGCCGTCCCGCCGCTGATCCACGGCGCCGCGCAACTGGGCGTGCTGATCGCGTTCAACTGGGGCGACAAGATGGTGCTCGTCCCTCGGTTCGACCCCGAAGTCGTCTGGCAGGCGATCCACGACGAGCGCGTCAACACCATCAACCTGGTCGGCGACGCGATGGCGCGTCCGCTCGCCGAGACGCTGGCGGCGAACCCCGACCGCTGGGACATCTCCTCGCTGTACTACGTCGGCTCGACCGGCGCGGTGATCAGCCAATCCGTGAAGGAGCAGTTGCGCGCGCTGCTCCCGAACACGATCGTCACCGAGAATTTCGGTGCGACCGAGACCGGCCATCAGGGCATGGAGGCGATGGAGGACGCGCGCCCCGCCGGCGGCGGCCTGCGCTTCCAGGTCAAGGAGACCACCATGGTCGTCGACGACGACCTGCGCCCGATCGTGGCCGGCTCGGGCGCGATGGGCAAGCTCGCGCTGCGCGGCCACGTGCCGCTCGGCTACTACAAGGATCCCGAGAAGACCGCGGGGACGTTCTTCGAGAAGGACGGCCACCGCTGGGTGGTACCCGGCGATATCGCGACCGTCGACGCCGACGGCTCGGTGATCGTGTTCGGCCGCGGCAGCATCTGCATCAACTCCGGCGGCGAGAAAGTCTTCCCCGAGGAGGTCGAGCAGGCGCTGCGCTCCCACGCGGATGTCTACGACGCCGTCGTCGTCGGTGTTCCCGACGAACGCTGGGGCGAGCGCGTCACCGCCGTGATCCAGCCGCGCGCGGGCAAGACGCCGACGCTGCAAGAGATCGACGCGCACTGCCGTGAACACGTCGCCGGGTACAAGGTGCCGCGCGAGATCCACTTGGTCGAGCAGATCCAGCGCCAGCCCAGCGGGAAGCCCGACTATCCCTGGGCGAAGGCGCTGGCCACGAAGGAACCCGGATGAGCATCCGCACCGAGCTGTGCGACGAGTTCGGGATCGAGTATCCGATCTTCGCGTTCTGCATCGACAAGGAGGTGTGCGCCGCGGTCAGCCGGGCCGGCGGCCTGGGCGTGCTCGGGGCGCTCCGCCATACGCCCGAGGATCTCGAGAAGGAGCTGTCGTGGCTCGACGAGCACTGCGGCGGCAAGCCGTACGGCGTGGATGTGGTGATGCCGGCGAGCTATGTCGGGGGCGAGTACGACGCCGACGAGATGTTCGACGCGCTGCAGCGCGAGATCCCCGAGGGGCACAAGCTGTACGTCGAAGAGGTGCTCGCCAAGTATGGGGTGCCGCCCCTGCCGGCCGACCAGCCGGCGCCGCGCGAGCTGCTCGGATGGACGGAGGCGACGGCGCGCCCGCAGGTGGATGTGGCGTTGTCGCACGACATCGCGCTGCTCGCGAACGCTCTGGGTCCACCGCCGCGAGACGTGGTCGATGAGGCACACCGGCATGGCGTGAAGGTCGCCGCTCTCGTCGGCAGCGCCGAGCACGCGCGCCGCCAGGTCGAGGTCGGCGTGGACATCGTGGTCGCGACCGGCACCGAGGCGGCGGGACACACGCCCGACATCGCGTCGATGATCCTGTGGCCCGAGGTCGTGGACGCGGTCGCGCCGCGGCCGGTGCTCGCCGGCGGCGGGATCGGTTCGGGCCGCCAGATGGCCGCGGCGCTGGCGCTGGGCACGCAAGGCGTCTGGACCGGCTCGATCTGGCTGACCGTCGCCGAGGCGCAGACGCAGGCGGCGGTGCGCGACAAGCTGCTCGCGGCGACGTCGCAGGACACCGTGCGCTCGCGGTCGCTGTCGGGCAAGCCTGCGCGCCAGTTGCGGACCGCGTGGACCGATGCGTGGGACGATCCGAACGGGCCGGGCGCGCTGCCGATGCCCCTGCAGTTCATGTTGACCGCCGAAGCCGTCTACCGTATCTATCGCGCCGAGCATCCAGACCTGATGGGGATGCCGGTCGGTCAGATCGTCGGCAGGATGAACGAGGTCCGTCCGACAGCGGAGGTGATCGAGGACATGGTCCGCGAGTGTTCGGACACCATCGAGCGGCTGAAGGGGCTGACGAGCTGATGCGCTTCGGCGTCACGGTCTTCCTCACCGACCAGGGCATCGATCCGGTGACGGCCGCGCGCGCGGCCGAGGAGCGCGGCTTCTCGTCGCTGTTCATGCCCGAGCACACCCACGTGCCTGCGTCGCGCGCGACGCCGGCTCCGATGGGTGAGCCGCTGCCCGAGCAGTACTACCGCTGCCTCGATCCGTTCGTCGCGCTGATGGCCGCGGCGGCGGCGACCGAACGGCTGCGCGTCGGCACCGGCATCTGCCTGGTCGCGCAGCACGACCCGATCGATCTGGCCAAGCAGGTCGCGTCGATCGACGTGCTGTCGGGCGGCCGGTTCGACTTCGGGATCGGGTTTGGGTGGAACGTCGAGGAGATGGCCCACCACGGCGTCGATTACGCGCGCCGCCGCGAGGTGGTGCGCGAGAAGATGCTCGCGATGAAGGCGCTGTGGTCGTCGGAGACCGCGGGCTTCGACGGAGAGTTCGTGCGCTTCGCACCGTCGTTCTCGTGGCCGAAGCCGTCGCAGCGGCCGAACCCGCCGGTGTTCATCGGCGGCGCGGGCGGACCGAAGCTGTTCGCGGCGATCGCCGAGTATGCCGACGGCTGGATGCCGATCGGGGGACGCGGCGTCAAGGCCAAGCTGCCGCTGCTGCAGGATGCGTTTGCGTCCGCGGGCCGCGATCCGGCGGACATCCGCGTGGTTCCGTTCGGCTCGATCCCCGATCCGGGCAAGCTCGAGTACTTCGCATCGCTCGGGATCGACGAGCTGATCATCGGCCTGACCTACGGCTCCGCCGACGTGGTGCTTCCAGAGATGGACAAGATCGCGGAGATGGTCGCGCCGTTCGTCAACTGAAGCGATCCGTCTCTCGCTCCAGGTTGCTAGAAGCGGCAGTTGAAATAGGCGCTGACATATCCCGATTCGTTGACAGTGACGTCCAAGGTTGGACACTCCCAGGTGAAGGGTCCCGACCCCGCCGGAGGTTCGCCGCCGGACGCAACGAGTTCATACCGGCCGCGGGCCAATTCGAGCACGAACGACCCGTCTCCCCCTGAGCGCGTCGAAGCCCTGACCTCCCTCGTCGCCGGGTCGCGAGCTTGGATCAGCGCGTCTCGGATCGAGAATCCAGGTTGCCCACACGGCGGTGTCAGATCGCGACACCGGGGCTGTGCTTCGATCGATCCTTGCACACCCGAAGTAGGCGCTTCCGAATCGTCGCTCACATCCCCTTCCTGCGCTGGATCGACAGGCGTTCGATCGCCGCTGCAAGCCGTAGTCAGGGATAGCAGTGCGGATCTGAGGTCTCCTGGTGGATGGTCCCCGACGAGAAGGTCGAGGACTGTGCTACCTCCACGTGTGACTCGTACCACGTCCCGCGCCGGATCCGAGACATGGCTGATCTTCGGCGCTCCGTCGGCATCCTCAGATCCCAGGGGGAGGACGGCTAACAGGTGGTAGGTGCCCGGTGGCAGTCGAAGCCTGTAAGAACCATCTCGCTCGCCGCCCCATTTGGACATGGACCCGCCCGGCCAACAATTCCAGATCAGCGGGTACGGGACTGGGCGTTCGCCATCGAAAAGAACGCGTCCCATGACCGTGCCGCTG
The DNA here is from genome assembly GCA_036397635.1 of Actinomycetota bacterium. Classification (GTDB taxonomy): domain Bacteria; phylum Actinomycetota; class AC-67; order AC-67; family AC-67; genus DASWIP01. The sequence continues at coordinate 6,621 of DASWIP010000128.1, read as the reverse complement.
TTGCCGTCGGCAGGGGGCTCTGGATAGCGAAGTCCATGACAGTCCAGGCTGTAGAACGGCTGCAGTTGTTCATCGACATGGGGATCCTTCGCATCTCCCTCGATAAGCCCGTTGTCGTCTTGCTTCCAGAAAACCAGAAGACCACCATTCCATCGGTAGGCCAACCGCTCCCAGCGATAGGCCCCTTCGCGCTCCAAGACCACCCTCAACCTCACGATCTCAGATGTGCCATCTCCATCGAGGTCCGAACACGCGAGGCCCTCCCCGTGCGTGACGCTTCCCCCTATCGCGAAGCGAGCCGGGTTGACGGCCCCTTCCGGATCTCGCTCAAGAACCTGACCGACGCCATCGCCGTGAACCTCGAAGAGCGTCATGAACTCGACAGATGCTCCCCGGTCGGTGATGACGAACACTTCACTGCGACCGTCATCGTTCGCATCGACGGGGCCGACGACCACGGGATCGACCCCTGCGATGAAGGGTAGCTCGACCTCATGGATCGCTCCGTTCGCCAGGAGCGCGCGCGCGCGCCACGTGCTGGGGACGTCTGACTCGTCAAGGATGCCGTAGACGACGAATCGGTCCATGCGCCCATCGCCGTCGAGATCGGCGCGGGCATCGGAGAGGCAGCCTGAGCCCTCAGGAAGGTCGGGGTCCATGGCGCGAGAACAGGTGCCGTCGGATAGGCGATCATTTGGTGGCGCCGAGGATGAAGCCGGGCCGACCAAGCTTGGGGACCGCGAAGCTGTCACGAGGTCGGCAGCGATGACGGCGAGAGCAACCATCACGACCATGGCAGCCGCGGCGGGACGCAGCTGAGCCAGCCATCGTTGACGCCGTCCCCTCGTGTGGATCCGCTCAAGCGCAACGTCCGCCGGCGGATCCACGGATGCGGCAGCACGCCGCAGCCCATCTCGAAGCCGTTCATCGAGCGGCATCGGCGACCTCTTCCCCGAGGAGAGCACCGAGCCGCTTCCGTGCCCGATGGAGGTGCACACGCACGGTCGCCTCACTGCAATCCATCAGATGAGCGATGTCTGTGGTTGACAACTGCTCGAAATAACGAAGGACTACCGCTGCCCGCTGCGCCACCGGCAAGGTCAGCACGACGAGCCGGATCGCGACGTCGTCTTCCCCGCCGCCGATCATCTCCGGGACAGACCCCTGGAGCTCGAGGCGCCGATGCTTGCGGACCCGCGATGCCCGTCTGATCGCAACGCGCCGCACCCAGGCTCCCGGCTTGTCATAACGGCTCACCTTCCGCCAATGGATGTACAACTCCAGGAATGCCTCCTGCGCTGCCTCTTCGGCGGCCTCGCGTTCACCCAGCATCAGATAGACCGTCCGCACGATGGTCGGATACTCATGCCGGAACAGCTCGTCGAAGTTCGGAACATCTCCTGCGCGCACCTCACCCCCAACTCTTACACAGCGCCCTGGAGATGAAAGTGTTTACCGAGGCCTTTCACCGGACCCCACCAGATTGGACATCCGGGAGCGCGCGCATCCGCACGCGGTGCCCGACGATCACGGCGAGGTTCCCCAACCAGTCATCTCGCCGTTCGAGCAGGTCCACGAGTACGCGGTGCTCGAGCAGGGGCCGGTTCTCGGTCACTCGCATCACGATCACGCCGGGGACAGGCTCGACGAGCGCACGTTCCCCGTGTCCCCTGTCATGAGTCAGCACGATCCGCCCTTCGCGCATGGCGAGCCGGAACAGGTCGCCATCGTCGAGACCGGGTGAACGTCGGCTGACCCAGGCGACATCGTGGCCGCGCGCGACCAACTCCTCGACCAGGCGTTCCGCGACGTTCTCATCGACGATCAGCTTCACGGCATCGAGTCGAACGGCAGGATCCGCTCCCCCTCGATCCGCTCGTACGCGTAGAGGAAACACGCGCGGAGGTCGTCCCTTGTGATCGTCGGGTAGTTGTCGAGCACCTCTTCTTCGGTCCATCCCGCAGCGAACAGCTCGAGCACCAGCTCCACCGAGATCCGCGTTCCCCGCACCGCTGCCTTCCCCACCAAGACCTCCGGGTTGGCGGTGATGCGCTTCCGCAGCTCCGGGAACAAGGGCTCGTCGAATGCCGACTCGACGACCTCGTAGCGCACGGGCGACTCGCCGACCTGCTCGCGCGTCGTGCGGATGAACTCCGCGAGGTCGTCCTGGTCGATCATGTGTTGGGTCCCGACCTTGGTCGAGCGAAGCCTGCCGGCGCGGATCCAGCGCCTGATGGTCTCGGGGCTTCGGCCGATGACAGCGGCCGCCTTGGGTACGGTGAGCATGGTTGTAGCATACTACACCGCACGCGATCGGGCAAGTTCGATAGCGTTGACCTGACTGACCATCAGGTGGGGGGATCCGTGAACGAAGCACCGTGGCCGAGCATCCCCGCGCTCGTGCGCTGGGCGGCCGATGAGTACGGCGACGCCGAGGCGCTGGTGGACGGCGACCAGCGGTGGTCGTTCGCGGAGCTGCTCGAGCGGGTCGAGCAGGCCGCGCGCGCGGCCGCCGCGGCCGGGATCACGCGCGGCGATCGGGTTGCGATCTGGGCGCCGAACATCCACGAGTGGATCACCGCCGCGCTCGGCGCGATCACCGCCGGCGCCATCCTGGTGCCGATCAACACGCGCTTCAAGGGGCGCGAGGCCGCGTACGTGCTCGAGCGCGTCCGCGCGCGTCTGCTGTTCACCGTCAACGGGTTCCTCGACACCGACTACGTCGCGATGCTGCGCGAGGCGATGCCGGACGGCGCGCCGCCGATCGTGGTGTTGCGCGGCGACGCACCGGCCGGCACCACGTCGTACGCGGACTTCCTCGCGCGCGCCGGCGACACGCCCGTCACCGCCGAGCCGGCCGAGTTGAGCGACATCATCTTCACCTCCGGAACGACCGGCAAACCCAAAGGCGTGATGGTCTCGCACGAGCAGACCTTGCGCGTGTTCGACGTGTGGTCGCGCGAGGTCGGCCTCGCCGACGGTGACCGCTACCTGATCGTCAACCCGTTCTTCCACACCTTCGGCTACAAGGCGGGCATCCTCGCGTGCCTGATGCGCGGCGCGACGATCATCCCGCATGCGGTCTTCGACGTGCCGAGCGTGCTCGAGGCGATCGAGCGCGACCGGATCACCGTGCTCCCCGGCCCGCCGACGCTGTACCAGACGATCCTGAACCATCCCGCGCGCCGCGACCTATCGTCGCTGCGGCTGGCCGTCACCGGCGCCGCGGTCGTCCCGGTGAGCCTGATCGAGCAGATGCGCGACGATCTCGGTTTCGAGACCGTGCTCACCGCCTACGGGCTGACCGAGTCCACCGGTACCGCAACGATGTGCCGGCGCGGCGACGATGCCAAGACGATCGCGAACACCTCGGGGCGCGCGATCCCCGACACCGAGGTCCGCGTCGTGGACACCGACGGCGCGCCGGCCAACGCGGGCGAGCCGGGCGAGGTCGTGATCCGCGGCTACAACGTGATGCTCGGCTATCTGGACGATCCCGATGCGACCGCCGAGACGATCCGCGACGGCTGGCTGCACACCGGCGACATCGGCGTGATGGACGAGCGCGGCTACCTGCGCATCACCGACCGGCTCAAGGACATGTTCATCGTCGGAGGCTTCAACGTCTATCCTGCGGAGGTGGAAGGTGAGCTGCTCGCGCATCCTTCCGTGGCCCAGGTCGCGGTCGTGGGCGCGCCCGACGAGCGCCTCGGCGAGGTCGGCGTCGCATTCGTCGTCCCGCGCGCGGGCGCGAGCTTCGATCCGGACGAGGTGGTCGCCTGGGCGCGCGCGCGCATGGCGAACTTCAAGGCGCCGCGTCGCGTCGTCGTCGTCGAGCAGCTTCCGGTGAACGCCGGCGGCAAGATCTTGAAGTTCGAGCTGCGAGAGAGGGCGCGCGCATGATTCATGGCAGAGTATGGCTTCCGACTTCCGCAGTCGGCCGGTGAGGGTTCGAGCTTCACCCCTGAGCCCTTGTCGGGGAACTGCGCCCTCTGGAACGCTTCCTCATAGGCGCTGCGAGGAGGAACCGCGGGGGATCTCACGAAGAGTCCTAGGATGACTCGGTCCTCGGCCCCCCAGGCAAGGCTGCTCGTCGCGCTGGGAAGCCTGTTGGTGCTCCTGCTGGCGTCGCCACCAGCACGTGCCGAAGAGCACGAGTTGCTTCAACCAACAGATGTAACTTTCACAACCGCCTTGGCTTGCGGCCCTTCGTGTCCGGACTGGAATGCGCTCGTGTTCAACGATGGCAACGGTGTCAGTACGCCGGCCAGATGCCGCAAGGAACCGCTGACTACACCGGGATCTTATGATGAGATCCTGGTAACCGTTCCGGACAGCATCCAGGGGCGAACCCCAGTTTCTCTTTCGTTTACGATCTATCCCCGGATCGACTATGAGGCTACAGCCTGTCTGGTAGCCAACCCGGGGACGCCGAATGAAGAGTATCGCGTGGTGCCACATGGGGTTATTGCATGCTTTGACTTTTGCGCGGGTCCGTGCAGAGGCCAACTTCCCGCACCACATGGCTGTCCCGAACGGATATGGTTCGGTGTTCTTCCGGGCGAGACGTACGCTCTTCGAGTTTTCAACGCCTCTGACGGCCGATCCGTGGAGGGCTTATACGGCTATGCAGCGCGATGATCTTCGACCAAGGTGCACCCCGGATCGCTAGGGCGCGCGCATGAACGAGTATCCGGTGAAGCTCGGCTCGATGCTGTTTACGCTGGTCGAGCCGCATCGCGAGCATGTGGTCGCCTACAACCGCTGGTACGAGCGCGACCACTTCTACGCCGGCTGCCTTGTCGGGCCCGGCATCCTGTCGGGCGCGCGCTGGGTCGCGACGCGCGAGCTGAAGAAGCTGCGCTACCCCGCCGACTCCCCCATCACCGCCGACCCGATGACCGGCTCGTACCTGGCGACGTATTTCATCGAAGCGTCGCAGTCGCGCGAGTGGGGCGCGTGGGCGGCGAAGGAGTTCCAGCGCCTGATGGATGATGGGCGCATGTTCGAGCAGCGCGACCACGTCCACACGCAGATGTACGCGTTCAAGGGCGCCGGGTATACCGATCCCGACGGCGTGCCGCCCGAGCTTGCGCTCGATCACCGCTATCCCGGCCTGGTCGCACTGTTCCTGGAAGCCAACGAGGGCGTGTCGCGCGGCGACGTCGCCGGCTGGTTCAACATGAACCTCGCCTCCCATGTCTTCAAACGTTCGAGCGCGTCGCTGGCGCTGTCGTTCTCGCCGATCCCGATCCCCGGCGGCACGCACGACGACATCCCGAAAGCCGGCTCGGGCCCCCGCAGCCTGCTGTACCTCTGGTTCTGCGACGCGAACCCGGCCGATGACTGGGACGTCTTCGCCGGACTGGGCGAGCACGTTGCCGACGGCGGCTTCGCACGCGTGACGTTCTGCTCGCCGTTCATCCCGACCATCCCCGGCACGGACACCTACACCGACGAGCTGTGGTAGAGACGCTCGACTGGGATCTCGGGCATCTCCGCGGAGAGCCGATCGGTCCGGTCATCGCGTTCGACGGTACGCCGCTGCACGCCGAGGCGATCGGCGACGGCCCGAGCGTGGTGTTCGCCCACGGCTTCTGCCTGAACCTGACCTCGTGGCACTACCAGATGCTCGGCTTGTCGGAGTCATACCGGCTGGTGCTGTTCGATCAACGCGGCCATGGCCTTTCGGCGTTCCCGTCTTCGGGAGACTTCACGATCGACACGCTCGCGCGCGACCTCGACGCGATCGTCCAGGCCGCCGGCGAGCCGGTGACGCTCGTCGGCCACTCGATGGGCGGTATGACCGTGCTGCGCTACGCCGCGATGTTCCCCGAGCGCATCGGATCCTCGGTTCGTGCCGTCGCGCTCGTGGACACCAACTGCAACGACGTGCTGGGGAACCTGCTGCCCGGTGCCGCGCGCATGGCGCTTCCCGCGCTACGCCTGATCGAGGCCGCCGCCGCCGCGTCACCGCAGCGGCTCGAAGGCATCCGCCGCAGCCAGCAGCGCCTCATCCGCACCGGCGTGCGCCTGATGTCCTTCGGCAAGGATGCTCCACCCGAACGCTTGTCGTTCGTCGAGCAGCAATTCGCCGCCGTCCCCGCGCCGGCTCTGGTCCGCGTGATCGCGACGCTGCGGACGCTTGATGTGCGCGCCGGCCTCGAGGCGCTCGAGGGCATCCCGGTCCTGATCGTCGTCGGCGAGCGCGACCGCATCACCCCGATCGCGTGCGCGCGCAAGCTCGCGCACGCCGTCCCCGGCAGCGAGCTGGCTACCATCGCGCGCGCCGGCCACATGCCCATGCTCGAACAGCCCGAAGCATTCAACGAACTGCTCGCCGCGTTTCTCGAGCATCCCGGCGCGATGTACGGAGGCCGCCGCGTCGGGCGCGCGCGCCGCTCCCAGATCCCGCCGGACTGAGACCGCGCGGCACTGCGCGCAGGGGGCGAATGCCTGCCCAGCGAGGCTCGCGCGTCCTACGGATGAAAGTCAAGTGCCTGGACGAGGTTCTCCTCCTCTGTAAGGATGTGGTGGGGTGCGGGTGACCCCGTAGCGAAGCGCAGGGTTGGGGCTGATGCCTGCCGCGCCGCTTGAGCGCCTCGTGCGTTCATCAAATGC
>DASWIP010000127.1:0-6932 GCA_036397635.1 Actinomycetota bacterium | reverse complement strand
GCGCCGCGGCGCGATGCGACTCGCCGGCGAGTTCGCCTGCTATCACGTCTACCGCTGCGCCGACGAGCGGTGGGTGACCGTCGGCGCGCTCGAGCCGCAGTTCTGGGAGGCTTTGTGCAAGGCGCTCGGTGTCCCCGAGATGATCGAGCGCCAGTTCTCGCCGCCCGAAGAGCAGGACCTGATGATCGCGCGCCTCGCCGAGATATTCGCCGCGCGGACGCGCGACGAATGGGTCGCCGACCTCGCCGACCTCGACGCGTGCTTCGGTCCGGTCAAGGACATGGAGGAGGCGTTCGCGGACGAGCAGCTGCTCGCGCGCGGCATGGTGATCGAGGCGCCGACGCCGGAAGGGACCGTGCGCGCGATCGGCAACCCGGTGCACCTGGTCGGTGATGAACGACCGTCACCGCGCCCGGCGCCGGATTTCGGCGAACACACCAACGACGTGCTGCGCGCGGCCGGCTACGACGACGCTCGGATCGAGCAGCTCCGCGCCACCGGCGCGATCTGATGCTGCTCGTTCGATTCGCCGGTGCATTGATGCTTGTGTACGCGCCCGTCGGCCTGAGCATCTTGATCGGGATCGCACAGGGATGGAGCAGAGGCGCGATCGCGTTGCTGGTGTTCGGCGTGATCGTGATCGTGACGGCGTTGGCTGGGTATCTACTCGATCGACCGCCGCCGGGTATCGGTGGCGTCGCCGGCATGAGCCTGCTGATGTTCGCGACTTTCCCCATCTATCTGGCCTGGTTCTGGGCGAGCCGGCGCGCGAACCTGTCCTGGCGCTTCAAGCGGTAGTCATTCGCCGACGATCTGGACGATCACTTCGCGCGAGCGGGGCCGGTCGTCGAAGTCGGCCAGTACGATCTGCTGCCACGTCCCCAGCGTCAGCCGCCCGCCCACCACCGGGACGGTCAGGCTCGGTCCGAGCAGCGTCGCGCGCACGTGCGCGTGCCCGTTCGAGTCCCCGCCGTGGTTGTGCGCGTAGGGGAGATCCTGCGGCGCCAGGCGCTCGAAGGCTGCCCGCGTGTCTCGGACCAAGCCGGGCTCGTACTCGATGGTCGAGACGCCTGCGGTCGAGCCTGGCACGAAGACGATGGTGGCGCCGTTGGCGATCCCGCTGTCTCGGACGGCGTGCTCCACCTCGTCGGTGAGATCGATCAGATCGCCTTCCCCTCGGGTCTGCAGCTTCATCGTGTGGGTGTGGGTCGCCATAGCTCCTCCTGGCTCGGTCGCCATCATGCGTCAGAGACAGCATCGCTGCAGGTCAGGATGTTGTCACACCCCTCTCCTAGAGTTGGGTGCGTGATGAGGCCGCCGTCCAAGGAGACTCAGATGGGATCGCCGACCGAGTTCGTGCTCGACTGCAGTGGGTGCCCGCGCTACGAGACCGGTGACTGCGACGACTGCGTGGTCGCCTACCTGCTCGACCGGCCGGAGGGAGCCGTCGTGTTCAACGCGGCTGAGGAGCGGGCCATCCGGTCGCTCGCTCGCGCCGGTTTGCTGCCGGAAGCCAAGTTCAAACGCCAGGTGGGCTGAGACCTTCTCCCCCAGGAGGGACGACGGGGGCGCCAGCGGCCGGCGCCCCTCGTCCGTTCGCCGTGGGTGACCTGCCCTACTCCCAGGGTGCTTGCTCGGGTCAACCTGGGGTGGAAGGATGCCCGCGTGACGGGGGATCCCGCTTGATCAGGCTGCGCGTCGTCGGTTCGTCCGAGGACCACTCCGAGCTGATCCTGAGCAATAAGCCTCGCGGCAAACGGGGCTCCCACAAGGTCGTCATCGACAAGAAGCTGCTCGCGGTCCTGCAGGACGCGGTATACGGGCGGCGTGAGCTCGAACGCGAGGCCGTCCGGGCGCAGCGAGCGCTCGAACCGCGCGCCGAGCCGAAGATCCCGCCGCGCGAGATCCAACGGCAGCTGCGCGCCGGCGCGTCGCCGGGGCAGGTCGCGCGCGCGGCCGGCGTGGACGAGGTCTACGTCGACCAGTTCTATCCGCCGATCCTGTACGAGCGCGCCGGCGTGATCCTGGACGCCCAAGAGCTGTATCAGGAGAAGCCGCGCCTCGGCGCGTCGAAGCTTGCGCTGGGCGAGTCCGTCGAGGTCAACCTGGCGGCTCGCCGGGTCAACATGACCGACGAGGCGCTCGCCGACGCGTGGACCGCGACGCGCCGGGACGGACAGCCGTGGACGATCACGCTTACGTTCCCGTTCCGGGGCCGTGCGCGCAGCGCGCGCTGGCGGTACGACCCGCGCGTCCGAGAGCTCACGCCCATCAACAAGCTCGCGACGGATATCGGCTGGGTGTCTCCGACGGCGCGCGTTACCCCGATCGCGCGCGCGAGCAGCTCCAGTGCGGCGGCGGCGGCGGCGCGCAAGAAGCCTGCCGCGCGCCGTAAGCCTGTACGCAAGAAGCCAGCCGCGCGCCGTAAGCCTGTACGCAAGAGGCCTGCCGCGCGCAAGAAGCCTGTCGCGCGCCGTAAGCCTGTACGCAAGAAGCCCGCCGCGCGCCGTAAACCTGTCGCGCGCCGTAAGCCTGTACGCAAGAAGCCTGCCGCGCGCCGTAAGCCTGTACGCAAGAAGCCCGTCGCGCGACGACGCACCCGTCGTCGGTAGAACCTCGAGCCCCCTTCACCCACACGCGGCTAGGATGCCGTCCATGCGGAGACGCCTGTGGCTGCTCGCCGCGCTGGCGGCCCTGCTCATCGGCGGCTCGCTCGCATCGGCGTCGGGGACCGATGCAGCGCGCGCGCGCGCCGAGCCGACCGATTACTTCTCGGAAGGAGACATCCAGCGGGCGGAGCGCTACCGCAGCACTCGCTACGTGTTGGGATTCTCGGCCCTTGGGCTCTCGATCGGCGCGGCCGCGCTGTTGGGGCTCGGGCTCGGCTCGCGCGCGCTGGGGGCGTGGTCGGCGGGGGTGACCGGCCGCTGGTGGCTTCAGGCTCCGCTGCTCGCCGCCGTCGTGATCCTCATCCCTGTGCTCGTCAAGCTTCCGCTATCGATGGCCGCCTACCGCCATGATCGCGCGTTCGGCTTGGCCACCAACAGCCTTGTCGGCCACCTCTCCGATGTCGCCAAAGGGTCCGGTTTCGAGCTGGTCATCGGCGGCGTTACCGCCCTCGCATTCATCGGCGTCGCACGGTGGCTGCCGCGCGGGTGGCCGGCCGTCGCGATCGCCGGCGGTATCGTGCTCACGTTCGTGCTCGTGTATCTGTTCCCGATCGTCTACGAGCCGGCGTTCAACACCTTCCGTCCGGTGAGCGATCCCGTTCGCGAGAGGGTGCTGCGCCTCGCCGACCGTGCCGGTGTGGAAGTCCGTGAGGTGCTCGTGGCGGATGCCAGCAGGCGAACGACGCGCAAGAACGCGTACGTGTCCGGCATCGGATCCAGCAAACGCGTGGTGCTGTACGACACGCTGCTCGCGGGAACGCCGCCCGATCAAGTCGACTTCGTGGTCGCCCACGAGCTTGCCCACGACGCGAACAACGACGTCCTGAAAGGGGCTGCGTACGCGTCGGCCGGCGTTCTGGTGGGCATCATCGCGCTGTGGTGGCTGTTCTCGCTGACCTCCCTGACCCGGTGGCTCGGCGTGGCCGGGCCAGGTGATCCGCGCGCGGTGCCTTTCCTGGCGTTGTTCATCGCCGCGGCGACGCTGGTCACGATGCCGGCGGTCAACGCGATCTCCCGCAGCATCGAGGCGCGCGCGGATCGCGAGGCGATCGCGCTCACCGCCGATCCGCAGGCGGCGATCGACCTGCACGTGACGCTGGCGAAGGACAACTTGTCCGACGTCACGCCGAACGGGTTCGTGGTGTGGGCGTTCTTCACCCACCCGCCGGTCCTCGATCGGATCGAGCATGCCCTCGAGGCGCCATCGTGAGACTGCTGCTCGTCACCAACGACTTCCCGCCGCGGGTCGGGGGGATCCAGGTGTACCTGTGGAACATCTATCGCCGTTTGGCCGAGCGAGGCGTGCAGGTGCGCGTGCTGGCCCCTGCGCATCCCGGGGACAGCGCGTTCGATGCCGCCTCAGGCATGGACGTGGTGCGCTGGCCCGGTCGGGTGATGTGGCCGACGCCGTCGCTGCGTCGACGCGTCGAGCAGCTCGCGCGCGACGTCGACGTGGTCGCGTTCGGCGCCGTCCTGCCGATGAACCAGCTCGCGGCGCGCATCGACCGACCGGTCGCCGTGCACACCCACGGCTTCGAGGTGGCATGGGCCCGTCTGCCGGTCCTCGTGCAAGGGTTGCGGCGCATCGGACGCGCCGCGTCGATCGTGACGGTCGTGTCTGATTTCACCCGTCGGTTCATCGAGCGCGCGCTCGGCTCCGATGTGCGGACGCATCTGCTGCGCACGGGTGTGGATCTGGAGCGCTTCCATCCCGGCGTGGACGGGTCGGCGATCCGCAAGCGGCACGGCCTGGGCGGCCGGCCCGTCGTGGCGTGCATCAGCCGGCTCGTGCCGAGGAAGGGTCAGGACCAGATCATCCGCGCGCTCCCGCGCATCCACGCCTCGGTTCCCGACGCCGCGGCGTTGATCGTCGGGGGCGGGCCGTACCGCGCGCGGCTCGAGAAGCTCGTCGCCTCCCTCGGGCTCGAACGCTCGGTCGTCTTCGCCGGCGAGGTCGCCGAGGACGATCTCGCGGCGTCCTACGCAGCAGGAGACGTCTTCGCGATGCCGTGCCGGAGCCGGTACGCGGGCCTCGAGGTCGAGGGGCTCGGGCTGGTGTACCTGGAGGCGCAAGCGTGCGGGCGCCCCGCGATCACCGGCGACTCCGGTGGTGCGCCCGAAGCCGTGCTCCCCGGCGAGACCGGCCTGGTGGTGCGCGGCGGCGATGCGCGCGCGCTGGCGGACTCGGTCGCCAGGCTGCTGGGCGATCCCGCTGCGGCTGCGCGCATGGGCTCGGCCGGCCGCGCCTTCGTCGAGCGAGCACACCGATGGGACGATGTCGTGTCCCGCTATCACGCGATGCTTGTCGCTTCGACCTGATCGTCGCGAACGCCTCGAACGGCGCATCACTCATTGCATCGAGTGCCCGCGAGAGGCTATACAAGGCGTACTCGCGACGTTCGACCAGCAGGAGGGAGCCTTCCCGATGGGTGAGACCGTGATCGCTACGTTCCTCGAGCGCTGCGCCGAGCAGCCGGACTCAGTCGCCTTCCGGTTCAAGCAGGGCGACGATTGGGCCACCATGTCGTGGTCCGAGTACGAGCAGCTCGTCCGCCGCGCGGCTGCGGGGCTGCGCTCACTCGGCTTCGACTCCGGCCACAAGGGTGCGATCCTGTCCGCCAACCGGTACGAATGGCACCTCGCAGACCTCGGCGTCCAGGCGCTCGGCGGCGTCACCGTGCCGATCTATCCGACGAACTCGCCGAAGCAGGTCGGCTACATCGCCGGCCATTCGGGATCCAAGATCATCTTCGTCGAGAACGCCGCCCAGCTCGCGAAGGTGCTCGAGAAGCGCTCCGACCTGGGCGACCTGGCCGCCGCGATCCTGTTCGACCCGTCCGGTGCGGCACTGGACGACTTCGCCCTGTCGTTCGAGCAGCTGCTCGACCGTGGTGACGCGTTCGCCGCCGAGCATCCCGACGACGTCGACGAGCGTCTCGGAGCGATCAAGCCGGACGACCTGGCGACGCTCGTCTACACGTCCGGCACGACCGGACCGCCGAAGGGCGCGATGCTCACCCACCACAACATCGTGTGGACGTGCGAGTCGCTGCATCACGTGCTCGAGGCGGGACCCGGGGACCGGAAGCTGTCCTACCTGCCGCTGTCCCACATCGCCGAGCGCGTGACGTCCCACTTCCTGCAGATCTCCCAGGGCTCCGAGACCTGGTTCGCCGGCTCGATCGACACGTTGAAGGACGACCTGCAGGCATGCAGGCCGACGATCTTCTTCGGTGTTCCTCGTGTCTGGGAGAAGTTCTACGCCGGCATCATGGGCCTGATCGAGAGCCTCGACGAGGAGACCCGCGACAAGGCCGGGCAGGCGATCCAGCTTGGGCTCAAGCGCGTGGAGGCCCAGCAGGCCGGCACGACGCTTCCCGACGAGCTGGAGGCAAAGTACGCGGAGGCGGACGCGGGGCTGTTCGCGCTCGCGCGCGGCGCGCTGGGTTTGGATCAGGCGAAGGCGCTCGTGTCGGGCGCGGCGCCGATCAACCCGGAGGTGTTGCGGTTCTTCCACGCGATCGGGCTGCCCGTCGCCGAGGTTTATGGTCAGACCGAGGACTGCGGGCCGACCTCGATCAACCGGGTCGACAAGATCAAGATCGGCACGGTCGGTCCGGCGATCGACGGCGTGCAGCTCCGCATCGCCGACGACGGCGAGATCCTGGTCAAAGGGGGCAACGTCGGACTCGGCTATTTCAAGGATCCGCTGGCGACCAAAGAGCTGATCGACGAGGACGGTTGGATGCACTCCGGCGACATCGGCGAGGTCGATGAAGACGGATACCTGAGGATCACTGATCGCAAGAAGGATCTGATCATCACCGCCGCGGGCAAGAACGTGGCCCCGCAGGTGATCGAGAACATGCTCAAGTACTCGCCGTGGATCAGCCAGGTCGTCGTCGTCGGCGACGCCCGGCCGTTCCTGACCGCGCTGCTGACGCTCGACGAAGAGAAGGTCCGTGGCTACGCCGAGCAGAAGGGCATCGCGTTCGGTTCGTTCGCCGACCTGGTCGGGCATCCCGACGTCCAGCAACTGGTCGAGAACGCGGTGGCCGAAGTGAACGAGAATCTCGCGCGCGTCGAGCAGGTCAAGAAATGGCACACCTTCGACCGCGAGTTCGCGATGGAAGCCGAAGAGGTGACGCCGACGCTGAAGATCCGCCGCAAGGCGATCATCGACAAGTACGACGACGTGATCGAGGCCCTGTACGGCTGAGAATCTTCCCGATGGAGCTGAGGGCGCGCGCCCTCACGTACACG
>DASWIP010000126.1:0-12253 GCA_036397635.1 Actinomycetota bacterium | reverse complement strand
CCTGCGCGCGCAACGCGTCGATCACGCCGCGCGCGTCAAACGAATCGATCTGATGAGGGAACGCCACCATGCGCGGACCATAACAGGGGGGTCTGACAATGACGCCCCCATTCCACGAGTCATCGAGCAACATCTTCAAGAGTCGTAGAAACCACAAACGCCGACGCAGGATCGTTGCGACGCGCGCGAGACTGCACGCCGCTGCACGCGCGCGCGAGGCTGCACACGCGCGCGAGGCTGCACACGCGCGCGAGGCTGCACGCGCGCGCTAGAGCCTCAAGCGACCCGACGCGAGCCGCGCGCGCTGCTCGTCATCGAGGTCCACGTACGCGCGCGCATCGTCGTCCCGCACGAACACCGGATCGTCGCCGGCCCGCTCGTACCCTTCCTCCCGCAGCCGCCCCTTGCGGTGCTTGAGCGTGGCGGTCACGTCCATCGACACGACGATCCGGACGAACGCCGGCCGCGCGTACGCCGGCAGCGACGAAACGTGCGAAAAGAAGGCGGCGCCGGAGAACGACTCGCCCGGCTGTATGACCACAGCCGCCATCCCGGCGCGGCCGTCCTCACCGGGGATCTCGACGCCGTAGACGCATGTCTCGGCGACGCCGGGCGCGCCGTTGAGATGCTCGGCCACCTCCTGGGTGGAAACGTTCTCGCCCTTCCAGCGGAACGTGTCACCGATGCGGTCCACGAAGAAGAAGTCGTTGTTCCGATCGCGCCGCAGCAGGTCGCTGGAGCGGTACCAGCGGTCGCCGCGGCGGAACGCGTCGCGGATCACGCGCTCGTCCATGTCCGAGCGTTCGACGTAGCCGCCGTCGGCGCGCATCCCTCCCGAGATCTTGCCGAGCAGCAGGCCCGGCTCGCCGATCGCGCACTGGACGAGGAACCCGTCCGGCCCGCGGACCGGCTCGCCGCGCGCGACGTCGTACCGAACGAGGCGAACCTTCGGCCATTCGAAGGGCATCGGACGGCCCGCCGCCCCGGGGACGCCGTCGATGTTCATCAGCGCGACGTTGCCTTCGCTCTCGCCGTAGATCTCGAGGATCCGCGCGATCCCGAAGCGCTCCTGGAACGCTCGCCAGATGTCGGGTCGCAACCCGGCGCCGACGGCGACGCGGATCCGATGGTCGCGATCGCGCGTATCCGGGGGTTGGCGCATCAGGTAGCGGCACAGCTCGCCGACGTAGACGAACGCGGTGACGCCGTGGCGGCGCGCGTCGTCGAGGAATCCGTGGGCGCTGAAGGTCCGCCGCGACGCAAACGAGCCACCGGAGGCGAGCGCGGTCCCGAGGCCCACGATGTTGCTCTGGCCGTGGTACAGGGGCAGCGGCGCGTACACGACATCGTCGGGTCCCAGGCCGAGCAAGTGACGGAACGTCACCCCGCCGAGCGCGTGCGCGCGATAGGTGACGCGCGCAGCCTTCGGCACGCCGGTCGTGCCTGAGGTGTAGAGGTGCAGGAAGACGTCGGATCCACTCGACGGCGGCGCCGGGAACGGATCATCCGGCGCGGCGTCGATCGCCTCGTCCAACGAGCGCACGCCATCCGGCGCGTCCGGTCCGGCCAGCCAGATGGTCTGCGCCGGTCGAAGGTCGAGCAACACGGGGAGGGCCGCCGCGTCGGTCACGACGTGTTCGGCGCGCGATGCTCGCAGGACGTGGGCGAGCGGCTCGCCGGTCAGATGGCTGTTGATCAGCGCCCCGACGCTGCCGAGCCGCGCCATCGCGGCCTGCCCGACCACCATCGACGGACTGTTGTCCATCATGATCGCGACGACCTCTCCACGTCGCACGCCGGCGTCGCGCAGGGCGTGCGCGCACCGGTCGGCCGCGCGCGCGACCTCACCGTAGGTCATCGTGCGGTCCTCGGATCGCAGGAAGGGACGATCCGGTGCCTCGGCGGCGCGTCGCGCGAGCAGGACGGGGAAGATTTCGCCGCGCGCTGCTCGCGCGAGCGCAGGTCCCATCCGCACGAACCGCGGCACCTCGCGCAGATCCTGTAGCGTCCACCGCAGCGTCCTCGCGAGATCCATGGCGCCGGGACCTTAGCAAGGCATGGTCGCGTCTATACTCGGATGCCTATGGCGCGCGCGCGGAAGCCGAAGCGGAAGGCGAAGAAGAAGAGCCATCGGGTCGGCCCCATCCCCTATGGCATCGGTCAGGTCAAGCCGAACCACTACCTCGAGATGCTTCATACCGCGCGCGAGAACATCCGCCATCCGCTGTACGCGTGGCGGATCCTGCGAGACGGTGTGTGTGACGGGTGCGCGCTCGGCACGTCCGGGATGCGCGACTTCACCATGGACGGCGTGCACCTGTGCACCGTGCGGTTGAACCTGTTGAAGCTGAACACGGCCGATGCGCTCGACCACGAGCTGCTCGCCGATGTGGGGCCGCTGGAGGTGATGTCGTCGCGCGACTTGCGGGATCTCGGCCGGCTCGCGTACCCCATGCTCCGACGCCGCGGCGAGGTGGGCTTCAGGCGCATCACCTGGGACGAGGCGCTCGATCTCGCCGCCGATGCGCTGCGCGCGACCGATCCGCGCCGCATGGGTTTCTATCTCACCAGTCGCGGCATGACCAACGAGAGCTACTACGTCGCCCAGAAGGTCGCGCGATTCCTCGGTACCAACAACGTCGACAACTCGGCGCGGCTGTGTCACGCGGCCTCGACCAACGCGATGAAGGATGCGCTCGGCGTGTCCGCCTCGACTGTGTCGTACAAGGACTGGATCGGCGCCGACCTGATCGTCTTCGTCGGATCCGACGTCGCGAACAATCAGCCGGTCACGACCAAGTACCTGGTCTACGCCAAGCGCGCCGGCACCACGATCGCGATGGTGAACCCGTACCGCGAGCCCGGCATGGAACGCTACTGGGTCCCCAGCGTCGTCGAAAGCGCGCTGTTCGGTACGCGTATAACGGATGAGTTCTTCGGCGTCCACACCGGAGGGGATCTGGCGTTCTTCACCGGCGTGCTCAAACACCTGATCGAGCAGCGCTGGTGCGACGACGCCTTCATCACCGAGCGCACAGCAGGCTTCGCTGCCGCGCGCGCCGCCGTCGAGGCGCAACCCTGGGAGAACCTCGAACGATCCAGCGGCGCGACGCGAGAGGACATGCTGCGGTTCGCGCGCCTGCTGCACGAGCATCCGAACACGATCTTCGTCTGGTCGATGGGCGTCACCCAGCACGCGCACGGCGTGCAGAACGTGCGCGCGCTGCTCAACGTGGCGCTCGCGCGCGGCTCGATCGGCCGCGAGCACGCCGGCGTGATGCCGATCCGCGGCCATTCCGGCGTGCAGGGCGGCGCGGAGGTCGGCTGCGTGCCCGCCTCGTTCCCCGGCCCCCGTCCCGTCAACGCCGAGACCGCCGCGGAGATGACCGGGCTCTGGGGCTTCGACGTGCCATCGTCGCCGGGACTGTCGTGCGTCGAGCAGCTCGACTCGGCCGCGCGCGGTGACCTCGACCTCCTCTGGTCGGCGGGCGGCAACTTCCTGGAGACGCTGCCCGAGCCCGATCACGTGCGCGAGGGGTTGTCGCAGATCCCGTTCCGGGTCCATCAGGACATCGTGGTCACCTCGCAGATGCTCGTGCCGCCGCGCGAGTGGGCCTTGCTGCTGCCGGCGCGCACCCGCTACGAGCAGGACGGCGGTGGGACCGAGACCACGACCGAGCGTCAGATCATCTTCTCTCCCGCGATCCCCGGCCCCCGTCCCGGTCAAGCGCGCAGCGAATGGCGCATCCTGATGGAGGCCGCGCAGCGCGCGCGCCCCGATCGCGCGGCGCTGGTTCACTTCGCCGGCGGGCAGGCGATCCGGGACGAGATCGCGCGTGCCGTCCCGACCTATGCCGGGATCGAGCAGTTCCGCCGCAAAGGCGATCACGTGCAATGGGGCGGGCGCATCCTGTGCCGCGACGGCGTCTTCCCCACCGCCGAGGGGCGCGCGCGGTTCGCGGTGCTCGAGCTGCCCGAGTCGCGCCTGGGCGATGGGCTGTTCCTGCTGTCAACGCGCCGAGGCAAGCAGTTCAACTCGATGGTGCATCGCGATCGCGATCCGCTGACCGGCGCGATGCGCAACGACGTGTTCATCTCGACCGTTGACGCGCAGGCGCTCGAGTTGCGAGACGGCGACCCGATCCGGCTGCGCTCGCCGGTGGGGGAGTACGACGGCAGGGTGAAGATCTCGGCGATCCGGCCGCGGAACCTGCAGGTGCATTGGCCGGAGGGGAACGTGTTGCTCCGGCGCGGTGTCCGTGACCCCGTCTGCGGGATCCCGGACTACAACACGGTGGTCGAGCTGCTCGTGGAGGGCGCGCGATGACCGACCGGCCGGGTCCGACCGTTCGCGTGACGGCCCGCGCGGTTCGCGACGGTGGGTCGAGCACGCGATCGGATCAGGTCGCGGCCGAGGAGCCGATGGAGATCCGCGTCACCTTGCCCGGCGCTGCCGAGCAGAGCCTGGCGATCACCATGCGCACACCCGGCAACGACTTCGAGCTGGCGGTCGGGTTCCTTGCGACCGAAGGCGTGGTGCGCACGGCCGAGGATCTCGACGCGGTCCGCTACTGCATCGGAACGCCGGTCGAGCAGCAGTTCAACATCGTCACGGTCGCGCTGCGCGGAAGCGCACGCTTCGATCCCACGCGGCTCGCGCGCAACTTCTACACAACGTCCTCCTGCGGCGTGTGTGGCAAGACGTCGCTGGAGGCGCTGGCGCTGCTCGATCCTCCGCCCATCCCCGAGGGTCCGGTGGTCGATCCCGCGGTGGTGACGTCCCTGCCAGAGGCGTTGCGCGCGCGCCAGCGCCTCTTCGAGCGCACCGGCGGTTTGCACGCGGCCGGCTTGTTCGACGCGCGCGGTGATCTGATCCTGGTGCGCGAGGACGTGGGCCGGCACAACGCCGTTGACAAGCTCGTGGGCGCGCTGGTGCTGGAACGTCGTTATCCGGCGGGTGAGACCATCCTGGCGGTCAGCGGACGTGCGAGCTTCGAGATCATGCAGAAGGCGCTCGCGGCCGGGATCCCGTTCGTCGCCGCGGTCGGCGCGCCCTCATCGCTGGCGGTGCAGACCGCGGAGACGTTCGGGATGAGCCTCGCGGGATTCGTACGCGACGGCTCGTTCAACCTCTACGCCGGCGCCGGCCGCGTCCATCTGTCCTGACCGGGCGCTGAGGAGGGTACCGTAAGCGTGACCAAGACCCCGGGTGAGGGGCCGGTCGCGCGCGCCGACCTCGACGCGCGCATCCGCTGCGAAGGCTTCTCACCGCGCTGGTGGAGCAACGATCCCGGCGACCGTTACGGCCGGCACGCGCACGCGTACCGCAAGGTCCTGTTCTGCGCGGAGGGGTCGATCGTGTTCCACACGCGCGACGGGGACATCGAGCTGCTCGCCGGTGATCGGCTGGACGTCGCGCCGGAAACCCAGCATGCGGCGACGGTCGGGCCCGACGGTGTGACCTGCGTCGAGGGCGGCGGATAAGGAAGGGGGCTCCAGCTGGAGCCCCCTCAGGCGCCCATCCGATCTGCCCTGCGGATGGGAGGTCGCCTCGTCAGCGTAGTTGGTTCATCGCCTCGTCGATGTCGATATCCCCGCGTGCGAGCGCCTCTAGCACATCCAGGCGGGTTCCCTTCGGTCCCGGCTCGGCCCGCTCCAGCCCCAGCCGTTCGAGCAGCGCGTCGAACCGCGCCCGCGCGGTCGGGTAACTGACGCCGAGGTGGCGCTCCAGGTCCTTCATGTTGCCGCGAGAAGCGAGGAAGATCCGCAGCATCTCCCGGTCCTCGGAACCCAGCGCGCAGAACTCGCAGTTCTCGAACGCACCTGAGATCTCGGTACCGCAGTCCCCGCAACCGAGCCGCGTCACCGCAAGCGTCGAACCGCAGACGGGGCAGTCGCGCGGAGGACGGTGTGGGGTCATCGCTCCGCGGTGACCGCGACCTTCCCGAGGCTGCAGTCGATGTCCAAGGTCCCGAGGCCCTCGCCGACCGTGCCCTGCCGGGCGCCGACGCCGAGCACGAACCCGTTCCCCCCTTCGACGGCGTCGTCGGGGATCTCCACCTTACCCAGCCCGACCCGGCTCGCGATGCGAACGCTCGAGCCGCGGAGCAGGTGGATGGCGACCGAACCGGCCTCGCACTTCACGCGGGATCCGCCGGCGTTCATCACGCCGGTCGCGTGCACGCTGCCGGCGGCGACCTGGATTTCGATGGGACGCTCGAAGCCTTCGATGCGCGCGCTCCCGGCCGAGATCTCGGCGGTGATCGGTCCGCGCACGCCGCGAACGCTGAGTGTTCCTGCGGCGAGTTCGACGTCCAAAGGAAGGTCGGGATTCATGCGGATCTCGATGGGGGAGGGCCGTCGACGCGGACCGAAGGGACCTTCCGCGCTCACGATCACCTTCGTCTTGCGCACCGAGCGGAACCGGAACGCGCCGCCGTCTTGGCGATCGATCCGCCCGACGAAGCCGCCGTGGTCCTCGTTCGTGTCGTCCCCGACGACCAAGACGTCGCCCTCGCGGCGAACGACGTGAGGGCCATCGACAACCGCCTCGCGGACCGCGGGATCCCCCACGATCGTGGCACTGCGGAAGGTCCCCACGAATCGCACTCGCCTGATCGGCCCCTGGTCGCCGGGCGCAGCCGCCCCTTCGTCGCCGGGCACTTCCCCGAGCAGCTCAGCAGCTTCCTGGGGCGACAGGTCTCCGGCGGCAACTCGCTCGAGGATCTCGCGCTCGCTCTGCATGGATCCTATCTATAAACCTGAACATAGCAGATTGTCAACTCTTCCTTATGAGTCTGTTGACTACAGCGGCTAAGGGCTGCTACAAATGCAGCGGTCGGCGACGTGCGACCGTGGCGTACCCGGGCTGTACGCCGAGCAGTTTGAGCTGCAGGCGCGCGCCTGCCGGTAGCCCGCGACTGTCCTTTCGGGCATGCCCCCAGGGGTCTACCCTCTGGCAAGGTGCACTGATGCCGGATCCCATCCTGATCTTCATCCACGGCCCCGCAGCGGGCCGCCGCGTGACCCTGGACGCCGAGGAGATGACCCTGGGCCGGTCCAGCCGCAACGACGTCGTGTTGAACGATCCGATGGTCTCGCGCGTCCACGCCATCCTGATGAAGCGCAAGGGCGTTGTGGTCGTCGAGGACCTCGGCAGTCACAACGGCACCTACGTCAACGATGAGCGCATCAACGGTCTCCGCCAGCTCCATCACAACGACCGCATCAGGATCGGTTCGAGCAAGATGATGATGGAGGACCCGGCGCTGACCCAGGAGCCCGAGACCCAGGTCTCCGACGGTCAGATCGCCGTCGCGGACCTGACGTTCACGCAACGGCAGCTCCAGGTCCTGCGGTTGCTGGCACGCGGGTTGAAGAACAAGGACATCGGCGAGCGTCTCAACGTAACCGAGCGAACCGTCAAGGCGTACCTGTCGAGCATCTTCGAGAAGCTCGAGGTGAAGAACCGTGCGGGCGCGGTTGCCGAGGCGATGCGACTCGGCTTGATCGACCTGCCCGGAGACGACACGGACGCTTGATCTAGAGCTGATCGGTCGTCGGGGGAACCCAAACCGCCGCGCGCCACAGGTGGGGGATGTCCACGTCCACGCGCTCGCCGTCGACCACGTCGACGATGGAGGAGGATCCTGTTTCCTCGAACTCGTAGAAGCAATCCTCGGGGCAGGGACGGACGTTGGTCGCGAGGACGTGGCGGGCGTCGACCCAATGAGGGTGGATCAGCCCAGCGTGGCGGCGCTCGACGCCGTTGGCCAGCGTGTGGACGAACAACGTTCCCGGGTCGTCGAACGTCGCCACGCGCGCGCCGGTCTGGCTGATCGCCGGGCCGTACGTGTCCCTTCGCAGTCCCGGATCCGTCAGCTCGCCGGTGCGCACGTCGATGATGTGCCACCCCGTTCCTTCATCGAAGCCGTAGTCCTCATAGAGCAGCCGGTCATCGTCGAGCCATCGCGCCATCGTGCCGGCGCGAGGGGCGATCAGCTCGTTGCCCCCCAGGTCGAGCACACGCAGGGTCGCGTCGTTGTCGAATGCGGTGACGACCACCGCGATGCTCGATCCATCGGGGGACCAATGGAGCGCCTGCTCGTCTCCGAGCCACCCGCACCGGCCTTCCACGAAGTCGGGCAGTGGGATCGTCAGGGTGTCGCCCGAGCCGACGTCGAGGATCTCGATCGTCGATCCGGCCGTGCTGCCTTCCTGGGTCCATGCACCGCTGTCGATCGTGGCGAGGCGGCTACCCGAGGGATCCCACGCGTACGCCATGACCTCCGGCCGCGACGTGATGCGTCTGTGGATCCCCGTACCCAGGTTGACGCGCATGACGACCTGCCGATGCTCACCGTTCTCGTATTCGGAGAGTAGATACGTCACGCTGCGGCCATCGCGAAACGAAGGGGCGTAGGCATCACAGCCGCCGGATACGTCGATGTCGCTGCCGTTCCCGAGGTCGCGGATGAAGATCACCGAGCGATCCTCGCGGTACTCGCTCCAGGCCACCCGGACGCCGGTGGGATCCGGGAGCGGCTCGATTCGCTCGGGTGAGCAGACCTCGTCCTCGAGATATCCAGGCTCGTCGACCGGTTCGATCTCGTCCTCCGCGGGCTCGTCTGACAGCGCGCCGGTCGATGGTTTCTCGGACACAGGCTCGGGGATGGCCGGATCGTCGGCGTTGGGGATCTCGCGGACCTCGATCGCCGTGTCCGGTGCCCGGCTCGACCCGGGCTCGGTCGCACGCAGGATGTCGGTACCCGTCGCCAGTGTCACTGCAAGGATCATCAAGCCTGCGGCCGGCGCGCGGAACGGCGCCCCGCGGAGGGCGCGCGCGGCCGCCGTGATCCGCGCACCGGCATGCTCGAAGGGGCGCGACGTGCGCTCGCGTAAGCCGGGGAGGAAGCCGCGTGTCGAGAACTCACCGTGCTGCTCGTGACGATCCATCGGCCGCTCCCTTCGAGGTGATCCCCGAGGATGCCCCGCGCGGGCCGAGCCTACGATGGACGTTGGTACACACGAAGGTTACGAAACGATGACGGCCCTATCGGGCGTGTCGCCCGCTGCGGGCGATGATCGCGACCCCGAGTCCGATCAGGTTCGGGGGAGGTTCGTGCGCGGTCATCGGCGAGAGGAGTTCGCGATGATCGCGACGCCGACCGCGATCAGGATCGCCGGGATGAGGAACCTGAACACCGCGACGGTCACCGGACCGATCAGCGAGACG
The DNA here is from genome assembly GCA_036397635.1 of Actinomycetota bacterium. Lineage (GTDB taxonomy): Bacteria > Actinomycetota > AC-67 > AC-67 > AC-67 > DASWIP01. Next base: position 3,018 of record DASWIP010000126.1, on the reverse strand, counting down.
GCACCCAGGGCGATCAGGATCCCGCCGATGATGTACGCGGCGACGGTGCCGTCCCGCGCCGGCGGGGGCGTGGGCGGGGGTGCGCCCGGCGCCTGCTGTGCGGGCTCCTCGGCGATGATGAGCCAGGCGATCAGATAAAGCAGGATCCCACCGCCGCCGAGCAGCGCGACCGCAACCCACGCCAGCCGGATCAGCGTCGCGTCGAGGCCCAGATGCTGTGCGATCCCGCCGGCGACGCCGCCGATCACGCGATCCGAGCGGCTGCGGCGCAACGGCGGCCGGTCGGGCGGCGCAGGTGGTGTCGGAGACGGCTGCTCGTCCATGTGCCGCGACGATAGTCACGGCGGTGCCGGCCTGCAAAGTTCTTGACCGGCGACACCGGGAGGAAGAGGTGCCCACGACCTGCCGCTACACTCGCGTGCGTGCCAAACCAGAAGGTCGTCCTCGTCACCGGGGGTGCGGGTTTCATCGGATCGCATCTGGTGGACCGTCTCACCGACCAGAGTTCCCGGGTTGTGGTGGTGGACGATCTGTCTCGGGGAAGCCTCGATAATCTCGGTGGCGCCGATGAGGTGGCCTTCGAGGAGATGGATGTCAGATCCGACCGGCTCGCCCGCTTGATCGAGCAGGTCCACCCCGAGCTGGTCTACCACCTGGCTGCCCAGTGTGACGTACGGGTCTCAGTCTCGAACCCAGGCCTTGATGCCGACGTCAATATCGGGGGCACGATCAACGTCTGCGAGGCGGCTCGTCGCTCCGGCGTTCGGCGAGTGATCGTCGCGTCTACGGGCGGCTGTATCTACGGAGAGGCTCGGAAGATACCGACACCGGAGACGAGCCAGAGCCGTCCCCTCTCGCCGTACGGGATCAGCAAGCGTGTCCTCGGCGACTACCTCTCCTTCTATGCCCATTCCTCCGGACTCGAGACGATCTCCCTTGCGCTCTCCAACGTCTACGGCCCTCGCCAAGATCCCTACGGCGAGGCCGGCGTGGTCGCGATATTCCTTCGCGCTCTCCTGCGGAACGAGCGCTGCACGATCTACGGCGACGGGAGCCAGACCCGTGATTTCGTGTACGTCGGCGATGTCGTGGATGCTTTCGTGCGGGCTGCCGATGCGAGGGCTGGTGGGATCGTCAACATCGGGACGGGGCGTGAAACGTCGGTTCTCGAGTTGCTCGAGATGTGTGCTGCTGTCGCCGGCGTCGCATCCGTTCCATCGATGGCGCCACCTCGACCGGGCGAGCTTCGCAGATCGGCCCTGGACATCGCGCGCGCGCGCCGGCTCCTCGGCTGGGAAGCTCAGGTTGGGTTGGCGGAGGGGATCGCGCGAACGACGGATTGGATCCGGAGTCAGGTGACGTCGCGGTAGACGGCATCCATCCGCTCGGCGAGTCGTTCCCATGAGTGTTGTTCTTCGGCGATCCGCCGCGCGAGGTCGCCGGCTCGTCGCACTTCTTCCTTATCGTGTGACAGCCGGTCGAGCAGAACCGTTGTCCGATCGACGACGTCCGCCTCGGTCGTCGGCTCGATCAGCCAGCCCGCATCTTGACCCCGGAGCGCCTCCACCATCCCGCCGGTCGCCAAGCCGATGATGGGCGTGCCGCATGCCATCGACTCGATCCAGGTCGTGGCAAAGGGTTCCCAGAGAGAAAGCATCGCGAAGACATCGGCTTCCGCGTAGGCCTCCGCAAGCTGATCGCGTTCAACCGATCCGATCCAGAGGATCCGCTCCTGCGCCCCGAGGTCGTCGATCGATCTCCTGCAGTGTTCCTCGTACCAGCGCTCCTGGGGGGTCGATCCTCCGTAGATCGTCAGATGCGCCGGACTCGCTGCGATGGCCCGGATGAGGAGATGAAGCCCCTTCCATGCTGTGATCCGGCCCGCATAGATCACGCGGAGAGGACCCTCGTGCGAACGCCGCGGCTTCGGCGAGAAGCGGTGGAGGTCGATCCCTTGGGTAGGGATCCTGACGACGCGACCGGCCAGCCCGGGTGGGAACGCACCCGCCGTGAGGTCCGTGCCCAGGACGATGCGCCTTGCTCGTCGCATCGCCCGGCGGGCAAGGACGTGAGCCGTTCGCGTATCGCCGAACGTGAACTCGTTCGCCAGCGTGACCGCAAGCTTCCTGGGCCCTTGACGCACGAGAGACTGAGCCGGCTTGACCGGCAGGTTCTCGAGCACCTCGACTGCGAAGGCGCGAGGCGGCTGGATGCTCCCCCCGTTGAGCGGACCGAGGACGTACGGGACGGCTGAGGTCGAAAGCGCACGGGGCCCCATCCAGCCTGCGGGCTCCAAGGAATGAACGATGTCCGGACGGAGGCTTCGGATCAGACGATCTCGCTGCCGCCGCGCCGTGAGAACGAAATCGAACATCGACCCCAGCTTGGCGGCGCGACTCGGCTGCAGGCGTATGGGGTGGACGTTCGGCAACGCCGGTGCGCCGGCCACGTGACCTCGATCGTAGTTCGAGCCGTATGTGACGACGTGGAGCTCGTGGAGACGGGAGAGGGCCCTGATCCACCCGTATCCAACGGCAGCGTTCGACCCCTCGAGCGCGTTGCAGTTCGGGCTCTCGACCAGGATCCGCACGCGCGGGGACTGTACCAGGCTGCGGCTCGCTTACTCGCCGCCGCGGCGGTTGAGCCACGAGAGCGGGTACCGCACCTGTTCCGCGGCGGCTAACCCGATAGATCTGCCAGGGCGGATGCCGCAGCGTTCCAGCCGGGGGCACCGCACACGCCGCCGCCCGGGTGGGTTCCCGAACCGCACAGATACAGACCTGGTAAAGGTGTCCGCGGCTTGAAGCGGTCGCCCAGGATCTGTCCGGGCAGGATCTCGCCGTGGAAGATGTTGCCACCGGTGAGGCCGAAACGCGTTTCGAGATCGGCCGGGCCGAGCACGTCGCGCGCGATGATCGCGTGGCGGATGTTCGGCGCGTAGCGCGCGAGCTCGCCGATGACCGCGTCGCCCGCGGCTTCGCGCATCGTGTCCCACTCGTCGGGCGCGATCGCGCCCGG
>DASWIP010000125.1:0-5292 GCA_036397635.1 Actinomycetota bacterium | reverse complement strand
CCCCCCCCCCGCGGGTCGAGTCTCACCCCGTGCACGCGTGCCCGGACCGGAACGAGCACGTGCGCTGGGCTCAGAGGACCGACACGCTGGCCTCCGAGACCGACGCGATGCGCAAGCGTGTCCGCCGGCGCACGGCCACCCTGGCGCGGATGTTCGAGCGCGTGCTGGCCGTCCTGACCGCGGCCGGTTACGTCGAGGACGGCACGGTCACCGACCGGGGCGCGCGCCTCGCGCGGATCTACAACGAGAGCGACCTGCTGGTCGCCGAGGCGCTGCACGAGCGCGTGCTGGAGGGCCTGGACGCCCCCGATCTCACCGCAGTGGTCTCGAGCCTCGTGTACGAGACCCGCGTGGGGGTGCCGCTGCCGGACTGGCCGAACAAGCGGGTCCGCGGCGCCGTCGAGGGGTTGGAGCGGCTCTTCAGGCGGGTCGCGAACCTGGAGTCCGACAACGGGCTGGAGCTGGTGCGCGAGCCGGATCCAGGCTTCGTCGGGCCGATCCATCGGTGGGCCTCCGATGCCTCGCTCGAGGAGGTACTCGAAGAGAGCGAGATGTCTCCGGGTGATTTCGTGCGGTCCACCAAGCAGGTGTGGGACCTGCTCCGCCAGCTCGCCGAGCTGGATCTGGACCAGACGCTATCCGCCCGGTGCCGAGAGGCCGCGCGCGCGATCTATCGCGGCGTGGTTGCTTCCAGCGGAGCCCTGTAGGGATCGAGGTGCTCTAGTATCCCGGCAACCGACCGAGGGGAGCGCCGTGTCATCGCCGTTCGGCCCGATGCAGGTCATCGTCAATCCACGCGCCGGAGGTGGCGCGGTCGAGCGAGGTTGGTCCGCCATCCGTGACGTGATCGAGGGCGAGGGGCTCGAGTACGAGGTCTCGTTCACCGAGGACGCGGGGCATGCGACCGTGCTCGCTCACGATGCGGTGCGCGCCGGCGGTCGCTACGTCGTCGCCGTCGGCGGAGACGGGACTGTGCACGAGGTCGTCAACGGCATGATGGGCGACGACGGCCCCCTCGATCCCGAGGCCGTGCTCGGGGTGGTCGCGGCCGGCTCGGGCGGCGACTTCGTCCGGACCTTCGGCATGTCCCAGCGTCCGGGAGAGGCGGCCCAGCACCTGGGTGGCAAGACGCTGTGGGGAAGGCTCGACATCGGCCGGGTACGGTTCCGGGATCCAAGCGGTGAAGAGGCCTCGCGCTGGTTCGTCAACATCGCGGAGGCCGGGATCGGAGCGAATGTGGTGCTGGCCGCGGCGAAGATGACCCGGCGGCTCGGCGGGCGTGCCTATCGGCTCGCGGCGCTGCGGGGCGTGATGACCTACCGCGCGCAGGAAGCCCTGGTGGTGATGAATGGGCGAGCAGCGCGAGGTGTCCGCCGCGACGCGCCCCTGGAGGAGATCAAGTGGGCGGGCGAGGTCACCATGCTGGTCGTGGCGAACTGTCAGTTCTTCGGAGGCGGCCTGCGTGTCGCGCCGCGTGCGATCCCCTCCGACGCGATGCTCGACGTGCTGATCGGGCACGGAACGAAGATGCAGGCCGTGCGCGCGCTCAAGCGGATGCCTCGCGGGGAGCACGTGCCCGACGACACGATCGCAGAATACCTCGCCGATCACGTGCGGGTGGAGGGGACCGAACCGCTGCCTCTTGAGGCCGATGGTGAGTTCCTTGGGACCACGCCGGCCACGTTCGAGCTGGCCGTTGGTGCGATCCCGCTGAAGATCTAGAGGCCGACCATCCAGCGCCGAACGCGCGCTTGCGTGAGCCAGTACCCACCTGCGATAGCGGAGAGGAACAGAAGCGCGCCGCGGGTGCCCCACGGTGTCGCGGCAGACACGGGTGCGCCGAGGCCTTCGGCGAGGTTGGGGCCGTAGGTCGGCGGCTCGAAGGTCGGGGTCGGCTGGAAGTTGTCCGGCAGCCCGCCCGGGAAACCGGTGGGGAAGCCCGGCGGGAAGCTCGGGAAGCCTGGGAGCTGGAACGGCGGAGCGATGGGAGGTTGGAAGGGCGGCGGGGTCGTCGGCCCGGTGACGCCGGACGTCGTCACGCCCAGGGGATGCTTGATGAGAAGCTCCACGTTACGGTCCTCGGCGGCCCCCGCTTTCGCGTCCTGGCGCTGGGGGTCGTTGAACGCGACCTCGCGGCCGAACGATGCGAGCCAGTCCTCGTTGATCGCGCGCGCTGCGTCGCCGAAGTCCTCGTCGGTCTCGGGCGTAGTGTCGGCATCCCAGTCGATCGCGCGCGGGTTCGGCGCGACCGCCGCGTCGAACACGACCGCGAAGATCGACATCGTGCCGTCGCCGTTGTCGGCGATCTCGATCGAGCGCGACTGCGTCGGCCAGTCGGCGACCGCGGACGTGTTGATCTCCCAGTAGCCGGTGCCGAGCTGCTCGTTCTGATGGGCCCAGATCTTGTTCTGGTGGGTGTGCCCGCTGGCCTGCAGCACCACGTTGGGGAACCGCAGCAGCAACGCCTCGAGGTCCGCACCGGTCTTCGCGGTCGACTGGCCCAGCAGCCCCTTGTTCGTGGTCGAGTCGATCGTGTGATGCGTGAACACCACGATCAGCCGGTCCGCGCTGCCGGTTGTGACGGGCTCGCCGTCCGCGTCGAAATACTTCGACGAGTTCACGACCAGGTCGCGCTCGAGCCACTCGAACTGCGCCGGATCGACGTTGCCGGTCTCCAAGCCCTCGGCCGAGCTTGTGTCGAGCACCACGTAGTGCACGGCGTCGGCGTCGAACGAGTAGCACCCGCGTCCGAGCAGCCCGCCGTCGGCGTCCCGGCAGCGGTTCTCATCCTGGAAGCCGTGGCCGAGGGGCGTGCCGGTGGTAGTGAAGTGCTCGGTGATCCACTCCTCCCGATCCACGAGGCGCCGGTCGGGATCCGGCGTGATCAGGCGGGTGGTGCCGGGGGTTGCGGCGACCTGCTGCCAGAACGCGGGGTCGACCAAGGTCATGGGGTCTGCGCAGACCTGGTGCACGTAGTCGGGGGCGAGGTCGTTGATCTTCAGCGCGCCGGTCACCCACGCGCGAGCGAAGGTGCGCCAGGCTTCGTTGTCGTCGGGCAGCGTCCCCTGCACCTTCACGTCGTGGTTGCCGAGCACCGAGTACCAGGGGAGCCCGATGCCGCCCGCCCAGAACGGCTCGTTGGCGAGGTCGAGCAGACGGCTGCCGCCGATGGGACTCGTGATGGCTGCGCCACCGCGGGGATCCTGACCTTGGACGCCCTCGTAACCGTCGGCGCCGCTATCCGGATCGACCAGCGTCTCACCGTCGAGCAGGTCGATGAACGCGCGCACCTCGTTGAACTGCTGGTTGTCGGCCGCGTCCCCGAGCTGTACGGCGAACGAGTAGCCGGTGCGAAGCAGCGGGCTGCCGCTCTGGACCAGCGCGCGCGCGGCCTTGATGTGCGCGTTGAGCAGGTGGGGAACCAGGGTCTCGTGCGGGCGGAAGGCCGAGAAGGTCTGCTCGATGTCGCATTTGTCGGCCCACTCGCCGCGGAGCGGGGATTCCTCGTCGGCGAGCTGGATGTCGGCCAGCGACAGGAAGGCCGCCAGCGGCGATCTGGTCGCCGTGCGTGCGGCGTCGGCCTGCGTCAGATCCTCCCTCACGACCAGCGGCTCGCCCGGGCCGCACTCCAGCGTGCCGTTCGAGGCTGGCTTGATCGTGGCGTCCAGGGTCGTCGTGCCGCACGCGTCGTCGTGACTGGATGCCGTTACCCCCGATGGGAGCAGGGCAGCGGTCAGCAGGGCGGCCACGGAGACCACCCCAGCGAGGGCGTGTAAGCGCGCGCGATCCATCATCATCTGCAACGAGCGGATTCGCCCCGCGGGTGCCGTTCCCCTTCCTCTGTGCCGGGCTCTCCCGGTTGGGGCGTTCGGCGTCCTCGTGGGCGATATGTCCGCGATTCGAGCCCTATGATAGGAGCCCCGACGCAGGCGCGCCGGGCGAGCACCCCCAGGGGAGGCCGAGATGGATCTCGACACAGCCGACGTACAGGGGATCATCGACTCGATCCCGAGCGACTTCCCGACGGTCTACACCTGGGATTACGAGGTCAACAAGCAGAACCTGCGTGACCTCTATGACCGAGGGAAGCTCGAGCAATGGAACGCTCAGACCAACCCGGCCTTGCCGCACCCGAACTGGACCATCGACGTCCAGCCGACCGAGGAGTCGTTCCCCGACCAGCGCTTCGCGATCTCCTCGACGCCGCTGTGGGAGCGCATGAACACCGCCGAGCGCGACGAGTTCCGGCTGCAGGCGACATCGTGGTCGCTGTCGCAGTTCATGCACGGCGAGCAGGGCGCGCTGCTCGCGACGGCGAAGATCGTCAAGTCCGTGCCCTCGTTCGATGCGAAGCTGTACGCGGCGACCCAGGTGATGGACGAGGCGCGCCACGTCGAGGTGTACCACAAGTACCTGTCCGAGAAGCTCGGCGAGAGCTATCCGATCACGCCGCCGCTGCGAACCCTGCTGGACGCGATCTTGACCGACTCGCGGTGGGACATGACCTACCTCGGGATGCAGATCCTGGTCGAGGGACTGGCGCTGGCGGCGTTCGGGATGATGTACCAGACCACCAACGAGCCGCTGATCAAGCAGATCACCCAGTACATCATGGCCGACGAGGCGCGCCACGTCGCGTTCGGCGTGCTCTCGCTGCGGGACGTGTACCCGCAGATGACCGAAGCCGAGCGCAAGGACCGGGAGGAGTTCACGATCGAGGCGTGCTACTTGATGCGGGACCGGTTCGACGCGGCCGAGGTCTACGAGCGCATGGACTTGCCCGTGGGGGAGCTGACCGATCACTTCCGGCACTCCGATCAGATGGCGATGTTCCGGCGGTTCCTGTTCATGAAGATCGTGCCGAACCTGCGCAAGCTCGGCCTCTTGACGCCACGCGTGCGGGAGGAGTTCGCGCGCATGGGCGTGCTGGAGTTCGAGAACCTCACGTCGACCGACGAAGAGATCGTGGGCGTCGGAAGCTAGGTTCGACTTCGCACGCCCACATCCGCGCGCGCTTCCCTCGCCGCCACGTGCAGTCTCGCCGGCACGTGCAGCGTGCGGCGTGCAGCATTGCGCGCGCTTCACTCGCCGCCACGTGCAGCCTCGCGCGCGTCGCAACGATCCTGCGTCGGCGTTTGTGGTTTCTACGAATCTTGAAGATGTTGCTCGATGACTCGTGGAATGGGGGCGTCATTGTCAGACCCCCCTGTTATGGTCCGCGCATGGTGGCGTTCCCTCATCAGATCGATTCGTTTGACGCGCGCGGCGTGATCGACGCGTTGCGCGCGCAGG
>DASWIP010000124.1:0-15420 GCA_036397635.1 Actinomycetota bacterium | reverse complement strand
GCCGTTCAGGGCGCGATCTGCGCCCCGAGTGCAAGGCGCGAGGAGGGCGCATATTCAGGGAATATGCAACCGACGAGCAACGCAGCAATCGGGGATGCAGGCGCGTTCTGACGGTAAAAGGATTTCCCTAACGAGACACTAAGGGCCGCGGGCCTGCCCCGCCGGCTCGGCGATCCACCAGCGCGTGTCCGCCACCTGTGCCCAGACCCATTCCGAGAAGGGCGGCTCCGTGGCCGGCTGCTTGGCAGTGAGGTACACGCGCTCGCCGTCCTCCGCTGCTTTCCGCAGGCGTTCGTCGATCCCGTACTCGTTCGTCGGCCTGAGCGCCCGCCCCCCGCAGGACGCCACGAACGAGATCTGCGGATGGTTCGACGAGCTTGCGAACGAGCAGGGAACGCCGCCGGCGCGCTCGCGCATCTCCTCCCCGATCGCCCGGAAGGCGATCCCGGGTTCGACGACCTTGCGCTGCTGGATGACGCGCGCTGCCGCCGCGTGCCCGACCAGCCAGACAAGCGCCAGCAGCGCCACACCGGCGACGGCGACGGCCCGGCCGATCCGGGCGGATGCCCAGCGCACAGATGCGAGCAGCCCGAGAGCCATCGGCAGGGCGACCAGCCCGTAGGCAGGGAGAAGGAACCTGGGCGCGCTCGGACCTTTTATCAGCAGGTAGGGCGCGGCCGCGGCGGCGGCAACGACCGTCGCCAGGACCGCGGGACGCCATACCGGATCCTTGCGACTCGCCGCCAGGCCGACGATCGTCAACGCGGCGATCGCCGTCCACCACGCCACGCCGGCGGGGGGGATCGGGTCCGACCGGGCGGGCCCCACGAGCGGGCCGTCGGTCATCTCGAGATGCTCGCGGATGTTGGGTCCGATGTTGGTCTCCTGGATCTGCTGGGCTTCGCGCAGCGCAGCAACCGGCCCATCGAGGCGAGCGAACGATTCGATCGTCCACGGCACCCAGCCGACGACGACCGCGAGCACGATCACCGTGATGGTCCGAGCTCTCGCGCGCCGGGACAGCAGCAGCGTTGCGACGACGAGGCCGGCGCCGACAGCGATGGCGTCGGTGGGCCGGAAGAGACCGGCGAGGGCAAGGATCCCCCCACCGAGCCAGACGTCGCGACGGGCGTTGTCCAGACCGCGAGCGATCAGACCTGCCGCGCCGACCGCAAGCAGCGCCTCGGGCAGGTTCGGCATCGCCGCGGATCCGTAGAACAGACCCAGCCATGTCGAGGCGAAGATGAGCGCCGCGATCGGTGCCGCGGATCCCAGGGCGCGGATCCACGGCCAGAACGCCGCGACCAGACCGGCTGAGGACACGACCGCCAGGAAGACGTGCAACGGCCAGCCGCTCGCGCCGAGCAGCGTCACCGGTGCGATCAGCACGACGATACCGCGCGCGCGGTGCGGGCTGAACCGGATCGCATCGAGCCGCGACGACACCTGCGAGATATAGACGGCCTCGTCATATGTTGGGATGCGGGCCATGTGCAGCAGTGCGAGCTGCGCCACGAGATAGGCGGCGCCGAGCGCGACGAGCATCCGCCGTGGGTTCATCAGCGCTGGCGTCCCACCGAGAAGTACTTCGCCTCGGGGTGGTGGACGATGATCGCGCTGGTGGACTGCTCGGGATCAAGTTGGAACTCCTCGCTCAGCCGCACGCCGATCCGCTCCGGCTCGAGCAGCTCGAACAGCTGCGCCTGATCCTCGAGGTTCGGACAAGCCGGATAGCCGAACGAGTAGCGGCTGCCCCGATACCCTTGATCGAACAGACCGGGGATCGTCTCGTCGTCCGCATCCGCGATGCCCATCTCCTCGCGGATGCGCTTGTGCCAGTACTCGGCCAGCGCCTCGGCCATCTCGACGCCGAAGCCGTGGAGGAAGAAATAGTCCTGGTAGCGGTTCGACTCGAACAGCTCGCGCGCGACCTCGGCGACGCGGGCACCCATCGTTACCAGATGGAACGCGACGACATCCATCACGCCGGAGTCCACCGGGCGGAAGAAGTCCGAGATGCATAGGCGGCGGTCCCGCTGCTGGCGGGGGAACGTGAAACGCATCCGTTCGCTCCGTTCGTCCTCGCGGTAGACGATCAGATCGTTCCCCTGCGACTGGGCCGGGAAGTAGCCGTAGACGACGGCGGGCTGCAGGATCTTCTCCTCGACGCTGCGAGCGGCCAGTTCCCGCAGCACCGGTTCGGCATGCTCGGCGAGGAAGGACTCGTACTGCTCGGGCGACTGATCGCGTTTCCGCCGCATCTCCCACCGGCCGCGGAACAACGCGCTGCGGTTGAGGTACTCGGCGATGTCGGCCACCGGTACGCCCTTGACGATGCGAGACCCGGTGAACGGGCGCGCGGGGACGGGCACATCGGTCGCGACGTCGGAGCGCGCCGTCGACACCGGTTCGGCGACCACGGTCGCCGCCTTCCGCACGATCTTCTCCTTCGGCGCCGCCTCGACCACGTCGCCCCCCGTCCTCTCGGCCCGCAGCGCGTCCATCGTGTGCAGCCCCTCGAACGCGTCCCGTCCGTAGAACACCCGACCCCGATACAGCTCGCGCAGGTCCTTCTCGACGTACGAGCGCGTCAGCGCGGCGCCGCCCAGGATGACCGGGTAGTGGTGCAGGCTGCGGCGATTCAGCTCCTCGAGATCCTCGCGCATCACGACCGTGGACTTCACCAGCAGACCCGACAGGCCGATCGCATCGGCGGCGTGGCGTTGGGCGGCCTCGATGATCGAGTTGATCGGCTGCTTGATGCCCAGGTTGTGCACCGTGTAGCCGTTGTTGGTCAGGATGATGTCCACCAGGTTCTTGCCGATGTCGTGGACGTCGCCCTTGACGGTCGCCAGCACGATCGTTCCCTTGCCGCCGTCCTCGACCCGTTCCATGTGTGGTTCGAGGTGCGCGACGGCTGCCTTCATGGTCTCGGCAGACTGCAGCACGAACGGCAGCTGCATCTCGCCGGAAGCGAACAGCTCGCCGACAACCTTCATGCCCTCCAGCAGGAAGTCGTTGATGATCGCCAAGGCCTGGTACGGACCCAGCGCCTCATCGAGATCCTCGGCCAGCCCGTCGCGGTTGCCGTCGATGATGCGCCGCTTCAGTCGCTCCTCGAGCGGCAGCTCTGCGAGGTCCTCGCGGTCGCCCGCACCCTGTGCCTCGACCCCCTCGAACAGCGCGATGAACGCGTGCAGGGGGTCGTAGTTCTCGCGCCGGCGGTCGTAGAGCAGATCGAGCGCGGCTTCGCGTTGCTGCTCGTCGATCCGGGACAGGGGAAGGATCTGGGCAGGCGACACGATCGCCATGTCCAGGCCGCGCGCGACCGCCTCGTGCAGGAACACCGAGTTGAGCACCTGGCGCGCGGCCGGCGACAGGCCGAAGGACACGTTGGAGACACCGAGCGAGACGAACGAGTCGGGGAACGCCTTCTTGACCGCCTCCACGCCGTCGAGGGTTTCGAGGCCTGCGCGACGGGTCTCCTCCTGTCCGGTGGACACCGGGAGCACGACGCAGTCGAAGATGATGTCCCACGGCTTGAGCCCGAACTCGTCCACCGCGACCTTGTAGATGGCCGTGCATGCCTCAAGCTTCCACTGCGCCGTGGACGCCTGACCGCGCTCGTCGATCGCGATCGCCACCACCGCGGCGCCGTAGCGCTTCGCGGCACGCAGGTTCCGCTCGAGCCGGGTATCGACCCCGCGCCCCTCCTCGAGGTTGATCGAGTTGATCACCGGCCGGCCGCCGACCTGCTTCAGCGCGGCCTCGATCACCTCGGGCTCGGTCGAGTCGATGACCAGGGGCAGTGTCACCTGCGTGCGGAAGCGCGAGATCAGCTCGGCCATGTCCGCGGCGCCGTCTCGGCCGACGAAGTCGACGCTGACGTCCAGCGCGTGCGCGCCCTCGGCGACCTGCTCGCGCGCGACCCTCACGGTTTGATCCCAATCGCCTGCATCGACCAGGTTCTTGAACCGGCGCGACCCTTGCGCGTTGCAGCGCTCGCCGATCACGAAGAACGAGGTCGACTGCTTGAACGGCTGGGCGATGTACAGCGAGGCACACGAAGGATCGGCTGCACCCTGGCGGTCGGGCCGGGGCGTATCGCGAAGCGCGGCGGTCAGCGCCGTGATGAACTCCGGCGTCGTCCCGCAGCAGCCGCCGACCGCGTTGACGCCGAACTCGCGGACGAAGATCTCATGGTGCGCGACGAAGTCCTCGACGCTGAGGCTGTAGTGCGCGCGCCCGTCGCGCATCTCGGGCAGGCCGGCGTTCGGCTGCACGCTGACCAGGCGGGGCCAGCCCTGGCACAGCGCACGCACGTGCTCGATCATCTCGACCGGGCCGGTCGCGCAGTTGATGCCCAGCGAATCGACGATGTCGAAGGCCGCGAAGGTCGCGATCGCGGCGCCGATCTCGGAGCCGAGCAGCATCGTGCCCTCGGGCTGGATGGTGACCTGCACCATCAGCGGTACCCGGTGGCCGGCCGCATCGAAGGCGTCCGCGCACGCCGCGACCGCGGCCTTGGCCTGCAGCAGGTCGTAGGTGGTCTCGATGAGAAGCGCGTCGACCCCACCGTCGAGCAGCGCGCGCGCCTGCACCCCGTAGGACTCCGCCAGCGCATCGAAGGTCGTGTTCCCGAGGCTGGGGAGCTGGGTGCCCGGCCCGATCGACCCGACGACCCAGCGCTGCCTTCCGTCGCCGAACCCTTCGACCGCCTCGCGCGCCAGGCGCGCGCCGGCCAGGTTCATCTCACGCACGCGCTCGACGTCGTTGCCGTACTCGCCCTGAACGATCAGGTTGGCGCCGAACGTGTTTGTCTCGACGCAATCGGCCCCCGCTTGGAGGTAGCGGGCGTGGATGTCGCGGATGACCTCGGGACGGCTGAGGTTGAGGATCTCCGAGTTGTTCTCCTGGCCCCAATGATCGTCCAGGCTCAGGTCGGCCGCGTGGATCTGTGTGCCCATCGCGCCGTCGAAGATAAGGATGCGCTCGCCGAGCGCGTCGAGGAAACCGTTCATCGGGCCCATCCTAGCCAGGGGGTCCTTCGTCGCGAGACGTTCAGAACGGCAGGTTGTCCTCCTCGATCTCCGCCATCATCGGGCAGGTCGCGTCCCGCTCGGAGACGATCCGCTCCCCGTCCGGCCATCCGATGTTCAGGCCCGGATCCTCATAGTAGATGCCGAGCTCGTCGGTGCCATCGAAATACTGGTCGACCATGTACATCAGCGTCGTGTCGGTCAGCGCGTAGAAACCGTGGGCGACGCCGGGCGGGATGTAGATGCCGAGCTGATCGGCGCCATCGACCTCGAGGGCCTCGATCGCCTCGGGGGTCTTGGACGAGGCGCGGAAGTCGAACAGCGCGATGAAGGCGCGGCCGTGCGTCACCACCCAGTAATCGGCCTGGAACAGGTGGTAGTGCATCCCTCGAAGGGTCCCGGCCTTGGAGTCGGATCGGTTCACCTGCACGACTTCCTTGCCGTCGGGGACCCACTCGCGCCGGAAGATCTCGGTGAACCGGCCGCGCTCGTCCTCGATCGGCTCGGGCTCGACGAGGTACACGCCCGAGACCACGTCAGATTCGCGAACTTTTGCCATAGGCCCCGGAGTGTACCGGAGCCATCAGGGCCCTGCCCCGGCGGTTTGCACCCGCGGCGGACAGGTATCTAGCCTTGAGTCGTCGAACTCCAGGGGGGAGTCAGATGAGCCGCAGAACAGTCCCGATCCTTCTCGCCGCCGCCCTGCTGGGTGCGGCGCTCGTCGCGCTGCCGACGCCCCCCGCGGCGCACGCGGCGGTCACCTGCAATACCGCGGCGACGTATGCGCAGTGCGGCCGCGTCTTCCCCGACCCGCTCGCAGGCGCCAGCAGCGACCCCCTCGCCGAAGGCCTCCTCCCGGCGGCGGACTTCATCCAGTTCGGCGACCCGTCGCTGCCCGGCGGATCCGAGATCTGGAACGGACTGAGCTTCCTGCAGTCGCGCTACGACCGGTTCCTCGAGGTCTGGCAACTGCACGAGCTGCTCGACGAGCCCGATGCCGTGTCGTCCGGGCTGTGGCTCGCCGGCCAGCGAGAGCGTCTGCCGCTGATCATGGCGCGGGTGACCGACGAGACCGTGCCGGCAACGGAGAAGGTCCGGTTCGTGTTCGGCCTGTCGCTGCACGGAATCGAGCGAGCCGGCGTCGAGGGCGGGACGCGCGCGCTCGAGGACATGGTGACCTACGCGTACTGCGAGACGCTGGGCGGGCTCGAGGCCGCGCGCGCGGACGCGATCTGCGCGAAACAGACACACGTGAAGATGGGCGAGTTCGAGGCCGGCCGCGGCGGGTTCCCGGCGCGGCTGCTCCATTGGGACTCCGACAGCCTCACGGTCGGCGAGGTGCTCAAGCGCACCGAGCTGTACTTCACCTACAACAACCCGGACGGCTGGCACCGCGGCGACCGCGCCGGCGCCAACCATTACCAGCGCTACACGGGGAACGGTGTGGATCCGAACCGCGACTGGCCGACCATGGGATATAGCTACGCTCCCTACTCCCCCGGGTCCGAGCCGGAGACCAAGTATTTCGCCGAGGCGTTGCAGGCCCGCGGCGACAACTGGGGCAGCGGTATCGACCTCCACGGCATGGGCGGCGCGCCCGTGCTGACCTACACCATGCTCCCCGCCGGACAGAACGACTACCGCAAGAACACCAGGATCAGGACGATCGCACAGCAGACGCAGCGGGACGCGCTCGAGCGGCTGAGCTGGTCCGAACTGATCGTGCCCTACGGCGCGCCCCGCCGGACGGTGAACTTGCCGGTGCTCGGGCAGGTCGGCCAGATGTATCCCCAGCAGTGGGGCACCGTCTGGGACACGATCGACTACACGACCACCGGTTCGTACGGCGACTGGATGAACAGCCCGATCGGCTTGAACTCGATCGGGATGGACAACGAGATGGCGCTGTCCCACATCAGCAACTGCGGCGTCGGCTCGTGCTTCATCCCCGAGCTCGAGCAGCTCCACGTCGCCGGCAACAAGGGCTTGGTCTACGCGGACATCGATACGACCCTGCGCACCCAGACCACGAACGTTCGATTCCCCTTCCGCGCGCGCGGAGCCTACGTGCGATACGACAACGTCAAGCAGAACCCCGGGCACTCGGTCGGCTTCGCTGCGGCGAACAAGCTCCCCACGCAAGATGCCATCACGGGTCCGCTCGCATGCCACACCGGCTGCGTATCCGAGGATGTGGTCCTCGATGGACCGGCCCAGGGCGTGCTCAACGGGGGCGTGACCGTCAACGTCTCGTTCGCGGCGACGCACACCACCAACGACTTCACCGGCGCGACCTTCGAGCTGCAGCGCTTCGCCACCGATCCCCACGACGCGGATCCCGACGACGGCGAGTGGGTGACGGTCGCGCGCCACTACAACCAGGGGAACCCGTACCTGACAAACTCGATGACCGTGACGGCGAACATGCCGCCGCCCGGCGTGTATCGGATCCTGCTGGACAACCTCACCACACCCGGTCCCTACACGTTCGAGGTCCTGTTCGACGACGATCTCGCCGAAGCCGATCCGGGGCAGATGCCCTACCGCGCCACCCAGTTCGACTTCTTCGACGAGTTGAACCAGTTCCTGCCGGAGGAGAACCGGTTCGACGCGCTCACCGCCCAGCGGATCATCGAGCAGCCCGGCCGGCTGTCCTCCTACGACGTGGTGGTGCTGTCCGACGACCCGCTCGACGGATGGGACGAGGAGAAGCCGTCGCGCAGCACGCTCTCGAAGCGCGACCACGACGCGTACTACGCGGCGCTGAGCGCGTACACGCGATCCGGCGGGACCCTGGTGCTGCTGGACGGGGCGATGCAGGCCGTCCCGACGCTGACCGGCGATCCGGACCTGGAGGTTCGACGGATCCACGAATACGCGGGCTGGATGGGCTTCAACAACGCCAACGGCCCCACCTACGACGACCCCCTGGCCAAAGACGTCAACGTCGCCGGCGCGGCCGAAGGGTCGGGGAACCGGCACCAGACCTACGAGCCGATCCCGATCGGCTACTCGATCGACAACCCGGAGCCCACCCAGAGCGGCGCTGCCCCGGTCTGGGGGATCAGTGACGCGGCCTGGGACAACGCAGGTGGTCGCACGGTCGCGCGCGTCGAGAGCCAGTTCACAGTGCTGGGCGAGCTGGCCTTCGGGAAGGGCGCGATCCGCGTGGCCGGCGCCTTGCTGCCCTCGCCCACCGAGCGGTACGACCATCCGTTCGGCCTGGCGAGCTATGCGCTGACCTGGACCGGGTGGCAGGTCTTCGAGAACCTCGTGGACGTCGAGGCGCAGGCGCGTCCGGCGCCGCCGAAGGTGCTCGCGAATCGTCAGCTTCCCGCCACCGGGGCTGCGCCGGGCTGGCTGGTGATCGGGCTCCTGCTGCTGCCCGCGCTGCTGGTCGCCCGCCGGCTGCGCGACGCGTTCTGGCTCTAGTGTCTCGTTAGGGAGATTTCTTGCCGTTCAGGGCGCGATCTGCGCCCCGAGTGCAAGGCGCGAGGAGGGCGCATATTCAGGGAATATGCAACCGACGAGAAACGCAGCAATCGGGGATGCAGGCGCGTTCTGACGGTAAAAGGATTTCCCTAACGAGACACTAGGGTCGTCATCGCCGGGTTCGCCCGCTCTGGGTTCGCCCGGGCGCGCGCGGCGTTGCTAGCGTGTGCCGCATGTGCCGAAGCATCAAGACGCTGCGCCGCCCCGAGGGCGCGCCCAGCGAGGAAGAGATCGAGGCCGCGGCGCTGCAGTTCGTGCGCAAGGTCAGCGGCTACCGCGCGCCGTCGAAGAGCAACGCGGACGCATTCAACGCCGCCGTCGCCGAGATCGCCGACTCGTCGCGGCGGATGCTGGACGCGCTCACCCGCGCTGGCGGGTGAGCGCGCCGGAGGCACGCCTGGCCGTCGCGACCGCGTCCGCCTGGGCGGACGCGGGTTCCTCCCTGATCGCGGGGTTCGGCGATCCCGCGGTGGCCGAGGCCACCGGCGGTCCGGTCACGGCCTTCGAACAGGACCTCCGCGCGTACCGGTCGATCGCGCCGGCCGAAGGTCGCGGGATCGGGTTCGGGCCGTTCCTGGGTAAGGGGTTCCCGCTGCTCGAAGCCCAAGGGCCGGTCGCGACCGGCGGGTTCACGGCTGCGGTGCTGCGACTCCCGAAAGCGACCGAGCACCTGCGGATGGTGCTGACCATGACCAGGCCGATGCTGGCCGACGACGCGCGCCTGGTGCTGGTCGGACACAACGACGCAGGGATCCGTTCGGCAGACCGGCACCTGCGGGGACTGATCGGGGAAGCATCGGTGATCGATTACCGGTATCACTGCCGCGCGCTGCTCGCTCGGCCGACCGTGCCGCCGTCACCGTTCGACCCGCGCGCGTGGCTGTCGACGCTGCGCGTGCAGCCCGCCGGCCGCCCCCTGATCGTATGCAGCTACCCCGGCGTGTTCTCCCATGGCGAGATCGACCCCGGCACGAGGTTGTTGCTCGAGACCGTGCGGCTGCCCCCCGATGCGCGCGTGCTCGATGTGGGCTGCGGCGCCGGCGTGATCGCCGCATGGGTCGCCGCCGTGGTGGAAGAGAAGGTGCACGCGGTGGATGTGAGCGCGCTCGCGCTGCACGCCACGTTCCTGACGGCCGAGGCGAACGACGTCGGCGATCGCGTGCTGGTGTGGGGCTCCGATCTGTTCTCGGATGTGAGCGAGCGCTACACGCACGTCCTGTCCAACGCCCCGTTCCACGCCGGCATCAAGACCAGTTCCGGGGTCGCTCAGCGATTGATCGCGGAGGCCCCGGGGTTCCTGCGGCGCGGCGGCGAGCTGTGGCTGGTCGCCAACCGGTTCCTGGATCACGGCGAGCAGCTCGCGCGCGCGTTCGACCACGTCACGGTCGAAGCCGAGGACCGGCGGTTCCGGGTGTGGCGCGCGCGATGACCGCGTCGACAATCGAGTAGGGGCGGGGGTCGACCCCGCCCCTCTCACACCACCGGACATGCGGGCCCGCATCCGGCGGTTCGCAAAGACTCCCGGACACGGTTGTAGGACTCTGTGAACCCAACCAAGCCGATGGAACGCCAGTAGGCATCAGGCATCGCCCGCTGGAGCGGAGCGGAACCGGCGATTCGCCACGAGCCCTTGCGTGTGTTCGACCACTCGTAGGACTTTTGGGCCGGGATGCCGAGCGAGCGCAGGTTGCGCGCTCGTGCGCTCGGCTTCTTCCACTGCTTCCATCGGACCTGCCGTAGCCGACGACGCATCCATTGGTCGAGTTCGGCGAAGACGCTGGGCGTGTCGGCGAGTGCGAAGTAGCCCGTCCATCCGCGGACGTAGGTATTGATCGTCCCGATGCGGCGGTCCATCGACACTCCCCAGGTGCGTGACGTCATGCGCCGGATGCGGACCTTGGCCTTTCGTTTGGCCTTGGGGTCTATCCGGACATCGACGTTGCCCTTCCGCTTGAGCAGCCCGAACCCCAGCAGGTGTGCTTTCGTCGCCGGGGTAACGCAGGACTTGTCGCGGTTCACGCGCAGCTTCAACCGCTTCTCGATGAACGCTGAGACACTCTCGAAGACGCGCTGCCCCGCACGCTGGCTTGCGACGAAGATGGTCACGTCGTCGGCGTAGCGCACGAACCGGTGCCCGCGCTTGTCCAGTTCCCTATCGAGGTCGTCCAGCATGATGTTGGCGAGCAGCGGCGAGAGCGGTCCCCCTTGCGGGGTCCCTTCCTCGGTCCGCACACACACGCCGTCGACCATCACACCGGCGTCCAGATAGGCCCGGATGAGTTTGAGCACCTGGCGGTCCTTGACCTTCCTGGCGACCCGCGCCATGAGCATGTCGTGGTTGATCCGGTCGAAGAACGACTCCAGATCGATGTCCACAACGTAGTTCGAACCGTCCGCGACGTGGCGCCGTGCGGCGCCCATCGCTTGGTGGGCGCTGCGGTTCGGACGGAACCCGAAGCTGTGCTCTGAAAACGTCGGGTCGAAGATAGGCGAGAGCATCTGCGCGATCGCTTGCTGGATGACGCGGTCTGCAACCGTTGGCACGCCAAGCGCCCTGGTGCCGCCGTGGGGTTTGGGTATCTCCACGCGGCGGACCGCAGCCGGTCGGTACGTGCCAGCGTCGAGTGCGGCTTTGGTCGCGGGCCAGTGGATGCGCCAGTGCGACCGCAGATGGGCGGTGCTCACACCGTCGATACCCGGTGCCCCGCCGTTGCGCTCGACGCGTCGTATCGCTCGCTCGATGTTCTGCGGTGCGAACACCGCCTCCCATAGGCGAGTGGGGTGAGTGCTCCGGTCATCGTCCACCGGCAGACGCATCTGCTCATGCGCGGGCTCTTGCGGCTTCACCGCATCGGCTCCTCGCATGGCTCACCCACGGTGAGTTGGCTGCGTTCTGCACCTCTGCACGAGGGCGATGTCGTTGCTCTCAACTTCACGTTCGGCCCTTCGTGACAACCTTCGTCACTACTATGGCCTCTGCTGACTTCTGCCGGGTCCATTGCCGCATCGCTGCGACGACGGTCGTGCGGTGATGGTTGGAACATCGCGCGGGCACGACACCTCGACAGATCTCCCCGGATAAGGGCAACCGCTTTCCCGCTGCGCCCGCCGCATCTACGAAACGGTGTCTTGGTGGTCACGGACTTCGCTGTGTCGTGCCAGCTCATCCACACCGTCGCGCCTCTCATGCGGTTCGTGTTCCTCGGTGCAGCGTTTCGCCTCGGGCTTCCTTCCGACCCCACCTCACGATGACGCCGTTGCCTTTGGCTCGGGGTTAAGACCACCGTCTCCCCCAGAGGACTTTCACCTCCAAGTGGTTGTCCATGCCGGGCGTACACGAAGAAGGCGCCTCTTGCGAGGCGCCTTCTTTGAGGCCTACGCCGGAAACAGCATAGCGAGGACGAGAACGGGTTCCCTTTGGAGTACCGAGTACTCCTTAGAAAGGAGGTGATCCAGCCGCACCTTCCGGTACGGCTACCTTGTTCAGGTGTCTCCCCATGTCGCCATGGGGCCCGGACTATATCTTCACCCTGACGTCGGGACGCCAGGGGCTCGGCGTGTAGTCTCTGAGGGGTCAAGCAGCTGGCGCTGCCGACTTCCCTGCTGATTGTCCGCACCGGTCGGATTTTCACTGTCGATCAGTCGATCGACGAGTACCGCCGGATGCTCGGGGTTCCCAGCATATAGCCGAGTTTTTCACTCACCGTCGCCGGTGAGGGTCGCAACTGACTTACGACTTCGTCCCAATCGCGGAGCCCAGGCTCGACGGCTCCCTCCCGAAGGTTGGGCCACCGGCTTCACCTGTTCCCCACTTTCAGGACGTGACGGGCGGTGTGTACAAGGCCCGGGAACGCATTCACCGCAGCATGCTGATCTGCGATTACTAGCGACTCCAACTTCACGGGGTCGAGTTGCAGACCCCGATCCGAACTACGACCGGCTTTTTCCGATTAGCTAGGCCTCGCGGCTTTGCAACGGTTTGTACCGGCCATTGTAGCGCGTGTGCAGCCCAGGACGTAAGGGCCATGAGGACTTGACGTCATCCACTCCTTCCTCCGGCTTCTCGCCGGCAGTCTCCTTTGAGTCCCCGGCATTACCCGCTGGCAACAAAGGACGTGGGTTGCGCTCGTTGCGGGACTTAACCCAACACCTCACGGCACGAGCTGACGACAGCCATGCAGCACCTGTGCTGGTACCCGATTCTACGGGTCGTTCCCCTTTCGGGGTTCTACTTCCAGCATGTCAAGCCCTGGTAAGGTTCTGCGCTTTGCATCGAATTGAGCCACGCGCTCCGCCGCTTGTGCGGGCCCCCGTCAATTCCTTTGAGTTTTAGCCTTGCGGCCGTACTCCCCAGGCGGGGTGCTTAATGCGTTAGCTACGGCACAGAGGAACATACGCCCCCCA
The DNA here is from genome assembly GCA_036397635.1 of Actinomycetota bacterium. Classification (GTDB taxonomy): domain Bacteria; phylum Actinomycetota; class AC-67; order AC-67; family AC-67; genus DASWIP01. The sequence goes on along the minus strand of DASWIP010000124.1, from coordinate 2,485 downwards.
CACCTAGCACCCACCGTTTACGGCTAGGACTACCCGGGTATCTAATCCGGTTCGCTCCCCTAGCTTTCGCGCCTCAGCGTCAGGATCGGCCCAGTGAGCAGCCTTCGCCACCGGCGTTCCTAGCGATATCTGCGCATTTCACCGCTACACCGCTAGTTCCACTCACCTCTACCGTCCTCAAGCCAACGGAGTATCCGACGCAGGTTCGCGGTTGAGCCGCGACATTTCACGCCGGACTTCCGTAGCCGCCTACGCGCCCTTTACGCCCAGTGAATCCGGACAACGCTCGCCCCCTACGTCTCACCGCGGCTGCTGGCACGTAGTTAGCCGGGGCTTCCTCGTCAGGTACCGTCACCTGGTTCTGCACCAGGCTTCTTTCCTGACAACAGAGGTTTACAACCCGAAGGCCTTCATCCCTCACGCGGCGTCGCTGGATCAGGCTTTCGCCCATTGTCCAATATTCCCTACTGCTGCCTCCCGTAGGAGTCCGGGCCGTATCTCAGTCCCGGTGTGGCTGGTCGCGCTCTCACGCCAGCTACCCGTCGTCGCCTTGGTAGGCCATTACCCCACCAACAAGCTGATAGGCCGTGAGCCCCTCCTGCAGCGCCGGAACATTTGCCGACCAAGGGATGCCCCCCGGTCGGATCATCGGGTATTAGCGCTGGTTTCCCAACGTTATCCCCGTCTGCAGGGCAGGTTGCTCACGTGTTACTCACCCGTTCGCCGCTCCGTCACCGGGGAGCAAGCTCCCCGGCTCGATCGCTCGACTTGCATGTATTAAGCACGCCGCCAGCGTTCGTCCTGAGCCAGGATCAAACCCTCCGTCGAAGTATCGATCCCGTCCCGAAGGACGAGTTGATCTTCTTGGGCAAGGCTTGGCCCATCCGAAGATGGACCAGGAATCTGGGTTCCCGCTCTCTTCTTGGCACGGAGCCTCGACGATCCCGAAGGATCGCCGTTGCTCTTCGGCTGTGTCCTCGCTATGCAGTTTCCAAGGCGCAGGCAACACGAACACCGGACCCTTCCGGGTGTCGGGGCTCGTAAGATTCCAACTCCGTCCGGCTGGACGGCAGAGGGATAGTATAGCTCCCGCTCCAGCCCGCGCAACCGGGTGGGGGAATCGCTCGAAGACCAACCGAGAACGTCTTGAAAGGGGGATCCGGTCACATGCCCAAGGTAGGCGACCGCGTCATCATCGAAGGGGCCAAGATCGGCCAGCAGCGCCGGGAAGGAAGCCTGGTCGGGATCACGGGCAGCCTGCTCAACGTGCGCTGGAGCGACGGAACGAGCTCGCTGCTCACCCCGGGGGCCGGCTCGATCACGTTCCTGCCCGCCGGCCGCTCCAGGCAGTCCGGAGCGAAGAAGGTATCGACCGGGAAGATCGCGGGCAAGACGCGGAACTCGAAGCCCACGGCCAAGAAAGCCGCCACGGCCAAGACGGCTGGGGCGAAGAAGGCAGGAGCGAAGAAGGCCGGGGCGAAGAAGCCTGCCCGGATCAAGAAGGGCGCAGCTGTCAAGGCCAAGGCCGCTGGGAAGAAGCGAAAGAAGGCGAGGAAGTAACCAGGTTTCGCGCCGAGGGATCTACGCGCGCTGGTCCGAAGCGTCGTCTCCGAGCGCCGACAGGCGCGCGACGATGGGGGCCAGCGCGCCGACGTGCTCGGCGATCTTGAGCATCCCCGCTTGGATCTCGGCCATCTGCGTCCCAAGTACCTCGATGCGATCGCGGGTCTCGGAGGCGACGTTCTCGAGCACGTCTCCCACCCCGGCCATCACGCCATCGATGCCGGCCCTGAGCTCGGCGCGGAGCGCCGCCGTCGCGGGATGTTCGCTACCGAGCACGCGCTCGACCACCTCATCGAGCCGCCTGTCCACGGTCCGGGACATCTCGCGCAACTCGTCGGCGGTCCCGGAGAACGCGGTGAGCGCGTCCTCGACGCGAGCCTTCATGACGGCCATCTCCCCCGACAGCCGCCTCGCGTCGTCTTCCCGGATACCGGTCTGCCGGGCCAGGTCGATCTCCAGCGAATCCAGGCCGGCCTCGATGTGGGCGACCGCGTTCTGGATCTCCAACGTCTCGAGCACCTCCAGGGACGGGGACGAAGGCGACGGCAAAGAGGCCGCGGCCGCATCGGCCGGGCTGCGGGGTAGAGCCTTAGGGGAAGGCATCAGGCAACCTCGCGAACGAGGACCCAGGGTACCCGGGTGACTCAGGCCCGGCAAACAAGGCCTGCCCCACCCCCTGGGTCCAAGGACGGCCCACCCCTGCCCCAAGGGCGGCAGCGCCGGCGCCCAGGGTAGGGGCGAGCGAGCCGCCCCTATACTTGCTCCCATGGACCCGCCCGAGTTCGACGACGGGGCCGCGTGGGAGCCTCCCCCCAAACTCCCGGGCGCGGGATATGACGTCGTCGCGATCGTGTCATCTGCCGGCGGCCTCGAGGCGCTCAGCACCGTCCTCTCCGGGCTGCCGGATCACTTCCCCGCCGCG
>DASWIP010000123.1:0-2718 GCA_036397635.1 Actinomycetota bacterium | reverse complement strand
TCGAACGGGGACGGTTGCGCCTCGACGGCGAGCTGCCGACCAACACCGACGGTGGCGGGCTCTCGTCGAACCATCCGGGCATGCGCGGGCTGTTCCTGGTGATCGAGGCCGCGCGCCAGTTGCGCGGCGAGGCCGTCGGGCGGCAGGTCGCGGACGCGAAGCTTGCCGCGGTCAACGGCACCGGCGGCTGGTTCTCGAGCACTGGCACGCTGATCCTGGGGGTCGACTAGCCGTGCCACAGATGCCGCGCACCATGACCTGGCACCTGCCGGTCGCCGACATCGAGACGAAGCCCTACTGGGATGCGGCGGCCGAGGGGAAGCTGCTCGTCAAGCATTGCAGCGCCTGCGACCGGGCGTTCTTCTACCCGCGCGAGCATTGCCCGCGCTGCTGGTCGAAGGACACGTCGTGGCGCGAGGCCTCGGGTCGCGGGATCGTTTACACGTTCACGGTGATCCACCAGAACGACCTGCCGCCGTTCAAGGACCGTGTGCCCTACGTGATCGCGATCGTTGAGCTCGAGGAGGGCCTGCGGATGACGACCAACATCGAGGGCATCGATCCCGGCGAGGTTCGATGCGGCTTGCCAGTTCAAGCTTCGTTCCGCGCCGAGCAGCGCGACGACGACACCGTGCACCTCCCGGTGTTCCGCCCGGCCTGAGGTCCGCATCGCCGGGAGACGATGTACCTCATCTGCATCACATAGATGCTCGAACGGGTACACGAACGGGTCGGCAGATTGTGCGCGTCGATCAGCGCGGGGCGTCTTCGGCGGCGGAGGGATCTCCGACGGGGTGTTCTCCGCCCGCTTCCTCACCGAGCAGAAGGTTCGCCTTGATCGTCGGAAGCCCGGCGCCGAGCAGCACGGCCGCCAGGGCCATCTGGCTCATCGGGCTGGTATCCCTCGCAGCTCCGAGCGTCGCGAGCATTCCGATCCCAGCCCCGATCGCGAGCCCGCCGAGGACGGTAGCGAGGTAACTGCGCGGGGAGCGGAAGGCGATCGCGCCCAGCGCCCCGCCCAGACCGACCACCAGGCCCGGCCTGGACCGCGTGGCTGACCGGCTCGGTCGCATGAGCCGCCCCCTCCAGTGTCCCGCGATCCCCATCCCGAGGAGCGCGCATCGGAGCACCAGCGGCACCATCCTGAGATCCTTCATGGCCTCGGCATCCGCCACCGCGTCGGTATCACCTCCCCGGTGGCTAGCCCGACGAGCCGGGTCCGTTCTACCTAGGCGCTCCGACCGCGAGATCTGAGAACATCGGGCCATGGAACCGGTGGCACTCTGCGGTGACTATCTGTGCTGACAGATCACGCTGCGCGTCGGCGCGGTGCCAGCGAGCAGGGAGGGATAGCCATGAAGTTCAAGAAGAACCCCCGCAAGGCCGGGCCCGTGCAAGGGCTACCCACGGAGACGCAGGAACCCGAGCGCGGAACGGAGGGCACGAACGGCTCGAAGGGAACCAACGGCTCGAAGGGAACCAACGGCTCAGGGCAGCCCGGTCAGATGTACGGCAACATCCTGGTGAAAACGCCGCCGAAGACCTCGACCAAGACGAGTACGACGAAGCCTCAGGCGGTCACGGACGAGGAGGGCGTGCAGGAGTTCGTCACTACGCTGCTCGAGCAGCTCCAGGAACGCGACGATGTCACCGCCATCCTGAAGCATCAGTTCAGCGTCGAGGCCGAGAAGAGCGGATCAAAGCTCCGCGCGCAGGAGCAGTTATTCGCCAGCCAACTAGCGACCCGTGATGCGAAGGTCGCAGACCTCGAGCAGCGGCTCGACAAAGAAGTGAAGACCAGGGACGACAAGATCTCGGAGATGATGAAGGTGCACGCCGCCGATCTTCGGACCCGGGACCAGAGGATCGCGGAGCTGGAGCGCAAGGTCGCGAGCGACGCGAAGCAGCATGAAGCCGTGATCGCCGAGCTGGAAGCGCGCCACGCGCGCGAGATCGAGGCAATGCAGCCCGGCATCGGCGCCAGGACGGGTGTGGACGTGACCACGATAATCCACGCAGCCGAAGCAGCCGCCGAGCAGCTCCGCACGCAGGCCGCCGCCGACATCGAGGCCGCGATCGCGAAGGCGGAAGCGCAGACGGCGTCCCTCATCACGGGCGCGGAGTCCCGCGCGCAGCAGCTGCTCGCGGATGCGGAGTCGCGGGCGAAGAAGGTTCGCACCAAGGTCGAAGCCGAGGCTGAGGCCTTCCGGGCCAAGATGGCCCCGGTGACCGAGGAGGTCGCGCGCGCCTACAAGTCGCTCGGTGATCTCGCGGCATCGCTCCCGAAGCTGGAGCGTCTGGCGCCGGCGAGTAAAGTTCTCACGCCGCACGCGCAGCACAGCGGCAACCCTTCCGCGTAGCCGGCCGGTTCGCGGCAGGCCGGGAACGCGTATCCTGGCCTGCCGTGATCCTTCAGCTCTGCCGCGCAAGCCCGTCTGGGTGATGGGGGCGGGCGAGGCGATCAGTCATCACACGATGAGCGAGTGGGAAGGCTTCACCGAGTCGCCGGCGAAGCGGAGCGCTGCTCGCGCGTTCGGGATGGCCGGCGTGAAGCCCGGCGAGATCGACGTGCTGCAGGTCTACGACTCGTTCACGATCACGGTGTTGCTGACGCTGGAAGCGATGGGGTTCTGCGGGAAAGGCGAGGGTGGCCCGTTCGTCGAACGGGGACGGTTGCGCCTCGACGGCGAGCTGCCGACCAACACCGACGGTGGCGGG
>DASWIP010000122.1:0-25472 GCA_036397635.1 Actinomycetota bacterium | reverse complement strand
CGCCCCGGGCGAGATCGTCGAGGGGCGGGACACCGGCGTCGATGAAGAGGTGTGGGATGGCTTCATCCCATCCAGCTTGGAGCCGGGTCATCTGAACTTGTACCGGTTCCCCGGCACCAAGATCATCGGCGCCGTGAACTTCACCAGCACCTGGGTCGGCGAAAACTCGAGTCACGGGACGCGCTCGGCCGCAAGTGCCGCCGGCAATATCCACGGCGCGTGCCCCGAGTGCCTGGTGGTCCTGATCACGGGCGGATCCGAGGACGGACTCCGCTGGGCTGCGGCGCAGGACTGGATCGACGTCGTCACAAACTCGTACGGAAACTCCACGACGTTGGTGCTACGCGACAATATCTATCTCAACGCACCGGTCACGGCGACGCGCGCCGCAAGCGAAGCCGGCCAGACGATCGTGTTCAGCGCGGGCAACGGGCTCGCCAACGCGTACGACGTTCCCATGCTGACGTTCTGGTCGAGCGAGAAGGGACCGGACTGGACCGTCACGGTCGGCGCCGTGACCCCCGACACCAAGCAGACCTACCTCGGTCACGGCAAGCCCGTCGACATCTCATCGATCGGATCCGCTTACCCATCGACCGGCGGTGGCACGGCCGCCGGCACCGGGACGCACAGCGGCACATCCAACGCCGCACCCGTTGTCGCAGGCACCATCGCTGCGGTCATCCAGGAGGCGCGCGAGCTGCTCGGCGATACGACCGTGACGCACGCCGACGGTGTCGTTGCGTCGGGCGCGCCGGTCGCGTGCGGCGACGCCAACCCCGACTGCGTGCTCGCCGACGGCGTGCTTACCAGGCAGGAGCTGCACGACTTGGTGCTGCGCGCCACGGAGCATTCGCCCTCGACGGTGGATGTGCAGACGATCCCGAGCGGCGAGCATGCCTACTACTACCAGGGCCACGGAGTCGTGCGCGGCCGGATCGACGGCGAGGACGCCTACCGCGCCGAACGGCTGCGCTACGCCGAGACGCTAGCCGGGGAGAGCGCGCTGCCGCCTCGCCCCGAGATCGAGGAACGCTGGTTCGTGGTGGACTCGTTCTGCCGCCAGCGGCTGTGGGGCGCGTGGTCGGGCGGCCGCTACCGGGGAACCGTCCCTGCGCTCGACCCGCAGACCGACCCGTTCGGGTGGCCGCTCCACATGTGGTGCTCGCAGATGCCCGAACGCGCCTTCGCTGCCCTGGGCAACGACTGAGCGTCAGGGACGAGCGAACCGGTCGATCACCGAGCCGTCGCGCGCGATCGCCCGCACCTCGATGCGCTCGCCGTCGATCTCGAGCAGCAGGAAATGATGCTCGGAGATGCAGACGACCGGAGGCGGGTCGCGTCCCTCCACACATCGGTACAGCACCGCGCCGCCACCACCGGTAGTGACGTAGTCGATGCCCTTGACCCGGAAGCGCTCGTAAAGGTGGCTGTGGCCGGCGAGCACCAGCCGAACACCGAACCGCTCGAACAGCGGCACCCAAAGGTTGCGCACCGCTGGAGCGCCCTGGTGCACCGAGCCCGCTGTGAACGGCGGGTGATGGAAGTACGCGATCTTGATCGCGGCGGTCGAGGCGGCGAGCTGCTCGACCAGCCACGCGCGCTGCTGCGGATCGGTCGGATCGTTCGAGTCCAGCGCGAAGAAGTCCGCACCGCCGGCCGACCATCGGTAATACCGCTCCGAGTCCAGGGCCTCGGCGGTCGAGTCCGCGGCGTCGTGGTTCCCCCAGGTCGCGCGCCATCGATGACTGGGATGCTCGTAGAGACAGCGCTCTGGCATGACGTAGGTCTGTTCGGTAGCGCGCCCGGATGGATAGAAGTTGTCGCCCGTGGTCATCACGATGTCGAACGGCTCGCGCGCGCGCGCCTCGCACATGCGGCGGGTTACCTGACGTTGCTGGCGTGTCCCGGCACCCCAATCACCCTTGACCGCGATGACGACGGGCTCGGGCTGGGATGTCGGGGTCGGCGACGGGGTCGTCGGTTCCGCCTGAGGAGCGGGTTCGGCTGTGCACGCAACCAGCGCCGCGAGCAGCGCGACCAGCGCGACCCGCCGGAGGCTCATCGCCCTCGCGCGAGCAGCGCCTTGACGATCGCGCCGGGCAGCGCGTCGTTCAGCCCATCGTCGGGCACGGCCTGATGCACATCATCGGGCGGGTCGGCTCCCACCCACACGATCGCCGCATCGGGTGCCGCGGCGCGGAACGCCGGAACCGCCTCGCGCGCGCCCGCTGCCGCACCGTCGAGGATGATCACGTCGAAGGGACCGGCGGGAAGCCCGCCGGTCCCTTCGACCACGTCCATCACCTGCACCTCGAGACCGGCCGCGCGCCGGAGGCGCGCGGCCGACTCGACGTCGGCGGCCACGATCACCGCGTAAACGGCGCGGCACATGTCGTCAGTGGCGCGCGATCGTCTCGATGACCGCCGGGAGCCAGGCCGGCAGGTCGTCGGGCGTGCGCGCGGTCACGAGGTTGCCGTCCACAACACAGGACTCGTTCACCCAGTCCACACCGGCGTTGACCATGTCGTCGCGGATCGCGCCGACGCTGGTGCACCGCCTGCCCTTCAAGATCCCCGCCGAGATGGGGACCCATCCCGCATGACAGATGAACGCGACGGTCTTGTCTTCTTCGTGTACGCGCCGGACCAGGTCGAGCACCTCGGGCACGCGGCGCAGCTTGTCCGGCGCCCACCCGCCGGGGATCACGACCGCGTCGATCGCCGCCGGATCGACATCCCCGATCTGCACGTCCACGGTGACCGGATACCCCTTCTTGCCCGTGTAGGTCTGCTCGCCGATGCCGGCGATCACCACGCGCGCGCCCTCCTCGAGCAGCCGGTACCGGGGATACTGCAGCTCCATATCCTCGTAGTCGGGGCCGGCCAGGATCAGCACCGTCTTGCCCTGCAATCGCACGAGCATCACCTCCGTTTGCGGGATGTTTCCCCACACGCCGCGCGCGGAACCGTATCATCGCAGCTCCGGTCCTTCGAAGGTCATCCCGAGCAATGAAGACGATCGCCATCCGGATCACGCTGGTCGCCGGCTTGCTGTTCGCCGGCGCCCAGGCGACCGCGCCGGAGACGTACCATTTCCGCGCGGGCGATCTCGTGCTGCAGGTGAAACCGGCGCTGCCCGGCGGGCGGCTAACGATGCCGCTTGGACCCATCGGGGACCTCACCTGGACCACGCACACGGGGCCGTTCGACCTCGAAGCCTCGTTCCTCATCGGCGGGTCGGCCTCGCAGCTCCCCCGCCCCGATGAGTTCCGGGATCTCCGCCTCGCGCTGCTGCTCCGCAAGCTTCCCTGGATCCTGCTGTTCGGCGCGCTGGGAGCCGCGCTGATCGTCGATGGACCCCGGCGTGCCTGGCGCGAGCGCCGGCGCACCATGGCGATCGGCGCCGCCGCGGTACTCGGCGCCGTCGCAATCGCCGGCGCCATCACCGGCCTCACCTTCGACGCGAACCGTCTCGCCGATCCCCGGTACCGAGGCGCGATCAAGGATGCTCCCCGCATCCTGCAGCTGCTTAAGGAGGTGCAACGCGACTGGGCCGGCGTCGAGCGCAACATCAACCGGGCCGTCGCCGGCCTGCAGCGATTGCACGCCCAGGTGGTCGCCGAGGTCCCGGTTCAGCCCGAGGACACCATAAGGCTGTTGCTGATCTCAGACATCCACAACAACCCGCTCGGGCTGCTGATCGCCGAGCAGCTGGCCGACCGCTTCGACGCCGACGGGATCCTCAACGCCGGAGACTTCACCGACCGCGGCACCGCGCCGGAGGGAGAGCTCTTCGCGAGCTTCGGCGACCTCGGCCTCCCGCAGGTGATCGCGCCCGGCAACCACGAAGACACGGCCACCCTGGCGCGCGCTGCCGAGATCGCCGATACGGTGGTCTTCGGGCCGGAGACCAACCGCGCGATCGTCGCGGGGCTCGAGGTGATCGGGGAGGCCGATCCGAACGCCTTCTTCATCCGATCCGACCCGTCCAACGAGCTGGCCGAGGAACGCGTGCCGGTTCTGTGCGAAGGCCTCGCCGCGCTGTGGTCGGAAACCCACGCGCCGATCGTGCTGGTGCACGACCCCAGGTTGGGTGAGTGCGCGGCCGAACGCGCGCGCGAGGAAGGCGCGATCCTGGTCTTCGCCTGGGGTCATCTCCATGAGCCGGCGTACGAGCAGCGCGGGACCGTGATATCGGTCTCGCCGGGTAGCAGCGGCGCGGCAGGGTTCAAGAGCGATGTGGTGTTGCCGTATGGGTTCACGCTGCTCGAGTTCGATCGAACGACCAACGAGCCGGTGTCGGTGTGCACATTCCTCTTCGACGACCCGAGCACCTTGCAGCAGTCGACCTGCCATATCGTCACGGGACGGCTGGTGCCCGAGGACCGGGCGGAGGAGCCACTACCGCCGACCACGTCGACGCCGACACCAACGCCGACACCGACGCCCGCACTCACCCCGGGATGAGCTAAGCGAGCCAGGCGCACACCCGGCGTGCCACCTCGGCACCGGCATCCTCCTGGAGGAAATGCCCGGCGTCCTCGATGACCGAATGCGGCTGACCCTGCGCGCCGGCGAGCCGCTTGAAGGGGGCGTTCGCGCCCTTCATGATCGGGTCGGCGCCGCCCCAGATCGTGAGCAACGGCTTCCCCGCCGCCTCCAGCGCATCCCATGCCTTTCGGTTGGCGATCGCTTCGGGGTCGTCGGGCGAGGTCGGTACAAGGTCCGGGAAGCGCCGCGCGCCCACCTTGAAGCTCTCGTCGGGATACGGCGCGTCGTAGCCGGCTCGCACCGCATCGTCGAGGTCCAGTGCGGTCCCGGCGTTCACGGTACGGCTGATGTGGAAGGCCGGCGCACCGCGCACCATGTCGCGGAACATGAACCAGACCTCCGGCGGCGGCGGGTCGCCGGTCGGAAGGAACGTGTTCGCCGCCACGATACGGTCGAAGCGATCCGGCTCCTCGGCGGCCACCCTGAGACCGATCAGCCCGCCCCAGTCCTGCCCGAACAGGACCGCCGGATCGAGTCCGATCCCGTCCATAGCGCCGCGGAGCCAGTCGATGTGCGCCTGGTAGGTGTAGACCTGCGGGTCGGCGGGCTTGTCGGAGCGACCGAACCCCACGAAGTCGATCGCGATCGCGCGGTATCCGGCGTCGACGAGGACCGGGATCATGTGACGGTAGAGGTAGGCCCAGGTCGGCTCGCCGTGAAGCAGCAGCACGGGGGTGGCGTCGTGGGAACCCTCGTCGACGTAGTGCATCCGCAGGCCGTCGACATCGACATAGCGCGGCTCGAACCGATAACCGCGCAGCCCGTCGAACCGATCGTCCGGTGTCCGTAACACATCCATACGCTGCTCCCCCCTCGATCGGCACGAAACGTACCCGCGTCGGCCGCCTGCGGCGATATCGGTGCCGGGCCCGCGATCCGTCCGTGAGCGCTGCTCACGCGCCGTGCTCCCATCCTCTTAGGACTTAAGGCCATACCGGACGATAGTGCGGAATGACTACCAGAAACTGCCCGAGTGAGGGATACCGGTCGAAGGGACTCGAACCGACAATATCGGTACGCACCAACTGGTGGTGAAAGGGGGCAACCGTGACGACGATCGAGGCAACGTGCCCGACCTGTGGAACGGTCGAGCGACGGGCAGAGGACTTCGAGCTCTCGGTCTGCTCCCACTCCCCCGCGTCCTGGTACGCCTTCTTTTGCCCCGAGTGCGAACGACGCGTCCAGAAGCCGGCCTCGGAGAAGGCGATCGAGTTGCTCATCTCTGAGGGGGTCGCACCCCGATACTTCACGATCCCGGCCGAGGTGCTCGAGACGCACGACGGGCCGCCACTGACGGTGGACGACCTGATCGAGCTGCACGAGCTGCTCGAGCGTGAGGATTGGTACGACGCGCTCGTCGACACCGGCCGGTAACAGCCCCCCTGGACCGGACGGTCACCGACGACACGATAGCGGGCCGGCTCTCCCCCCCTTCTGAGCCGGCTCGCTTCTATTTCACCCGTCGGATGGATCCGCAGCCTTCTTCGCCGCCTTCTTCTTGGCGGCCGGCTTCTTCGTAGCCTTCTTCTTGGCGGCCGGCTTCCCAGCGGCGGCTTTCTTGGCTGCAGGCTTCCTCGTCGCGATCCTCTTGCGCGAGGTCTTCTTCTTCACCGGTCCGCGCGCGCGCCGGTCGGCGAGCAGCTCCGCGGCGCGCTCGATCGTGATGGTCTCGACCGCGTCCCCTTTGCGCAGCGACGCGTTGGCCTCCCCGTCGGTGACGTAGGGACCGAAACGCCCTTCCTTCACCACGACCGGCTTGCCGCTCGCTGGATCCTCTCCCAGCTCGCGCAGGGGTGGGGCCGAGGCCTGCCCGCGGCGGCGCTTCGGCTGGCGTAGCACCTCGAGGGCCTGCTCGAGCGTGATATCGAAGATCTGCTCCTCGCGCTCGAGGCTTCGCGTGTCGGTGCCGGTCTTCAGATACGGCCCGTAACGACCGTTCTGCGCGACGATCTCCTCGCCTGTGTCGGGATGCATCCCGACCACTCGGGGAAGCGACAGCAGCTGGAGCGCGCGCTCGAGCGTGATCGTCTCGAGCGAATCCGTCTTGAACAGCGAGGCGGTCTTGCTGGGGCGCTCACCGCCGGCCGGGTCGCCGATCTGGACGTAGGGGCCGTAGCGGCCGGCGCGCGCGACGATCGGCTCGCCGGACTCCGGGTGGGGGCCCAGCACGCGGTCCTGGCTCGGCGCCTCCAGGAACTCGGTCGCGCGCGCGATCGTCAGCTCGTCGGGGGCCAGATCCTCGGGGATGCTCGCTCGGTCCTCGCCGCGCTCCAGGTAAGGGCCGTAGCGGCCGACGCGCACCGCGATCTCGCGCCCCTGCTCGTCGGCGCCGAGCGGGACCGTGCAGACCGCGCGCGCGTCGATCTGGTCGAGCCGCTCGGTCACCATGGTCTTCAACCCGACTCGGCCGTTCCCGAAGTAGAACGCCTTCAGGTACGGGACCCCCTCCTGGTGGCCGTCGGCGATCGCATCCAGGTCGTCCTCCATGCGCGCGGTGAACGCGTAATCCACCAGGTGCGTGAAATGCTGCTCGAGCAGCGCGACGACCGCGAACGCCGTCCACGACGGCACCAGGGCAGAGCCCTTCTTGAAGACGTACCCGCGCTGCTGGATGGTGTCGATGATCGAGGCGTAGGTCGAAGGGCGACCGACGCCCATCTCTTCCAGCGCCTTGACCAGGCTCGCCTCGGTGAAACGCGCCGGCGGCTGGGTCTCGTGGCCCTTCGGCTCGAGCGCCGTCACGCCGAGCGTGTCGCCCACGGCCAACGGCGGGAGCCGGACCTCGCGGTCCTCCAGCTCGGCGTCGGGATCGTCGGAGCCTTCGACGTAGGCGCGCAGGAAGCCGGGGAACGTGATAACCCGGCCGCTGGCCGCGAACTCGGCGTCGCTCCCCTCTTTCGCCGCGCCCAACCGGACGCTGAGGCTCTGGCCGCGCGCATCGGCCATCTCGGAGGCGATCGTACGCATCCAGATCAGCTCGTACAGCCTGAACTGATCGTCGTTCAGCTCGTTGCGCACCTGCTCGGGGGTCCGGAAGTCGTCGCCGGCGGGCCGGATCGCCTCGTGCGCCTCCTGGGCGTTCTTCACCTTGCTGCGCCACACGCGCGGCTTCGGTGCGACGAACTCCTGCCCGAACATCTCGGCGGCCTGCGAACGCGCCGCCGCGATCGCGGTCTCGGACAGCTGGACCGAGTCGGTGCGCATGTAGGTGATGTAACCGTTCTCGTACAGCGTCTGGGCGATACGCATGGTGCGTGCCGCAGTGAAACGGAGCTTGCGGCCGGCCTCCTGTTGCACGGTCGAGGTCATGAACGGCGGATGGGGCGAGCGCGTCCACGGCTTCTCCTCGGCCGAGCGGACGCTGAACGACGCGCCCTGCAGCCGCGCTGCCAGGTCGCGCGCGCGCTGCTCGTCGAGCAGCACCGCGTCCAGTTTGGTCAGCCGGCCGTTCTCGTCGAAATCCTTACCGGTCGCCAGCCGCTTCCCGTCGAGCAGCACCAGCCCCGCGGTGAACGAGCCCTCCGACGCCTCGAACGTGCCCTCGATGTCCCAGTACGAGGCGGCGCTGAACCGCATGCGCGCGCGCTCCCGCTCGACCAGGATCCGCGTGGCGACCGACTGCACCCGGCCGGCCGACAGGCGGGGCATCACTTTCTTCCACAGCACGGGCGAGACCTCGTAGCCGTACAGACGGTCGAGCACGCGCCGGGTCTCCTGCGCATCCACGAGCTTGCGGTCGAGATCGCGAGGGTTCTCGACCGCGTGCAGGATCGCGGGACGGGTGATCTCGTGGAAGACCATGCGCTTGACGGGGATGCGCGGGTTCAGCACCTCGGTCAGGTGCCAGGCGATCGCCTCGCCCTCCCGGTCCTCATCCGTTGCGAGCAGCAATTCGCTGGCGTCCCCGAGCAGGTCCTTGAGCTTGCGGACCTGCTGCTTGCTACCCCCCGGGACGATGTAGAGCGGCTTGAAGTCGTTGTCCACGTCCACGCCGATCCGCGACCAGGGTTCGTCCCGGTACGCGGCCGGGATCTCTGAGGCGCTGCTGGGAAGGTCGCGGATGTGACCGACCGACGACTCGACGATGAAGTCGCGGCCGAGGATCCCGGCGATGGTCTTGGCCTTCGCCGGGGACTCCACGATCACGAGAGGCTTGGACATGGAGCGGAAGGATGGATGCCTCTCTATTGGCTGTCAAGCGTAGGCGGGGCGGGAACGCGCCGTTCGCGGCGCGTTTCCGCAGGTAGATGAGGGTAAGGAAAAAGTTCGCCTCGCGCGCGCGCTCTGGGCCACCGATGTCGGGAAGTTGACCTTGAGCGCCGGCACGGGCTACCTCGCCTACGGCGTGGAGGGTGAGTACGGTGAGTTCGGGATGTACGCGCCGGACCTCAGTGTTTCCACGCACTCGTCGTCCAACTTCCGGATCGAGCGAGGCTTCGGATTCGGCGTGCTGCCGGACTGGTTCAACCAGACGGTGCAGCTGGATAGCCCCGACGATCCCATCGACCCGGACGACGTCGAGGACGGGTGGCATACTATCTATGCGCACGAGATGGGAGACGGTGTCGGCCAGTCCCTGCTGGACGTGTGCGGCCAGGTGGCGTGGTTCCGGGTCGGCTGCGCGGGTATTTCCACCAGGCCTAACCTGCAGGGAATCCGCCCGAACAGCGTCTACTTCCAAGGTGATGACAACGACGCGAGGCACACCTTCACGTTCATCGATCCGGGAACGTCGAGCCTGTTCACGGCGCTGCTCGATCCGCTCGTGGCACTCTGGCTCTACCCACCGGAGTTCCCTCACAACATCTGTCTGCACGTGGCAGGGCCGTGGAATGCGTGCCCGTCCTAATCGGAGACGGACGATGGGCTCAGCGATGACGTTGAGCCTGATCATCGGCCTGCTCGCCACGGCGTGCACGATCGAGCTTAGGAACCCGCAACCGAGCCCGTACGGTCACTCCGACGCAGGAACCGTCACGATCACGGCCGACGCGGAAGTGTGCTGGGGCTTCACCGCCCGCGAGTCCGGCGGCGACGAGGCGGGCAGGGACAAACGCGAGAGGGGCTGTGGGTCGCGCGAGATTGCCGTTCGCACCAGTCCGGCGAGGTTCTTCAGCGTGTCGGTGTTCAAGACCGATGACTCGCCCAAACCGGTGTCGGCGAAACTGGTTTCGGACGGCCGCAGGCTCGACCGGGGAACCACGACGAAGCAGAACGAAGTCATAGAGCTGAGGGGATGAGACGCTTGAAGCGAACCATCACCCTGCTTGCCTTGGCCCTCGTCGCGAGTGCGTGCACCTCGAGCCTCGAGCCAGGCGGCACGCTGTCCACTCAGCCGCCCCCAACACCGCCCGAGGGTCTGTTCCCCGCGGTCAGCTCGACGCTCGAGCGTACCCCCGAATGCAGCCGGTACGGCGATCTATGCGATCGCATGATCGACGAGCTGGACCAGTGGAGAGCGGCGATCCCTCGCGCCGCCTACTCGGGAACGAGGCGCCTTACTCTCAGCGGCGACGGCCGTTTCATCCTCACAACCACCTACGTCGAACCCAAGGACGATCCCGGGATCGTCCGACGCAGGATCGACGCGCTTCTGCAGACGCGCGGGTGGGCACTGGACGCCTCGGAGCCCCGATCGATGTGGCGCGGCCGCGAGGAGATCGCCGGATGGCTACTGACGTTCGATGTCGCCGCGCAGGGCGACGGTTCGAAGATCGACGTCGCGCTCTACGCGCCCAAGCAGTAACAGGCGCACGACCAACCGCCGGTCTGCGGCGGATAACGTCTGCTGAGCACTCAATCAGCCGGCGGTCCCGCCGATGCGGGAGACCGAGCGCGAGACCCCTTTGCGCTCGACGACCATCTGGCCGATCGGCTCGATCACCGCGAGCAGGTCGGTCGCGCGGGCGGGGCCGATCCCCTGGAACACCGTCGCCGTCGCGCGGTCGGTCTCGATCTCGAGCATCTCGCGGAACTTCATGCCTGCGTCGGTGATCGCGTTCTCGTCGTCGAGGAACCCGCGCGCGCGCAACGTCTGGTGGGCGGCGTCGTATGCCTCCTGCGGCCACCCGCGCAGCAGATAGAAGAAGTCACGGTTCCATCCCGTGTAGGCGACGTTGAGCGCGAGGGCTTCGACACCGCTGAGGCCTGCTGCGACCAGGACCGCGATGTGGCCGTCACCGCGGTATTCGCGGAGCAGGTTCCCGCCGTGCCACAGCGCCTCGAGCGGATGCTCGGGCCAGGGCAGCGCGGCGTTCGCCGCGAACAGAGGACGTCCTTCGGGGCGGCAGCCCGCAGCCGCTTCTCGCAGAGACGCGGCCGCGGCGGCGACATCGTGCGGCGCATCCTCGAGCAGCCGTCCGAGCAGCCGGCGCACGCCTCGCGCGCGCGCCTCGAGCACCGCCTCCGGTTCAACGCGATCCCACCACAGCGCCTCGTCGATCACGCGAGGATCGAAGTTGTAGAACACAGAGGCGACCGTGGCCGCGGTCGCCCGCCCGAGCGGCGCGGCGCGTCCGGTCACGTAGCATGCCATCGGATCGTCGAGCCCGATGGCCGTGTACTCCTCGACCGCATCCGACGGCGTCATCCAATAGCAGGCGACGATCGGTTCAAGCGCCTTCAGGAACCGACGTTCGAGGACCGACACGGCTCAGCCTCGGCCCGCGCGGACGCGCACGAGCGTCCACAGCGCGATCACGCCGTCGCGCCAGTTGATCTTCTTGCCTTCGGCGCGGGTGCGCGCCTTGTAGCGGATCGGCACTTCGTAGGGCCGGTGTCCGGCGCGCAGGAGCTTGCCGGTGGTCTCCGCCTCGATGTCGAAGCCGTTCGACCGGAGTTCGAGCTCGCGCAGGATCGACGTGCGCACCATCTTGTAACAGGTCTCCAGATCCGAGATGTAGCAGTTGAACACGATGTTGCAGAACAGGTTCAAGAACTTGTTACCCATCACGTACCAGAAGTTGAAGGACGTGTGCGATCCGAACGCGCGCGTCCCGTACACGACGTCGGCCTCGCCCTCGTAGATCGGCTGCAGGCACCGCACCAGGTCGGCGGGCTGATACTCGAGGTCGGCATCGAAGGGAACGAACACATCGCCGGTGGCGGCCTCCAGCGCGGTCCGCAAGGCGGCGCCCTTGCCGCGATTCTGCTCGTGGCGCAGCAGCCGCACTTGCGGAGGAAGCGACAGCCGCTGCAACAGGTCCCAGGTTCCGTCGCTGGAGCCGTCATCCACCACGATGATCTCGAGCTCGACCGGGAACGTGGTCTCGAGCAGCTCCTTCAGCGCCGGTTCGACTCGCTCCTGCTCGTTGTAGACGGGGACCGCGACCGTCAGCTTGTGCACGCTCATGCCCGAAGTCTAGCCCACACGTCCGCGCCGGCGGCGGCGCGCGCAGGCCGAGCGGCGGGCCTACCGGCGCGCGCGGGCGCGAGGCTTCGCACGGGTCTTCGCGCGCGGCTTGGCACGGACCTTGCCGCCCCGTGACCCGCCACGCTTCGCTTTACGGGGGCCTCTGGTGGATGGCCGTGCGGCTTTCGCAGCCTCGAGCAGCTTCCCGAGATCCCCGATCAGGCGGTCGTACCGGGCCTGCAGTGCCGAGACCGCGGCAGCCGATGCATCCGAGGTTGAGGCGAGCCGGTAGCCGCCCCGCTCGACGAGGAAGCGCTCGAGATCATCGCCCGATAGCAGGATGCCCCGCACGCCCGGCCGCTTTGCCGTCTTCACCAGTCCCGCGCGCTCCCAGTGCCGGATGGTGTTGTAGTGGACCTCCGCGCGCTCGGCAGCCTGCTCGCGCGTGAGCCATCGGCCACCGGCGGCGCCTGCGCGTGCGCTGCGCTTGGACGCGACGCCGTGACGCGAAGAGCGATGGCGCCCGAGCCCCATCACGTGCTTGGCCACGAATCCACAGTCGGGACATTTCAAGCCACCCCGCACGCGGCGCGCCGATGGTGGCACGTACTTGCGCGCCGACCGGGCGGTCTTGCGACGAGCAGTCTTCTTCGCGGCCTTCGCAGCGGTTCGCTTCCTCGCGGCGGTTCGTTTCACTGCGGTTCGCTTCTTCGCAGCGGTTCGCTTCTTAACGGCGGTTCGTTTCGCAGCCATCGATGTCTCCTTCCAGTGACGTCTGCCGATCCTAGTCCATTGGTCGCGCGCGAGGCGAATGGAGCCATGATTGCATCGCTCGAATGATCCATTCGCTATGAGGCGAAGCAACGGACCATGTTGACGGACGTCGAGTCCCAAACACAGGATGTGTCAACTATGGTCGTATAACCGTGACCACGCCGCCGCCGCCGAGCGCGCGCGAGCGCGTTCCGCGCGCGAGGCGGGACGCCGTGAGCCCGAGCCAAGAGGTGGTCAGGGCGAGCAGGCGAAGGCGGTGAGGGGCGCGCTGCTCGCGGATGGCGGCGGGTTCCCGACGCCGAACGAAGGGTCGGCGAGCGACGCCATGTCGAAGCGGATCGAGCCCCCCGGCGCGAGCAGGTCGTGGTCGAACCAGAGCCGGTCTGCCGGCTGGTCATCGAGGCTCACACCGGTCACGTACTTGGCGAGCAGGTTCGCGCCCGGCGCCTCCACGGTGAACGCGCCACCGGGCAGCTCGATGGTCGCACGCTCAAACAGCGGGCTGCCGATGACGTACAGAGGCGCGCCGGGGATCATCGGATAGAAGCCGAGCGCGCTCCAGACGAACCATGCGCTCATGGTCCCCAGATCGTCGTTACCGGGCAGGCCGTCCGGCGCGGCGCGGTACAGCGCCTGGTAGCCGCGCGCGATCGACTGACCCTTCCACGGCTCGGCGGTCCATGGGTACAGCCACGGCGCCTGCAGATCGTGCTCGTTCGAGGGCGCGTACTGGTTGCCGTAGTAGTCGATGCCGTACAGCGTCACCTTCTGCTGCACCTCGGGTATCACGTACGGTGCCAGCTCGGTCAGCGGCCGCGAGAAGAACGTGTCGAGCTTCTCGACCGCGGCATCGTTGCCGCCCATCGCATCGATCAGGCCGGCGACATCGTGCGGGACGAGGAACGAGTATTGCCAGCCCGTCCCTTCCCGGAAACCCTCGTTGAGCATCGGGTCATAGGGTTCGAGCCAGGAGCCGTCGGCGTTGCGCGGCCTCGCAAATCCGATCTCGGTGTCGAAGACCTCGCGCCAGTTCGCCGCCCCGGCGAGCAGCGTGTCGCGATCCCCCTCCTCACCCAGCGAGTCCGCCATCAGCGCGAGCGCGAAGTCGCCGATCGCGTGCTCGAGGGTCTTCGACGCCTCGGTCGTCCACCCGCGCTCCAGGTAGTCGGGATCGCGGCGATCGACCAGCGCGACCCGGCGCGCTTCCGCGTACAGCTCATCGAGGACGTCGGGCGGTACCAGGCCGCGGCAGTGAGCATCGGCGATCACCTGGAGCGCCGGCTCGCCGTTCATGTAGTTGGGGTTGGTGTTCATCAGCGCCCAGCGCGGCATCACGCCGCCCCATCGCACGATCCCCGCCAGCGAGCGCATCATGTCGCGCATCCGATCGGGCGCGATCAGCATCAGCAACGGCATCTCGGCGCGGTAGGTGTCCCACATCGAGAAGTTCGCGTAGTAGGTCGAGCCGGGCGGCATGGGGTCTCCCGGCTCGCCGATGCGATGCACCTGCTGGTCGTGACCCAGGTAGTCGCCGTTGGCATCGTTGTACACGTTGGGATGATGCTGCGCGTGATACAGCGCGGTGTAGAACGACGTCTGCTCGAACGGCGTGCCTCCCTCGACCCGGATAACTCCCAGCGCGTCGCGCCACGCATCGGTGGTGCGCGCGCGCTGAGCATCGAAGTCGAAGTCTTCGCCCGGCAGCTCGGCCTCGAGGTTCTCGAGCGCGTTCTGCACGCTCACGAACGAGATGCCGACCTTCGCGATCACGTCGGGGTCGCTGCTCGCATCGAAGCGTGCAACCGCGCCGGCCCCCACGCCTTCCACGACATCGACGCCGTCTGATACGGCGTCGCCGCGCGCGGCCCACACCCCGTGCGAGATCATGTCCCGGTCGAACCGCGCGACGAAGTGCACCGCGTAGCGGTGGGGCGCGGCCCGGTCGAGGTTGGCCGTCCCCGCGACGGTCCGTTCGTCGAGGAACTCGATCCGAGCGAGGTTCCTTCCGGCTGCGCGCTGCCCTTCGTCCAGGTCGCCGCCGGGGACCTGCCGTCCGATATCGAGCAGCACGTTCGCCTCGCTGGTCGGCGGGAAGGTGTAGCGATGCATCCCGACACGCGTGCCGGCCGTCAGCTCCGCGAGAACGCCGTAGGTATCCAACCGGACGCTGTAGTAGCCAGGCTCCGCCGCCTCGCTCGCGTGAGAGAACTTCGACTGGTACCGCTTGACGTCGGTTGATAGCACCGGGCCGACCGTCGGCATGAACGGAACGTTGCCGCCTTCCGGCACACCCATCGATTGCACGTGTACGTGGCTGAACCCTCGGATGAACTGATCGGCGTGCTGGTAGCCCGTGTAAGCGAAGTATCCCTCGGTATCCGGCGAGAGCTGCACCATGCCGTACGGCGCCGCGGGACCGGGGAACACGAACCCCGAGCCGAGCGTGCCGATCATCGGATCGACCAGCGCCACTGGATCGTGTCCGTCTGCGCGCGCGGGGGATACCGCGAGAAGCGCGAGGGCCACCACCGCCGCCGAGAACCGTCTGCGTCGAGTCATCGCGAGCCGGTTCGGCGCCGGGTCACAGATGTCCTGCCGCGCGCCCGACGAACCTCAGGCGCGTGCCGTGGTGGAGACCACGAAGCTCAGGACCCATCCCCCACGCTCAGAGGACGGCCCTGGACGTTCAGGGGCCGGTCCTAGACGTTCAGGGGCCGGCCCCGAGCAACTGGGAGGCCCGCAGGGCCAGGAACAGCTCGGCGATCCCAGCCGGCGTCTTAGGGTCGCGTCCGGTGAGATCACGGATCCGCGACAGACGGTACGACACCGTGTTCGGGTGCAGGAACAGGCGCTTGGCGACCGCCGGGAGCGATGGGCCGTGCTCGATGTACTCGACCAGCGTGTGCTTCAGCTCCGGATGCGCGTCCAGCGGCTCGAGCAGCTGTGTCGCCAGCCGCTTCGAGACGCCGCGCTCGCGCAGGATCAGCTCCTCGATCAGCATCTCGCCGTACGAGACCGTCGGCGCGCCGCTGCTCGCGCGCGCGGCGGCGAGCGCGATCGAGGCTTCCCGGTAGCACGGCGCAAGCTCGGCCAGCGAGTCGCGCGGCCGCCCGATCCCGGCACGCACCGGCACCTCGAGCGTCTCGCCGACGCGCTCGACCAGCGTGCGCATCCCCACTTGCATGTCCCCCAGCGCGTCCGGCCCGGCCGGGAACACGATAACGATCTCGGGGCCGCGTCCGACCACCAGGGACCGATCGGCCGCCGGCAGCTCGGCCGCGAGCGTCTTCAGCCGGTGTTGCACCGCTCGGAGCACGGCGTCGTCCGCCGAGGGATCGGCCGGCCCGACGATCGCGATACTCGTCGCCGCCGCGGGATCGAGGCCCAGCGCCTCGGCGCGCGCGAGGATCTCTTCGTCGGTGAGCGCACCGCCGATGATGCCGTCCAGGAAATCCCGACGCGCGGCCTCGCGGTCGCTGGACAGGCGCTCGTACTCCTCGAGGTACGCCTGCGCGACGGCGCCGCTGACGACATCGACCCAGTGCATCACCGCCGTGGCAAGCTCCAGCCCCTCGTACAGCCGGACGGGATCCTCGCCGATCAGCTCGCGCGCCTGACCCCACGCGAGCTGCGCGCCGAGGCGGTACGCCTGGAGCAGAGCCGACAGCGGCACGCCTTCGCGCGCGCGCTTCGACGCGCTCGCGCGGACGAACGCTAGTTCCTCGTCGCTTGGCCCTTGGCGCCGGCGGAGGGCGCCGATGAATCCGGTCAGATTCTTGCGGTTGACCTCGCGGACCTGTCGCAGCGTTTCGTCGGGGAGGGCGCGATAGCTGGGGATGGACGCGAGGTATCGCTCGAGCATGCGCTCGGCGAGCTGCTCGACCATCTGTTCGAGCTCGTCGAGGATCTCGCGGAGCGCAGCCGAGGGGCGGGCGGGATCCTCGGATGGAAGCGCGCGCGAAGACCCGGCGCGGGTGGTCCGGCGCCCGTTGGTAGTGGACTTCGTGATCTTGGCGGCCAATGGGATCCCTCGTTCGGTCCCCCAAGCCTAACCCCAGTACCCTTGTGGATGCCACAGCGCGCTATGGCACGAGCCGGGCATCGGGGGACATCCTCCCTGCCTGGGCTGTGGACCACACAAGCCCCCTCCCAAAAGGGGGCGGGTCGTTCGGTCGTGAGACGACGGCATCGGATGGCACGGACTGACCCCGCAGATGACAGGGAAGGGCCATGGCCCGCCGCCGCCGGATGCGATGCGATGACGACGGAGAGAGGTGGCGGATCCGGCCCCCGGCTCGAGGCCTCACGGCTGCGTCCGCCAAGGAGGTTTCCACCGATGCCTCGTCGTACTGTTGGAGCCATCGTCAGTCTCGTCGGCGTCACGTTCCTGGTCGTCGTCCTCGGGAACGGACTGTTCGGAGCATCGTCCGCGTGGGAGGACCTATCCGACGACGTCCGGCCCGGATACACGGATGAAGCGATCGCCGGCCTGCGTGCGGACGCGCAGCAGTTGCGCGCGCTGACCAATGAGTTCGGCAACAGCGTGCTTCCGACGCTCGCCCAAGCGCTGGGCATCAGCGAAGCCGAGCTGACCACCCGGTTCCTGGGTCAGTTCCCCGCCACCGCCCAAGGCGTGCTGACGATGCCGCAGATCGCCAACGCGCTCGATGATCGTGCGCAGCTGCTCGAGGAGCAGCAGGCCAACTTCAGATCGGCCGATGCGATCCCGACCGCGAGCCGGTCCTCGATCGCCGTGCCGTGGTTCATCACGATCACCGGGATCCTCGCGATCATCGCTGGCCTCTTGATGATGCAGCCGGGACGCGCGGTGCCGGCGCTGCTCGGTGTGCTCGGCGTGATCATGCTCGCAGTTCCGCTCGTGACGTCACTGCCGCAGAAGGCCGCCGACGCCGACGCGCTGAACGAAGCGGTCGTGCCCATCTTCTCGAACGTGTCGATCGACGCCACCGCCGGATCGATCACCACCCTGAGGGCGATGGCCGTCGAGCTCGAGCAGGGGCTCGTGCCGGGTCTCGCACAGCAGCTCGGCATCACGGCAGAGCAAGCGGGTCAGTTCGTGCAGACCAACTTCCCGGCCATCGCCGCGGCTTTGACCGAGACGCCGCAGACGCTGGCACGCCTGGAGGCGGCGAACGAACTGGTCGCGGCGAACACAGGCGAGTTCGCCGAGGTACGAGAGGTGCCGAACCGGATGATCGCGTGGACCGTCGTCATCGGCGGCATCGCGACGATCTTGCTGGCGAGCATCGCGCTGATGACCAACGAGGCGGCCGTTGCGCGCGCGGAGAACCGTCGCGCGCGCAGGATGCAGCGCGCCGCGTAGATCCGAGGCGGGTGGCCGTGAGCGAGCGCGCCTCACGGCCACCCACTCCACGTCAAGAGGCCGAGCCCAGGGGGGACTCAGCGCTGGATCGTCACGTCGAGCGGCGGCCTGCGCGCGCCGGGACTTAGCGCTGGATCGTCACGTCGAGCGGCGGCCTGCGCGCGCCGAACCCGGTCGCCTGCTGGTAGGCGTAGGCGATCCGCAGCAGGCGCTGCTCGTCGAACGGGCGCGCGCTGAGCATCAACCCGGCCGGCATGCCCGTGGTCTCGCCGAACCCGGCAGGCACCGACACGCTCGGGAACCCGTTGAAGTCGAACGCGCTCGTGTAGTTCACCAGTTCGAACACGCCCGAGACCATCGCCTCCTGCTTGGGCGGTGCGACCCGCGGCACGGTCGGCGTCAGCACCGCGTCGACGCGCTCGAAGATCTGGAGCCACTGCTGGATGTTGATCGTGCGCAGGCGCTGCGCGCGCACGTAGTGCTGGCCGTGGAACCCCGCGCCGAGCCCCAGCAAGACCTGGGTCTGCTGCTGATAGTCCTGCGGTCGCTGCCTCAGGTAGTGCTCGTGCGCGGCGAGCGGTTCGGTGAGCTGGATCACCAGGTAGGCGCTCGCGGCCGCGTACTGCGTGTCGGGCGGATCGAACGTGACGACCTCAGCGCCGAGACGTTCCAGCACCGGCACGGCCGCGCGCACCAGCGCCTCCACCTCGGCTTCGGCGCCGTCGAAGAACACGGTCGAGGGCACGCCGATGCGCATGCCGGCGACGCCGTCGGCCAGTCCGGCGGTGAAGTCGGGGACGCGGACGTCGGCGGTGGTCGGGTCGGCGTCGTCGGGCCCCGCGATCACGTTGAGCATGAGCGCGCAATCCTCGATCGCGCGCGCCATCGGGCCGGTGTGATCCAGCGTCCACGCCAGCGGCACCACGCCCGCTCGGCTGCATCGTCCGTAGGTCGGCTTGATCGTCGCGGTGTTGCACAGCGATGACGGGATGCGCAGCGAGCCGCCGGTGTCCGAGCCGGTCGCGCCCAGGGTCATGCCGCCGGCCAGTGCGGCGGCCGAACCGCCGCTCGAGCCGCCGGGCACGCGCGACGTGTCCCACGGGTTCGAGGTGGGCGGCGTCCACACGCCGAACGCGAACTCGTGCGTGTTGGTCTTGCCGAGCATGATCGCGCCGGCGCGGCGCAGCCGATGCACGACCGTCGCGTCGCGTCGCGCCGCCTCGGAATCCGCGAGCACCTGCGATCCCGCGGTTGTGCGCAAGCCGGCGACGTCGTAGAGGTCCTTGTGCGCGATCGGTATGCCGTGCAGTGGTGAGCGGGGTCCGCCTCGGCGGATCTCCGCGGTGGCGTCGGCTGCCTCCGCGCGCGCCTGCCGCGCGGTCAGCTCGAGGTAAGCCTGGATCGTCGGATCGTGCCGCTCAACGCGCGCGAGGCACGCCTCGACCAGATCGGTCGGCGTGATCTCGCCGGCGGCGATCATCCGAGATGCCTGCGCGATCGTCAGGTAGGCGAGATCGTCGCGGCTCTCGATCGCACCGCCCGAGGATGGCGTGAACGGTGTTCCGCCGGTGTCGGGTACCGCCGCGAGCAGCTCGGCCACACGAAGCCCGCCCAGCCAGGCTCCGGCTCCGGCGACCCCGGCGCGCAGAACGTCGCGTCTACTCGGCATCGTCGTCGGCGCGGCCGGCCGCGCGTCCCTCTGCCCCGGGCGGGAACACCATGCCAACCGCCGGTTCGGTCCGGAACGGGATGTCGTAGGCGAGCAGCTCGACCACCGACTCGGGGTCGGTGCCACCGTTGCGCGCGCGCGGCGGCAACGGCTCGGGTGATACCTGCGCGCTTCCGACCAGGTCCGCGAGCAGCTCGCCGGCCAGCTTCCCCCTGCGTGCCATGGGTCGGAGCTTCGACGCCCGCGCGCGCGGCTCCTGCCTCGCCCGGCCGGGCCGATGTCATTCGCATGCGAACGGATCCGCGCTCCGGGTCGAGCAGGGAACGAGGTTTACCGGGACACCCCGGGTGTCGACCTCGGCCCGATCGAGTCCATCCACGCACTGTTCTCGTTCGTCCCGAACAGGGCTCGGCCCCTTGAATAGGGCACAGCTCGGTTCTATCATCTCCTTACTGTGTGCTCGATAGTAAGGAGATTGAGTGGTGGACGTGCCGGCAGTGGTTTCGTCGAGGGGTCAGATCACGATCCCGAAAGCAGTCCGGGACGCGCTCGGGCTGCAGACCGGTGACGAGGTGATCTTCCGTGTGCGCCGCGGCAGAGCGCTGCTCGCCAAGGTGCCGGACCTGCTCGACCTCGGAGGATCCGTACCGGTTCCCCCTGAGTGGAGGGGCGCATCTTGGGACCGGATCAAGGCCGAGACCTGGCGTCGCCGCACCGCCGCGCGGCGATGAACGCGCTGCTCGACACAAACATCGTCGTTCGCTACCTGACCAGCGATCCTCCCGGCCAGGCACGCAAGGCAGCCACGCTGCTTCGCACCGCCGAGCGACTCGTCCTGGTGGACCTGGTGTGTGCGGAGATCGTGTACGTGCTCGAGTCCGTGTATGGCCAGCCGCGCGCGCAGATCGCATCGACCATGCGCTCGGTGCTGGCCTTCCGCGCGATCGCGGTCGTCGACCACGATCTGCTGCTGCGCGCGCTCGAGCTGTACGAGACCGCCAGGCTCGACTTCGCCGAGGCCTACCTGGTTGCCTTCGCGGAACTCTCGGGCATCGAAACCATCGCTTCGTTCGATCGGCGCCTCGATCGCATCGACGGCATCGAACGCGTCGAAGAGATCTAAGCGACCGGCTGCAGCAACGCGGATGACCGGGGCGCGCGCGAGGTGAGCCAGCCCCATCCGGCGGCGATGGCGGGCACGAGGAACAGCACGACGGCGATCGGGATCCACGGCACGATGACGGGGAAGTCGTCGGGTCTGGATAGCTGCATCACGGCGATGGGCGAGAATCCGGCGGGTACGGCGATCCCGCCGGCGAGCGCGCCGACGAGGCCGGCGCGCGCGGCTGCGATCCTGCGCCGCGCGCGCGGCGTTGCTCCGACGGCGACGAGGATCGCTTGGTCGCGGCGCGCTTCGGCGGAGACGAGCGCCACGGTGACAGCGACGATGGCGAGCGCGACGACGGCGGCTCCGCCGGTCGCGGCGAGTCTGGCCGCATCGAACTGGGGCAGGAAATCCTCGGCGGTCTGAACGAAGATCGTGGGATCCGCCGAAGCGATCTCTTTGACGGTTCCGATCAGCTCGCCGTTCAGCGGCTGCCCGGTGGCGACGAGCAGATCGTGGGCGGGACCGTACATGGGTGCCCATCCGGGGAGGAGATCGAGCGCGCGCGCGCCGTCCTCGGAGATGACGTACCTCGGGATGAGGAAGTCACCCTCGCGTGCGATCGAACCCGCCTCGACGGCGGGCACGTCCCGCAGTTGCAGTTCGTCGCTGCCGTCGGGTGGCAGGTGTAGCTGCACCATGCCGTCCTGCACGGATCCCGGTCCGATGCCGACGATCGTGCCCGCCTCGAGCGCGGGGATGCCGTCTTCCGCGTGCAGCGCGCGCAAGAGCTCGGCTCCGCCGACCCAGAGCGACGAGGCTTCGTAGCCGAAGGACGACGAGCCGTCGCGGTCGGCGTGATGCGAGACCGCTCGGGCGATGGTCGCCGGCTCGGCGAAGGTTCGCCCGCCGCGTTCCACCAGGGTCGGATGGACCTGAGGGTCGAAGACCGCGTGACGGATCCGCACGATGATGGCGCCCGGCAGCGCCTCACGGACCGCCGCGGGCACGCTGTCAGGGACTGCCACATGCTCGAACACGTCCTCCTCGTACCTCCCGATCAAGAGGTGATCGTCCCCGAGCGGCGCCTTGCGCGCCTGATAGGCCTCCTCGCTCAACGAGAGCGCCGCGACGCCGACGGGCACCATCAGCGCGAGCGCAGCCGCCGCGATCGCCGTACCGGTGCGGCGACCATGGCGCGCGGTGTCGCGCACCGCGAGCCGTGTCGCGGTCGGCATGCGTGGCGCGAACCGGCCGGCGACGCTCATCAGCAGCGGCACCGACACGAGGAAGCCGCTGACCATCAACACGAGGCCGACCCCGGGGATCACGTCGTTGTCCTGCGAGAACCCGCTCGCCGTCAGCACGGCGCCGAGCCCGGCGACCACCAGACCGCGCCGCGCGAGGCGGCCCGGCGGCTTCGGTGCGGGCAGGCGCGCCGCGAGCGAATCGAGCGTGGAGACGCGCGCGGCGATGCGGGCGGGCCACGCAGCGGCTGCGGTCGCGGCGATGACGCCGAGCAGCGCTGCTCCGAGGAGGGTCGGCAGATGCAGGGCGACCGGGCCCGGCAGGGCGTGGATGTACCGATGAAGATGCGGCGTGACCCCGTACGCGCCGGCGACGCCGACGGCGACGCCGATGCCCGCGCCGACCATCCCGAGCGTCGTTCCGCCGAGCAGCACGACCGCGCGCACGTGCCTCGGCTCTCCCCCGGTCGCACCAACGAGGCCGAGCATCCGCAACTGGCGGCGGATGCCGACGGCGAACGCTGCCGCAGCGATCAAGCCGGTCGCGAACAACGCGAGCGCGGTCCCGGCGAACGAGACGCCGGTCAGCACGGGCGCGTCGTTGAGCATCTGAGCAGCGACCTCCTCGCGCGTCGTGATCGCCTCGGCTGCGTAGTATTCGGCTTCGGCTCGATCCCGCATGAAGCCACCTGCGACGATGTCTCCGATGAGGTGCTCAACGAGCGCCGACTCGGCCGCCGCAACATCGGCGCCGTCGGGCAGATCGATCAGCACGCCATTCAGGAACGTGCCGACGGCGTGTGGATCCACCGGTGGCAGGGTGCCGGGCGCGACGGCGACGAGGGGCTCCCACATCTGCAACGGTCGAGCAGCGACCCCAACGACGCGGAACGTCATCTCGCCGATCGTCAGTTCGTCCCCGATCCCGACCCGGTAGATCTCGAGCATCCGCGGATCGACGGCCGCCTCGCCGGGACGCGTCGGCGCGCGCCCGTCCATGAGCTCGTACAAGCCTGGTATCGGCGGCTGATCGATCGGGATCGACGGCTCCCACACAGACGCGTAGACCAGCGTGCCGTCGACGACCTCGGTCCGGTTCCATTGCTGCACGACAACGACGCGCGACCCTGCCGGCAGCAGCGCTTCGAGCGCGCGCGCATCCACATCGGGAGCTTGCGGATACACCCGCAGCTCCGCCGATCCCATCTGGCCGTAAACGTGCTCCTCGAGCGTCGGCACCGCCGTTCGGATCAACGTGGCGCCGAGCGTCAACGCAGCGATCGGCAACCCGACCATCGTGATCACGAGCGCGCTTCGGCCCGGCGCGCGCTTCGCCTGCCGCCACGCGACGCGCGCGCACGCGCGCAGCGCTGCTCGCGTCATCATCGTGGGACCAACAGCGTCTCTGGACCGGATGGCGAGGTGGTCTCGTCGATGAGGCGGCCGTCGCGGAGGAACACGACGCGATCCGCCCACGCAGCGAAGCGCGCGTCGTGGGTGACCAGCACCGACGCGCCGCCGTTGTCGCAGTGCGCGCGCAGCAGCCGCAGCACGCTCTCGCCGGTGATCGAGTCGAGCGCGCCGGTCGGCTCATCGGCGAGCAGCAGCGAGCGTTCGCCCACGGTCGCGCGCGCGATCGCGACGCGTTGCTGCTCGCCGCCGGAGAGGTCCTGCGGAAAGCGGTCGGCGAGCTGCTCGATCCCGACGGTCGAAAGCACGCGCAACGCCGCGGCGCGCGCCTCCTTGCGGCCGATGCCGTCGAGCTCGAGGGGAAGCGAGACGTTCTCGGCGGCGGTGAGACCTTCGATCAGGTTGAGCTGCTGGAAGACGTAGCCGACGCGCTGGCGACGTAAGCGCGCCAGCTCGGAGGCGTCGAGCGTCGATATCTCGGTGCCTTCGACCTTGACGCTGCCTGCGGCCGGATGGTCCAGCCCCCCGGCGATCGACAGCAGGGTGGTCTTGCCCGACCCGCTCGGACCCATCACGGCGACCAGCTCACCGGCGGCGACGCCGAGCGTGACGTCGCGGAGCGCTTCGACAGCCGTATGGCCCGACCCATGGATGCGCGTGACCTCGGTCATCTGCAGGATCATTTCCTCACCTCGCTGGGCTGAGACGCCGGTGCCGGCGTCGTCGTGGACCGCGGGCGCATGCGCGCCAGCCGCTCCTCGCACGCGTCGAGCCATCGCACGCGCGCCTCGGCCTGGAAGATCAGCGAGTCGACCAGGAACAGCCAACCAAGATCGGCGTCCTCGGACGCGTCGCGTTTCAGGAGCGTGTACTCCTGGAGCAGCTCGATCGCCGCGCGCCGCTCAGCCTGGACGACCTCGGCGGTCGATCCCGCGTCCCGGCCCGAGATCATCACGAGCTTCAGCACCAGTTCGTCGCGCGACGGCGTCTTGGGCTTGCTGGGCCGCGAGAACCAGGCGGCGAGCTGCTCGCGCCCGGCGGCGGTGATCTGGTAGACCTTCGAGCCTTCCGGCTCAGGTTGGGGCTGCAGGGCGACCAAGTCGTCGCGCTCGAGACGGTCGAGCGTCGTGTAGACCTGCCCGACGTTGAGCGGCCAGACCCCGCCCGTCCGAGCTTCGAACTCGTTGCGCAACTGCAGGCCGTACGACGACCCCTCGTCCAGGATCGCCAGCAGGCTCATCGACACCGACATCCGGCCTCCCCCGTCCGTCTATACCGGGTATGTATACCCCGTATATAGAGCCCCGGTCAAGAGCCCGCAGGGTCCTTCGAAAACGGCGTAACTGGTTCGTTCAGATTCGTTCGATCCGTCTCGCGCTACGCAGCACGACCGCCGTCAGCGCTGCCCAGTCGGTGCCGCTGAGATCGCGCGCGCGCGCATCTCGCGCGATGCGCCGCTGAGCGGCGAACCGCGACCATGCTCGGTCCGTCAGGTCCTCTCTTAACACGCGACGAAGCGGCATCGAGGCTCGCGACAGGCCGAGGCGGACCAGGGCCGCATGGGCGCCGGTTTCTCTTGGTGCGAGCAGCGCCGGCGAACGCCGCCCCGCGATCAGGACCGCGGCATCCGACCGAGGCGCGGGAGTGAAGCCGGCTGCCGGCAGGCGCATCCCATATCCGAACGTCCACCAGGGCGCGGATCCGAGGGGAAGGCGCCGACCCGGATACCGGGACGCGAACAAGCGCGCCACGCCTTCACCCACCACCAGATCGAGGCGCTGCGCACGCGCTCGGGGATCGAGCAGGCGACGCAACAGCCTCGACGTCATCCCGAACGGCGGATTCGCGATGACCCGGTACGGCTGCGAAGGGAAGCGCATCTCGAGCGCGTCGCACGCGAGGACCCGCACGTTGCCGTAGCCACGACACCGTTCTTCAAGACGGGCCGCGCGCCGCGGATCCACCTCGACCGCGATCACGTGGCGCGCGCGGCGAGCAAGCTCGAGCGTCAACGCTCC
>DASWIP010000121.1:0-7789 GCA_036397635.1 Actinomycetota bacterium | reverse complement strand
CCCGAGCAGGTACGACTTCATCGCGGTGATCGTCGCTTCGGCGCTCTCGCCACCGCCGCCCATCTCACCGAGACCGATCAGGCCGGCATCGGTCTCGACCTCGACGATCGTGCGCACGAACCGCCCCCAGTGCGCGCCGTTGGCGTGCAGGATCGGCGCCTCCAACGGCACGGTCACCGTGGTCGCGCGGATGTCCGAGATCTTCCCGGCGAGAGCCTTCATGTTCCTCCGATCTGCGAGATCAATCCCCCATCGACGAGCAGCGCCGCGCCGGTCACGAACGACGCCGCCGGGCTCGCCAGGAACACCGCCGCCTCGGCGACCTCGCGTGGCGTGGACACGCGGCCCATCGGATGCATCGCCCCCCACGCGCGCACGGTACCTTCCACGTCATCACCGCCGAACAGGCGCGCGGCGCCCCGCAACATCGGCGTGTCCACCGATCCCGGGCAGATGCAGTTCGCGCGCACCGTCGGCGCGTGATCGATCGCCATCGCGCGCGTGAGCGCAACCACGCCGCCCTTGCTGGCCGCGTACGCGGCCACACCTCGCTGCGCCGCGAACGCCTGCACCGACGCGACGTTGACGATCGCGCCCGCGCCCGAGGCTTCCAAGGCCGGCATCGCGTGCTTCGCCATCAGGAACATGCCGGTCAGGTTCACGCCGATGACCTCGTCCCAGGTCTCCTCGGGCGTGTCCACGACCGAGCCGTAGCGCTGGATCCCCGCGCAGCACACCAGGATGTCGAGGCGGCCGAATGAGTGCAGCGCCGAAGCGGCGGCGGCACGGCACGCCGCGCTGCTCGACACGTCGGCGCGCACCGCAAGCTCGATGCCGCCCGCGTCGCCCGGCCCAACACCCGTCGCCTCGTCCAGATCGACGCCGCACACGCGCGCGCCTCGCTCGGCGAGCAGCGCCGCGACCGCCGCGCCGATCCCGTTCGCCGCCCCTGTGACGATCGCGGCCTTGCCCGACAGATCGCTCACGACCCGAGCCTCGGATAGCGCAGCGGGATCCCGGTCGCACCGAACTCGCACACCGACAGGTGCCAGCGCCCGAGGTTGCCGACGACCAGGCGCGTGCGATCCGGCTCCAGCCACACACCGTTGGTCGGCGCGGACAGCAGCGTCCCCTCAGGGTCGTCGGCGAGCTGCTCGACCCGACCGTCGGGCCACACGCGATCGATGCAGTCGGGCCGATAGTAGCAGACGTACACTCGGCCTTCGGTATCCAGCGCGCACCCGTCGGGCACGCCATGCAGCGTGGCGAGCACCTCACGGGAACCGGCCGACCCGTCGTCCAGGATGGGGACGCGCACGAGCGCCGGCGTCGTGGACTCGAGCACGTACAGCGCGCGCCCATCGGCACTCAACGCCGCGCCGTTCGGGAACCCGGTCGAAGCGTCGCTCCACACGATGGTCTCGCCGGACGGCGTGATCCGCATGATGCAGCCGTCGTCGGCCTTCCAACCGCCCGAGTCGGTGACGTAGAGGTTCCCCGCGTCGTCGAACACCGGCCAGTTCGGGTTCACGAACGGACGGCCGGGCGCGCCGGTCGAGTACACCGACACTTCGCCGCTGCTCGGCGAGACGCGCAGGACCTCGCGGCGCGCCACGTCGCAGCAATACAACAGCCCGTCGCCGTCGGCGCAGAGCCCCAGCAGGAACCCGCCGGTCGATGCGACCTCTTCGACGCTTCCGTCGTCGGGATCGACGCGATAGACCTGACCGGCTTCGCCGCCTGCGTACAGGACACCGTCGGCATCTACCGTCACGCCCTCGGGATGGTCCAGCCCCTCTGCGAGGACGCCGACCGATGCCAGACCTACCGCTGCCACGTCGCCCCCCTGTCGCGTCGTCGCGCTCACATGATCGGCGGCACGACCGCCTCGACCATGCTCGGACCGGGCGTCGCGAGCGCGCGCGCGAGCTGCTCGACGAACTCGTCGGCGGTCGTCGCACGCGACGCCTGTAGGCCCATCCCACGAGCGATCGAGACGTGATCGATCTCCGGCCGCGTCAACGAGAGCATGTCCTTCGCCTTCGGCCCGGCCGCGTCGGCGCCGACCCGGCTGAGCTCCATGTTCAGGATCGAGTACGAGCTGTTGTTGAACAACACCGTGGTCACGTCGAGGCTTTCGCGCGCCATCGTCCACCATGCTTGGTTGGTGTACATCGCGCTGCCGTCCGCTTCGAGCGCGAGCACGCGCCGGTCGGGGTTGGCGACCGCAGCGCCGAGCGCGACCGGCAACCCCTGCCCGATCGCGCCGCCGGTGAGCGTGAGCCAGTCGTGCGGGGGCCCTCCGGCGGTGTGCATCGACGCGGTCAGGCCTGAGGTCAGCGCCTCGTCGGAGACGATCGCGCCTTCGGGGAGCAGCGCGCCGATCGCCTGGCACGCCGCGTCGGCGGTCAGCTCGCCGGTCGGACGTTCTGGTCGTGCGCCGGGCTGCAGCGCCGGCTCGGTGCTTGCGGCACCGACCGCATCGACGAGCATCTCCAGCGACACGACCGCGTCCTCGCTCGGATCCGCCAGCGTGTGCACCTCGCACCCGCTGGGGACCAGGTAGCTGTCCTTGCTCGGGTAGGCGAAGAACGACACCGGCGCCTTCGCATCGACCAGGATCAGGTGCTGGAGCCCTTTCATCTGCTCCGACGCCCACTCGGCGAGGTACGCGAGCCGTTCCACGACCGGCAGTCCGGCGCCGCGCTCGTGTCTGGTCGGGAACGTCTCGGCGAGCAGCTTCGCCCCCGTCGCCCCGGCGATCCGGCTCGCCGCGAGCAGCGCTCGCTCGCGCGTCGCGGTTCCCCCGACCAGCAGCGCGCACCGGTCGTCCGAGAGCAGCACCTTCGCGATGCGCTCGACCACATCGGCCTGCACCGTGCGAGCGCGCGCGCGCACCTCTACGGCCATCGGTTCGGCACCCTCGGTCCAGGAGACGTCGGCCGGCAGGATCAGCGTCGCGACCCGGCCGGGGGGGCCGAGCGCTGCTCGCACGGTGTCGAGCGCGTCCGCGGCCACATCGGCGGTCGTTGCGCTACGACGGACGAACTCGCTGACGTTGCGCGCAACCGTCTCGATGTCGGATTCGAGCTGCGCGTCGAAGCGCTTGTGATAGGTGGCGTGGTCGCCCACGATGTTCACGATCGGCGTGCGGCCCTTGCGCGCGTTGTGCAGGTTCGCCAGGCCGTTGCCGAGCCCCGGGCCGAGGTGCAGCAGCGTCGCCGCCGGCTTGCCGGCCATGCGCGCGTACCCGTCGGCCGCCCCGGTCGCCACGCCTTCGAACAGCGCCAGGATGCCGCGCATCTCGGGGACCGCGTCCAGCGCAGCGACGAAATGCATCTCGGAGGTCCCCGGGTTGCTGAAGCACACGTCGACGCCGGCGTTCACCAGCGTGCGGATCAGCGCTTGTCCACCGTTCATGCTCGGCCCTCGTTCTCGATGTTGCCGTGGTCGAAGATGATGCCGGGGTTGAGGATCCCGGCCGGGTCGAACGCCTGCTTGATCCGGCGCATCAGCGCGAGCTTCGTCGGATCCTCGAGCGCGAGGTAGTAGGCCTTCTTCTCGGTGCCGATGCCGTGCTCGCCGGAGACGACACCGCCCGCGTCGCGGCCGGCCGCGAAGATGTCTTGGAGCACCTGATGCAGCTTGTCGGGATCACCCTGGAACACCGACAGGTGCACATTGCCGTCGCCGACGTGCCCGCAGCCGACGATCCACGAGCCGCTGTCCTTCGCGATCTCGCTGATGCGCTGCATGTAGCTGCTCAGCTCAGCGCGGGGCACCACCAGGTCGATGATGTCGTTCGCGCCGGCCGACTTCGCGGTCCAGAACACGCGCTCGCGCGCCTCGATCAGGTTCGCGCCCGCCTGCGGGGGCAGCACGTAGACGTCCAAGGCGCCGAGTTCCGAGACCAGCTCGCCGACCTCGGCGATGTCCTCGTCGAGGCGGTCGGCGCGCCGGTTCTCGAGCACGATCACCAGATACGCGAGGGCCGTGTCCTTGATCTGTTGCGGGATGCCGAGCTCGATGCCGGCGTTGGTCAGGATGCCCGACATAGCGACGAGGTCGATGTATTCGAGCACCAGCGGCTCGACCCCGCTGTTGACGATCTTGGGGACCGCGGCGGTGATCTTGTCCAGATGCTCGAACGGGAGGAGCAGCGTCGTCGCATGCGCCGGGCGCGGATACAGCTTCAGCGTCGCTTCGGTGACGATCGCGAGCGTGCCCTCGGAGCCGATGATCAGCTGCGTCAGGTCGTAGCCCGAGGTGGCCTTGACGATCTTGCCGCCGGCGCGGATCGTCTCGCCGCTGCCGAGCACGGCCTGCAAGCCGGCGACGTGGTGGCGGGTGACCCCATACTTGATCGCGCGCATCCCACCCGCGTTGGTCGCGACGTTGCCGCCCAGGCTCGCGGAGTTCTCGCCGGGGAACACGGGATAAACGAGACCGTGCTTGGCCGTCTCCTCGTCGAGCTGCTGCAAGGTCACGCCCGGCTGCACGACCGCCATGTTGTTGGCCGTGTCGATCTGCAGGATCGCGTTCATCCGTTCGAACGAGATCAGGATGCCGTCCTTTTGTGGGATGCAGGCGCCCGAGAGGCCGGTGCCCGAGCCGCGCGCCGTCAACGGGATCCCGCGGTCCGCGGCGTATGTCACGATCGCGGCGACCTCGGCCGTGGTGGCCGGGCGGGCGACGAAGGCGGGGAGCTGATGTGCGGCGTTGAGCGCTTCGTCGTGGGCGTAGTCGTCGCTGATCTGTTCGGCTGCCGAGAGGTGCTCGGCGCCCACGATGCCCATCAGCGTCGCCGCGAAGTCGGTCATGCGCCGAAGCGTACGCGCGCGGTTGCGGCGCGGCCAAGTCATGGGACTAATGCTCGGTCGTCCGGAGCCTGACCACGAACGACGCAGGAGTCAGCATCTCGATCTCGCTATGCCACTCCAAGACGAGAAGGTCGCGGTCGCCGGTGACGATCACCTCGGCCTCCCCAGCCACCGCAGCGGCAAGGACCTGGTCATCGTCTGGATCCCGGCAGATCCTGGGGACCTCGCCAGGCTCGGCCAGTTCCGCGAGAACCTCAAGCTCGGCTCTCGTCTCGACGGCCGCCGCCCTGGTGAACGCGAACTTGCCTTCGAGGATGTCCTCCAGCTCGTCGAGGAGGTGCCGGCTCGTCACCAACGTGAGGCGGCCGTCGATCACGCCGCGCAGGAGTTCGCGGGGCACCCCACCGAACAGGATCGCGGAGACGAGGACGTTCGTGTCGAGCAGGACGCGCACTAGCGACGAGCCTTGCGAATGCGGGACCTCCGGCGCGCCTTCACCGCTGCGGTGACGTCTTGCTCGGTGACGTTCAGGTTCTGCGCAGCCGCCTCACCGAGCTTGAAGATCCTGTCCCACCGCTCGCGTCGCCCGAGATATTGCCGGAGCGCCTCACGGAACATCTCGCTCCGGCTGCGGCCCTCCTGGCGTGCGGCGCGGTCGACCTCCTGCGCGAGCTCCGGCGGCAGGGAAACCGTCACCGTTCGGCTAGGACGCACGCAAACTCCTCCTCTGTAAGCAATCCTCTTACAGACGCATGATACGGGATGAGTGGGAGCGGGGCAATGGATCTGATGATGCAGTCGGAGTCGGGTTCGGATACCGGCCGGTCAAGTGGATCCCAGCTCGTGCGAACCCGTGCGTACCTATCCGGCCACCTGGAGCGCTTGGACCTCTACAAGGGGGCGATGGGGATGGATGGGACCACGTCGGAACAGCGCCGCAGGGTGCTCGTTGTCGTGCTCAGCATCGTGACGGTGGCGCTGCTCGCGGGGGCCTCGGCTGCCTCCATCAGCATCCGCAACTCCCGCGCGAACCAGGCGCAGGCGCAGCAGGAATCCGAGGAAGAGGGCGTGCACGGCGGCCCGGTCGAGCGCCACCACGGCTCCGGCTGCGATCTGGTCGACACCTCATCGTTCGAGGGCAACTGGACCCACGGCGACTACGTGAACGCGGTCGCCGAGGCCGACCCGTCGAAGGCCTCCGAGGCCGCGCGCTCCCGCTGCGGCAAGCCCGTCCACGCGGGGCAAGGCGGCCCGGGCAACGCGCGCGCGGAAGAAGCGAAGGCCAAGGCGAAAGCGGCGAAGGAAGCCCGCGACGCCGAACGCACCGAGTAGCACGCGCTCCGTAGGTCGCGCGCGCGGCTGCGCCGAGCCCCATCGACAGCCCACGATCGAACCGGCAGCGTAGACTCTGTGCTCGCATGCCTTCTTACACGAGCAGTATCGAGATCGCCGCGCCCCCCGCGGTCGTGTTCGAGTACGTAGCCGACCTGACCAAGCACGGCGAGTGGAGCGTCGACCGGTTGGAAGTCACCGCGCTCGAGGGGGATCGCTATCACTCGCTCGCGCGCTCGAAGGGCAAGGACATCCAGGCCGAGCTGATCCTGATCGAGCGGACGCCGCCGGAGCGGCTCGTGTTCGACGCCATCGATCTGACCGGCCGTTGGCGACACACGTTCACGCTCGAAACGAACGCGACCGGCACGCGCGTGCAGCGCGAGATCGCCGGCGAGCTGTCGGGCGCCCAGCTGGCGCTGTTCTGGCTCGTGCTGCTGCCGATCAAGAAGCCGAACGCCGCGCGCGCGCTGCATCGGTTGAAGGAACGCATCGAGTCCGCGCCATAGCACTTCGCGACACGCGCTCCACGGGAACTCCCCGCCGGGTCAGGCGCGCAGGACCTCGAAGCCGGCCGCGGTGAAATCCGCATCGAACGTGAGCGCGCGCTTGATGCGAAGCGCGCGCATCAACGCGAAGCTCGTGCCATCGACCCACGAGAATGGACGCTCGTCGTGACGCCGCAGCCAGCGTTCCGCGTCAGCTTCCTCCTTCTCGCCGACCCGCTCGACGCGCGTGCGCGACGTCCGCTCGAGCCGGTCGAGGAACCGGATCGCGGCATCGTGACCATATCGCCGGCGCAGGAACGTCCAGGTCTCGCCCCGCACGTGGTTGGACGTGATCATCGAATCGTCGGCATGAGCCCGCAGGAGGGCGATCGCCTCGTCGTGATGGGCATCCCGCGCCGCGATGACGGCGACCCAGAACGAGGTGTCGACGAAGATCACGTGCCGTAGACGACCTCGTCCACGCGCGCGGAATCATCTGGTCGTCCCCGCACGCTGCCGACCAACTCCCACAGCGGATCCCGCTCGAGCGGTGGCAGGGGCTTGATGCGCTCGGCGACGAACCGTCGGATCAGCGCCGCCTTCGAGGTCCCCTCTGCGGCCGCCAGCCTCTCGAGGGCCGCATCAAGGTCCTCTTCGATCATGATCTGTAATCGCTTCACTTCGCTCATCATACATCACTCCTCCTACGCTGACGTAAGATTCGGGGCGACGAGCATACGCCGCCAGGGGCCGGATGCAAGTTCGAGATGAACGAGAGAAACCGGACACCGGCACGCGCGTAAGCGACGCCGCGGGCTGGGGACGGCCCGCGCGCGCCGATCTTCCCGCTCCTCCCGTTCAGCGCAAGGTGAGTTGACCTTAGTGGCCAGCGAGCAACCCACGCTTGCCGGCGGGGGTGAGCGGGATCTCAGGCGCGCCAACCCCCCACTCGGCAGGAACGCGCGCGCATAACGTCGAACCCCCCACCTTGGTTCGCCGCGAACACAGGGTGGGCTTCCCCCGGTAAGCCGGACACCTACACTGTGCGACCTCGGTCGCCGGAGAGGAGTCCCGCATGCCAGCACCGCACCCACCGGAGTTCCGTCGCAGAGCCGTGCAGCTCGCTCGAGCTGGGGACCAGCCACTCGC
>DASWIP010000120.1:0-17151 GCA_036397635.1 Actinomycetota bacterium | reverse complement strand
ATGTCGCGTGCCGCCTCACCCACCCCGCGCGCGTAGCCGTCGAGTCCGCGATCGAGACCATGGGGCTGACCGCGCGCGGCGCGCATCGGGCGGTCCGCGTCGCTCGCACCATCGCCGATCTGCAAGCCGCCGACGAAGTTGATGAAGGCCAGATGGATGAGGCATTGGCGTTCCGGGTCGCTGAGGCTCGCACGTGACATCCGCCCACGCTCCCACCGCTCGCGTGCTTGAGCCCGGCGACCCGGACTGGCCTCCACTGCTTTCCGAGAACGTGACGCCGCCGGTCGAGCGGCTGTGGTTGCTCGGCGCGCCGCCGGCGACGCTGGGCGCGTGCGTCGCGATCGTGGGCGCGCGCAACTGCTCGAGCTACGGCCTCGAGATCGCCCACGGCCTCGCGCGCGATCTGGCGACCGAGGGCATCTGTATCGTCAGCGGTCTTGCGCGCGGGATCGACGCGGCCGCACATGAGGGCGCCCTGGCTGCCGGCGGAACCACCATCGCCGTGCTCGGCGGCGGCGTCGACGTCATCTATCCATCCGCGAGCAAGGACCTGTACCAGCGCGTGCTGGCGGCAGGCGCCCTGGTGTCGGAGAAGCCGCTGGGCACCAAGCCCGAGAAGCGATTCTTCCCCGAGCGGAACCGCATCATCGCCGGGCTCTCACACGCGGCCGTCATCGTCCAGGGAGAGCTGCGGACCGACGGTAAGAAGAGCGGGGCGATGATCACGGCGAACCACGCGAACGACTGCGGGCGCGATGTGCTGGCGGTGCCCGGAGACATCCGATCGATCCTCTCTGCAGGCCCGCATCAACTGATCCGCGAGGGTGGTTCAGGCATCTGCACCGGCATCAGCGACGTCTACGCGCACTGTCCTGCCCTGAAGCGCGACGCGCGCCGCCCAGAGGCCAAGCCGTTACCCGAGGGTCTGACGCCCGAGCAGCGCGCGCTGCTCGAGGCGATGATGGTCGAGCCGGGGCGGGCCGAGGCGCTGGCGAACCGTGCCGGCGTCGATCAACTTGCTGCGATCCGCGTGCTGACCCGACTCGAGCTGCAAGGCCTGGCCGCGCGATCACCGTCGGGCGTGTACCGGCGCGCGCGCTGACCCGTCACGACGACGCTGTCACGACGACCCCGTCACGACGACCCCGTCACGACGACCGCGACAGGCGTGGCGGCGATGCTTGACCTGGGCTGGGCGGGCGCCGATAGTGATCGTGTCGGATCCCGCCGAGCATCGAGGAGCGCATGGCCGAAGCGACGGGGGCGATGCCTGGGGCTGAAGCCGTCGAGCGTTTCCTGTCCTACATCGGCGGCACGCGCAACCTATCCCCGAACACGGTCGCGGCGTACCGCCGCGACCTGGATCGCTACCTCGCGTTCTGCGCGCGCCTGAAGGTCGATCCGTTCGACGCCGGGCCCGCCGAGATCCGCCGGTTCGTGGCCCAGCTCTCGACGTTGCGCTACGCGTCCAGCTCGATCGCCCGCACGGCATCGGCGGTGCGCAGCTTCTACCGCTGGCTCGTTCGGTTCCGCGAGATCGACGCGAATCCCGCCGCGGTCGTCGGCACGCCGAAGCGGGCGCGCCGACTGCCAACGGTGTTCAAACGGCGGCAGGTGGCCGAGCTGCTCGAGTTTCCGGATCGTGAGCGTGCGGCGTTGAAGGACGCGGCGCTGGACGAGGATCAGCGTCGGCTCGAGATCGCGATCCGGTTCCGGGATCGCGCGATCCTCGAGCTGCTCTACAGCTCGGGTATCCGCGTCGGGGAACTGGTGTCGCTCGACCTGGACGATCTCGATCCGGGATCCGGACAGATCCGAGTGTTCGGGAAGGGATCGAAGGAACGGGCCGTTCCTCTCGGTGAGCATGCCTCCGATGCGCTCCGGCGCTACATCGCCCGGGGTCGTGCGGCGCTGCTCGGCGAGGCATCGCCGCCGGCGGTGCTGTTCGTGAACCGGCGTGGCCGAAAGATCGGCCCCCGGGACGTCCGTCGCATCGTGGACCGATATGTCCAGGCGGTGACGCCGGGCGGCAAGGGATCCCCGCACACGTTCCGGCATACCTTCGCGACCCACCTGCTCGAAGGCGGCGCTGACCTGCGGAGCGTTCAGGAGATGCTCGGACACGTAGACCTGCGTACCACCCAGATATACACTCAGGTATCCAGCCAACGACTACGGAAGGTCTATGACGACGCGCACCCCAGGGCGTGAGGGCTCGGCCGCGGCAGCCGCCGACGCGTCCACCGATACTTCGGAGGTGGTCGTCGAGGATGCCAAGAAGGTTGTCGAGGATGCCAAGGCGATTGCCGAGACGGCCGTCCATGCTCTGTGGAAGCGGTTCAAGGAGACCGGGGAGGAAGACGCGCGCGAGGCACTGATCCTTCAGTACGCGCCGTTGGTCAAATACGTCGCGGGTCGCGTCTCGGTTGGGTTGCCGCAGAACATCGAGCAGGCCGACCTCGTCTCCTACGGCATCTTCGGGCTGATCGATGCGATCGAGAAGTTCGACACGTCTCGCGCGATCAAGTTCGAAACCTACGCGATCAGCCGGATCCGGGGCGCGATCATCGACGAGCTCCGCGCCATCGACTGGATCCCGCGGTCGGTGCGTTCGAAGGCGCGTGAGGTCGAGCGCGCGATCGCGGCGCTCGAATCCGAGATGCACCGGCCGCCGACCGACGGTGAGCTGGCAGCGCGGCTCAACATCTCGGTCGACGATCTCCAGGATCTGCTCAACCAGATCAATCTGGTCTCGGTCGTCGCGCTCGACGAGCTGCTCTCGCCCGGCGGTGAGAAGGGCGAGAAGCTCTCGCTCGTCGACACGCTCGAAGACACCGACTCACCGGACCCGGTGATGACCTTCGAGAACGAAGAGATGCGCCAGATGCTCGCGAAATCGGTGAACATCCTGCCCGAGCGCGAGCGGCTGGTGATCACGCTGTACTACTACGAGGGCCTCACGCTCGCCGAGATCGGATCGGTCCTTGGCGTCACCGAGTCCCGCGTCTGTCAGATGCACACCAAAGCCGTTCTTGATCTGCGCAACAAGATGGCTGCGATGACGCGTCTGGAAGAAGACAAGTAAGACGTTCCTCCGGTTCCTCCCGTCCTTGGTCGAACGCGCGCGCCCGCGTACGGTCGTGCCATGAGACGTCTGCTCATCGCCGTCGCTTTGATCCTCGCGGCCGCTCCCGGGGCGCGCGCCTCCCACCCCCTCGACCTGATCGCACCGGTGGACGGACCGATCGTTCGGCACTTCGAGGCGCCGCCCGATCCGTTCGCGGCCGGACACCGCGGCATCGACATCGCGGCGCCGGTTGGCTCGCCGGTCGCCGCCGCCGCCGGGGGCGTCGTCGCCTTCGCCGGGCAGGTGGGCGGAGACCTTTTCGTCTCGATCGATCACCCACAGGGAGTGCGCACGACGTACTCGTTCCTTTCGGTCATCCGAGTCCGGACCGGCGAGACGGTGGAGCAGGGCGCGCTGATAGCCGCCTCGGGCACCGGTCATACCACCGATCCCGAGCCCAACCTGCACTTCGGCCTTCGGATGGGAACCGAGTACCTGGACCCCGAACCGGTGCTGCTCGACAGCATCCGCCGGAACCTCTGGCGGGTCGTATCCCTGGCCGGGTGATGCCAGCGGCTCGTCTCACCGGCCGGGGCGGCTCGCCTCGCCCG
The DNA here is from genome assembly GCA_036397635.1 of Actinomycetota bacterium. Classification (GTDB taxonomy): domain Bacteria; phylum Actinomycetota; class AC-67; order AC-67; family AC-67; genus DASWIP01. Next base: position 13,473 of record DASWIP010000120.1, on the reverse strand, counting down.
CCGGGTGATGTCCGGCGGGCCATCTCGCCTGCCGGACGATGCAGATGGGTCCTGACCAGGGAGAACGAGGCTCTGCTACGATGCCCTGCGGCCCCGAAGCGGGGACCGAATATCACATGCCTTGCCGACCGCCTCCGTCGGGTGCCCTCCGGGGTGACGGAACGGGATGACGCGGGGCAGAGGGACAACCAGGAGGTGTGATGGCTGCCGTCGTCACGATGAAGCAGCTGCTCGAGGCTGGGGTGCATTTCGGCCACCAGACCCGCCGTTGGAACCCGAAGATGCGGCGTTTCATCTTCGGTGAGCGCAATGGCATCTACATCATCGATCTCGAGAAGACCGTCAACGGGATCGAGCGCGCCTACGCGTTCGTCCGCAGCACCGTCGCCTCGGGCGGCTCGGTCCTGTTCATCGGCACCAAGAAGCAGGCGCAGGAGCCGATCGAGCAGCAGGCCAAACGAGTGGGGATGCCCTACGTGAACAACCGTTGGCTCGGTGGGATGCTGACGAACTTCTCGACCATGTCCAAGCGGCTCGCGCGCCTGCGCGAGATCGAAGCCATGGAGACCACGGGCGTGTTCGAAGTGCTGCCGAAGAAAGAGGTCCTCAAGCTCCGCAAGGAGATGGAGACCTTGGAGAAGAACCTCGGTGGTATCCGCGACATGACCAAGCTGCCTGCGGCCGTATGGGTGGTCGACACCCGCAAGGAGCACATCGCGGTCAAGGAAGCTCGCAAGGTCGGCATCCCGGTCGTGGCCATCATCGACACGAACTGCGATCCCGACGAGGTTGACTTCCCGATCCCCGGCAACGACGACGCGATCCGTGCGGGCGCGCTGCTCACGCGGATCGTCGCCGACGCGGTCGCCGATGGGCAGAGCGGCCGTGGGGTGCGTGCGGCTCCGGCCTCCGGTGACGGTGGTGCAGGAGCGGGCGAGCCCGAGCTGGCGCCCGACGAGCCGCTGGCCGAGTGGGAGATGCGGCTGCTGGCCGAGGAGGAAGAGGAGCGCCGCCGGCGTGAGCTCGAAGAGGAGGAGCGCAAGCGTCTCCGCTGATGGCGGTGGGACGGACAGACAGGAGCGAACGGTGGAGATCAAGGCAACAGACGTCAAGGCCCTGCGCGAAGCGACCGGCGCCGGGATGATGGAGTGCAAGAAAGCGCTCGCCGACGCGGGCGGTGACCTCGAGCAGGCTAAGAAGCTGCTGCGTGAGCGCGGGGTCGAGCGGGGCAAGAAGTTCGCGACCCGCGCAGCGGAGGAGGGCATGGTAGAGGCGTATCTGCACGCGCCCGACCCCAACTTGCCGGCCAAGCTCGGCGTGTTGGTCGAGCTGAATTGCGCGACGGATTTCGTCGCCAAGACCGAGCGGTTCCGCGACCTTGCCAAGCAGGTCGCGATGCACATCTCCTTCGCGCGACCCGAGTACTTGTCCCGCGACGAGGTGCCCGCCGAAGCCGTCGAGCGCGAGAAGGAGATCTTCCGCAAGCAGGCCGAAGGCAAGCCCGACAACGTCATCGAGAAGATCGTCGAGGGCAAGCTCAACGCGTTCTTCGCTGAGATGTGCCTGCTCGACCAGCCCTATATCCGCGACGACTCCAAGACGATCGGCCGGCTGATCGAGGAGGCAACCTCGGAGCTTCAGGAGCCCGTGAAGATCCGGAGGTTCTCCTGGTTCAGGGTGGGCGCCTAGATGCCTCAGCGCGAGCGGTATCGGCGGGTCTTGCTCAAGCTTTCGGGCGAAGTCTTCGCCGAAGCCGAGCGCGGCGGAACGATCAGCCCGAAGATCGTCCACGGGCTCGCCGAGGAGTTGCGGAGCGCGCGCGACCTCGGCGTGCAGATCGCGGTGGTCGTGGGCGGCGGGAACATCTTCCGGGGCACGTCCCCGGTCGCGCACGGGATGGACCGGGCGCGCGCGGACTACATGGGGATGCTCGCGACGGTCATCAACTGCCTGGCTCTGCAGGACGCGCTCGAGCAGATCGACGTGCCAACGCGCGTGCAGTCGGCGATCACGATGTCCCAGATCGCCGAGCCGTATATCCCGCGCCGCGCGATCCGCCACCTGGAGAAGGGACGGATCGTGATCTTTGGCGCCGGGATGGGAGCGCCCTACTTCTCGACCGACACCACCGCCGCGCAGCGCGCGCTGGAGACGGGATGCGAGGCGATCTTCAAAGGGACCAAGGTGGACGGCGTGTATGACTCGGATCCGAAGATCAACCCGGACGCCAAGCGATACACGGAGCTGTCATACATCCAGGCGCTCAACGAGGGACTCGGCGTGATGGACTCCACCGCCATCTCGCTGTGCATGGACAACAAGATGCCCATCGTGGTGTTCGACCTGACGACCAACGGCAACATCAAACGCGCGCTCTCGGGAGAAACGATCGGTACGCTCGTTCACTCGATGACCTAGCGGGGGGGATCGGCCGGATGATCGACCAGGAGCTCAAGCAGGCCGAAGAGAAGATGAAGAAGGCGGTCGAGGTGACCCGCGAGGAGTTCGTCGGCGTGCGGACCGGGCGTGCGTCGCCGGCGCTGGTCCAGCGCATCACGGTGGATTACTACGGTGCGTCGACCCCGCTGCAGCAGTTGGCCGGTGTGGCGGTTCCCGATCCCCGCTCCCTGGCGATCACGCCGTACGACCGCAACGCGATCGCGGTGATAGAGAAGGCGATCCAGGCATCGGATCTCGGCATCACACCTTCCAACGACGGACAGACCATCCGGTTGAACTTCCCGCCGCTGACCGAGGAGCGCCGCAAGGAGCTGATCAAGGTCGTGCGCGACCGCGCCGAGCATGGTCGTGTGGCCGTGCGCAACGTGCGGCGCCACGCCAAGGACGAGATCGAGCGGGAGGAGAAGGCCGGAGAGGTCTCCCAGGACGAGATGCATCGCGGGGAGCAGCAGCTCCAGAAGCTCACCGATCGCTTCGTGGCCGAGATCGACGACATGCTGCAGCGCAAGGAAGCCGAGTTGATGGAGGTCTGAGCATCTCCGCAGAACCGGCTTCACCCGTCCCGGACCCCGGTTCCGAGGAGCCGTCGCGCGCTCGGCGCACCGGTCGCAACCTGCCGGTCGCGATCGTCACCGGGCTGATCCTGGCGGGGGCGATCTTCGGCACGCTGTTCAGCTCGCGCCTGGCGTGGTTCCTGCTGCTCGCGGCCGCGGTCCTGATGGCGCAGGTGGAGTTCTACCGCGTGCTGCGCACCAAGGGGTATCGCCCCGCGGACGCGCTGGGATTGGCCGGCGGCGCGCTGCTCCTTATCGGGGCGTATCAGCGCGGGCCGGCGGCGCTGTCGTTCGGGCTGTCCACGATCGCGCTCGCATCGTTCCTGTGGTTCCTGGTGGACCGGCATCGCGAGCGCGTCGTGCAGAGTCTGGGGATCACGCTGCTGGGCGTGATATACGTGCCCTTCCTCGGCGCTCACGTCCAGTTGATGCGCGACCTGCCGGACGGGATCGTGATCACGCTGTCCTATATCGGGCTGGTGGCCTTCTACGACATCGCCGCCTACGCCGCCGGGTCCATCATCGGGCGCAGGCCGATGGCTCGCTCGGTGAGTCCCAAGAAGAGCTGGGAAGGAGCATTCGGCGCAACCTTCTTCATCTTCGTGCTCGCGCTGGCCGTGGGACCGATGCTCGCTCCGTTCGACGCAGGCAGCTCGATCATCCTGGCCGTGATCGTGGCCGTGCTCGCGCCTCTGGGCGACTTGGCCGAGAGCCTGATCAAGCGCGACCTAGGCGTGAAGGATATGGGCGCTCTGCTGCCCGGGCACGGAGGGATGCTCGACCGCATCGATGCCTTGCTGCTCGTCGCGCCCGCGTACTACTGGGTGGTGCGGGTGTTGGTCACGTGAGCAGCGGACCACTCGCAGACCTGGCATCATCTGGGGACCCATGAGACGCATCGCGATCCTCGGATCCACCGGCAGCATCGGCACCCAGGCTCTGGACGTGGTGCGCAAGCATCCCGACCGCTTCCGCGTCGTCGGTCTGGTCGCGGGCAGCAACGCCGAGCTGCTCGCGCAGCAGCGAGACGAGTTCGCGCCATCGTTCGCCGCGCTCGTCTCCCAGCAACCCGATGCTCTGGACGAGGCCGCGGTCCTGGACGAGGCCGATGTCGTGCTCAACGCTGTTGTCGGCTCGCGTGGCCTCAGCCCGACGATCGCGGCGCTCGACGCGGACAAGATCGTGGCCCTGGCCAACAAGGAGTCCTTGATCGCCGGCGGCGAGCTGGTTACCTCGCGCGCGCGCCCGGGGCGGCTCCTCCCGGTGGACAGTGAGCACTCCGCGCTCTACCAGTGCCTGGCCGGGAACCGTCTCGAGGATGTACGACGCGTGATCATCACCGCATCGGGCGGGCCCTTCCGCGGCCGAACGCGCGAGCAGCTCGCAGCCGTCACCCTAGACGAAGCCCTGCGACATCCCACGTGGAACATGGGGCGCAAGATAACCGTCGACTCGGCCACCCTGATGAACAAGGGCCTGGAGGCGATCGAGGCGCATCACTTGTTCGGGCTATCGATGGAACGCGTCGAGGTCGTCGTTCATCCCCGGTCGATCGTGCACGGGATCGTCGAGTTCGTCGACGGCTCGTGCATCGTGCAGGCTTCGCGCCCCGACATGCGGCTGCCGATCCAGCTGGCGTTGGGATGGCCCGAGCGTCTGGCCGACGGCGCCGAGCCGCTGGACTGGCCGTCGCTCGGCGCGCTCGCGTTCGAGCCGGTCGACCATGAGGCCTTCCCCGCGCTCGAGCTCGCCTACGATGCGGCCCGGAGAGGCGGCACCTGTCCCGCCGTGCTCAACGCCGCCAACGAGGAAGCCGTCGAGGCATTCCTCGAGCAGCGCATCGCCTACCTGGACATCGTCGAGATCGTCCGGGATGTGCTCGCCGAGCATCGCCCGGGCGGGCCGCCGACCCTCGACTCGGTGCTCGACGCCGAGCGTTGGGCGCGCGCTGCAGCGCGCGCGAAGGCGGATGCATGAGCAGCCTGTTCATCATCCTGTTCATCGCATCGATCCTGACCTCGATCGGCATCCACGAGTTCGGACACTTCATCACGGCCAAGCGCTTCGGCATCAAGGTGCATGAGTTCTTCATCGGGTTCGGCCCGCGCATCTGGTCGATACGCAAGGGTGAGACCGAGTACGGCGTGAAAGGCATCCCCCTCGGCGGCTACGTGAAGATCGCCGGCATGAATCCGCTGGAGGAGATCTCCGCCGAGGACGCCGGCAGAGTATTCAAAGCCAAGAAGCCTTGGAAGCGGGCGATCGTCCTGGGCGCGGGCTCGTTCACGCACTTCGTGATCGGGCTGGTGATCATCTTCGGCATCCTGTGGCTGGCGGGCATCCCCCAGTTCTCTCCGACCAACACGGTGAGCGCCGTCTCGAGAGACACTGCGGCGCAGCGCGCTGGGATCATGGTGGACGACACGATCGTCGAGGTCGACGGCGCTGCGGTGGGCACCTGGGAGGAAGTGATCGAGGAAGTGCAGAAGCGCGGTGGCCGGGAGGTGACGATCATCGTGCGCCGGGATGGCCGGCGGCTCGCGCTTCGACCCGTGGAGCTGGATATCAAGCCGCTGGAGGATGGCCGGCGCGTCGGGTTCCTGGGCGTCGGGCCGGAGCTCGAGCAGACGGGCCTCTTGGAGCGTGGATTCTTCCCCGCGCTCGGCGAGTCGTTCAAGCAGACCGGGTTCCTCGCGCGCGACAGCCTGTTCGCCTTCCGCGAGATCTTCTCGCCGTCGAAGATCGCGAAGCTTTTCCGCGTCGCCGCCGGTGACGAGGAGCGAGGACTGGACGATCCGGCGACTTTGGTCGGGGTGGGCAAGATCGCGGGTGACTTCGGCACCGACAGCGACTGGGTCGGACTGTTCAGCCTGATCGCCGGCTTCAACATCTTCATCGGCGTCGCCAACCTGCTCCCTCTGCCCCCGCTGGATGGAGGCCATCTCGCGGTGCTCGCCTACGAGAAAGCGACGAGCCGCGACGTCGACATGCGCAAGCTCCTGCCGGTAACGGCGACGGTCATCGCCTTGTTCGGGAGCCTGTTCGTCTTGCTGCTGTTCCTCGACATCGCGCGACCGCTGCCGAACCTTCCCGGTTAGCGCATGTCCCGACCGTCGGCGAACGAACAGCGCGCGCACCGCTAGACTGCTTCCGTGATCACCCCACGCCGCACGACACGCCAGATCAGGGTCGGCTCTGTGCCGATCGGGTCGGACGCACCCATCAGCGTCCAGTCGATGACGATCACGAAGACGGCCGACATCAACGCCACGCTCCAGCAGATCGCCGCGCTGGCCGCGTCGGGCTGCGATATCGTGCGCGTCGCGGTGCCCGACCGCGACGACGCCGAGGCGCTGCCGGCGATCGCTGCCAGATCCACGATCCCGGTGATCGCCGACATCCACTTCCAGTGGAAGTACGCGATCGCTGCGCTCGAGGCAGGGTGTCAAGGGATCCGCATCAATCCAGGGAACATCCGGAAGCACGACAAGGTAGCGCTGATCGGTCGCGAGGCGGCTGCGCGGGGCGTGCCGATCCGCGTCGGCGCGAATGCCGGATCCCTGGAGCAGGAGGTGCTCGCGGCGTATGGGGGTCCGTCGCCCGAGGCCCTCGTCGAACAGGCGATGCGCGAGGTCCGATTGCTCGAAGAGGTCGGCTTCTTCGACATCAAGATCTCGGTCAAGCACAACGACCCGGCCACCATGATCGCGGCGTACCGGTTGATCGCCGGACGGTGTGCCTATCCCTTGCACCTCGGCGTGACCGAGGCCGGTACACCTTCTCGCGGGATCGTGAAGTCGGCGGTCGGGATCGGCACGCTACTCGCCGAAGGGATCGGCGACACCATCCGCGTGTCGCTGACCGCCGACCCCGTGGAAGAGATCAAGGCCGGCATCGCGATCCTCGAGACGCTCGGGTTGCGCGAGCGCAGGTTCGATCTGGTGGCTTGCCCGTCGTGCGGGCGCGCCGAGGTGGATGTATTCGCCCTCGCGTCGGCGGTCGAGGAGCGCCTGAAGGACATCGACGTTCCGATGCGGGTCGCGGTGATGGGCTGCGTCGTCAACGGCCCCGGTGAGGCGCGTGAAGCCGACGTCGGCGTGGCCGCCGGTAAGGAGAAGGGACAGATCTTCGTCCGCGGCGAGATCGTGCGGACGGTTCCCGAAGACGCGATCGTCGAGGAGCTGGCCTCGGAGGCGTTCAAGATGGCCGAGCAGCTGCGCGCGGAAGGCAAGTCCGGCACGGGCGCGGCGCACATCAGCCGTATCGCGCCCGACCCGCAATCCGTGCTTCAGATCGGGCGGAAGAGCTAGATCCACTGGTATGCGCGTGCATCGCCGCTCCCTCCCGGTACACTTGCGCAACCATGGCGCTCCCCAAGCAAGCAGACGACTTCCCAGGCTGGTACCAGGAGGTAGTCAAGCAGGCCGGCCTGGCCGAACCCTCGCTCGCGCGCGGTTCGATGGTGATCAAGCCATACGGCTACGCGATATGGGAGCATTACCAGCGTGCGATGGACGACCGGATCAAGGCCACGGGCCACGAGAACTTCTACTTCCCGCTGCTGATCCCGGCGAAGCTGCTCGAGAAGGAAGCCCAGCACGTCGCGGGGTTCGCGCCGGAGGTCGCGGTTGTGACCCACGCCGGGGGAGTAGACCTCGAAGAGCCGCTGATCGTCCGGCCGACGTCCGAGACGATCATCTGGGCGACCTACGCGAAGTGGGTGCAGTCCTACCGCGACCTTCCCCTGCTGTACAATCAGTGGGCGAACGTGGTGCGGTGGGAGATGCGTCCGCGCGTGTTCCTGCGAACCACCGAGTTCCTGTGGCAGGAAGGCCACACGGCGCACGAGACGCGCGAAGAGGCGATGGCCGAGGCACTGATGATCCTGCACGACGTCTACGCCGACGTCGTCGAACGTGTGCTCGGCATCCCCGTGCGCAAGGGCCGTAAGACGGCGGCCGAGCGTTTCGCCGGTGCCGACGAGACGCTGACGATGGAAGCGCTGATGCGCGATCGCAAGGCGCTGCAAGCCGGCACGTCGCATTTCCTCGGGCAGAACTTCAGCAAGGCATACGGGGTGCAGTTCCAGGGACGTTCCGGCGAGATGGAGTATGCGTGGGCTACGTCGTGGGGTTCGAGCACCCGGCTGGTCGGCGGCGTGATCATGACCCACGGCGACGACAAGGGGCTGCGATTGCCGCCGGCGGTCGCGCCGTATCAAGTTGTGATCGTTCCCATCTACCGTACCGACGAGGATCGCGCGCGCGTCCTGGAGGCTGCACACGCGATCAAGGATTCACTGACCGGGACGCGCGTCCGTATCGATGATCGCGACGAGCACCGTCCCGGGTACAAGTTCAACGAGTGGGAGCTCAAGGGCGTCCCGGTCCGTGTCGAGCTGGGTCCGAAGGATCTCGAAGCCGGACAGGTGGTGCTCGCGCGACGCGATACCGGCGAGAAGGAAACCGTGTCGCACGGCGCTGCCGGCGAGCGGATCGTAGAGCTGCTCGAGCAGATCCAAGCCACGCTGTTCGAGCAGGCGCGTGCATTCCGCGACAAGCACACCTTCGTGCCGGCCGACTTCGAAGAGTTCAAGGCGCTGCTGCTCGAGCCGGGCGGGTTCCTGGAAGGGGATTGGTGCGGATCGGGCGAGTGCGAGGCCGAGATCAAAGCCGAGACTAAGGCGACGATCCGGTATCTCCCGCTCGAGGCAGAGCAGGTGAGCGGCTCGTGCATCCATTGCGGCGCGGCCGCGACCGAGCGAGCCACCTGGGCAGTCGCGTACTGAGATGGACGCCGCGCAGGCCACCGAATCCGTCCGAGATTTCTACGATCAGCTCGCCGGCGATTACCACCTGATCTATCCAGACTGGCGCAAGGCGGTCATACGTCAAGGGGCGGTGCTCGACCGGCTCATCCGGTCGACGATGTCCAACGACCGCCTGGACGTGCTCGACTGCGCGTGCGGGATCGGAACGCAAGCGATCGGCCTCGCATTACGCGGCCATCGTGTGACCGGGACCGACATCAGTGCCGCGTCGGTCGAACGCGCGCGCGCCGAAGCCGCGACGTTCACGGTCGAGGCGACCTTCGCCGTCGCGGACATGCGCGCGCTCGAGGGGGTGCCGGGGCCGTTCGATGTGGTGCTCGCATGTGACAACTCCCTGCCGCACTTGGTCGCCGACGAGGATCTGGCCAACGCCGCGCGAAGCATCGCCGCATCGCTGCGCCCGGGCGGGCTGTTCGTGGCGACTACCCGTGACTACGACCGGGTCGTGAAGGCTCGGCCGTCGTCCACCCAGCCGCGCGTCTTCGCAGGTGCCGAAGGGAGCCGGATCGTGTTCCAAGCTTGGGAGTGGGAGCCCGACGGCCGGACCTACATCGTGCGTCTGTTCATCCTCCGCGAGGCGGGCGGCGAGTGGACCGTGACCCAGCACGCGACCACCTACCGCGCGCTGCTCCGCGTGGAGTTGGATCAGATCCTGCGAGCAGCCGGCTTCGGCCAGATCCGTTGGCACACGCCGGTTGAAACCGGATACCCGCAGCAGATCGTCACGGCGCGACTGGGTTGAGCCGCCAAGGCCGGATCGGAAGGGGGGAAAGGCGAGATCCCGGACATCTGGGAAGGAACGGCATGTTCGGTACCGAATACCTGAACCCGACCTATGCGACTCGCACGGAGCAGCTTCAGAGCCGCCGCTTCGGCGATCGTGGTCCTGGCCGCTGTGGGACCGGTTGCGGCCGCCGACCCTCCCTGCCGCCCGCTCCAGCCTCCCCGGCCGATCTGCGTCCCAGACGTGACGGCGCCCTCGGTGCCCAGCATCCCCTCGGTGCCGAGCATCCCCTCGGTGCCCAGCATCCCACCCGAACCGGGGACCCCGTCGATCCCCACCCCGACGGTGGGCCCCCTCCCCGGACTGCCAGATGGCCCGGGGGGTCCATCGCCGGTCGGACCTGCGGGCGCGCTCGGATGGCTCCCGGCCAACGCCGGAGTGATGTGGTGGCAGGGTGCGGACACCTTCGGCATCCCTCCCGCGCAACCGCCCGGCGAGGCGGGCGGCGCGTGGTGGCTGACCCGGCGGATCGGCACCAGCCCCTTGCTGCCCGAGGTCCAACACCTGGGCTCGCTGTTCCACGGGATGTATGTGTCCGCCGGCGGGGGCGCCTGGGTCAACGTCAGCCCCGGATGCCTCCTTCCCATGCGATCCCCGGTCCCTCAGTTTCATGATCTGTACCGGCCGGCGCGCGAGATCGCCGTGGCTGCGACCGGGCTGGACGCGTGCGGAGTCGAGGGTATCGCCTACGACCCGCTCATCCCGAGCAGGATCTACGCCTCGGCCTTCAACGTGGAGGACGTGTCGTTGTCGGGCGCGCTGCTCGGCCCCGGTGGGGTTTACGTCTCCGATGACCTCGGGCTCGGGTGGCGCAAGCTGCTCGGGGGCTTGCGTGGCAACGGCCTGGCGGTCGCGCGCGCCGGTGCAGGTCCCGCCACGATCGTGGTCGGATACATCCAGGCGAATAACGGCGCGATCGGGAACACGCCGGGTGGCGGGAGCCTGAGCATCTCCGCCGACGACGGCCGCACCTGGCGCAACGTGTCGCTGCCGGCATCTGGCTGCGCAGATGCCGTGCCGACCACTCAGCGGATCACCCCGACCGTCGCGATGCCGCCGGACGACCCCGATCTGATCTACGCAGGGACCAACGCGGGGCTGTACGCCTCGACCGACGGCGGGGACACGTTCACGCTGCTCCGCCAGGCCTGCGGGGGTACCTGGGGCCTAGCCCTGAGCCCGGACGGTGACCGGGTCTGGATCGGTGACCACGAGGGCCGGATCTATCGCGCGGACACCGGATCGAGCAGCTTCACCTTCCTGACCGACCTCGGCGCGGGCAAAGTCCAAAGCCTGCTGCTGGATCGAGACGGCCGAACGCTGTACGCGGCGATGTGGGACGGCAACGGCGCGGCGGTCTACCGGATCGATGGTCAGAACGGGGCCAGGGCCCAGCTGGGGGACTCGCTGCTCGAGCCGCTGGACCGGTCGGCGCTGCCGAAGCCGTTCCCGCTGGGTCCCGAGATGGCCAACGGGACCATGCCCTCGCTGTTCCTGGGGCGTCCGCTCGGGCGTCTCGAGGTTTCCACCGTCCTCCGAGGTGTTTTCACCCGGTTCGAGTAGCCGAGCTTGGTCGGCCTCCGAGCTCGGGTGATATACTTCCTCTTCGAGAACGAGGTTGGGTCGGCGAAGTGGGCTCGCGCCCACTTCTATTTTTGGCCCGCCTTTCGGCACGTCGGGAGGGAGGTGTGGACGACCTCGAGGAGCGGGTTCGCTCCCTCGCGGAGCCCGTCCTTGCTCGGTACGACGCCGAGTTGGTGGACGTCGCGGTCCGCAGGGGTCGGACTCAGCTCGTCCGGGTGATCGCCGACCGGCCGGACGGGATCGACCTGGACACCTGCGCGAGGGTGAGCGCGGAGCTCTCCAGGATGCTGGACCTCGAGGACCCCATCCCGGGCCGCTACACGCTGGAGGTGTCGTCGCCGGGCCTGGACCGCCCGTTGCTGACGGCAGGGGACTTCCGGCGGAACATCGGACGTAAGGTACGGATCGTGCTCGCCGCCGGCCAGCACGAAGGAGTCGTAGAGGAGGTGGGAGACGATCGGGTCGTGATCCGGACCGATCGCGACGAGCAGCGCGAAGTCGGGCTCGCCGAGATCGTGAAGGGCAAGATCGTGCTCCCATGGTGACGGTATGGAACTGAATGACGTTCTGGATGCGATGCGATCGCTCGAACGGGAGAAGTCGATCCCGTTCGAGTCCTTGCTGGATGGCCTCCAGCAGTCGCTCGCCGCCGCCTACAAGCGCTCGCTGCCCGAGGATCAGGGCTCGCGCGTCCAGATCGACATCGGCACGGGCGAGATCAACGTTTTCGCCCACGACTTGGACGAGAACGGCCAGCCGGTGCGCGACGCGACGGGCGGCTACGCGAACGAGCGACCGCTGGGTCAGATGACGTTCGGTCGCATCGAGGCGCAGACCGCCAAGCAGGTGATGCTGCAGAAGATCCGCGAGTTCGAGCGCGAACAGACCTACGGCGAGTTCCGCGAGCGCGAAGGTGACATCGTCACCGGCATCGTCCAGCAGTCCGACGCGCGGTACACGATCCTGGACCTGGGCAAGAATGTCGAGGCCTTGATGCCTCAGGCCGAGCAGGTGCCGAACGAGCGCTACGACCACGGCCAGCGCGTCAAGGCTTACGTCGTCGAGGTCCGCCGGCAGCCGAAGGGCCCATCGATCATCGCATCGCGCTCGCACCCGGGGTTGGTTCGACGTCTATTCGAGCTCGAGGTCCCTGAGATCCAGGACGGCACCGTCGAGATCAAGGGCATCGCGCGGGAGGCTGGTCACCGCACCAAGCTCGCCGTCGCTTCGAACGACCAGGCGGTCGATCCGGTCGGTGCGTGCGTGGGCTCGAAGGGGTCGCGGGTGCGGATGGTCGTGAACGAGCTTCACGGCGAGAAGCTGGACATCGTGCCCTGGAGCGAGGATGCGATCTCCTTCGTCGCCAACGCGCTGTCACCGGCCAAGGTCACCGAGGTCAAGGTGAACGAGCGCGAGAAGACTGCGCTGGTCATCGTCCCGGATTACCAGCTCTCGCTGGCGATCGGGAAGGAGGGCCAGAACGCTCGCCTCGCCGCCCGGCTGACCGGCTGGCGGATCGACATCAAGAGCGAAACCCAGCACGCGCAGGAGCGCGCGGCGGTCGAGCAGCAGCGCGCGCAAGCCACGCCGCCCGCCCCGACCCCTCACGCGGCCACCGAGCCTGAGCCCTTGCCGGCGGAGGAGTCCGTCGAGGCGCCGGTGGAGGAGTCCGTCGAGCCTCCGACGGAGGAGACCCAGACGGCGACCGAGGGGCCTGAAGCGGAGGCGGCGAGCGGAGGGTCGTAAGATGGGTGCTCGCGCGAGGGCTCGCGAGCCGGTCCGGACCTGCATCTCCTGCCGGCGACCGCGACCGAAGGCGCAGATGGTCCGGTTCGTCCGGCGGCCAGACGGGGCTGTCGTGGTTGACCGGACCGGCACCGAGCAGGGCCGGGGGGCGTATGCGTGCCCCGAGCAGCGGTGCCTGACGGTCGCGATCGTGCGGCTGCCGGGCACGTTGAAGAGCAAGGACATCGACATCGACCGGATCCGAGCGGATCTGGCGGGCGTAGGAGTGGCATGAGCAGACGGGTATACGAGCTGGCGAAAGAGCTCGAGGTCTCGAGCCGCGATGTGATCCAGGCCCTCGCGGGGCTGGGCTTCGTGGCAAAGAGCCATTCTTCTACCGTCGAGGAAGGGGTCGTCCTCAAGCTGCTCGACGCAAAGGAGAAGGGTGGGCTGGCCCAACTGATCGCGAAGGCGCCGCCTGTGCGCGCGCCGCGCGAGCGAACCGTTGCCAGACCTTCGGCCGAGCGCACCGCGGC
>DASWIP010000119.1:0-43407 GCA_036397635.1 Actinomycetota bacterium | reverse complement strand
GGAACGGCCGGGGAGATGGGTAACGAATCAGTCCAGGGACATGGGTGACATTGGCCGGTTGTGAATGCTTCGACTGTTCCGGGCTCGGCGTCCTAAGGCATCTTCGATGGATCCCTTCCTTTCGTCCAGCTGACCAAGGCGCATCGGTCCGTAGTAGACGTCCCAGATCCCATCGCCGACCTCCTCGAGTCCCACGTATTGCCCGATGATCGCGTGTGTGATGTTCACCGCGATCTTGTTGAAGCGCATGCAGCCGTTTCGGCTGACGTAGCGCAGCTCGAAGTGTGGCGGGTATCCGACCTCCGGTAGTTCCGAGGGGAAGGCGCGCGGCGATGGCACGTACAACGAGGAAGGCGTGGCTCCATCCAGCGCTTCGTGCGGACGCTCGTCGTTGTATTCGGCTCGGAAGCGATCGAAGCGACGCTGCTGGGCGCGCATGCTGGCTGCCGGTGGTCGTGCGGTCTCCCGCTTGAGCGTGCGGTGCATGCGCTCGTGTCGACCGTTCTGCTCGGGGTGCGAGGGCTGGATGCGTTCTGGGTAGATCCCAAGGCGTATCCACCACACCGAGAGCTCCGAGAGCCGCCCGAGGCCATTGGTGGCGAACGGCACGCCGTTGTCGCTGCGGATGATCTTGGGCATGCCGAACTCTTTGAACAACCGCTCGAACCTCGGCATGGTCAGCACGCATTTGGTCGAGTCGAGGCCCTTGACCTCCAGCACGTAGCGGCTCGCCCCGTCACAGACGGTCAGCGGATAGCAGTAGATGCCGTCGGTGGTCTTGAATTGACCTTTGAAGTCCGCGCTCCAGGTCTGGTTGGGCTCTGACATCGACACGGCGGGCTTGCCGCCGTGCCCCGGGTAGCGCCGGCGCAGGTGATGGGTGATCAGATCGTTGCGCACCAAGATGTCGGCGGTGGTCGAGCGAGCCGGCCAGTCCAGGTCGGGATGACGTTGCTCGAGGGTCCACAGCAGCTTCTTTGGTCCCCACGTGGGATGGCGGCCTCGCAGCTCGACGATCTTGTCCTCGATCTCGACCGGCGTTGCGTTGGGGCTGGTGAGTGGTCGCCTCGAACGGTCCGTGAGGCCCGGCAGCCCTTCCTCTTGGAAGCGCGCGACCCACTTGTATCCGGTCTTGCGGCTGATCCCGTACCGGTCGCAGAGCTCGACGAAAGTGAAGGTCTGTCGCCGCCAGTCCTTGATGAAGAATCGCTTCTGGTCCATCGGTGATACCTCGCTCCAGGGCATCGAGCCTCCCTTCGGGCTCGAAGCCTGTCCTAGGTGTCACCCATGTCCCTGGACTATGGTGTTACCCATGTCCCCGGGTCGTACCTGGCGACGGGTTAACTCGCGATTGGACCCGACGCTCGGCTGCGCCTCGCGCGGGTCAGTCGCCAGACGTTGTACCGACCGGGAGTACGGTGGCGGATCCCTATCGTGCAGTGTGCGCGGAGTGATATTCCTAGTTCTTGAGAGGTGAGATTGTGGGCCATCCGCTCGACCACGTTGCTCTCGTCGTTCGCCGTCTGGAGCCAGTCTTGGAGCGACTCGACTGGCTGGAGGCTGGTCCGATAGAGGCCTTCCCGAGTGAAGGAACGCGGGAGGTCTACTTGGGAGTTGGATTGGGTCGACTGCTCCTCATGGAGCCAACCAACGGGCAGAGTCCGTACGCGCGCGCGCTTGCGAAGCGAGGTGCGGGGCTGCATCACATGGCGATCAACGTCCCCGACCTGCGAGAGTTCCTCGGTTGCGTGCGCGGGTGGCTCCTCGTTCCCGCGTGCCTGCAGGACCTGGCCCGGACGGGCACGGCGTGGCTAGCCCGTCCGGGAGTGGCGACGCTGCTTGAGGTTCACGAGGCTGAGCGGGCCGAGGGTGCGGCCGTGGTAGAGCAGGTGGAGCTGCCGGGTCCGCTGCCAGTTGATCCGCGTCCGGCGATGCTGCCCTCGAACGATGACGGGGTGTGGCTGACAATCGCGGGTCGGCGCCGCTCGGTCAGCGAGTTGACCCGTTGATCTTGATGGACCGGATCTGGTCGTCGGCGGTACAACTCGGATCCGCAGGAGACCCAGCCCTCGCCGTAGCGTCGGATGCGCGCGTAGCGTTGTGACGGGCTCGGTCTGGGCTGCTGAGATCCCCAGTCGTTATACGCACATGATTGTCGCCTGGACGCGCTAGAATCATCTCCGATGCCAAAGCGCGACTCGGTAATCCACAGCCACCCAGGGATTTTGGGTGGCACTCCCGTGTTCAAGGGGACCCGTGTGCCTGTTCAGGCCCTGTTCGACTATGTGGAGGCTGGCGACCCCCTCGAGCGATTCCTCGATCACTTCCCTTCGGTCACTCGTGAGCAGGCGGTCGCAGCCCTCGAGGAAGCAGCGGGACTGCTCGGTCGTGCGGCTTCTTCTTGACGAGCAGGTGCCCCGTGTCTTCGCAGACGAGTTTCCGGGACACGAGGTTCGCACAGCCCAAGAGATGGGTTGGTCGGGCTTGGAGAACGGAGACCTGCTTGCGGCGGGCGCAGAGTCTGGATTCGATGCCCTCATCACGCTCGACCGTGGGATCGAGTTCCAACAGAACCTCGCAGCCCTGCCTATGTCCGTCGTCGTCATCAATTCACGCAGCAATCGTATCGAGGCCCTGCAACCCCTCGCCGGCTCGGTCCTGGAAGCTCTGGGCGGCATGGAGCCGAGGACAATTGTTCGCGTGGGCGCATGACTCGCGGGTGCAGCGGACCGTCCGCCTTCGACGTCCGGCCGCTGACGCGCCAAGTCGTTGCGGAGGCGGCACTCTGACGCTCGGCTTGCGATACCCGACGGTTCGGATTGTGGACCACGATTCCCGCTGGTCGTCTGCATTCTCGGAGGAGCACGCCATCTTGACGGCGGCCCTGGGTTCTGTTGGCTGTGGAATCGAACACATGGGAAGTACGGCAGTTCCTGGTCTTCCTGCCAAGCCGAACGGTTACAGCACGAATCTCGGCAAGACGCATGGTTCGGCAGCAACTGGTATGAGTAGATGGCCCGTCCGCGAAGACCGATGCGTTATCGCGTGCCGCACAACGCGCGGATGGGAGCCGATGGCGATCGCCGCACGACGCGACGCGGTTCATCGAGAGGTGGGACCCGCAGCCTCCGGACCATTCCGAACAGGCTTCCCGCTTGGTTCGTGACCGCTTCGTGTGATAGCAACCAGGCAGGGGGGCGTCATGCAAGGACGGACGATCGGTCGGCGAGAGGCGATCAGGTATGCGCTCGCATCCTGCGTCGGAGCGGCGTTCGGGGGCAGCATCCTCGCGGCGTGCAACGACCGCCCGCCGCGGATGCCGAACCTACCATGCGAACAGATCCTGACCGATCCGGCGATCGGGTTCGGGATCAGCGTGCTCACCCCAGTCTTCTGGGGCTACGCCGACTATCAGATGGGCACCGCGCCGGCCAACATGCGGGTGTACTACCCGAGCTTCGACGGGGCTCCCCTCTGCGCGCCGTTCGCAGGCGGTCCCGGGCACTTCCCGCTGGTCATGTTCCTGCACGGCCAGTGCGATGAAGCAACGCACTACCTGGACTGGTCGCATCTGCCCCCGGTGCTCGCGCGCTCGGGTTTCGTGGTGTGCGTCCCGGATCTCAGTGCGATCGGCAACCCTTCGCAGACCGGTAGCTCGACCTACACCCGGATCACCGATTGCATCGATTGGATGCGCTCATCATGGTCGCATCGCGACTATCTGATGTCCGAAGCCTCCTTGGGTATCGTCGGCCATTCCTACGGGGCGCTCCACGGGGGACAGCTCGCGAACACCATCCCGGCCAGTGTCTTCGTGTCGCTCGGCGGCGTCTGGACCGACTGGACGCCGCTCTCGTCATGGCCGATCGGTTCGATGACCGCGCCGAAGCTGCTTGTGTGGGGAGCTTCCGACGGTCAAGCGACGCTGCCGGACGCGAACTTCGAATCGTTGCCGGCGCCCAGGCATCGGCTCGTCTTCGACGGTGGTCATTGGGACTACCTGCCGCCCGCGGAGACCAACTGCGACCCCGGGCCCGGTCCGTGCGCGCTGTTCCACGAGGTGGTGGCCGACATCTCCGCGCTGTACCTCTCCAAGTACATGTGGCCGGAGGAGGCGGGGTTCCTCACCGGCTACATCCCCGATGATCTGGTACCGCCCACGGTGAGCCGGTCCCGCCAACAGCAGTTCTTCGCGGGAGGCACGTGGCTCTCCAGCTTCGATCGAGCTAGAAGCCATCCGGGTTGCAGCTCGACCCTGACCTGGGCGACCCCAGAAGCCACCGGCAGCCGTACCATCCCTGGATGACTCTTACCCCGGTGGTTGCTCAGACGGGGTCGATCAGCAATGCGCCCGCCATCCACGGATGTAGGAGACACCGGTACGGCAGCGCGTAGCCACCGGCGGGAAGAGGTGACGCGCTCGAGCAGGTTCGGGTCTGCGCCTGCGGCGTTCCCGCCGCCGTCGTCGCGAGCAGCGAGTCGCCGCCGACATCGAAGCGCACCGGCACGGGAGCGACCCCGTTGCCGACCGCGACGATGAAGCAGCGTTCCGCGCCATCGGCGGTGTCGGCGGTCGGGTGACTCGTGTCGCTGGTCCGCCACAGCACGGTGGTGCCGCCGGCGATCTCGGTGACCGGCGCGACGTAGGCCGCCGCATTGGTGACGATCTCGCAGGGATCCGCGCACGCCAGCGGTGTCGCGGCCGCCGGCGAAGCAGCCCCCGGCAGCGCAGCTGCGAGCGCCAGCCCCGCGGCGAGCAGCGCGCGCAGCACGCCTACGCGCCCCGGTCGACGCCGAAGGGCCACTGGTCGTCGTTCGCCCCCGGCCCTCCGACGTAGGTGTCGGTGCCGCCGATGTCGGCGAAAGCGCCCCACGTGTTGTGCCCGAACGGCGCGCCGAGCAGATCGCCGTCGAGTGCCGGCTCCCACAGGCCGCGCCCGATGATCATCGTGTCCGACCCGAACGCCTCCATGATGTAGGTGTCGTCGCCGCCGATGTCGGCGAACACGCCGTAGGCGACGCCGGGGCCGCCGAAGCCGTTATCCATGACGGTCGCGACGTAGGGACTGACCGAGGCGCCGTAGTAGCGGTCGTTGCCACCGGTATCCAGATGCACGCCGACGCCGCCGAACGATCCGGTGCCGTACGCGCAGTTCAGCAGCGGATCGATCCACGGGTTCGTGCCTTCTTGGAACGAGTGGTAGTCATCGTTCCCACCGTCGTCGGCGAGGATGCCGACGCCGCCGAATGCTCCGAACCCGAACGCGTAGTAGTCCACGGTCTGGGCGGTCACGGTCGAGTAGTACACGTCGTCTCCGAGACCCGTTTCGGTCTGGATGCCGACGCCACCGTAGAAGCCGGTCCCGTTGCTGTAGATGCCTTCGAAACCGAACCCGCGCAACCCGAGGCCCTCGGTCTCCCATCGGTCGCTGCCGAGCGTGTCGGAGACGACGCCGATACCACCGGCGCCGCCGAAGCCCTGCCCGAGCAGCCAGATGCTCCGGCCGTGCGTGCTGTTTACCTCGAACCGATACAGATCGTCGCCCTGCGCGTCGAGCAGCGCGCCCGCCCCCGCGTAGCCGAAGCCCTGCGCGCCACCGTCGAAGTAGTACACCAGGGGCTGGAACTCGGAGAAGTTCCCGCGCGTCATGGTTGCGCGATACGTGTCGTTGCCGCCTGCGTCGACCAGCAGGCCGAGCCCGCCGGGACCGCCGGCGCCCTGCACGGCCGCGGGACCGCCGTCGTACAGGTAGGTGTCGTTCGAGGTGGCCGTGGTGCCATCGCCCAGGTCGGCGACGACCGAGACGAGCAGTCCGTTGCATTCCATCCAGGTGCCGAGCCCGATGTCGGGGATGGTCAACGGACATGCGCCGCCCGCCGAGTTGAGATACGTGTCGTCGCCCGCCGGATCCACGAGCAGCACCGGGTCCGGCAGCAGTCCCTCACGCGTGTAGGTGTCGTCCTCGTTGCTACCCAGCACGATCAACCCCTCGGGATCGCTGAACACCGGGTCTCCGTCCGTCTGCAGCTGCTCGAGCAGCGGCAGCCCGCGCGCCTTGAACCGTTCGAGCGCCGCGATGATCGAAGCCTGGCCGGACATCATGAGGTCGCGTGCGCTGCTCGACAGGAACGGATCGGCGGGGTCGAAGCCGGCGAGCATGCGCGCGCCCACCGCGGCAGCGATCGGTGCCTGCACCGCTGCGACGTCCGCCACGCTGCCGACCAGATCCGCGAAGGCGCCGGCCAGATCGGTGGGCAGGGTGGCGGACGCGCGCGCGATAGCGCGCGCGTCCGGGGCCACGCCGAGTTGTGCGTAGACCCGGAGCACCTCGGTGGCCAGATCGCGTGCGCGCGCCGGCGTGCCGGCGCGCGCGGCATCCAGGCGGAAGGTCGTGCGCGCCCACTCGAGCCACGCCGCCGGAGTGCGGCCGAGCGCGAGGCGCTGCTCGGTCACCCAGGCGATGCGCTGTTCGGGCGTCAGGCCGGGAGGTGGCGGCGCGAGCGTGTAGGCGTCGCCGTACAGCTCGCCTTGCAGCGCGATGGGCAGCACGCCGTGGCGCGCGCGCAAGGCCTCGAGCCGGGTGGCCCTGGTCGTCGTGCCGGCGGGGGCGACCCCTGCGGCCGCAACGATGACTGCGATGCTGATGACTGCGGCGATGGATCGTCTCACGGTTTCCCCCAGGGTTGGCTTCAGCGTTGCTTGGTTCGGCGCTTACCTCCGGGGCTCCTGCCGCTTGGTCGCACTGTTCTCACGGCGCGGTTCGGCCGGGGTTGGGGGGATCGGTTTCGGGAGGCTATGGTCAACTGAGGTTGCGGGGCTGATCCTCTCGATCCTCCCGTTCTCGCAACGATGGTTGACCATAGCGTCCTGGGAGGAACCTCGCCGGTCGAACCTCGCCGGTCGAACCTCGCCGGTCGATCACGAGAGCCGGATCCGGATGGGTCGGGTGATCGACCCCGTTGGCCGCGCGTGGCTGCAGAGGCAGGACCGGCGCGGTCCGGTGGCGAAATGAAGCCGTGGCCGGCGGGGACGAGGGCCGTGGCCGGCCGGGGACAAGGGGGCATCCATGCAACGGATCCGTGCGCTCGCGCTCGTCTCGATGCTGCTCGCCGGCGTGGCGCCACACCACGCGCGCGCGGCGACGATCGTTCGCGAGGAGGTCTCGTTCGCCGTCACCAACCCGCTCGCGCCCGGTGAGACCTTCACCGTGCGCGGCAGCATCATCCGTCCTGAGGGGTGCGTCTCGTCGGCGCTGCTCGCCCAGCACGGCCTGTCCTACGGCGCGTGGGCGTGGGACTTCCCGCTGCGGCCCGAGACGTATTCGACGGCGCAGGCGCTGGCCGCGCGCGGTTACGCCGTGGTCGCGATCGATCGCCTCGGCTACGGCGAGTCCGACCACCCGAACGGGTACACGCTGACCGTCCAGTCCTATGCCGCGATGACGGCGCAGATCGTCGAGCAGCTCCGCGCCGGCTCCTACAGCGCGGTGCAACCCGACGCGTTCGCCCACGTTGGGCTGCTCGGGCACTCGGCCGGATCTGAGGTGTCCGAGCTTGCCGCCGGGCTGTACGGCGGCGTGGACGTGGTGATCCCGACGGCCTACCAGCACGCGGTCGACGGCGTGAACAGTGACTGGCTGGTGCGGGAGTGGATCACCGGCGACGTGGTCCGTTCCGCCCAAGGCGACTACGAGTACTTCGAGACCGATCCCGACACGCGCGCGGCGGACATGTACCACCTTCCCGCTGCTGAGGCGGACGTGGTCGCGCTGGACAACGAGATGGCGAACCTGACACCGTCGGGTGAGATCTTCAGCATCAGCATGCAGCCGTCCCGCTGGGTGATGGGTCTGATCGACGTGCCGGTGCTGCTGATCCTCGCCGAGAACGACGCGCTCTTCGTTGCGAGCGCAGGGGAGGCCGAGCTCGCGCTGTTCTCAGGCACCGACGATGCGACGCTGCACGTGGTTCCGAACGCCGGCCACACCTTCGTCCTGCATCCGAACGCGCCGGAGGCGACCGACGTCGTGGCGGACTGGCTCGACGCGCGACAGGACGCGATGCCGCGCTGCTGACGCGCGGCATCGCTCCTCGAGCTCGTTCTAGCGTTCGGCCGCGCGCGGCGGCTCGACGACGACGTCCGAGATCCGGCGTCGCGCCACGACCGTCTCGACCGGCTGCCCGAGCTTGACGGTCAGCATCCCGCTTGCGGCCAGCACCCATAGCAGCGTTGCGGTCAGCGGCGCGAGGTAAGAGACCGATCCGCCCGGCGCGAAGCTTCCGCCGTCGACGAAGATCGACCACACCCCGACCGCGTTCGCGGCGATAGGGATGACCGTGAGCGCTGCGAACGCGCGCGGCAGGACCCCGGTCCGCAGCGCCAGCAGCCCGGTCGCCGAGAGCACCACCATCATCGGGAACCCGACGAACGCGAATGCGACCTGTGTCAGCCTGAACATCCCGCTCGTGATGGCCGCGTCGTTCAGGCCCGCACTGTAGACGGCCGATGCCGCGAGCAGCTCGGCCACCCCGATCATCACCAGCCCCGTGATGCCGGCGCCGTAGGCGATGCCGGCGACGCGGCCGGTCCCACCCTCTGCGCGACGCAGCACGCTACGAAGGCTCCCGAGGAACCACAGCCCCGCGGTCAGGCCCAGCCCGCCGAGGAACGCCTGCGTCAGCAGGCGCGTGCGATGATCGGCCAGGAACGCGGAGATCTCCTGGTTGCTCGCGGAGATCGCCGGGAACTGCATCGCCGCCACGATCGCCCCGGCACCGAACAAGGCGACGGTGGCGATGCCGGCGGACACTCCGAGTTGCTCACGACGCCAATAGTCCATGACGTCCCTCCTCTCCCTCGCACCGATGGTCGATCCCGCCACGCACGGGGTCAATGACCCGTCCGGGCCAGTTCGGGGGCCAACGGGACGAAACGCGCGCTCGGGAGGCGTCCTCAGGCGATGTCGCCGGCGCGCTCGGCGGCGGCGGCCGCGCGCTCGCGCTCGACGATCCACTGATCGATCCGTTCCCACCATTCGTAGAGCCAGTCGATCAGCTCTTGCTGCTCGCGTGGAACCTCGGACTGCGGCAGGCGCCAGTAGTGGGCGACGATCGGCTGTCCGAACGGGATCCGGTTCCACAGCGTCTTGAACGACCCGATCTCCTCGAGCACCGAATGCGCGACGAGCACGATGTCGGCGTCCGGCGCGCCACGCATCGCCGCAGCCACGCCGTTGTGACGCGGCGGCAAGACGTGCTCCATCCGCTCGGCGCGCTCCGCCGCCTCGCTGAGGCCCTTGCTGTGCAGGTAGTCGATCGCGCGGCGGCGCACGCGTGGGGTGAAGTCCTTGCCCTCGGGGAACAGCACGAACGCGTCTTGATCGCCGAGCCCCGTCGCCAGTCCGGTGATCGCATCCAGGTATAGCTCGCGTCGCGACGGGTCGTGGCGGATGAACCGGTTCGGCAAGCGGTTCAGCATGATGTCGTACAGCGGTTCCCACTGCAGCTTCGCGAGCATCACGATCCGTGGCTTGCGTTGATAGCCGACCAGCAGCGTTCCGATCAGCAGCAGCGAGTTCCCCGGCCCCGCGTGCCGGCAGAACACCAGGATCGGGCCGGGGCGGGGGGTCGGACGGTCCTCGATGTGCACGCGCAGACGGAAGACTTTGCGCGTGACCTTGTCGATGGTGCGCAGCCACCAGCGCATGAAACCGTAGTGCGCATCGACCATCCGCGGGGACCGCAGCCGCGCGCCGAACCCGCTGCCGACCCACAACGCGAACATGCCCAGCAGCCCGGCGATCTCGAGCGCGATGTACGCGGTCACGAAGACCGCGATCCGGAACGTGCGCCAGCTTCCGGGCAGGACGAGGTCGGCGACGAACGCGGCGAGCAGCAGCAGCGGTGAGAAGACCAGCACCACGAGCGAGAGCACCAGCGCCAGCGGTGCGAGGACGAGGCGCCGGACGAGACGAGGCGGCAGGCGATCCATGGGTCTGCCGGAGGATACCCGGTCAGGCCTCGCTGGGGACTGAGGTCGCGAGATACTCGGCGGTCGCGCGGTAGGCGCGTTCGATGCGCTCGCCGACCGCTTTGAAGTTGCGGAAGTTGAGCTGCGACAGGTCGCGTCCCGCTGCCTGCGGTGGCTGCCCGGTTGGGAGCACGTGCGCGACCACGCCCTCCGGCAACATCGCAAGATCGCGCGCGAAGCGGTGGCGTCGCGCGATCTCGAAGGCGACGATCGCGACCTGGATCGGCCCCTTCGGCGGCTCGAGCGGCTGCTCGATCCGTCCGACGTGCAGCACGTAGATCTCGGTGGCGCCCAGCTCGACCGCGCGCGCGATCGGGATGCTGTTGACGATCCCGCCGTCGATGAAATGCTCGCCGCCGATCTCGACGGGCGGCAGCACGCCGGGCAGGGCGGCCGAAGCGAGGATCGCCTCGATCAGGGGTCCTTCATGGAACCAATGCTCGGCGGCGCGCTCGATGCACGCGGCGACGCATTGGAAGGGCACGGCCAGCTCATCGAAGCGAGCGACGGGCAGCGTCTCGGACAGCAGCCGGCGAAGCGCCTCGTTGCTGTGCAGGTGCGTGCGACGGCTGACCAGCCTGGCGGCGCCGGCGAACAGCGTTCCGCCGAACAGCGTGTCCTCGTCCAGCTCGGTCCACAGGGTGGCGAGCTGCTCGATCGTGGAGACGGTGGGCGAGGCCGCGACCGCCGCGCCGTTGACCGCGCCCACAGAGGTGCCGAGCACCAGATCCGGCTTGATCCCACGCTCGAGCAGCGCGCGCAGCATCCCGACCTCGTGGGCGCCCATGTGGCCGCCACCACCCAGGACGAATGCGACCGTGACGTCGGTCTTGCGTGTGCGGGCCGGCATGACCCGGGCATCCTAGTGCTCCGTGGCCAACCGAGCGATGCCTACTGGACGATGTGCGTTTGGATGGCGCGCCGGAGCTGGCCGGCGTGCTTGAACCCTTCGATCGCCCATTCGCACGTCGCGAGGTCATCGCAGCGGTGGTCACCCTCGCGCGTCGCGTAATTGAAGTTGCACGCGGGGCAGAGCACCTTGAAGTCTTCCGGGAGGTAGGGGCAGTCGAACCATCCGCATGAGCGGGATCCTTCGCCCGTCAGGAAGTCGTACGAACACCCCGGACACCGGCGGAATGCTGGGAGACCGTGCTTCGCCATGCCGCTCACCTCCTCGAGGCTCTCCGACCATGGTTGACCTGGACGGCGCGCCGGGACAGGGCCGGAGGGCCCGAGACAGAGGTGCCGGTCGGCGCGGCCGCCGGAGGGCACGGATCAGGTTGAACGCTAGATGACGCCGTCGGCGCGGTCCTGGATCTCCCACGCGTGATCGAGCGCGTGCCACGCAGAGCGCCGGATCGCGTATCGAGCCGTCCATCGTGCGCCGCCGCGAGGTCCTCGGTCGGGGAGCTCGCCGCGCGCGCGCGCCCCCAGCGCATCGACGAAGGCCGGCCGCATCTCGCGCGCGCGCGCGCGACCGCCGAGCGCTTTCAGGTACGCCTCGTCGGCCTCGAGCACATGCGCGACGATCTTGCGCACATCGCGCCCTCCGCCGCGCGGTCCGACCCGCAGCGTGGTGCCGCGCGCGGCTTCGGCCGTCGCGTCGAACGCCGCCCAGCACGCTTCCAGAAGCCCGGTGAGCCGGCGAAGCTCGGCCGCTTGGAGCGGCCGCGCGTCGAAGGCAGGCGTCTTCCCCGGCACGCCGAAGTCGGTGCTGGGATCGCCGGGCAGGCGCTCGGTCACCTTCAACGCACGCACGCCGCGCGGATCGGGCAGTCCGCGCGCGCGTCGCCCCAGCGCCGTTCGGTAGCGCGTGCGGTACGCGAGCAGCGCCGCCAGCGCCTCGGCCTCGTCCCGGCCTCGACGGCACCAGCCCGGCCAGTCGAGCGCGCCGGCGAATACCCACCGCTTCCCCACCTCGAGGTAGATCTGCATGGGAGTGTTTCTATCGCGCGCGCACCCTGGACGGCCACCAAGGATCGGCGCCGCTCACAAGAAGGGTTCCGGGGGCGGAGGCACGAAGGAAGGGGCCGGGATTCTTTGATGACCGATGGGGGGCCTCGATGATCTTGTCTCGTCTCGCCGCGCTCACGTTGCTCGTGCCACTGATGTTCACCGGCGCGTCGTCCGCCGAGGAGGTGGTGGGCAACGGCGTCCTGCTGACTCCGGTCGGCGTCTACGCGATGCCGGTCGACACGGCGATCCGCCCCGGCGAGGACGCGATCTACATCGTGGAGAAGGTCGGTTTGATCCACGCGATCCGCGGCGGGATCCCCGATCCGATCCCGGTGCTCGACGTGTCCGACGAGGTGTCGAGCAGCCTCGAGCAGGGATTGCTCGGTCTCGCGTTCTCGCCCGACGGGACGAACATGTATGTCAACCTGACCGATCCCGACGGCGACACGCGCGTCCTCGAGTTCGCGATGGACGGCGGTGTCGCCGATGAGGCATCGCGGCGTGAGCTGATGCAGCTGGATCAGCCGTTCGAGAACCACAACGCCGGGCACCTCGCGTTCGGACCCGACGGGTACCTGTACGGCACGCTCGGGGACGGCGGCAGCGGCGGCGACCCGATGGGGAACGGGCAGAACATCGGCTCGCTGCTCGGTTCGATCTTCCGGATCGATCCCACCCCAACCGAGGACGCGGCCTACACGATCCCCGCCGACAACCCGTTCGTGGGCGTCGAGGGCGCGCGCGAGGAGATCTGGGCATACGGCCTGCGGAACCCCTGGAAGTTCTCGTTCGACCGTGTCACCGGGGATCTGTGGATCGCCGACGTCGGGCAGAACCTGTGGGAGGAGATCGACGTTCAGCCGGCCGATGCCGGCGGCGGTCAGAACTACGGGTGGAACCAGATGGAGGCCACCCACCCCTACGAAGGTGGGGTGGAGCCAGACAACCACGTCCCACCGGTCTTCGAGTACGGGCATGAGGGCGGGGCCTGCTCGATCACCGGCGGCTACGTCTACCGCGGCGACGCGATCCCATCGCTGGTGGGCGCGTACCTGTACGGCGACTGGTGCGAGGGCAGCGTGCACGCGCTGCGCGTGGGCGAAGACGGTGCCGTGGACGAGGACCTCGGGCTGGACGTCCCGCTGCTCGCGTCGTTCGGTGAGGACCCCAGCGGTGAGGTGTACGCGCTGTCGCTGGCCGGCCCGGTGTTCAGGATCGATCTGCTCCCAGCTTGATCGTCACCCTGAACCGCCGGCGCGGGTGCGCCTGAACGACACGCAGCACGTGCCTTCCCGCGCTTCGAGCAGCGCTTCGGCCCGGCCGCCGCTCGCCCTCCGGGGAGGCTCGTCGTCGTCGGGCGAGCAAGTCATGTCCTGATCGGTGACAACGAGGAGGGAGGACCTATGTGTTACAACTGCGGATGCGGGTTGCCGGACGAGGATCACGGGAACGCCGACAACGTCACCAACGAGACCTTCGAGAAGGCCGGCTCGGCGACCGGCCAGGACGCGGAGGCGGCGCGGGCCAATACGCTGAGCCTTCTCCAGAAGGTCGACATCGCGAGCGGCCAGACCTCATAGACGTCGCGTCCTGCTTGCCCCCGAAGATGTTGGAGCCCGGGCGCGCGCCCGGGCTCCAACGTATCCCGCAGGCTCAGACGGTTCCCGAGTACCGCACGAAGTAGTAGATCTGGTTGGCTGGGATGTCGGCACCCGTCGATCCCCGGCCCCAGAAGAAGTCGTTGCGGTTCCAGGTGTACGAGTAGGACACCGGCAACAGGGTCGCCCAGACCGTGTCGTCGGGCTGGCCGTCCAGGACCGCCTGCACGAAGGAGTCGTGGACCTTCCTCGGCGCCCACGTGAACCCGCAGCACGAATACCCCTGGGTGTAGAAGGCGATGCTCGCGCCCAGGTTCCCGCTGGGATAGGCGTTGGTGTGGAAGCCCATCATCTCGTGCAGTCCGTTGAACGCCGGACCCCATCGTTGTGAGGTGGACAGGCCGGCGCCGTTCGTGGAGGCCATCACCTGGCATGACAGCAACGCGAACCATTCGAGATCGCGGTCGCCCCAGCGTGCCTCGGTGTAGTTGAGGTTCTTGTCGCTGGGCCCGTAGGTGCTGTTCTCGAAGCTGAAGCCGTTCGGGCCGCCGTGGCCGCAGTAGAAGGCCATGTCGATGTCATCTGCGTAGAAATGATCCTGTCCGCCCGAGATCGTGTCGCTGCGGAAATCGGTCTCCCACGCCCAGGTGGTCGAGTAGTTGAACCGGACCGCCGGCCGTGGGCTGGGCGAGTTGTTCGTCCAGTCGCGGAACCCGCCGGTGTACGGCGCGCACGCGGGGCTGTCGGTCCCGTCCCAGGTGCCGACCTGGTTGCCGCTGATCGCGTGACTGCCGCCCTGCGCTCCCCCGAGGTTCGGGAGGCTCAGGGCCGCCGGCTCGTCGGGCTCAGGCGTCGGGGCCACGAGAGAGACCTGGAGTGTGGCGTCCGTCGAGGTGACCAGGCCGTTCGAATCTGTCACGGTCAGGGTGAGACGCTCGTCGAGCGTCTCGATCGACGCGTCCACCTTGCTGGGGTCGATCGCGACGTCGTAGCTGATCTGATCGCTGCCATCGCCGACCTGGCCGCTGGTCGCCGAGTTCCAGTCGAGCCGGTACGGGGCGGTGCCGCCCTGCACGTTGGCGACCGCGAAGACGGTCCCGCCGTCGGCCGCCGCCGCGATGTGCGCCTGCGGTCCACCGGCGATCGCCGGGACGAACCGGCTCAGCGGGATCGTGTCATCGGTCCCGTCGCCGACCGCGTTGCAGTCGAAGTGCGGTACCAGCGTGGCCGCGCGCACATCCAGCGGCGGCGCGTAGTAGACCAGGTCCGCGGTGACCTCGGCGTCGGCCGACAGGCCGAGCGCATCACGGCAGACGCTTGGGCCGAGCGACGGGTGGATGATCCGTCGATGCACGCCCTCGGCCGTCTGACGCAGCGCGTACTGGGCTTGCGTGACCACTCCGGCGGGGTTCAGCGTGACGCTCACGTTCGCGCCCGGACCGCGCAGCGGGATGCCGTCGAGATCAAAGCCGAACGAAACGCGCGTGTCGAGTGCCCACGTCGCGCCCTCACCCAGTCCGGGCAGGCCCGGCAGGAGCGAGTCGGAGTTGAGGCTGAACTCCATGGTCGTGTTGCTGACCTTCGGGGTGCCGTGCGGCGGCGCCAGTTGCGCCTGCCCCAGCGCGCCGAGCACGAACGAGGTCGCCTCGGCGTCACCCAGCACCACGTTCTCGCCGTTGAGCAGCGCGAGCGCGAGCGCCGGCAGGTTCAGGATGTCGAGCGCCGGCAGCGGCTCGCCCGGGTCCGACAGCAGGTGCAGGTCCTCGGGCAGGTCCTCCGGCAGTGCCAGCCCCGTCTGTGGGACCGTGAACAACGATGGGACCGCTTGGAACAGGTCGCGATCCATGAAGCGGAAGACGCCGTGCTCGTCCACGGAAGGCTCGCTCTCCGGAAGCCGGCCGGTCAGACCCAGCGCCGAGATCAGTGCGGTGCCGGCCTCGGTCGTCAACCCGGTCGACGAAACTTCCAGCGTCCGGACGAAGCACGTCTCGCCGCGCTGATCCTGGACGCAGATGATGCGTGGCTTGTTGGGATCCCCGCCACCGGCGGCGATCCCCTGGATCGGCGCGAGGATGACCACAGCAGCCAACAACGCCAAGGTTCGAACATGTCTCATCTGAACTCCCCCCACATCCATCACACGAAGACAGGATCCCTGCGGCGCCGGCCATTCGATGCCGATGGCACCGGTCCCCCTCCTTTCGCGCGTCAGGCCGGCCATGTCCACGCGGTGATCCCCCACCGGCGCGATCATCCCTCGCAGGGCCGGTGGTTCGCGATGTCCTGGGAGGAAGTTTTCCCTTGCCCGGGCGCCGATGCCTCGTCTGGTTGGGCAGGACCGAGGGGCGTCGCGACGAAGCCTGGAGCCATCGATCGTCGGGAGAGTGCATGCGTCTACGTCGGAACTACGTTTCGAGGCAGGTCGTTGCTACGCGTTTCTCGCGGACCGATGGGCCACGAGTGAAGCTCCGGAAGATCGTCGCCCTCGGGGTGTTCCTCGCTGCCGCCGTACCCGCAGGCGCCGCGCCGCCGGTTCCGCTCGTAACCCTCACGCAGGTGGCCGCCTTGTCGCATCCGCTCGCGATGGCCACGCGACCGGGGGATGCCCGGCTGTTCATCGCCGAGAAGGGTGGACGTGTGCGGGCGCTCGACGGCGCGACCGTGACGACCGTGCTCGAGATCGCCGGTGAGGTAGGCGACGTCGGCCAGAACCAGTGGGAGGAGATCGACTACCGGCCGGCGACCTCCAGCGGCGGCGAGAACTACGGTTGGAACCAGATGGAGGGCGCTCACCCCTACGCCGGCGGCACCGAGCCGGCCGGTCACGTACCGCCTCTGTACGAGTATCCGCGCGTGGGCACGAACTGCTCGGTGACCGGGGGGTACGTGTACCGTGGCACGCGCATCCCGGCGCTGCAGGGCGCTTACCTGTTCGCCGACTTCTGCACCGCCCGCCTCAACGCGCTGGTCACCGTCGGCGGGCTGCTGACGGTGCCGCTGGATCTCGGTGTCTCTGCGTCTCTGATCGCGTCGTTCGGTGAGGATGCGTCCGGCGAGTTGTATGTGCTGTCCACCGGCGGCCCTATCTGGCGGGTCGATCCGGCGGCCTGACGATCGAGCGCGTCGACCCGGAGCAGGGCGGGTTCCCGTAAGTATCTGTCCGCCTGACCTGGAAGAACAGCGGTTTGGGGTGTCGCATCGGTGCTCGGGGCGGCTGTTGACTTTCGTCGAGGCGTGATATCATCGCTGCCGAGTTCGAGGTTTGGTGTGGACGCTAATGCCGCGGGCAGACCGCGGCTGTTCCTTTTTCCGGCTTCGCCTCACGGTCCGTAATGGGCTGATCACTGCGCCACTGGCGCCGGAAGGAGGTACGACATGCGCGGAACCGTCAAATGGTTCAGCGACGACAAAGGCTTCGGTTTCATCTCGCCCGATGAGGGCAACGACGTCTTCGTCCATCACTCTGGCATCGCCGGTGACGGATATCGCTCGCTGAAGGAAGGCCAAATCGTCGAGTTCGAGGTAACCCAGGGCCAGAAGGGCTTGCAGGCCACGAACGTTCGACCGGCTTAAGG
This sequence comes from Actinomycetota bacterium, assembly GCA_036397635.1. GTDB lineage: Bacteria > Actinomycetota > AC-67 > AC-67 > AC-67 > DASWIP01. The sequence goes on along the minus strand of DASWIP010000119.1, from coordinate 26,248 downwards.
CACGTTGGGGGGCCGCGACTCGTCGCGGCCCCCCGACTCTCAACTGCCGTGCTTGACCCGACGCACCGGAGGAATCATGCACGAGCTTCTCGAACGTCCGGTTGAGACGACCACTCGCGGCATCGTGCGCCTCGACGCTGCGCAACTCCGCATCCAGCGTCGCATCACGCTCATCCTCACCGTCGTCCCGCCGCTCGCGGTCGTCGCCGCGATCGTTTCGCTTTGGGGAACCGGTATCACCGGCACCGATCTCGGCGTCATGCTTGCGTTCTACGCGTTCACCGGCCTGGGGGTGACGCTCGGCTACCACAGGCTCTTCACGCACCGAAGCTTCCGCGCCGTCAAGCCGCTGCGTGTCATCCTCGCCGTCGCGGGATCGATGTCTGTAGAGGGGTCGGTGATCGCATGGTCGGCGACCCACCGCCGCCATCACGCGTACGCCGACCAGTTCGGGGATCCACATTCACCGCACCTGGCGAAGGCCGGAGGGCTGCGAGGCGTCGTGCTCGGGCTCGCGCACGCGCACATGGGCTGGCTGTTCGACTCCGAGCAGTCCGATCGGAGCGAGTGGGCTCCCGATCTGGTCGCGGATCGGGCGATCGCGCGGATCGACCGTGGGTTCCCGTTGCTGACGCTCGCCACGTTCCTGCTTCCGGCGTTGGCGGGCCTGGCGATCACGCGGTCGTGGGTCGGGATGCTGACGGCGTTCCTGTGGGGATCGCTGGTGCGCGTGTTCCTGCTGCACCACGTGACCTGGAGCATCAACTCGATATGCCACTTCTACGGCCGTGAGGCATACCAGGCGCGCGACGAGAGCCGCAACGTGTGGGCGCTGTCGATCCCCTCGTTCGGCGAGTCGTGGCACAACAACCACCACGCCTTCCCCTGGTCCGCACGCCTCGGCCTGCGTGCATGGCAGATCGACCCGGGATGGTACGTGCTTCGGCTGCTACGGCTGGTGCGCGCCGTGCGAAACGTGAAGGTGCCGACGCGCGCGCAGATGGCTGCCAAGCTTCGCCGCTGACGGCCTGAAAAAACGGTCCACCGTGGGTACCCGCTCGTCGAGCGGCGCGCGGCCGGAACGCGTCACCGACCCTATCGCCTCGCTCAGCCTCGGAGGGTCGCGCGCTCGTAGCGACGGACCGACAGCGGGACGAAGACCGCCAGGATGATCCCGACCCAGAGCACGACGTAGAGGATGGGATGGTTCAGCGACCACGCCTCGGATGCCTGTGTGGCAGGTCCCACGTTGCCGAAGGCTTCGCGCGCTGCTTGCGCCACGGACGAAACCGGGTTCCATTCGGCGACGGTTCGCAGCACACCCGGCAGGTTCTGGCTCGGGACGAACGTGTTGGCGATGAACGTCAGCGGGAAGATGACCATGAACGATGCGTTGTTCACCACTTCAACGCTCGGCACGATCAAGCCCACGTAGGCCATCACCCACGAGATCGCGTAGGCGAACAGCAGGAGCACCAGGAACCCGCCGATCGCCTCGGGGATCGACGTGTGGATCCGCCAGCCGACGATCAGCCCGGTGATGGCCATCACGACCAGCGAGATCGAGTTGTTGACGATGTCGCTCGCCGTACGGCCGACCAGCAATGCCGAGCGAGCCATCGGCAACGACCGGAAGCGGTCGATGATGCCCTTCTGCATGTCGTCGGCCAGCCCCGCACCCGTGAACGTGGCGCCGAAGATCACGGTCTGAGCGAAGATGCCGGCGATCAGGAACTCGCGATAGGTCGAGCCGGGGATGTTGATCGAGCCGCCGAAGACGTACGCGAACAGCAGCACGAACATGATCGGCGACATCGTGGTCCACACCAGAACGTCGGGGATCCGCCTCGTCTTGATCAGATTGCGCTTGGCGACGATCGCCCCATCGGCAAGGGTCTGCGCGAGCGCTGTCATGACACGCGCTCCTTGTCCAGCGCCACGCGGGGATCCGGCGTCGCAGTCTCGTCGGCAGACTTGGAGTCGTTCTCCGCGATGTGGCCGGTGAGCGCGAGGAACACGTCGTCAAGCGTCGGCCGGCGCAGGCCCACGTCGAGCACCGAAACGTTGTTCGTCTTGAGCTGCTGGACGACTTTGCGCAAGGCATCGACGCCGCCGGTCACCGCCGCGGTCAGCCTGCGGCTCGTCTCGTCTATCTGCACGTCTTCGGATGAAGCCCGCGCGAGAACGGCCCGCGCCACCGCGATATCACCGGTGGTTCCCACGACGACCTCGACCCGCTCGCCACCGATCGTGCGCTTCAGCTCGTCCGCGGTGCCGTGAGCGATCTTGCGACCGCGGTCGATGACGACGATGTCGTCGGCCAGCCGGTCGGCCTCCTCCATGTATTGCGTCGTCAGCAACAGCGTGCTCCCGCTGCGCACGAGTTCGCGGATCGTATCCCACATGGAGACGCGGCTACGCGGATCGAGCCCCGTGGTGGGCTCGTCGAGGAACAGGACCTCGGGTGCTGCGACCAGCGCCGCGGCCAGGTCGAGCCTTCGCCGCATGCCTCCCGAGTACGTCTTCGCGGTGCGGTTCGCCGCATCGGCCAGGTCGAACCGTTCGAGCAGCTCGCGCGCGCGCGCCTGCGCCACCTGCCGGCCGAGGTGATACAACCGTCCGACCATCTCGAGGTTCTCGTAGCCGGTGAGGTGCTCGTCGACGGCGGCGGTCTGGCCCGACAGACCGATCCGCTCGCGCACCTTGTCCGGATGGCGGAGCAGATCGATGCCGGCCACCTCTGCCGTTCCCGCGTCTGGTTGAAGCAACGTCGTCAGGATACGTACGGCGGTCGTCTTGCCTGCGCCGTTCGGGCCGAGCAATCCGAGCACGGTCCCCTTCGGCACGATCAGGTCCAAGCCGTCGAGGGCCGTCACCTTCCCGTACCGCTTCACCAATCCCGAGGTACGGATCATGTCAGTCACTGCGCGCCTCCCCACCAACCGTGTACTGGGTGGGAGTCTAGACCACCCTTCTCGCGGGTGGGTTCGTCATGAACCGGTGCGGGCGACGACGAGCTTGTCGGTTCCCGACTCTGCACCCCAGACCTCGCCGGGACGTCCGAGGAGTTGGCGCACCTCGGCTCCCGCGGACGGGAACCGGAACGATCGGAACCGTTCGGTGCGGGGGTCGAAGCGTACGAGCGCGTTCGCCCCGAAGTCGGTTACCCAAACCAGGTCGTGCTCGTCCACGAACACCGCGTAGGGCTGCGCGTTGCCCGGGATGTCCCACTCGTGCCACCCTCCCGTCGAGGGCGTGTAGCGCGCGAGCTTGCCGGTGAACCATTCGGTCACCCACAAACGCCCGCCGGAGTCGCTCCACACACGGCGCGCGCCGCCACCGGAGGTCGGGACGTCCACAACCTCGAGCCGGCCGTCGCGACCGTCGACGCGCGCGATGTAGCTGCCGGCCAGCGAGGAAAACCAGACCGTTCCATCCGGCGTCGCCGCGATGCCGTAGGGTCCGCGTCCGCGCGGCGCGTTGAACACGCGCACGGCGTCGTTGCGCGGGTTCACCAGCCCGTAGTTGCCGTTCTGCCCGGTGAACCACAGGACTCCGTCACCGTCGAACGCGGCCGTGTTCAGGTTCGCGCTCGAGCCGGGCAGCGTGAAGCGTTCGATCTCGAAGGTCTCCGCATCTACGCGGATGATCTGGTTCAGTCCGCTGTCGGTCACCCACGCATCGCCGTCCGGGCCGACGATCACCCCGTGGGGGCGCGCGCCGTCGCCGAGATCGACGCGACGCACGCGGCCGTTGCGCGGGTCGAGCAAGCCCAGCTCTCCGCTGCCCTGGGCGGTGTACCAGACGCGTCCATCGGGTGCGGGTGCGACGTCGTGGGGTCGCGACCCGGCCGGGAGGTCGAACTCCTCGAACACGGGCTTCCCCAGGGGCACTTGGGTCGGCAGCGGCGAGGGCGTCGTCTCACCGGTTGGCGTCGGCTCCGTCGTGAGCGAAGGTGTGGGTGAGGGCGTGGTCGGCGTCGGTGCGACCTGCGGCGCGCTGCTCGTGCACGAGATCGCGACGAAGGCGAAGGTGAAGGTCACGTACCGCATGGTCATTACGATAGTGCCTGCGGGCAGCCGGGGATGAACCAAGTTTTCGCCCGAAGCGCTTAGCCAACTGCGGTTGACAAGAACGTGAGAAACGGGAAGCGGCTGGGCCCGATCCACGCGGTTACCTGGGGACTGATCCGCGTACCTGTGGACTGATCCGCGCGTTCGTCAGGGTCCTCCCGGTCCTCCCGGTCCTCCCGGTCCTCCCGGTCCTGTCAACGCAGGGTTGCTAAGTGATTGCCGGCGGGATACGGCACGCCCTGCGTCGCGGCTTGGGCTCGCGTACATGAACGTCTCGGCCGTTCGCACCAGCGGATACGCCATCGTGTGGGGGTCGACGAGGTGTACGGGGTTCGGCGGCCGCGGTATGGTGCGAACCGAACCCGGGAGGCTGTGATGGAACGCGTTGCGCATCGAACCTGCCCGCTCTGCGAGGCGACCTGCGGGCTCACCCTGACCCTGCAGGATCGCGAGCTGGTCAAGGTTCGCGGTGACGACGAGGACGTCTTCAGCAAGGGATACCTGTGTCCCAAGGCGATCGCGCTGATCGACCTCGAGCGCGATCCCGACATCGTCCGTACCCCGCTGATCCGCGAGGGTGAAGGATTCCGCGAAGCGTCGTGGGACGAGGCGTTCGAGCTGATCACCGAGAAGCTCGGCGGCATCCTGTCCGAGCACGGCCGCGACGCGGTCGCGGTGTATCTGGGCAACCCGAACGTGCACAACCTCGCGGGATCGCTCTACGCGAAGCCGTTGCTGAAGTCGCTCGGCACCCGCAACATCTATTCGGCGACGACGGTCGACCAGATGCCCAAGCAGCTCGCGGGCGGCCTGATGTTCGGGACCGGGTTATCGGTCCCGATCCCCGACGTGGACAACACCTCCTACCTGTTGATCCTGGGCGCGAACCCCTTCGTGTCCAACGGCTCGCTGCTGACGGCTCCGGACCTGCCGGGCCGGTTGCGCGCGCTGCGCCGCCGCGGCGGGAAGCTCGTGGTGGCCGACCCACGGCGCACGCGCACGGCGGAGGAGGCCGACGAGCATCTCTCGATCGTCCCAGGCACCGATGCGCACTTCCTGTTCGCGATCGTGCAAACGCTGTTCGCCGACGGGCTGGTCTCGCTCGGACGGCTCGAGCAGCACACGGCCGGTGTCGAAGAGGTGCGCGCGCTGGCGCAACCGTTCACCCCCGAGGCCGCCGAGCCTGTATGCGGGATACCCGCGGAGACCATCAGACGTATCGCGCGCGAGCTCGCCGCCGCCAAGACCGCCGCGGTGTACGCGCGCATCGGGACTTGCACGCAGGAGTTCGGGACCCTCGCGTCGTGGCTGGTCGACGTGATCAACGTGTTGACGGGGAACCTGGACCGCCCGGGCGGCGCGCTGTTCACCAAGCCGGCGGCGGGATCGCCGACCACGGCCGGCGCGCCGGGCAAGGGGCGCGGGGTCAGGACCGGCCGGCATCGCAGTCGCGTGCGGGGGGCGCCCGAGGTGCTCGGCGAGCTTCCGGTCGCATGTCTCGCCGAAGAGATCCTGACGCCCGGCGAAGGTCGGGTGCGCGCGCTGATCACGCTCGCCGGCAACCCGGTCGTGTCGACCCCGGACGCCACGACGCTCGCTCGTGCGTTCGACGCGCTCGACTTCATGGTGTCGATCGACATCTACATCAACGACACCACACGGCACGCTGACGTGATCTTGCCCGGCGAGCCGGCCCTGTCGCGAAGCCATTACGACGTCGCGTTCTACGCACTGTCGTGCCGCAACATCGCGCGGTACTCCCCGGCGATCAACCCGGTGCCCGACGGCCAGATCCCCGAATGGCAGGTTCTCCTGCGCATGACCGGCATCGCCGCCGGGGCGGCGGATGCAACCGTCGAGCAGCTCGACGAGATGGTTGCGCGGGAGGTGCTCGCGCGCGGCTTGCGGAACCCATCCTCGCCGGCCAACGGCGTCGAGGAGGACGAGGCGTGGAAGGCGGTGGGGGATCGCACCGGACCCGAGCGGCTGCTGGACATCCTGCTGCGTAGCGGCCCGTACGGCGACGCGTTCGGCCGTGAACCCGACGGCCTGTCGCTCGAGCTGCTCGAGCAGCATCCCCATGGCATCGACCTGGGACCGCTCCAGCCGCGCATCCCCGAGATCCTGCGGACGCCGTCGGGCATGATCGAGCTTGCGCCGGAACCGATCGTCGCCGATTGCGCGCGGCTGAGCGAGTCGCTGGGCCGTCGACGCAACGGCGCGCTGGTGCTGATCGGACGCCGGCAACTGCGCTCGAACAACTCGTGGATGCACAACCTCCCGCTGCTGGCCGGCGGCTCCAACAAGTGCACGCTGCATATCCACCCGGACGATGCTTCTCGGTTCGGCATCGCCGAGGGGGGAGCGGTGACGGTGACGTCCTCGGCCGGCTCGGTCCGGATCGAGGCCGAGGTCACCGACGAGGTCATGCCCGGCGTCGTCAGCATCCCCCACGGCTGGGGAGCCGCAGACGACGGCGTCAGAGCAGCGGTCGCCGCAGGTCAGGCCAGGACCAACAGCAACGTGTTGGCGCCCTCGGACATGATCGATCCGCTGTCCGGCAACGCCGTCCTCAACGGGATACCGGTGACGATCACGCCCGCCTGATACGCGGCGAGCAGCGCGCCCCACGGGACCGTGACCACGCGCCCGGATCTGCGGGCGCAGCTCCGGGAGGAGGTGGCCCCTGGGCGTCGAAGGCTGGCTCGACAGGTCCAGCCCAAGGGAGGTCCCGATGGTGAGGCGTGCGAAGCGGCTGATCGTCGTCCTCGGTGCGATCGGGGCGATGGTGTTCGTGCCCGCCACCGTCGCGTTGGCTGATTACCACCCGGCGTGTGCCGGGATCGTCACCGGCGCCGACGAGATCGATCTGCAGGTCGGGGAAGGCTCGATCAACTACTCGGGAACCGTCGAGTGCCCGGGGTCCCAATCCCGGAGCGTCGAGGTCGAGCTGTCGGGTGCCGCGTCCGGCTCAGCCACCGCCGCGTGCGGCGACGTCGTCACGTGCGTGAGCCCGACGGCGGCATCCGGAAGCGTCCCGCTCGTCGAGGGGTCCTATCAGGTGACCATGTCGTTCCACGTCGAGGGGGTCGGAGGTGTGCTCGTCTACGACCCGGAGGCTCGATGCGGTCTATGGCTTGTGACCGAGGGCTCGGCCACCGGACCTCTCCCGTGCGATCCTCCGGAGTCGGGAGGGTATGGCGCGCTGCTGCTCAGCGTCGGCTTCGGTCTGACCGCGAGCGAGCGCGTCGTGCGTCGGCTGCGTCTCGGCTAGTTCCCGAGTCTGCGAGGCGCCCGCCGACGTCATCTCCCCCCATGAACGCGGGGCCCCATTATCCTTGGGCCGGATGTCGCGGAACGAGTCATCGGCGGCGGGACACCGCCTGGTTCCTCACACGGCGGACCTTATCATCGAGGCCTGGGCGCCGACCAAGCTTGCGTGTCTGGAACAGGCCGCGCGCGCGCTGGTCGACTCCTTCGCCGCCGTCGACGACGTGGCGGTGACCGAGCCGATCCCGATCACGCTCGAGATGGAGGAGGACGAGGCGCTGCTCGTGTCGCTGCTCGACGAGATCATCTACGTCGTCGACGTGCTCGGCAGCATCCCCGTTCGGGTGACGCTCGAGGAGACTGAGGACGGCCGCATCGCCGGGTTCTTCGAGGTCGCCCCGGCGGTGAGCGTCGAGACGCACGGGGCGCTGCCGAAAGGAGTCTCGCTCAGCGACTTGATGCTCGCCTACGAGGACGGCGGCTGGCGATGTCGCGCCACGATCGACGTTTGATCACCCTTTCACGACTCCGATCGGACGGAGACGCGCGACCCGCGCGCACAGGCCGGCCTCCTCACAGGTTCTGACGACCTCGTCGACGTCCTTGTAAGCGAACGGTGCTTCCTCGGGAAGCTCTCGGACCGATCGGGCGCGCACGGCGATCCCGGCGGTCTCGAGCTGGGTGCGCAGCGTGTCGCCACGGATGCGACGCTTCGCCGCATGCCGGCTCATCGTCCGCCCGGCGCCGTGGCACGTCGACTGGAACGCGCCGCCGCCGGGCACGCCGGTGAGTACGTAGGACGCAGTCCCCATCGAACCCGGGATCAGCACGGGCTGGCCAACATCGCGCAGGCCGGCCGGCAGCTCTGAGTGACCGGGGGGCAGCGCGCGGGTCGCGCCTTTGCGATGGACGCACAGCAACCGCCGCGTGCCGCCAACGTCGTGCTCCTCGAGCTTGGCCATGTTGTGGGACACGTCGTACACCAGATCCATCTCGTCGTTGCCGGTCGCGTCGAGGAACGCCGCTCGAACCGCCTCGGCCAGCATGTGGCGATTCGCACGTCCGTAATTCGCCGCGGCGGCCATCGCGGCGAGATACGCCGCACCTTCAGGGGAACGGACCGGCACGCACGCGAGCTGCCGGTCGGGCACCTCTATCCCATAGCGAGGCATCGCCCCGCCCATGATGCGGACGTGGTCCGAGCAGATCTGATGACCAAGCCCGCGGGAGCCGCAGTGGATCATCACGCAGATCTGATCCCGGTGAAGCCCGAACGCCGCCGCCGCGTTGTCGTCGAAGATCCGGTCCACCGCCTGAACCTCGAGGAAGTGGTTGCCGGACCCGAGGCTTCCCACCTGGCCGAGTCCGCGCTCGAGCGCGCGCGCGCTCACGTGGGCCGCGTCCGCGCCGGCGATCGCGCCGCCGTCCTCGCAACGCTCGAGATCCCGCTCGACGCCGAAGCCTCGTTCGACGGCGTAGCGCGAGCCGCCCATCAGCAGCTCGAGCAGCTCGTCGCTGCTCTCCAGGTGCCACACGCCCCCCCGGCCCATCCCGCGCGGGATCCGGCGGTCCAATCCATCCATGACCGCCCCGAGCGATGCCGCGAGGTCGCCGCGGTCCAGACCCGAGGCCAGCAACCGGACGCCGCATGAGATATCGAACCCGACTCCTCCCGGGGAGACGACGCCGCCGGATTCCACGTCGGTCGCCGCCACACCTCCGATCGGGAACCCGTAACCCCAATGGACGTCGGGCATGGCGTAGGAGGCTTCCACGATGCCCGGGAGCGTCGCGACGTTCACCACCTGGCGGAGCGACTGATCGGAAAGGACGTCGGGGAGCAGCGCCTTGGAAGCGAACACGATGCCGGGGACGCGCATCGCGCCCTGGCGTTCGATCCGCCAGCGCACCGCCGTCTCTTCAACGATCGGGAGTGCGGGCTCGGGCGAGGCCACGCCCTGGCTCATGGTGTCCTCCAAGCGTCAGATCCCACCCTACGACGAGGACGAACCTTCGTGGAGGTTCCACGAACGCGTGGGCGGCCTGCCTCAGGCGCCAGACGCGAACCGGCGACCACTGCGCAAGCGTCGCGCGCAACATCCCAAACCGGCCCGGGACGACTTCAGGTTGTGGAGCCGCGCTGATGCATGCCGGCGGTCAGGATCGTCCCGAGCCCGGCGAGCAAAACAAGATCGCCGGCGCTGAAGACTTGCCGCAGCGGGTGGACTGGGATCACGTCGCCGAGCGGCAGCAGCAGCGTGGAGTCGTCGGCGATCACGAGCTTGAAGAAGCCCCCTTCGCCCGGGGTCGGCGGCGCGGTCTGCCCCGAGGCCCGGTACGCGTCGAGCGACAGCGGCATCCCACGATTCAAGCCGATCACCAGCGCGTTCAGCGTCCAGCCAACGATGAGCAGGACGATCCCGATCCGCGCCCAGCCATCCCTCCGTCCGACGTTGAGCGCCAGGAACGCCGCGACGAGGGCGTAGGTAACGCCGATCAACGCCCGGTCGGCTGTCGGACCGATACCGTCGATGAACGGCGCGACAACCATGACGGCGAGCGCGACGAAGGCCAGCCCCGAGGCGCGCGGGCGGAGGAGCGCGAGGGCGGAGAGCCGCCCCCCGCTTGCGATACCGACGGTGATGAAGGTCGCGATGATTATCAGGAGCGCGTAGAGCACGTTCTCATCGACGCGCCGGGGTCTCTATCCCCACTGCCGGCCGGCGCCCGCGACGAGTACAACAGCCACGAATGCCGCGATCCCCACGAGGACTCGACGTATCGTTGCCATCGGCCACCCCCTGGCCCGCCCCAAACCGGAACATCTCCCTGCAGGGGCGAATCGTGTGTGTCCGGCTCATCCTACGGCAGGAGGTGCAAGAGTGGAATAGCCCCATGAAATTGCATTCTAGCGTGAACCAACCATCGAATCTCAGTCCGTTCGGGTGATGGAGGATCCATGGGGTGGGGGTGATAGTTCTCGTTAGCGGTTAGCCCCGGAACGGAGGACCATTGGAGAGGGCGAACGCTCACCCTCTGCAGACACGCACCGTAGTCACAGGCATCGCGGTACTCGCGGCGAGTGCAGCTGCGCTTGCCGTGGTGGCCTTCGTCCGACACGGGCCACCGACCGCGCGCGAGTGGCTGGTCGGACTGATGTTCTTCGGCTTGCTCACGCTGGGTGCGATGCCTGCCATCCGCCGGACCCTCGGTCACCAGCCCGAGACCGTGGACCTGTTCGAGGTCGTGCTCGTCCCGGCGATCTGGGCGCTCCCGGGGTTCCTGCTCATCCCCCTGGTGGGCCTCACCGTCGTGATCGCGAACGTCGTCCGGCGCAACGATCCGATCCGATCGGTGTTCAACGCGGCCCAGCTCGCAGCCTCCGTCGGCCTCGCCGCCCTTGTGTTCGATGCGATCCGCGCGGGAGAGCGCCTCAGCGCGCGCAACACCTTTGCGCTGATCCTCGCGATGGTGATCGAGCTTCTGCTCAACGAGATGGCGGTCGGCTGGGTCCTTCACACCGCCGAGGGTGTTCCCTTCCGAAGCGCGATCGTTCGTCCGATCGAAGGATCCGTGGGGGGGTTGTTCGCCACCGACGCGCTCAACATTCTGGTTGGATTGCTGCTCGTCACCGCCTATCGATGGAGCGTTGCGAGCGTGCCCTTCTTCGCCGTGCCGCTGCTCGTCGCGCGCGAGGCTTACCGGCGCCACATGGCCACCGTCGTCCTGCAGCATCGATTGGAGGCGGTGCGACGCGCCGCCCATGAGATCGGATCCACGCAGGACATAGGTGATGCCATCGCCGGCTTCCTGGTGGAGGTGCGCGACTGCTTCGATGCGGGAGGAGTAGAACTCGCCGTTCAGCAGAAGGACGCAACCACGATCCACCGACTTGCCGGGCATGACGGCCACCCGCACGCCTCCTCGGTCCGATACCAGCGTGGCACGTTCGTTCAAACGCTGATCGAGCACGGGCGCGCGCTTGTCGCTGATCGCGATCACCCACAGGTCGGAGCGCTGCTCGTCGATGGCGGATGGGACAACGCGATCGCGGTGCCGCTGCGATACCAAGGACGGACGACAGGGCTTCTCGCCGTGTATGACCGCGGGGGACAGATCCGCGATGAGGATGATCTGTCCGTCCTGGAAGCGCTCGGCGCTGAGGTGACGGTTGTGATCATGCGCGGGATCCTCGAGCAGGAGGTTCGTCGCGAACGGCGGCGGTTGGGCGAGCTGGTCAACTACACCAGGGATGCGGGCCTGGCGCTGGATGAGCACGGGATCGTCTTGATGTGGAACGCAGGTCTCGAGCGGATCACGTCATACCCGGCCGAGCAGATCGTGGGGACCTCGCTCCCCGGCCCGCTCGACCCCACCGACCCGGCGGGACGTCCGGTCCGCATGGAAGCCTGGGCAGATGGTGAGGCTCTGCCGAACGAGCTGATCCTGCGAACGCGGACCGGGCAGGCGCGGTGGCTTTTCGTCTCGTATACCCGGCTGCCCGCGACCGCATCGAATCCGGCGATGCTCGTCGTCGTCGGACGAGACGTGACGGCGCAGCGCGAGACCGAACAGATGCGCGAGGCGTTCGCCGGAACCGTTGCGCACGAGTTGCGCGCGCCGCTGTCGCCGATCTTGGGCTGGGCGGGAACGCTGGTGGATCACTACGACAATCTGACGCGGTCCCAGCGGCTCGACATCGTGAGTCGGATCCGCGATCAGGCGGAGCATCTCGAACGCTTGATCTCCAAGCTCCTCGAGGTCTCCACCTCGCAGACCGGCAGGACCCGTCGGCGCGCGACCATCCCCGACGTCGTCGCGCTCGTACGCAAGGTGCTGGATGGAGAACGGGACGAGGAACCCGAGCGGATGATCGTACTTCGCGAACCCTCACGGCCGGTACGCGCGAGAGGTGATGAGATCTGGGTCGAGCAGATCCTCACCAACCTGCTCTCGAACGCGCGGAAGTACTCACCCGAAGGAAGCGCGATCGAGATCGACGTCCGCGAGGATGACAACGAGGTTGCTATCGCGGTGACCGATCACGGGCCGGGGATCCCCGATGATCAGCTCGAGAGGATCTTCGAACCGTTCAGGCGCGCACCCGGCTCCGACGGCGTCGAAGGAACCGGCCTGGGTTTGTACGTCTCGCGCCAGCTCGCGCGCGCCCTCGGCGGCGCGCTGACGGTTCAGAGCAGGCCGGGGCAGGGCGCAACGTTCACGTTGCTCATCTCAGCCCACCAACGGAGCCACGTGCCGGATCGCAAACCCTCATCGTTGGGGGCCTGAAGGTCTCGGTCGCAGGCCCGGAGCCGGTGCGTCAGGACAGCTCGATCGGCGTGTTCCTGGCCAGGCGCACGGTCTCGATGGTGACGCTGCCGTTGCCAATCGCTGCTCGCGCCTCGGCCTCACCCGCCTCGGCTGCGGAAGCGAGGTCGATCTTCGCCAGCACCGAGACCGTATGGACACCGGTTCCAACCGCGCCGATGATGAAGTTGAATGAGTTCGCGTTCATGGTGTCGAGGATGAGCTGAGTTTCCTCCGGAGTCGTTTCGCACTCATCCTCGGTGGTCTCCCCGTCGCCGTTCTCGTCCTCGCACTCCTCGATGCCGGCGTAGCGGCTCGACAGGGTCTGCGTGCGCCGGCAGAACGTCGTTTCCCCCGGCGAGGCGACGCGCTCGCTCGCGGTGCCGGCGTCGAGCACGACCATCACCGATACGCCGCTCTCGGCGGTGGAGGTGTCGAGGATCCCCTCCTGGCTGACGGTCTTGGTGCGCGTGTAGAGGCCGCACTCCAGCGAGACGTCGATGAACAGAGCCTTCCCGTTTGGCGTCTTGATCGGTGCGGCGAGGATCTGCGTCCAGCCGACGTTCTCCGACGACAGGATGTTGATCTTCCCTACTTGCGCAGATGCCTTCGACGCCGGTTGGCCGGCGCCGATCGCGGACGGAGTGGCGACCAGTGCGGTCAAGGCCAGACAGATCCCGAGCATGCGGATAGCGTTCCTCACGAGCGTTCCCTCCTTGTGCGCGAACCGGTTCCTCTGAACGGTCCTATGAACGAGGAGAGCTGCCACCGGTTCGGTCGCCGCGCAGTTCGAGGGTGCGCCTCCGACCGTTTCGCCGCTGTTATGGCATCTTGTGCACGAGCGACCCGCTGGTGTTCGGGATGTGCTAGCAGGCGTCCGCGTGCTCGGTTGCGATGCGTCGGTGGGCGCGCCGCAGGTCCTCTGCTACGCGCGCGGCGAGTCGAAGCGACAAGGCGGGGACCGCGTGCAGCACGCCCCAGAACTCTCGGCGCGCCAGCACGAAGCCTTCCACGTCGGTGAGCGCCCTGACGGTGGGAACCTGGGGTTCCCCCTCGAGCAGCGTCAGCTCGCCGAAGTGATCGCCCGGCCCGAGGATGCCGATCCGGCGACCCTCCACGGTGGCCTCGGCAACGCCACTGGTAAGGATCATGAACTGGGGCTGCGGGTGCCGCTCGGTCGCGATGACTGCTCCCTCGGGGATCGAGACCGGATCGGCGCGCCGGGCCACCACGGCGAGCTGGCGCCGCGGGAGCCCGCGGAACAGCGGCACTTCTTCGAGTCCCCCAAGGCGGTCGATCCGGGATCGGCCGCCCAGCATGCGCAGGGCGCGTGCGGCTTTGCGTTCCTGCCAGAACCTCATGGGGGTCCCCTTTCCTGAAGGGCCCCGTCCGTCGGGGCGTGTGCCGTGCCCGGCCCGGGAGATGAGGCGCTGCCGTGCCGCCTCGGCGAGGAGATCCTGGTGTCGCTGTCGCACCAGTTCCTCGTGGATGAGGATCATCGTCTTCCCCCCTTCGCTGGTGACTCTTGACCTGGCGCCCTGTAATGGGCAAGATGTAGCTTGGTCATTACGCTACACCCGGAGAGGTTCATGAGTCAAGCAGATTTCGGTCCTTACATGGAATGTTCCCTTGCGCTGGCCGTAGACCTGGTCAACACCCGGGATCCGGTCGACGGAAGCGAGGACCTCAGCGACGTCGACGCGCTCGCGACCTTCCTCCGCGAGCACGAGATGAGCGACGTCAAGCGCCCGACCTCACGCGATCTCCAAGAGGTCCGGAGCCTGCGTACCTCGCTACGGGAGGTGTTCGAAGCCGACGACGAGCAGAAGGCCGTCGCCATCCTCAACCAGCTGCTCGCGTCGGCGGACGCCCGACCCGTGCTGACCAACCACGATGGGCCGTGGCATCTGCACTACACGCCGAGCGGAACGCCGCTCGGGCCCCGCCTCGCGGCGGAGGCGGCGATGACCTTGTCTGTGGTGATCGCCGGGGAAGGATTCGACCGGCTGCGAACCTGCGACGGGGACAGGTGTGTCGACGTGTTCATCGACGAGTCGCGCAACCACTCCCGTCGGTACTGCAGCCCAAGCGTCTGCGGGAACCGCGCGAGCGTGGCCGCGTACCGCGCGCGGCAGAAAGCGGCGACGCCGCCTCCCTGAGCGAGACCTCCGTGTCCCGGAGCTACCCTCACCATTTTCCCCTCGACGCGCTCGACCCGGCCGCCGCGGCTCGGTAGTTTGGCTCCGCGATGACGGCGCCGACCATGGACGAGCCTCCGAAGCCTGCATTGCGGGGCAGGCTCCATCAGGTCGCGTTCTTCTTCTGGGTTCCCGCGGGCGTCGCGCTCGTCGCGCTGGGACGCACTCCGGCTGCCCGAGCCGCATCGGCCGTCTACGCGGTCTCGGTGATGGCGCTGTACGGCGTGAGCGCGCTCTACCATCGCTTCCCCTGGTCCCCCCGCTCCCGGCAATGGATGCGTCGCGTCGATCACTCGACGATCTTCGTGTTCATCGCCGGGACGTATACGCCGTTGAGCGTCTTGGCTCTGCAAGGCGCGTGGCGGGTCTCGATCCTTGCCGCCGTCTGGGGCTGTGCAGCCGTGGGTGTCGCTCTCAAGATCACGCGTCTGCGCGCGGCGAGCCCGGCCGGCACGGCGATGTACGTCGCCCTGGGGTGGACGGCGATCATCGCGATGCCCCAACTTGTTCGCGACCTGACCGCCACAGAGATCACGCTGCTGTTCCTCGGCGGCGCGCTGTACACGGCGGGGGCGATCGTCTATGCCCTGCGGAGGCCGGATCCCAACCCGCGCGTCTTCGGCTTCCACGAGCTGTATCACTCGCTGGTCATCGGCGGCAGCATCTGCCACTACGCGATGATCCTGCGCTTGTCACTTGCGGGTTCCTAGGAGGGGGTCACGCGGGGCGCGGCGAAGGTGGGGGTTGGCAGGAATGCCGCCTCAGAGGGCGAACCTCGAGAAGGGCAGGAATGCCGCCTCGGAGGGCGAACCTCGAGAGGGACCGCGCGCGCTGCCGCGCCCATCAGGCTCAAGCAGGGGGGACCGATGAACACCATCTCTCGACGCCGCGTTGGCCTCGCGACGCTCGCTGTGCTGGCTGCCATGCTCGCGCCGGCGATATCCCCGGCGGCGCGCCCCGGCGCGATCTACGGCTACATCCCGATGGAGGACGGGGTCACGCTGAAGTATCAGGTGTTGCTCCCCGATCCGGATGTCTGGGGCGATGGCCCATACCAGATGGTGATGGATTACTCGGGGTACGTCCCCGCGCAATCCATCTACGACGGGCTGCACCACCGGTTCCGCGAGTCCGGCTACGCGGTTGTGGGCCTCAACATAAGAGGCACGCATTGCTCGGGCGGCTACTTCGACTACTTCGAGCCTCTCCAGGCGCGTGACGGTGCGCGCGCCATCGAGTACCTCACCGGACACCTCGAGATCGAGGGCTACGAGCGGCCGGGGATGCTCGGCGACAAGCTCGCGATGGTCGGCAAGTCCTATCCCGGCATCACGCAACTCTTCGTTGCCGCGGAACGGCCGCGCGGGCTCGCCTCGATCGTGCCGGGCCACGTCTTCGGCGACCTGTACCGCGACGTGCCGTTCCCCGGAGGGATCCTCAACGCCACCTTCGCCGGTTACTGGTCGGCGTCGCGGGCGGCCGAGACGATGTACTCCGGGCCGGCCTGGTGGCAAGCGAACCAGGACGACGATCAGTGCATCGAGAACTGGCCCGAACACGCGCCGAACACGCCGTACAACCCGTTCGTGCAGGCGACCTACAACCAGTACGACGGACCCTTGTTCTGGGAACGCTCGCCTTGGTGGTGGGCCGACCAGATCGACGTGCCCACGTTCTTGGTCGAGGCGTGGCAGGACGAGCAGGTCGGATCGCGCGCGACGCACCTGATCGAGCGGTTCCGCCCGGGGCTGCCCTGGAAGTTCCTCGCCGCCAACGGTGACCACGGCGAGTACTACGGGGAGCAGGTGCTGCCGCATATCTATCGGTTCCTCGAGTTCACCTTGCGCGGCGAAGAGTTCGTCCCCGGCGACTTCGGGGAGGCGTACGACTTCAACCCGGACGATGAGCGGAACGGCTGGATCGGCTCCGCCGGGTTCCCCGACGCGACGGCGGCGGAGTACTGGGCGGAAGACCCGGTGACCATCAACTTCGAGAACGGCGCGAACGGCGGCCGGCGTGCGGCCTTCGCGCAGACGTTCTCGGCATGGCCGCCCGCGGAGACGGTAGCCACTCGCCTCTACCTGACCACCGACGGGACGCTCAGCGCGGATCCGCCGGGTTCGACGGCGCCCGATCCCGACGCCGGACCGCTCGAGCGGCTTCCCGCGACGGAGGCGCGACTGGCGGGCGCGGTGGACTACCTGTACGCGCCGTACGCGGGGACGCAGGAACGCGGCGATGCGGAACTGGCCGACGGCGTCGGGGGCGACTGGCAGCGCAAGCCGCCGGAGGGCTCCTACGCGATGTTCACGTCGGAGGCGTTCGAGCAGGACACCATGTTGCTCGGCACGGCCAGCGCCGACCTGTGGATCACCTCGACCGCGCCGGACACCGACCTCGAGGTCGCGTTGACCGAAGTGCGGTCGGATGGTCAGGAGGTCTTCGTGCAGAAGGGCTGGCTGCGTGCGAGTCACCGGATGGAGGACGCGCGCTTCTCGACCGAGCTGCGTCCGTTCCAGACGCACCGGCTCGCCGACGTGGCACCGCTGGTGGCGGGGCATCCCACGCTCGCGCGCGTCGAGATATTCCCGTTCGGCCACGCGTATCGCGCCGGATCGAAGCTGCGCATCTGGGTGAACGCGCCGAACATCGTTCCCGACCTGTGGGGCTTCGCGGCGCTGCCGATACCGGCGCTCAACACCATCTACACGTCGGCCTACCATCCGTCGTCGATCGCGCTGCCGGTGATCGAGGGCGCGACGGTGCCGACCGGCTACCCCACGTGTGGCTCGTTGCGGAAGCAGCCCTGCCGCCCCGAGGGATAGAAGGTCGCGCACGGGGCACGTTCCTAGGCGGAGCCCGGGGCACGTTCCGAAGGGGATTATCCTGTTCGGATGGTGCGCGGCTTCGAGCGGCGGCCAAGGCGGGGCGGATGATCGAGCAGCGAGGCCCGGAGTCGCCGGCGTCGAGCGTCTTCGTCGGCCGTTCCCACGCGCTCGCAGAGCTCGACGCCGCGCTCGATGCGGCGGAGGGCGGTCGGGGCAGTTTGGTTCTGGTGACCGGCGACCCCGGTATCGGCAAGACGCGGCTCGTCGGGGAGCTGGCCGTGCGTGCGCGCGCGCGCGACACGCTCGTGCTGTGGGGCACCTGCTGGGAAGGCGGCGGCGCGCCGGCTTACTGGCCCTGGACGCAGGTCTTGAGGGCCTGGATGCGCGAGACCGGCGTCACCTCGCTCGATCTCGTTGGCCCGCGAGCGTTGGATCTTGCTCCGCTCCTCCCGGAGCACGCGAGCGACGCTTCGGGGGCGGCCAAGGCGGAGGACGCCGAGCGGGTTCGGTTCCGGCTGTTCGACGCGCTCGCGGACGCGCTGCTGCATGGGGCCGAGCACCAGCCGATGCTGGTCGTGCTCGATGATCTTCACTGGGCGGACACATCTTCGCTCCTCGCGCTCCGGTTCGTGGCCGGCGAGTTGCACCGCGGGGGGCTGCTCGTCGTAGGCATGTTCCGCGACCTCGAGGTGGACCGCGGGCACCCGCTCGCCTCGGCGCTGGCGGATCTCGACCGGATGGCGTTGCGGCTCCCTCTGTCGGGCTTGGTGCGTGCCGAGGTCGCCCGGGTCATCGCGATCACCACCGGCGCCGAGCCCGAACCGGATGTCGTCGATGCGGTCCTCCGGCGGACGGGTGGGAACCCGCTGTTCGTCCGCGAGCTCGTGCGGCTCGCCTGGGTTGACGGCTCGATCGAGACGCTCGCTGATGACCCGTCGGCTACCGGCGCCATGCCGGCGAGTGTTCGGGAGGTCATAGGGCGCCGGCTCGGCAGGCTGCCGTCCGAGGCGCGGGCGATCCTCGAGGTGGGTGCCGTGGAGGGCGAGGAGTTCATGATCGGATCGGTCGCGCGGGTCGCGGGGATCGAAAGGCATGTTGCGCTCGACGCGCTCGAGCATGCGATCGGCGCCCGGCTCGCCGCCGGGATCCCCGACGCGCCTGCGCGCTACGGCTTCGCTCACCCTCTGATCCGGGAAGTCCTCTACCAGGGGATGTCCGCCGAGCGCCGGGCGTCCCTGCATGGCCGAACCGGCGAGGTGCTCGAAGAGCTTCACGGCGACGCCCCAGAGCACCTGGCCGCGATCGCCTTGCACTACGTGCTGGCCGCGCCATTGGGGGAGGCCCGGCGAGCCCTCCGGTACGCGCAGCTGGCCGGCGAGCAAGCGATGGCCACGCTGGCGTGGGAGGAGGCCGCCCGGCATTTCGAGCGCGCGCTCGGCATGCTCGACCTCGAGCCGGGGGCGGACGGCGAGAACCTGCGATGCGATCTACACCTGGCGCTTGGGCGCGCGCGGGTGCGGGCAGGTGAGACCGAGGCGGCGCGGGACGCGTTCCGCGCGGCCGCCGCCCTGGCGCGCGACGTGGGCGACTCGCAGCGGCTGGCGGCAGCCGCGCTTGGCCTCGGCTCCGCGTCGCCGGTGTGGGGCGTGGATCCAGAGCTTGTCGAACTGTTGGACGAGGCCCGCGATGGGCTTGGTGAGGCGGAGGATGCGTCCCTGCGGGCTCGGGTGCTGGCGCGTCTTGCGCAGGCGCAGTACTACACGGTCTCGGACGCGGACCGGGATGCCCTCAGCCGTGAGGGAGTCGAGGTCGCCCGCGCCGCGCGGGACGACCGCGCGCTGGCCGACGCGCTCACCGCGCAGCGCGTGCTTTGGGGGCCCGACGATCTTGCCGGGCGGATGGCCATCGCCGACGAGCTGGCGGCGGTCGCGCGCCGTTTGGACGACCTCGATCTGGAGGTGCGCGCGCGCTCCTGGCGGGTGGTCGATCTCGTTGAGGGAGGCGATCTGAGCAAGGCGCGCGGCGAGATCCACCGCCACGCTGTGCTCGCCGACAGGCTCCGGCAGCCGATCCACCTGCGCGACGGGGTGGTCTGGCGTGCGATGGAAGCGCTGATCGACGGCCGGTTCGATCAAGCCGAGGTGCTCGCCGACGAGGCGCTCGTGATCGGGGAACGGATCCAGGATCCCGGAGCGAGTTCCATCCACGGCGTCCAGAAGGTGATGATCCTGGCCGAGCAGGCCGACCCGGCGCGGCTCGACGAAACCGTCGCCCTCGCGCGTGAAGGAAGCGAGGCTCATCCGGACATCCCTGCCTGGCGGGCCCTGCTCGCGTTCTCCGAGGCGCGCGCCGGCCGGCTCGACGACGCCCGGGCAGACCTGGAACGCGCCGGGGGAGACGGTTTCGCCGGTGTGCCTCGCGACGCGGTGTTCCTCGTCACGCTGACCCACGCGGCCGACGCGGCGGCGATGACCGGTCACCGCCAGATCGCCGGGCATCTGCGGGGGTTGCTCGAGGCTTACGCGGATCGTTGGGTCGTGATCGATCGGGGACTAGCGTGTAAGGGATCGACCGAGCGGCTGATCGGTTTGCTCGACGGCGTACTCGGCGATACCGGCTCGTCGGTGGAGCGTCTCGACCGCGCGCTCGCACAGCATGTCCACCTGGGCGCGCGCGCGTTCGCGGCGCGCAACCGCCGCGAGCTCGCGAGCGCGCTGCTGGCCCGCGGCGGCTCCGGCGACGCCGGGAGGGCCGCGTCGCTGCTCGACGACGCAGAGACGGAAGCGAGCCGCCTCGGGATGCCGGGACTGCTCTCCGAGATCGCCGCTGCGCGGTCGGGTGGCCGGGGCGCGGTCGCAGCGCGGGCGGTGTCGGACGAGGAAGGCGTCTTCCGACAGGAGGGCGAGTTCTGGACGCTCAGCTTCGCCGGCCGTTCGGTACGCCTGCGAGACGTCAAGGGTCTGCACGACATCGCCTCATTGCTCGCGCAGCCGGGGCGCGAGACCCACGTCCTGGATCTGATGGGAGCCGCCGACACACAAGGGGGCGGGGACGCGGTCGATCCCCACGCGCGTCGCGCGTATCGTGCGCGACTCGAAGATCTGCAGCAGGAGATCGACGATGCCGAAGGGGACAACGACCTCGAGCGGGCTGCGCGCGCCCGCGCGGAAGCCGAGTTCCTCACCGCGGAGCTATCGGCTGCGATCGGTCTCGGGGGACGACCTCGCCAAGTGTCCTCCGCCCCCGAGCGCGCTCGCAAAGCCGTGACCTGGCGGATCCGCGCCGCCATCGACCGGGTCGAGCGGGAACACTCCGAGCTTGGCCGGCATCTCCGCGTCTCGATCCGAACGGGCACCTTCTGCTCGTACATGCCCGAGCATCCGGTCGCGTGGCGGGTGGAAGGGATCACCTAGCATCGCGCGGCGCCGCCTCGCGCCCCTCTCATGGAAGAGCGGTCGTCCCCGCTGAGATGGCGGGTCACGAGAAAGGCTGAGGAGGTGGCAGAGTGATGGCGGAGATCGCGGAGCAGGCAGGCAAGATCCTCGGGCCCTTGTCGGGCGTGGCGACCACCTGGGCGGTCGACCTCGGGCTGCGATTGGGGGTCTTCGAGCACCTCGCCGGGCGGGCCGACGGCGCGACGGCCGACGATGTGGCGAAGGCGCTCGAGCTCGACCCGCTCTACACGAAGGTTGTGCTGCGCGCCGCGTACGCCGGCGAGGTCCTGGATCAGGATGACGGCCGCTACCGGCTGGCCGAACATATGGGCACGCTGCTGCTCGACCCCGACGCGCCCGCGTACGCCGCGGGCGCCGTACAGACCCTGGTGGCGTTGCGGGAGACGTTCCTCGACCTGCGCAGCTTCGCCCGCACGGGCGAGCGGGAGTGGTGGGGAGATTTCGATCCGGAATGGATCGACGCGGTGGGCGAGAACGGCCAGACCTACTACCGGCGCATGCTGGGTTCGGTCGTTCCGAAGCTGCCGTCGGTTCAGGCGTCGCTGGAGCGGGGCGCGCGCTTCCTCGACCTCGCCTGCGGCGTGTGCCGCGGACCGGCGAAGGTGGTGGCCGCGTACCCGAAGACGCAGGTCACGGCGGTCGACTGCGACCGCTACAGCCTCTCGACCGCCGAGCGGGAGATGAAGGAGCGAGGCGTCGGCGAGCAGTTCACGTTCGTGCAGAGCTTCCTGGAGGATCTCAACATCGAGGGCGGCCACGACCTTGCGATCATCAACATCAGCCTTCACGAAGCGCGCGACATCGAACGGGCCATCGAGCGTGTGCACCGCGCGCTGGACGAGGGCGGCACGTTCCTGGTGTCCGAGTTCCCGTTCCCCGAGCGGGAGGAGGACATGCGCACCGTGCCCGGCAGGCTGATGTGCGGCGTCCAGGCGTTCGAGGCCCACATCGGATGCCAGCTCTTGCCGACGAGCCGGTTCGTCGAGCTGCTCGAGGGCGCGGGATTCAACGACGTCGGTTCCATCGACGTCACGCCCACCCACGTCGTGATCCACGGTACGAAGTGAGCACAAGGAAGGAGACGAAGGATGAGCACTAACCCGGTAGACCGGTTCGTCGATGCCGTGCAGACGGCGGGGTTCGCCGACGCCGACGTCTTCGTCGACGGGGTCGTCTCGGACACGACGGTGCCCGACTGGCGCCTGCAGGTCCACGGCGCACCCGAGCTGCGCGCGCAGTACGCGAAGTGGTTCGACTACCCCGCCGAGCTTTCGGAGGTTCGCCGGACGCCGCTGCCGGACGGCGAGCTGCTCGAGTACACGCGGACCTGGATCGAGGACGGCGTCCCCCACAAGGGTCACCACATCCACCGGTTCACGGTCGCAGGCGACCGGATCGTCGAGGACGCGCACTGGTGCGGCGGACGGTGGCCGCAGTCGCTGCTCGAGAAGATCGCGGCCGCCGGCCACCGCGTCTGACGGCCGGCGTGTCGAGAAGGAGGCAACATGCCCGCATCGATCCTCGTCGCCGCGGTGCAGGCCGCGCCCGTGTTCCTCGACCGGGAGGCCACGATCGACAAGGCCTGCACCCTGGTGGGCGAGGCGGCCCGCGAGGGCGCGAGCCTCGTCGTATTCCCAGAGGCATTCGTGCCCGGTTACCCCGAGTGGGTATGGCGGACGCCCGCGTGGCGCGACGGCGCGTTGTACCGGCGTCTCTGGGATCAATCGGTCTCGCTCGACGACGCCGCGACCGGCCGTCTCGGGGAGGCCGCGGCGGCGGCGGGAGCATGGGTGGCCGTCGGCGTGAACGAGCGCGACGGAGCGAGCGCAACCCTCTACAACACCTTCCTGTACTTCGCGCCCGACGGCTCGCTCGCCGGCAGCCACCGGAAGCTCATGCCGACCGGCGGCGAGCGGACCGTATGGGGCACCGGCGACGGATCATCTCTCACCGTTTGCGATGCAGGATTCGCGCGCGTCGGAGGTCTCATCTGCTGGGAGAACTACATGCCGCTTGCGCGTGCGGCCATGTACGCGCAGGGCGTCGAGATCTTCCTCGCTCCCACCTGGGACGCCAGCGACGCTTGGGTCGCGACGCTGCGCCACATCGCGAAAGAGGGGCGCGTGTACGTGATCGGGACCAACATCTGCATGCGCGGGAGCGATATCGCCCAGGACGTTCCACGGCGCGATGAGTTGTGGGGTGGAGAGGACGACTGGCTTTCGCGCGGCAACACGGCGATCGTCGGACCCGACGGCGAGATCCTCGCCGGTCCGCTGCGGGAGCAGGAGGGCATCCTCTACGCCGAGCTCGACATGGAGAGGCTCCGTACGCAGCGCCGTGAGTTCGACCCCGTCGGGCACTACGCGCGGCCGGATGTCTTCCGTCTCGAGGTGGACGTCACGCCTCGTAGCCCTGTGAAGTTCGCAACTCCGTCGACGAGCGAGCCGCTCGGCGCGCAGGCGGATGCGTGAAGAACCCCGGTGCCGCCCGGCACCGGGTTCCGAAGCGGCGATCGAGTTCGCCTGCATCGACCTGTTGGGCAAGGCGCTCGGAGCCTCGGGTGCTCAGATCCAGCCGCGGCGGATCGCGGCGATGGCCAGCTGGAAGCGGGTGCGCGTGCTCGTCGCGGTCTCCATGTCGGCGAGCCGGCGCCGGACCGTGCGAATCCCGAGCCCGAGGCGGTGTGCGATCGCGGCATCGTTCGAGCCCGCGGCGAGCAGCGCAAGGATCGCGCGATCCTGCTCGTCGGGATCGTGCGCGCCCGCCGACTCGTCTCGCGCGAATGGAAGCGGCACGGCCTGGCGCCACACGACCTCGAAGAGATAGTCGAGCGCCTGCAGCAGCGCATGGGGGTGGACGATCACGGCGTCCTCCAGCCCGTGCTCGCGGATGTCATGCGTGAGCGCGAGGTCGCGGTCGGCGATGATCAGCTTCATCGGGAGCCCGTCCACGACGCGCCCGACTTCCCCGAGTTGTGCGCACGCGCGCGCGGAGTCGAGCTTCCCGGGCACGTCGAACGAGGCTTGGTCGTAGATGACGCGGTAGGCGACGCCACGTTCCAGCAGCTCCAGCTCGACGGGGTTCGGGCGTCCGGGCGGCATGACGTACGGTGGCTTGTCGAAGAGGCGCACCTGCGTGTGCGCGCTTCGCTGCACCTGCACCCACCGCTCGCGGATCGCTTCCTCGCCGGTCACCAGGTCCACCGGCTGAGCGATCTCCTTCGGCATGCCGCGCCGGTAGGTCTCGAGCAACGAGGCGATCTCGACCCGGACCCGGTCGAGCTCGCCGCGCCGCGACAGCAGCAACGAGTCCAATGCGATGTCCGGTCGCGCGGGCACGTATGCCGGACGGCGCCCCGGCGTTCGGCTGACGAGCCCCTTCGATTCGAGTTCGCGCAGGAGGGCGCTCGTCGCGGCGCGGCCGGTCCCCAGCACCGCGGCGAGCTCCGACTCGGTCGCGCCTTGATGCTCGAGCAGCGCGCGGTAGCAGGACTCCTCGGCTTCGGACAGCCCGAGCGGCCCTAACATGGCGACGGCCCCGGTAACGGCCCCGACAATGGCCCGGGCATGGCAGTATCATGCCACAGCATCATGATGCCATGCCTGGGCGGAGGGTTGATCCCTGCGCCGTCGAAGACGTCCGGCATGTTTCGCAGGGACCGGTTTGGGGCGGCCGTGGCGGTTGTCCTGGTCGCCGTGCCGCTGATGGCCTTCTCGGCACCGTCGTTGCAGATTGCCGGGCCACAGGTGCGGGTCGGGCAGGCCGGGCATCGCCTCGGCGAGTTCTCGGTCGCGCGCGACCCGAACGATCCGCGGCACCTCGTGACCGCCACGTTCGACCTCGACCACGAAGCGGGCGGCATCGGGTGCGTGGTCTACGAATCGTTCGACGCGGGGGCGGCGTGGTCTTCGACCGGTTCGATCCCCGGAATGCAGGACGGACATGCGCACCTCGACCCGTGGACGGCTATCGATGGCGACGGACGAACGCATCTGGCATGCATCGACAACGAGTTCGCGGCACTGAGCGCCGCGCCCTATGTCCCGAGCGAGTACGCGCGCCGCGTCGATGGGACGTGGAGTGAGAACACGACCCTGCCGAACCTCGCCGGAGCGACGTTCCGCAACACCGACAAGCTCTCGCTCCTCGCCGACCGCCGCGGCCATGTGTACGTATGCGTCATCGAGTCGACGCCACAAGGTCCGTTCCTGGTCGTGCACCGCTCGCGCGACGGCGGCGAGACGTGGGAATCGCCCACGAAGGTCGGGACCGACCTGCAGGCCAACTGCAACGGCTTCGTCGAGGCTCCGAACGGGGACATCACGCTCCTGTGGATCAACCTCGCGGGTCCGCTCGGATTCGCGACCGTCGGGACGGTCAGCTCGTTCGACGGAGGAGACACGTGGCAACATCGCAGCGTCGTCGGGCAATACATCATCCGGCCGGGCGTCGAACAGGACACGCCGCAGGGGAGATACGGGGTCTTCTACCCGGTCGGTCCGCAGCACAACTTCCCGGCGCTCGCCGTGTCGCCGGTCAACGGGCACCTGTTCATGTCGTACGCCACGTGGGTCGAGGACCGGTACACGACCAAGCTGTTCCGAAGCACCGACCGGGGAGCCACGTACAGCCCTGTGGCCCTGCCCGCCCCGTGGTCGCCGACGTGCACCGACTGCAGCGACCTGCAAGCGGCGCTGACCGTGGACGATGCAGGGAATCTCGGCATGCAGATCGTGCTCGCCGACGAGCTGAGCCTTCAGCGAGAGGTCTGGTTCATGGCTTCGCTCGACGAAGGAGACACCTGGCTCGCGCCCCTGCAGATCGCATCAAGCGGGGCGGACGCCTCGTGGCTCGGCCCCGGGCACTATGCGGGCGAGCCGAACCTGCTCAACGGTCTGCCCGCAACGACTCCGGACGATGCTGCGAGCGATGGGTTCGGAGTCGCGGCGCCCAGCATCTTCAAGACCCAGCGCCGTGACGGCGGGGACTACTGGAACATCATCAGCGTGCCCGAGGGGTTCCTCTGCATGTGGATCGACCACACGGACGGGGGCATCCAGCAGATCTGGTCCCGGCTCGTCACGATCTCGTAGATCCCGGAGGGCAACGGCGAG
>DASWIP010000118.1:0-2820 GCA_036397635.1 Actinomycetota bacterium | reverse complement strand
AGCACTGCCGCTCGATGAAGCGCTCGATGTCTGCAGGCAGATCGCCGAAGGACTCGAAGCCGCCCACGAAGCCGGTGTCGTGCACCGCGATCTCAAGCCGGCCAACGTGCGCATCACGCCTGAGGGCGCCGTCAAGATCCTCGACTTCGGGCTCGCCAAACCGATCGGGCCCAACGCACCGGGGAGCGGTACTTCGAGCGCGCAATCGGACAGCTTCCTTCTGACCTCCGAGGGCATGATCCTTGGCACGCCCACGTACATGAGCCCCGAGCAAGCGCGCGGCAAACCCGTCGATCGGCGCACCGACATCTGGGCCTTTGGCTGCGTGCTCTTCGAGTGCCTGACCGGCAAGCGCGCGTTCGAAGGCGACGCCTTCGGCGACTTGATCGTGGCGATCCTCGAGCACGAGCCCGACCTCGGCGCGCTGCCGAACACGACGCCGTTGCACGTGCGCGATCTCGTCGAGCGGTGTTTCGTGAAGGACGCGCGGCAACGCCTGCGAGACATCGGTGAGGCCCGCCTCGCTCTCGAGCGTGTCGGATCCAAGCCAGCGCATCGAGCGGCTTCGAGTCCCATGCGGGGTCCGCTCGGATGGGCTGTCGGGGCCCTCGCGGCCGGGCTGGCCGTCTTTGCCGCGGTTCGATCCGGACTCATCGAAACGCCGCATCCGGTCGCCGTTCGCGGGCTGACCACCTCCGGTAGCGATCGTATGCCTTCGGCCTCGCCGGACGGTCGCCTGGTCGCGTTCTGCTCCGAACGCGGAGGACGTCAACGGATCTGGCTCAAGCAACTCGACACGGGTGGTGAGCAGGTGCTGAGCGATGGACCCGACTTCGCTCCACGTTTCGGGCCCGACGGCAACAGCGTCCTGTTCCTGCGCGTCGACGGCGACCGCCAGCACGTCTATCGTCAGGCCCTTCTGGGGAGTGACGCGCGCAAGATCGCCGACGACGCGATCGATGCCTGCTGGTCTCCGGATGGAGCGCAGATCGGGATCGTACGGGTCATGCGCGACACGGAACTGACGCAGTACGGCGTCCTGATCGTGGACGTCAGGGACGGCACGGAACGCGAGCTCTACCGGACAGGCGAGACAATCTACTCCCTGCACTGGTCCCCCGACGGGTCCGTGCTCTCGGCGGGGCTGGCCTCGAATTGGGTATCGAGCGATAACCAGTCCGCGCTCGTCTTGATCCCCGTGGCAGGCGGAGACGCGCGGCGTCTCGCGGTCTCCGGACCAACGCTCCAGGGTCACGACTGGATCGGTGGGGACTCGAGGAGGGTGGTGTACTCGCAAAGCTGGCAAGCAGCCGGGGACCAGGGCGGCTCGCTCTCGAGGGTCGTCCTGTGGGACCTCGACGAGGATCGCCGGCGCGACCTGTTCCATGCCGAGTACATGTTTGCAAACCTCGGCCTGGGGACACCCTCGGTGCTCAACGGGGCGGGCGTCGCGGTCGTGAAGGACGAGACCCTGGTCTTCGGTGCGACCCGCGTGCGCCAGCTCCTCTGGGAGCAAGAGATCCAGGGCGGTCGCGCGGTTGCGCCGGGTCGGATCCTGGTCGAGGGCGAGTCGCGCGATCGACAGCCGGTCTATTCGAGCGACGGGTCGCGTATCCGCTTCGCCTCGAACCGCACCGGCAACCTCGACCTGTGGGAGCTCGAACTCGGAAGCGGTCGGCTGCGCCAACTGACGGACGACCGTGCGCAGGACTGGGATCCCCGGCTTCGCTGCGGACGGGGAGGAGATCCTGTGGTCCTCGGACCGAACCGGGGCGTTCGAGATCTGGTCCGCGATGAGCGACGGCAGCGGGCCGCGCCAGCTGAGCGAGGACGGGTTCGACGCCGAGAACCCCACCGCGGCGCTAGACGGGGGCTGGATCGTCTACGCCAGCGCGAACCCGGAGAAGTTCGGCATCTGGCGCATGCGCGAGGACGGGACGTCACCGCAACGAGTGGTCGCGGGAGACTACGTCCAGGCCGAGGTCTCCAACGATGGCCGCTGGGCTGCGATGCTCACCCTGGAGCCGCACAATCTGCGCAACGTGTTGCACGTCGTCGAGGTCGAGACCGGCCGTCTGGTTCCGTTCGAGATCCAGGTCAACGCGGACCGAGATCGCGCGATCGTCCCTGGCCGCATGCGCTGGGTGTCGGACTGCGCCCTGTCGAAGGAGCCGGCCATCGCCTTCATCGGAGTGGACGACGCGGGCCGCACTGGCGTGTTCCTGCAGGACTTCCATCCCGAGCGGGACACGAGTGCGACCCGGCGACCCCTGGCCGGCTTCCACGACGAGCTGACCACCGAATCCTTCGACATCGCGCCCGACGGCTCGC
Source organism: Actinomycetota bacterium (assembly GCA_036397635.1). Lineage (GTDB taxonomy): Bacteria > Actinomycetota > AC-67 > AC-67 > AC-67 > DASWIP01. The sequence goes on along the minus strand of DASWIP010000118.1, from coordinate 489 downwards.
GCGTCACGCTCTCGATGGTCGAGATCCGCCGCAGGCTGATGCTTGCGGAGGGAGTCCATGGGGTCCTCGCACCGCGCGCCAACAGGTGACTCGCATGTCTCTCGCCAAAGGCCAAACCCTCTCCTTCTACGAAATCCTCGATTCCCTCGGCGCTGGCGGCATGGGCGAGGTCTACCTGGCCCGCGACACGCGTCTCGACCGCGAGGTGGCGATCAAGGTGCTGCCCGAGGAGCTGGCCGGAGACGAAGAACGCCTGCGGCGCTTCGAGCGCGAGGCCAAGACGCTCGCCTCTCTCAACCACCCAAACGTCGCCGGGATCCACGGCATCGATCAGGTGCAAGAGACGTGCTTCCTGGCCATGGAGCTCGTCCCCGGCGAAGACCTGGAAGCGCGGCTGAAGCGCGGAGCACTGCCGCTCGATGAAGCGCTCGATGTCTGCAGGCAGATCGCCGAAGGACTCGAAGCCGCCCACGAAGCCGGTGTCGTGCA
>DASWIP010000117.1:0-14843 GCA_036397635.1 Actinomycetota bacterium | reverse complement strand
CGCGCCCGCGCCGTCGGAGAGCAGCAGGTTCCGGTCGAGCTGTTGCGCATCCGCCTGCTTGGCATCCTTCTCGATGTCCACCAGACCCGAGTACACGGCGTGCGAGGTTCCCTTCAGCGCGCCCTTGTAGTAGACCTCGCTCGAGGTGTGGGGCCCGCGGTGGAGCTGCAGCGTCCGCACGTCCATATGCTGCGCGTGATCGCCGAAGTACAGACCGAGCATCTCCGCGCGCGCGCCCTGTCCGTCGAGAACCGATTCCACGACCGACCGCGCCAGCCGCCCGCCCAGAGCCGCGTCGAAGCACCGGACCGTCGCGTCGCGCTCGATCAGCGCGCGCACCTGCGAGAAGTGCCACACCTGCTGTCCAAGGTCCTGGACCATCAAGTAGTCGACGTGCGCAGCCTGCCCGGCGTAGATCTCCACCGCGGCCATATTGAGCGCGTCGCCTGCGAGTTCGGCCGAGGCGTAGTGATCGATATAGGTGACCGATGCGCCGTCCTCGACGATCACCACGACGCGCGGGAACGACGCGATGCCCGCGCCGCTCAGCCAGCGCACCGATTGGATCGGTTTTTCGACCACGACACCCCGCGGCACATACAGCAGCGCGCCGCCCGAGGCGAACGCGTGGTTCAGCGCGGCGAGCTTCGCCTCGTGATCGCTCACCCCCGCCCGGCCGAGCAGCTCGCGCGCGCGCTCGCCCAACGCGGACACCCCCTCGCCCAGCGGCGCGAAGATGACGCCCTGCTGCGCGAGAGGAGCGGCGAGCCGCGTGTGCACGACGTCGGCGTCGATCTGGATCGCCAACCCGAGCCGGTCCCCCTTCTGCCCGATCGCGAGCGCGCGGATGTCCGCAGGGACGTCGTCGAGCCCTGCGACGGGCTCGTGGGCCGGAGGGGCGGCGTCGAACGACTCCAGGTCCAGCGATCTGATGTCGGTGTGCTTCCACTGCTCGAGCGACATCTCCGGCCAGGGCAGTGACCCGAACCGTTCGAGCGCGTCGAGGCGACCTTCGATCAGCCAATCGGGATCGCCCGCCCGCTGTGCGAGGGACGTGACGGCATCACTGTCGAACGATGCGGCCATGGGTCCTCGGCGGCGGCCTCAGCCGACCGCGCCCTCCATCTGGAGCTGGATCAGCCTGGTGAGCTCGACCGCGTATTCCATCGGCAGCTCCTTGGTGATCGGCTCGATGAAACCGTTCACGATCATGCCCATCGCGTCGTTCTCGCTGATGCCCCGGCTCATCAGGTAGAAGAGCTGCTCGTCCCCCACCTTGGAGACCGTGGCCTCGTGGCCGATGTTGGCGGTCTGGTTGTCGATCTCCATGTACGGATAGGTGTCCGAGCGCGAGTTCTCGTCCAGGATCAGCGCGTCGCAGCGCACGAAGTCCTTGCATCCGGTCGCGTCGGCGTTCACCTTGACCAGACCTCGGTAGCCGGTCCGCCCGCCCTGCGCGCTCACCGACTTCGAGATGATCTGGCCCGAGGTGTTCGATGCGACGTGCACGATCTTGCCGCCGGCGTCCTGGTGCTGTCCCTCGCCCGCGAACGCGACCGAGAGCACCTCGCCGCGCGCGCGCTCGCCCATCAGGTAGATCGACGGGTACTTCATCGTGATCTTCGAGCCTATGTTCCCGTCGACCCATTCCATGACCGCGCCCTCGTGCGCGACGGCGCGCTTGGTCACCAGGTTGTAGACGTTGTTCGACCAGTTCTGGATGGTCGTGTAGCGCACGCGCGCGTTCTTGTGAGCGACGATCTCGACCACGGCGGAGTGCAGCGAGTCGGTCGTGTAGACCGGCGCCGAGCAGCCTTCGACGTAGTGCACGTATGAGCCCTCGTCGACGATGATCAGCGTCCGCTCGAACTGGCCCATGTTCTCCTTGTTGATCCGGAAGTAGGCCTGGAGCGGGATCTCAACCTCGACGCCCGGCGGGACGTATATGAACGACCCCCCAGACCACACAGCGGTGTTCAGGGCGGCGAACTTGTTGTCGTTCGGCGGGATGATCGTGCCGAAGTAGCGCTTGACGATGTCTGGATGCTCGCGCAGGGCAGTATCCATGTCCGAGAAGAAGATCCCCTTCTCCTCGAGGTCCTTGCGGACCGAGTGGTAGACGACTTCGGATTCATACTGGGCTGTCACGCCGCCGAGGAACTCGCGCTCGGCCTCGGGGATCCCCAGCTTCACATACGTGTTCTTGATGTCGTCGGGCAGGTCGTCCCAGGACTTCACCTGCTCTTCGAGCGGCTTGATGTAGTAGTAGATGTTGTCGAAGTCGATCTCGCCGAGGTCCGCGCCCCAGTTGGGCATGGGGCGACGCATGAAGTGCTCGTAGGCCTTCACCCGGATCTTGGTCATCCATTCGGGCTCGCCCTTCCCGTGCGAGATCTCCTCGACGACCTCACGCGACAAACCTCTCTTGGGCACGTTGATGCTGCTGGCCTCGTCGTGCCAGCCGTATCGGTAGCCCTTGCCGAGATCAAGATCTGCTGGCTTGGTCGACATGTGTATCCCCCACCTGGAAGCTCGAAGATAATCCCTAGTGTAGCAGGGGGGATTGCGCCTTCGCGAGGCGCCCCCAGCCGGTCACTTGCCGGTTGACCTGCACTTTTGCACTTTCCGCGGCCCCCGGGTGCCCGACTAAAGGAGGCGGGGACCGGGCCTGCGCTCCCGATCCCCGCCGAAGCCTTCCCTGCTATCGCTCGATCGGCGCACCCACCAGCGAACCCCACTCGGTCCACGAGCCGTCGTAGTTGCGCACGTTCTGGTAGCCGAGCAGCTCGTGGAGGACGAACCAGGTCAACGCCGACCGCTCACCAATCCGGCAGTACGCCACGATCTCCTTGTCCGGCGTGACGCCGATCGGGTCGTAGATCTCGCGCAGCCGCTCGGCGGAGAGGAACTCGCCGGTGTCGGCGTTGACGTTGCGGCCCCACGGCACGTTGTGCGCGCCGGGGATGTGCCCCGGCTTCTGCGATTGCTCCTGCGGTAGGTGCGCCGGGGCGAGCAGCTCGCCCCTGAACTCCTCCGGCGAGCGGACGTCGATGAGGCCGTGCGCGCTGCTGCCGAGAACAGCGCTGTTGATGTAGTCGCGGAATGCGCGGATCGTGTCGTCGCGCGACGGAACGGGGTAGCCCTTGACCGCCTCGACCTTCGGAGGGTCCTGCGTCAGCTCGCGGCCTTCCAGCTCCCATTTCTTGCGGCCCCCGTCGAGCAGCTTGACGTCACCGTGCCCGTAGTAGCGGAGATACCAGTAGGCATAGGAGGCGAACCAGTTGTTGTTGCCGCCGTACAGGACCACCGTGGTGCTCGGCGCGATCCCCAGCCGGTCGAGCAGCGCGGCGAACGCCTCCGGGCCGATGAAGTCACGCAGGACTGGATCCTGCAGATCATCGCGCCAATGCACGCCCACGGCGTTGCGGATGTGCCCGCGCTCGTAAGCCTCGGTGTCCTCGTCCACGTCCACGATCCGCACGTCCGGATCGTCAAGGCGCTCGAACAGCCAATCAGTCCCGACCAGAACGTCTTTCGCGAATCCAGCCACGTCCGCCTCCCGTCGTCGCCAACGCCACGAGGACTTTATAATCGACGCACGGTTTTTACGCAACTCATATTGTTTACTCGTCATGACCTGCGGATATAGGCTCTGACTCCGCCCTGCAGGCGACACATCTCCCGCAGCAAGGGAGGAGGCCGTCCGGAAGTGTGTGCGTGTGCCGTCCGAACCGCACACGCACACGATCCCAGAGAGGGGATCGGCCCCCCGGGGGGATATCAGCGCGGATGCAGGACCGGCCCGGAGCTGGCCCCCGACAAGGGCGCGGGGCTAGAACATGCCGAGCGCCATGCGAGCGTCCTCGCTCATGCGCTCGGTGGACCATGGAGGATCGAAGACCATCACGCATTCGACCTCATCGATGCCGGGCAGGGCGGTCGCGATGGCCCTGAACTGCTCCTCGATCATCGGACCGACCGGACAGCCCATCGCGGTGAGCGTGAAGGTAATCGTGACGGTGCCGTCCTCGATCCGGATGTCATAGACCAAACCGAGGTCCACGACGGAGATCCCAAGCTCCGGGTCGATGACGACGCGGATCGCCTCGCGGATGTCGTCCGCGGTGACTTTCGTCTGCGATTCGCTCATGACTTCATCCTACCCGCTCGCGAAAGGCCTCACCCGCCGAGAAGCGCCACCCGGAGCGCAGCGCACGCCGATCGGCGCGGAAGGTGCTGCCGCTCAGACGACTGTGATCGAAAACTCCATCTCGACAACCGGTCGTAACGTCGCCGAGATGGAGCAGTACTTGGACTCGCTCAAGGCAAGGGCCTTCTGTGCCTTTCGCAGCTCGACCCGGCCGCGCGCGACGTAGCTCACCTTCACCCTGGTGAACGTCCATGGAGCCTCGGCCTGCTGGATCGACTCGATCTCGGCGTCGAGCCCCTGCAGGTCCTGACGCTGCTTCCGAAGGATGTTGACGATGTCGTACGCCGTGCAGGCCGCCAGCGCTATGGGCAGCAGGTCGGCGGGTTTGGCACCCCTCCCACTGCCTTCCTCGGCGTCGATCTGGATCTCATTGCCCCAGGAGTCCTCGCCCGTGAAGCGGAAGCTCTCATCCCACGAGAGTCGTTGGATGCTCATCGAGGAGACCGTTCGACGAAGGGCGGACGCACAACCTCAGCCGACCTCCGCTTCCCGCGGACATCAACCGTCAAGGTGGACCGGTCTGCCGCGCCGACCGCAACGTAGGCAAGGGCGATCCCGATCTTCAACGACGGCGAGAATGTGCCGCTGGTGCACTCCCCGACCACGCGCTCTTGATCGAGCACCAGGCATCCGCGCCGCGGGATCACACGATCGCTCATCCGAAGACCGACCAGCGCACGCTCGGGTGGCCGGTCGAGCAGCGCATCGCGACCGGGGAACGTACGGTCCTCCGTCTTGACCGCCCACATCAAGCCGGCTTCGGCGGGCGTAGTGCCGGCGTCGATGTCGTTGCCGTGCAACGGATAGCCCATCTCCAGGCGCAAGGTGTCGCGCGCGGCCAGACCGCACGCCCCCCCGCCTGCCGAACGCACACCGGCGAGCAGCTCCTCCCACGCAGATAGCGCATCCGAAGCCGGGGTGAAGACCTCGAACCCACGTTCACCCGTATAGCCCGACCGGGCGACCACGCTGTCGCCCTCGCGCGCGACCTGCATGTACCCGAGATCCTTCGCGACCGGATACCGCTCTGCGACGACTTCGGACGCCGACGGGCCCTGCACCGCGATCGTGGACCAGTCGAGCCGCTCAACGCGCACGTCCTCCGGCGCTGCAACCTCGAGTCGCTGCGCCACCGCATCCATGTTCGCCGCGTTCGGCACCACGAGCAGCTCGCCCTCCCCGATCCCGTAGACGATCAGGTCGTCCACGATGCCTGCGTCGTCGTTCAGGATCAACGTGTAGCGCGCCCGTCCAGGCCGCACGTCGGCCATCCGGTTGGAGAGCTGCTCGTCTAGGAATGCAGCGGCCCCGGCGCCACGCACGAGCAGCTTGCCGAGATGAGACACGTCGAAGATGCCTGCTCGCTCGCGGACGTTGAGGTGCTCGGCGATCGTCCCCTCATAGGAGATAGGCATGTCCCAGCCCGCGAACGGCGCCATCTTGGCGCCGAGGGCCCTGTGAGCGGCATCGATCGGCGAGCGCTTCAGCACGCGGGCACGCTAGGCGGCGAGGCGAACCTGCGTCAACGCCGCGCGCGCCCCGCAGGGTGGAACGCGCGCGCGCGGATCGTGTTCAAAGAGCGCTCGATCTCGACGCGCAAGGCCCTGAGTTCCTCGGGCCATGGCGCGCGAACGACATGCGCGAAAGGCCCGTCGATGCGGACCCACCACAGCTCGCCGAAATCATCCAGCACCAAGGTGTCGGCTCGTTCGGCGACCACCCAGCCGTGGGCATCCTGGCCTACGAGCCGGAAAGGAGCGACGATGCCGCACGCCGCAGCCTCGGCCACGAAAGGGCCCGTGATCGTCGCGATGTCGCCGACAGTTGCTCGCATCGTCTCCCCCAAGAGACAGCGTCCATGGGCTTAACGGCGCAGCTTCAGGAAAGGTAACGACCCCCACAATGCGGTACTGCCGGCGCTGCATATGCCGGTTTGCCCCGGTCGGACCGCCGTCGAGGGGCAGAAGACCCGCCCCTCAGTCGCGAAACCACTCGTTGCACCCATGACAACACGAGAAGTAGTCGCCATCGCAGCCGGAAGGAGGTGTACTTATGGCAGCAAGCGACATCCTGCCGCGTCGGTCCCGTAAGGTCCTCATCGGACGTCGGGTCGCCGTGATCGTCGCCACCATGATTCTTTCCGGGGCGATGGGCACGGGCCTCGCGACGGCAGGTCCCTTCGCACTATCCATCGACGAGCCGATCTCGATCGTCGGCAACTCCGTGACGATCACCGGAACGGCCTCATCCCCAGCCTCCAATCAGAGTGGCAACTACGTCATCATCGATTGGGGCGACGGGACGGAGGACGTGCTCCCGAACTTCACCACGCCATCACCATGGACGTGGGGTCCGGCCGCACACATCTACTCCTCCGACAGCTTCTTCACGATCACGGCGACGCTCTACCACTCGGTCCTGAACGGGAACGACCGTTCAGGAGCTACCGACAGTGTTGGAGTGAACGTCGGCGATCCTGGAGACCCCGGCGATCCTGGAGACCCCGGCGATCCTGGAGACCCCGGTGATCCTGGAGACCCCGGTGATCCTGGAGACCCCGGCGATCCTGGAGACCCCGGCGATCCTGGAGACCCCGGCGATCCTGGAGACCCCGGAGACCCTGGAGACCCCGGAGACCCTGGAGACCCCGGAGACCCCGGTGACCCCGGAGACCCCGGAGACCCCGGAGACCCCGGCGACATAGGCGGCTCGCTCGTCGGTGGTACCCGACAGGAAAGCGATGATGCGTCCACTAGCACGGTGCTCGGCACCCGGAAGGCGCTTCCCAAGAACCTCGCCAAGACGGGAGCGGAGACAACGGTCGCCGCATGGCTCGGAGCGATGATGCTCCTGCTCGGGATCACGCTCCGGTTCGGTCGCTTCTCCTCGGTGCGCACGGCCTTCGCGGGCCGTAGCACCGCGGTGGCACCCAGCCAGAGCGCGTTCGGGATCACGACCATGGCTCAGCACGTCCTGATGCTCGGGACGATCCTGCGGTCATCGGCGCGAACGTTCCGACGCTGACGACGGAACCCCCCTGAGAAGCGGCCCTTCGGGGCCGCTTCTCTGCATCTCGACCGAGCCACGGCTCGTGGCCCAGTCGCTGGTCGGCGGCCTGGGTAGGAACGGCCTGGGTAGGATTGGCTCGAGGCGACAGGGAAGGAGAGTGGACGGTGGCCGACGCCTACGACCTGATCGTGCTGGGAGGAGGAACCGGCGGCTACTCGGCCGCGCTGCGAGCAGCGTCGCTCGAGATGAAAGTCGCGCTGATCGAGCGCGACAAGGTAGGCGGCACGTGTCTGCACTACGGCTGCATCCCGACCAAGGCGCTTCTGCACTCGGCCGAGGTCTTCGACACGATCCGCGGCGCCACGGACTTCGGGATCTCCGCCGGCGAACCGTCCTTCGACTGGACCGGGGTCCAGGGCTACAAGGACAAGGTCGTCACCAAGATGCACAAGGGGCTCGAGGGCCTGCTGAAGCATCGCAAGGTCGACGTGATCACCGGGGACGGCCGCCTGACCTCTCCCACCGGCGTCACCGTCGAGGGCCGTGAGTTCACCGCGAAGAACGTCGTCGTCGCCACCGGCTCGGTCCCCAAGCTCCTCCCCGGGCTGGAGCGAGGTCCGCGCGTGTGGACGTCGGACGAGGCTCTCGTCAACGGCGTGCCGAAGTCCGCGATCGTGCTCGGCGGCGGAGCGATCGGCGTCGAGTTCGCGAGCCTGTGGGCTTCGTTCGGTGCGAAGGTCACCGTCGTTGAGATGCTGCCGACGCTCGTCCCGCTCGAGGACGCCGACCTGGGGAAGGAGCTTGCCAAGGCATTCAAGAAACGCGGTGTCACCTGCCTGACCGGCGCGAAATTCGAGGATGCCGAGATCACCGACGACGGCGTCACCGCGACCGTCTCGACCAACGGCAGCAGCGAGCAGCTCGAGGCCGAGATCCTTCTGGTGGCGATCGGTCGCGGACCGGTGACCGAGGGGGCGGGCCTGGATGCCGCGAACGTGAAGATCGGTGAGCGTGGCTTCGTCCAGGTTGACGAGACAACGCTGCAGACCTCACAGGACGGCGTGTACGCGGTCGGGGATGTGATCGCGACGCCGGCGCTGGCGCATATGGCGTTCGCTGAAGGCATATTCGTCGCCGAGCGGCTCGCCGCGAAGAACCCGATGCCGATCAACTACGACGCCGTACCTCGCGCCACATATTGCGTCCCCGAGGTCGGGGCGGTCGGCCTGACCGAGGCGGAGGCGCGCGAGCGTGGTGCGGATGTCGTAACGCAGAAGGTCAACTTCTCGGGCATCGGGAAGGCCGCGATCCTCGGCGACCAGTCCGGTTTCTGCAAGGTCGTCGCCGACAAGGGCGGCGAGATCCTGGGCGTGCACTTCATCGGCCCGCGCGTGACCGAGCTGATCGCCGAGGCGATGCTCGCGGTCGGATGGGAAGCCATGCCAGAAGAGGTCGCCGCGTTGATCCACCCGCATCCGACCCTGTCCGAGTCCTTCGGAGAAGCCGCGCTGGCGCTGGCCGGGCGCGCGCTCCACACGGCCTAGAGAGGAGAGCCTCGTGTCCACACCCGTGACACTGCCCAAGATGGGCGAGAGCGTGGTCGAGGGCACGATCATCCGCTGGCTCAAGAAAGAGGGAGACCGGGTCACCGAAGACGAGCCCATCGTCGAGATCTCGACGGACAAGATCGACACCGAGCTGCCCTCGCCGGCCTCGGGCGTGCTGGCCAAGATCCTGGTCGGCCCGGACGAGACGGTCGAGGTGGGCGCGGAGCTGGCCGTGATCGAGGAAGGCGAAGCCGCGGAGGGTGAGACGAAGGAAGCGCCGGCGGCCGAAAAGGAACAGGAACCTGCCGCGCGAGAACCGGCGCCACCGACAGAACAGGAACCTGCCGCGCGCGCGCCCTCGGTCCAGGAGAGCGCCGGCGACGGCGGCGCGCCGGGCGCGGTCGCGTCGCCGCTCGTACGCAAGCTCGCGCGGGAGCGTAGCGTCGACCTGTCCTCGGTCCACGGCTCCGGCAAGGGCGGCCGCATCACCAAGGACGACGTGGTCACGGCATCCGCCGGAACGGCGCGCCCGGGCGGAACTCCTCCTGCGCCCGCCAGGAGACAGGAGCCGGTGTCGTCGTACACCGTGCCGATGGGCGAGCACGAGGATGTCGCCTTCGATCGCATCCGTCAGGCGATCGCCAAGCACATGACCATGAGCCTGCAGACCGCCGCTCAGCTGACGAACGTGGTCGAGGTGGACGTCACGCGTGTTGCCGGGCTACGGGCTCGCGCCAAGGAGGACTTCTCGCGGCGAGAAGGCTTCTCGTTGACGTTCATGCCGTTCATCGCGGCGGCCGTCGTGCAGGCGCTGCGTGCGTTCCCCGAGTTCAACGCGCACATCCTGGAGGACGGCAAGACCGCGCGCCTGTTCCGTGAGGTGAACCTCGGGGTCGCCGTCGGTCGCGAGGAAGGCTTGATCGTGCCGGTGGTCCACGCGGCGGACGGCATGAACCTGATCGGTGTCGCGCGTGCGATCCACGACGTGGGGACGCGGGCACGAACGAAGGGCGGCCTCAAACCCGACGACGTCGTCGGCGGAACGATCTCGATCTCCAACTACGGGTCGATGGGCGGCTTGATGGACACTCCGATCGTCTCCCAGCCGCAGGTGTGCATCCTCGGCACCGGCGCGATCACCAAGCGCCCCGCGGTCATCTCGGTGGACGGCGCAGACGCGATCGCGATCCGGCAGATGATGTTCCTCAGCCTCACCTACGACCACCGCTGGATCGACGGACACAAGGCCGCGTTGTTCAACTCAAGGATCAAACAGATCCTGGAGGAAGCGGACTTCGCGCACGAGCTGGGCCTCGATCCCGACGCCTAGCCGGCAGGAACGCGTTTCGGGCCGTCGAACGACTGACGGCATGACCGGCTTGGTTCGCGGGATGCTGGCCGTCGCGCTGCTCGCGACGGTCGGGCCGGCGCATGCGTCCGAACCGCCGGCGATCGCTATCCTGGACACCGGCATCGTGGCCTGGCAGCCCGCGTTCGCGCCGGGCCAGGTGAAGGCGTGGCGCGACTTCGTTTCCGGCTTCCCCGAACCGTATGACGATCACGGCCACGGCACATCGGTGGCCTCGCGCGCGGCCGGACTGACCGTCGGTGCAGCCTCGCCGGGCGCCGACCTGATCGTCGCGAAGGTCCTCCGATCGGACAACGGGCTGTCGTCGTGGTCACTGGTGCAGCAGGCGATCGTCTGGGCGGTGGACGAAGGCGCGGACGTCATCAACGTCTCGATCTGGGGTTCGGTGCCCAACCCGACGGGGTCGTTCAACGTCGCGGGGGCGATCAACTACGCCCGCGAGCGCGGCGTGCTGGTGGTCTGGATCGCCGGCAACGGCGGTCAGCTACAGCAGGCGCCGGCGCCGAACCCGGTCCCGGCGACGACCCTGCCCGGCGCGTCCTCTCCGCAGGCCCTGATCGTGGGCGCGGCCGCTCCCAACGGGATGCCCGCCGGCTTCAGCCAGCGCGACCCGGAGCTGCTCGCATATGGGCAGGACGTGTTGATCGCCCTGCCCGGAGGGGGGCACGGCCGCGGATGGGGCACGAGCTTCGCAGCGCCGTGGATCGCCGGCGCGGCCGCGCGCCTGATCACCGAGGGAGCGCCGCGCGACCCGGACTGGCTCGAGTGGATCATGCTGCACGCCGCCGCCGATCGGAGCGAGTGGACCTACCTCGACGAGGGATACGGCCTGTTCGACGACGACGCGCTCGCGCGCGCGATCGCGATCGTGCGGGGCGAGCAGCCAATCCCCGGTCTCGACGAACGCGACCTGTGGCACGTCGCGACCACGGTCCCCAGGGTCGCACAGACCACGCGCGCGCCCGGTGGGATCCTGCCTCCTCCCTAGGAGGGACAAGAACGATCCGCTTCCCGGCCCGCAGGAGATATTCATGCACACGTGGGACGACCAAACCATCAACGGCGACGGTGACGAGCCGATCTGCATCGAGGGCGACGTTTCGGTCGACGTCCCGGTCGGCTTGGACGGCGGCCAGTACGACTTCGTCCTCACGGGGATGGGGTGCAACGGCGCCGGCCTCGCGCCGAACGGCCAGGGCACCGTGGTCGGCGACCCGCCGCTCGGCATCTAGCCAGCACGCGCAGCATCGAGGCCGTCGTCCGGGTCGGGCGACGGCCTCGGCGCGCCCGCGCCTCCGCAGGACACTCCGGTGAGACCTCGACACAGGGTGATAGCGTGAAGGCATGGAACCGCTGTGGGGCGCCTGGCTCGGTCGCGTCGCATACCAGCCCGCGTTCGCGCTGCAGCAGCGCGTCGCGGGACGCCGGGCCGCCGGTGAGATCCCCGACAGCGTGCTGATGCTGGAGCACGAGCCCGTGTACACGCTGGGACGACGCGCCACAGAAGGCGAGGTGCTGCTGGACGCGACCATGCTCGAGCAGCGCGGCATCGACGTCCAGCACACCGACCGCGGCGGCCGGGTGACCTACCATGGCCCGGGACAGCTCGTTGGGTATCCGATCGTGGATCTCGGCGCCTCCGGTGACCTGGTGGGATACGTGCGGCGGCTCGAGCGCGCGCTGATCGCGCTCGCCGCGGACTTCGGCGTTCGGGCGACGACGATCGACGGTCTGACCGGCGTGTGGGTCGGCGAGGCGAAGATCGGTGCGATCGGCGTGCATGTCTCTCGGGGCATCACCACCCATGGGTTCGCCTTCAACGTGGAACCAGACCTGGACGCGTTCAACGGCATCGTCCCATGCGGGATCGTGGACAAGAGCGTCACCTCGCTCGCCGCGCTCAGCGGCCGGCGGGTCCCGATGTCGCTGGTGTTCAAGCGTGCGGGCGAGCAGCTCGCCACGGCGCTCGACCGTGAGCTGCGGTGGCGGCATCCGACCGTGCTGCTCGGGCAAGAGGAGCGGCTGCATGGCTGAGCGCAAGCTGCTGCCGATCCTGCCGACCGTCCAGGGACCCGCGCGCAACCTGGCGATGGACCAACAGGCCGACGGCCGCAAGCCGTCGTGGCTGAAGGTCCGATTCAAGGCCGGGCCGAACTTCACCGACCTCCGCCGGATCACCGCGGAAGGGCGGCTGCACACGGTGTGCGAGGAGGCGATGTGCCCGAACATCTCCGAGTGCTGGGAGATGCGTGAGGCGACGTTCCTGATCGGCGGCAGGCTGTGCACGCGCCGCTGCGCGTTCTGCGACGTGACCACCGCCCCGCCCGAGGGATACGACACCGCCGAGCCGGCTCGGACCGCCGACGCGGTGGCGCAGATGGGTCTGCGATACGCGGTGGTCACCGGCGTCGCACGCGACGACCTTCCCGACGGGGGCGCCTGGCTCTACGCGGAAGTGACGCGTCAGATCCGCGCACGCGTCCCAGGGTGCGGTGTCGAGCTGCTCCCACCCGATCTCAAAGGGCATGCCGAGGCGCAGCGGACCGTGTGCGACGCCGAACCCGACGTTCTCGCGCACAACATCGAAACCGTGCCGCGGCTGATGCGTCGCATCCGTCCGGCGTTCACGTACGAGAGATCTCTGGCGTTCCTCAGCCGCGCGCGCACGTGGCTTCCGTCGAGCAGCTTCACGAAGTCCAACATCATCGTGGGCATGGGCGAGACCCCCGATGAGGTCGTGCAAACGATGAGCGATCTACGCGAGGCCGGCTGTGAGCTGCTCACGATCGGCCAGTACCTGCGGCCGTCGCAGCTGCAGATCCCGGTCGCGCGCTACGTGCATCCAGACGAGTTCGCCGAGTGGAAGCGCGTCGGCGAGCAGGACCTCGGGTTCGCATGGGTCGAGGCGGGGCCCTTGGTGCGGTCGAGCTACCACGCAGGCAAGCAGTATCGCGCCGCCGGCGCGCGCGCTCGCGCATAACGAAGAAGGGCCGCCGGAGCGGCCCTTCTTCGGAGTGGAAACCTCAGCCGAGCCCCGGCGTGAGGTCCTGGGGCGGCGCGAGCGGGAGAGCCGCATCCACGGTCTCCTCGATCGGCACGACAGCGGCGCAGTTGATCGTGTGAACGATCATGCCACCGCCGGGGACGAGCCCCTCGACCGCGGGCTCCACGGTGTCGTGGATGACACCCGACGCGACGCCGTCGGCCGGCGTGTCGTGGAGCGCGTCCAGCCCATCCTCGGTGCATCCGATCTGCGCGATGCCGGTCACCCCGATGACGGCCAGGAAAACGATGTCATCGCCCGACGGGTTGCTGGTGACGATCTCGATCTGGGTCGCGCCGTCTGCGATGAAGGGCGCAAGGTCGTAGAGCTCATCGTCGGTCCCGCCGGGACCGTTCGGGTCCGGAGGGTTGGCCGTGTCGTCACCGACGCCGCCGACGGTGATCAACCCGCCGTTGCCGCCGTACCCGTCGTTGTAGCCTCCCGCGCACGAGGTGAGGCGCGACCCGTTGACGTCCACCGTGCTGAACTGCGCCGTGCCGCAGACATCAGGTCCACCACCCTGGAAGCCGAAGCCGATGCCCAGGCTCATCTCCGCACGGAAATCAGGGATGCTCTTTGAGATCGGCGTGGCGAAATCGAACGTTGTGGTATCGCCGGTCTGTTCAGCGCCGCCGTCCATCACCGCGATCGTCGCGAAGGGCATCGACGGGCTCGCGTAGACGACCACCAGCGCCACGCCGTCGGTGTTCGGTGGATCATTGCCGATCACGAAATCGGTTATGCCACCCCCGCTCCCGACCTTCGCCGCGACCTGATCGGTCACGTCGGCACGCGCCGAGCGCAAGCTGCAGCACGGCCCCGGCGCGGCATGCATCAACTGTTCCAACACCACCGTGGTCCCATCGAAGTCGATGGTCCGCTGAGACTCCGGGATCGGCGACGAGGTGAAGTAGTACGAGGCGTAGAGGTATGCCGCCTCTACGGTGGAACCGGCCGGTACGTCGGCCTGCACCGTCCCCCCACCGGTGAACTGACCGAGCCCATCGGCCGAGTACCAACCCCGGCCGATGAAGGCCGCGCCGCCGTCCTCCTCGACCGACTCCAGGCTCGCCTGGCCCGGCAGCGCCGCCGCCGCGATCACCAGCATCGACAGCGCGAGCAACGCCGCCCGACCCCGAGCACGAGGTATCGCCGTCATGTCCTCCCCCTTTCCCCCTTGACGAGCGCTGCTTCGACCCCAACGAGCGCTGTTCCTGCCTGCGGTTGCGTCCGCACGGGTCGGCCACGCGACGGCGCCACCTGGCTCCCCGCGAAGGAGCAGACGCCCTCGACGTCGAATCGCCCGGGAGACATGGAGGGGACACGCTCCCGACACAGGGGCCGCGCGCTGCTCGCTGCCGGATCCATCTTGGCGTTGATCGTGGTGGCGGCTCCGGCGCGCGCGGTCGTGTATTCGCAGTACACCTACGAGCGCGTGATGGTGCCGATGCGCGACGACGTGCGGCTGTCGGTCGACATCTGGCGCCCGGTCACGCCTCCGGACGTGCGCATCCCCGTCATCCTGACGCTGAGCCCGTACCACATCCTGTCCAAGGCGCTTGACCGGGGCGAGACCGATCCACCGGCACCGTGGGGCAGCCGGTTCGTCCCCCGGGGATACGCCTACGTGGTCGCCGATGTCCGTGGTACCTACAACTCCGGCGG
>DASWIP010000116.1:0-9233 GCA_036397635.1 Actinomycetota bacterium | reverse complement strand
CCGTCGGCGAGCGCGCGCACCTGATGCAGGATCGCGTCGTACAGACGGGCGAACTCGGGCCACGGCGTGCGCGTGAACCGTCCGGCGGTCAAGCGGACGCCCCAGGGGTGAGCGGCTCGCAGCACGGTGCGAGCGCCGCGTCGAAGCCGTGCGGGGTGCAGGAACGGCACCAGCGCCTCCAGCGCCGGCGGCACGCCGGCGGGAGCATGATCGAAGCTGCCGACGGCGACAACCACGGCGTCCGCTCGCGTCAGCACCTCGAACTGCACGTGACGGTCTTTGAAGACCAGCTTCCACGCGTCGCGCACGTCGGACCCTGCGCGCGCGAGCACGGTCACCGTCACCGGTCGCAGCAGCGCATCCTCGATCGCCCGTGCGATGACGTTCGGATACAACGTCGGCTCTGCCGGAAGCTGGGGCCCGCGTTCGTCGGTGAACGCCAGCGAGTCTCCGAGGACGATCAGCCGCAGCGGCGCCTTCGCCTCGGCATCCATCGCTACGCCTTGGCGATCGCGATGATCACGGTCCCCACGCGGGTCGCGCGCACTCGATCCCCGGCCTCGAGCCCCTTCGGGACACCCTCGGGTCCCAGGCGCACGGTCTCGACACCGCCGTCATCGAAGGCGACCGTCACATCCCAGAAGGTCAACCCGTGGATCGAGGCCGGCATCAAGCGTTGCAGCGTCCCCTCGGTGGGGCCGAGCATGTCTCCGAGCATGACGCCCATGATACGCGGAGCGCTCATACCGACAGGCCGCTCCGGCGGCCCAGTCTCGTCAGCCTCGAGGGTTCGGTGCGGATCCCGCCGGCCTCAGCACCAGCCGGTCGTGTGGGACCTCCACATCGACCAGGCCGTCCACATCGGCGGCGACGAACACGGTGATCTCCCCGACCCTCGCCTCGGCATCACCCTCCATAGGTCTATCCGTGAGCGCCGACCCCATCACGCCGCCGCGTTGCGACAAGCGCAAGCGCGCGTCGGGATTGAGGCGCGTGGCAGCGTGGTGCGCGCGCGCGAGCACCTCGACGGCCCAAGGCGTGAACTCGATCACGACCCGATGCTAGCCCTGATCTCTCCGAGGGGCAGCGCGCGCGCATGACGCTGCGACACCGTCACACCCCACACCTATCATCCGGATCCTCTTCCCCTCCGCGAAGGAGGATCAGGATGCGTTCCCCCGCCGAAGTCGCGCGCGCGCTCGAGCTGTGCGCGCGCGGCCTGAATGATTGCGAGATCAGCCGACGAACCGGGATCCCTCGGGGAACCATCCGTGACTGGCGGCACGGCAAGGTCCCCCGTCAGGATACGGTCACCGGGACGCGCCTCGGAAGGAACCCGTGTCCTGTCTGTTACGGCATGGTCCATACCTTGCTGTCGAGCAGCTACGCCTACCTGCTCGGTCTCTACCTGGGCGATGGGACGATCACGGCAGGTCCCAGGAGCGTCTTTCGCCTGAAGATCTTCCTGGATCTCCGATATCCGGCGATCGTCGAGGCCTGCGGCGACGCCATGGGGAGCATCTTCCTCACCAAGGTCGGGCGTCGCGAATCCCACGATCCCCGATACCCGGACGGCGGGATGGCGGTCGTCTACTCGTACTCGAAGCATTGGCCGTGTGTCTTTCCGCAACACGGGCCCGGCATGAAGCACACGCGCTCGATCGTCCTCACCGACTGGCAAGAGGAAGTCTTGAGGCTCTTCCCGGATCACCTCTTGCGCGGCTTGATCCATTCGGACGGCTGTCGGTCGATGAATCGGGTCCAGAAGCGCCGATACTCATATCCGAGATACATGTTCAGCAACAAGTCCGACGACATCCTCGACATCTTCACACGTGCCTGCGATCAGATCGGAGTGGCGTGGACCAGATCCAGGCGGGACTGCATCTCCGTCGCCCGGACCGTGGATACCGCACGACTCGATACCTTCATCGGACCCAAGCGCTAGGAGCACGAGGTGCTCAGACCTGTGCCGGGGGCGGGATTCGAACCCGCACGCCCTTACGGGCGGCGCCTTTTGA
Source organism: Actinomycetota bacterium (assembly GCA_036397635.1). Classification (GTDB taxonomy): domain Bacteria; phylum Actinomycetota; class AC-67; order AC-67; family AC-67; genus DASWIP01. Next base: position 7,212 of record DASWIP010000116.1, on the reverse strand, counting down.
GGACGCTGTGTAAGCCAATTCCACCACCCCGGCGCGACCACTAGTATAGGAGGGAGAGCCCGCTCGAAGATCCCTGATAGAAAGGGACCCACGAGGAGGGCCTTCGTGAACCGGATCGGGGACTACGCGCTCATCGGGGACTGCCATTCCGCCGCGCTCGTCGGCCGGGACGGCTCTATCGACTGGGCGTGCTTCCCTCGATTCGACTCCCCCAGCGTCTTCGCCAAGATCCTCGATGCCGAGCGCGGCGGCCATTTCCTGCTGGCCGGCCGGCGCACTCGCGAGATCCGTCGCGCGTACGTCGACGGCACGAACGTGCTCACGACCACGTTCATCTGCGACGGCGGTGTCCTCGAGGTCACCGACTGCATGCCGGTCGAGCCCTTCGAGACCGAGGACCCCTACGACGTGCGCACGCACCAGTCGATCCTGCGCCGCGCGCGCTGCACCGACGGCTCGGTCGAGGTGCTCGTCGATCTGACGCCGCGGTTCGAGTACGGATCGTTCACGCCGCGTTTCCGCCTCACCTCGCCGGTCACCGCCGACATCGTCGGCGGCTCCGACGCGCTGTACGTGCATTCGACGCAGCCCATCGAGATCGCCGGCGACGCGGTGCGCGCGCGCTGGCGTCTCGATGCCGGCCAGGAGGTTTGGATCGACGCGACATGGCGGCGGTCGCACGTCCCAAAGACGCAAACCACCGATCCCGAGGCGCACGCGCGCGAGGGAGCACGGCGGCTGGATGCGACGATCGGGTTCTGGCGCGACTGGCTGAAGCAGTGCTGGTACGACGGCGATCACACCGAGCAGGTCAAGCGTTCGGCCCTCGCGCTGAAGGCGATGACCTATGCCCCCTCGGGCGCGCTGGTCGCCGCGCCGACGACGTCCCTACCCGAGCAGCTCGGCGGCGAGCGCAACTGGGACTACCGCTACACCTGGATCCGCGACGCCACGCTGACGCTCACCTCACTCACGACGATGGGCTTCATCAAGGAGGCCGACGCGTTCAAGTTCTGGCTCGAACGCACCGGCGCCGGACGGCCCGAGGATCTCCAGATCATGTACGGCATCCGCGGCAACCGAGCGCTGCCCGAGCTGGAGCTGGCGCATCTGGATGGTCACCGTGATTCGCGGCCGGTGCGCGTGGGCAACGGCGCGGTCAAGCAACTGCAGCTTGATGCCTACGGCCAGATACTTGAGGCGGGGTACCTGTACACGAAGATCGGCGGCGAGCTGACCGCGAGCAACTGGACCTTCCTCGCCGGGCTCGTCGATATCGTGTGCGAGCGGTGGCGCCAGCCCGATCAAGGGATCTGGGAGATCCGCGATGAGCCACGTCATTTCACGCACTCCAAGGTGAACTGCTGGATCGCGCTGGACCGAGGGGTGCGTATCGCCGAGAAGCTGCGCATGCCCGCGCCGGTCGCACGGTGGGCGCTGCAACGCGATCAGGTGCGCGACTACCTGCTCGAGCAGGCCGCCCCCGACGGCTGGTTCCACCAAGCGGTTGGACATCCGGTGCCCGATGCCTCGACGCTGCTCGTGCCGGCGAGCGGGCTGCTGCCGTCCACTCATCCGCTCGCCCTGGAGACCGTCGAGGTGGTCCGGCGATCACTCGAGATCGACGGCCTCGTCTACCGATACCTCACACCCGACGGGCTTCAGGGCGGCGAGGGCGCGTTCCTCCTGTGCTCGTTCTGGCTGCTCGACTGCCTGACCTTCTCCGGCAAGCTCGATGAGGCCGACGAGCTGCTCGCGCGCCTGCTGGGTCTGGCGAACGACGTCGGGCTCTTCTCCGAGGAGGTGGACGTCCACTCCGGCGAGCAGCTCGGCAACTACCCGCAGGCGTTCAGCCACATGGCGCTGGTGCTGTCGTGCGCTCATCTGCACGCCGCGAAGACGCAAGGATTGCCCGACGGGGCCCAGGACTACGCTGAGGTCGCCGCGGACCGGCTGCTCGCGCGCGCGGCGCCTACCCCAGCGCCAGACGCAGCACCAGGAAACTGACGTCGAGCACGCTCACGCCGGCGATCGCCAGCCCGAGCGCCCCGACCGGTGGACGGCCGCGTTGATCGATCCACGCGGGAACATCGACGACCTCGGATGACGGCACCGCATCCGGCGCCACATCGCCCGGCCACGAGGCCGGCGGTCGCCGGTGGATCCGGCGGTGCCGCGCGCGCGTCCACGCCGGCGCGGCGACGGCGCCGTCTTCTGCTCGTGCGTGCGCGGCTCCTCGCATGCCTGTCCCTCCGCTGGGAGCATCGGCACGGAGGCAGGGTGGATTGAGCTATCTCGTCCGATATCCGGCGACTCAGCGCGTGGCGGCGGCGCGGAGCTGCTCGACGAAGGCACGAACCGAGGCTGCGGGATCCGCTGCCCCGCCGATGCGTTCGACGATCGCGCTGCCGACGATCACCCCGTCGGCGTAGGCGGCCACCTCGCGCGCGTGCTCGGGCGTGGAGACGCCGATGCCGACGGCGACGGGAAGGTCGCATGCCGCCCGGATCCGCTCCACGAGGGCGCGCGCGTCCTCGTTCAGGCGCTCGCGCACCCCGGTCACACCCAGGAGCGACGCCGCGTACACGAAACCGTCACCGGCCACGCCGATCCGCTCGAGGCGATCCGGCGGCGAGGTCTGCGCCGCCATGAACACCGGCGCGATGCCGGCGCCGGCACAGGCGGCGCGCCACTCGTCCGAGTCCTCGACCGACAGGTCGGGCACGATCGCCCCGCACGCGCCCGCGCCGGCGAGCGAGCGAGCGAACCGCTCGAGCCCGTACCGGAAGATGATGTTGTAGTAGGTCATCGCCACCAGCGGCCGGCCGGTCGCCTCGGCCGCGCGCGCGATCAGGTCGAGCGCCTCCTGGGTCCGCTGGCCGCGCCGCAGCACTTGATCCGCCGCCGCCGCGATCACGGGACCATCCATGATCGGATCGCTGAAAGGGATGCCGATCTCGAGCACGTCGGCGCCGCCCTGGGCCGCCGCACGCGCGCACGCAACGAAGGTCTCGCCGTCCGGGTAGCCGGCGACGAGGAACGGCATCACGAGCGCGCGCTGCTCGCCCCGTCCTGCGGCGAAGGCGTCGGCCAATCGCTGCTTCGGGATCGCCTCAGTCGTCGCCACGCAGGATCTTCCTGATCGTGTCCACGTCCTTGTCGCCCCGTCCGCTGAGATTGACCACGATGACCGCGTCGGTCCCGAGCGCACGAGCCTCGCGCGCCACCCACGCAACCGCGTGCGAGGACTCAAGCGCCGGCAGGATCCCCTCGGTCCGCGCGAGCAGTTGGAAGGCCTCCAGCGCCTCGGCGTCGGTCGCGCTGTCGTACTCGGCGAGCCCCATCTCTTTGAGGTACGCATGCTCGGGGCCCACGCCGGGATAGTCGAGCCCTGCCGAGACCGAATGCGTCTCGGTGACTTGCCCGTCGGCGTCTTGGATCAGCATCGACAGCGCGCCGTGCAGCACACCCGGCTCGCCGGCGTTGATGCTCGCGCCGTGCGCCCCGCTGGCGATCCCGCGGCCGGCCGCCTCGACCCCGACCAGACGCACGCCCGGCTCGCCGACGAACCCGTGGAAGATGCCGATGGCGTTGGAGCCGCCGCCGACGCAGGCGACCACGACGTCGGGCAGGCGGCCTTCAGCGTCGAGGATCTGCGCGCGCGCCTCCTCGCCGATCACCTTCTGGTACTCGCGCACGAGCAGCGGGAACGGGTGCGGCCCGACGACCGAGCCGATCACGTAGTGCGTGGTCTCGACGTTGGCGACCCAGTCGCGCAGCGCCTCGTTGATCGCATCCTTCAGCGTCTTGGATCCGCTTTCGACGTGCACGACCTCCGCGCCGAGCAGCTCCATCCGGAACACGTTAAGCGCCTGCCGCCTGCAGTCCTCCTCGCCCATGTACACGACGCACTCCTGCCCGAGCAGCGCGGCGGCCGTCGCGGTGGCGACGCCGTGCTGGCCGGCGCCGGTCTCGGCGATGATCCGCTTCTTCCCCATCCGCTGCGCGAGCAGGCATTGGCCGAGCACGTTGTTGATCTTGTGCGCGCCGGTGTGAGCGAGATCCTCGCGCTTGAGGTAGATCCGTCCCCCGCCGAGCTGCTCGGACAGGCGCTGCGCGAACCACAGCGGCGTCGGCCGGCCGGCGTAGTCTCGGCGCAGGCGCTCCAGCTCGGCGGTGAACGATGCGTCGGCGCGCGCGGCCTCGAAGGCGTGTTCGAGCTCCCCGAGGGCATGCATGAGCGCCTCCGGGACGTACTTGCCGCCGAAGCGCCCGAAATGTCCGGAGGTGTCGGGGTCCGTGTTCACGCCCGCCACGATCAGTGGAGTGTATCGGAGGAACCGTCGTATCTTCGTCCCGTTCCGCGGGAGGAACCGTGAGACCGGAAGAGAAAGGGGAGGCCATGACCCTCACTGCTGCGACCCGGTTCGGTGCCGCACGCCTCCTCGCCCTCAGCCTCAGCGCCGCGATGCTTGCGGCGGCGCCGGCGAATGCCTCTCTCTGTTCGAACACCTCCACAGGACTGGTCCCGCTGGTCGATCTTCGGACGGGGACACACCAGGGTGAGCAGGGCGGCCTGTACCCGGGAGGCGTCAACCAGCCCCCAGCCCTGCACGCCGCCATCGGCGATGTCATGTCATCGCTGGTGATGCCGCGCGACGCGACCGGCTTGCCCGCCGCGGACGGGCGCGTCGTGTTCATGTCCGTCGGGATGAGCAATACATTCCAGGAGTCGCAGCATCTGCGGTCCGGCATCCTCGACGACGAGACGCGCTCGGAGAACCTCACCTTCGTCAACGGCGCGCAGGGAGGCCAGGCGGCCGAAGACATGGCCGACCCCACCGCGCCGTACTGGTCCTATGTCGACGAGCAGCTCGCCGATGCCGGCGTCACGCCGCTGCAGGTTCAAACGGTCTGGCTGAAGCAGGCGAATCGTCGTCCCGATCAGGCTTTCCCGGCCGACGCTGAGCGACTCCAGGGCGACCTCCGCGAGATCGTCACCATCCTGAAAGCTCGCTATCCGAACCTGATGCTGGTGTATCTGAGCAGCAGGATCTATGCGGGCTACGCATCGACACCCCTGAACCCCGAGCCGCACGCGTACCAGAGCGGCTTCTCGGTCAAGTGGCTGATCGAGGAGCAGATCGGCGGGACGCTCCCCTACGGCCTTATGCCCTGGCTCGGCTGGGGGCCCTACTTCTGGGCGGACGGACTCATGCCGCGGGGGACGGACGGACTGATCTGGACCTGTGACGACTTCGCGGTCGACGGCACGCACCCGAGCGGCGAGGGGGCGAGCAAGGTCGGCGACATGCTGCTCGATTTCCTGCAGTCCGACCCGACCGCGACCAGTTGGTACCTCGCGCCGTAGCAGATCAGACGCGGCATGCCTCAGCGCCCCTCGGCGCGCCGAAGGTCAACCGGCGCGCCCAGCAACACGATCAGGTCGCCGGCACGCACGTCCTCGGAGCCGTTGGGGTTGGTCACCACCTCTCCGGACGCGCGCCGCACGACCAGCGGCACCGCGGCGCCGCCCACCTCATCGACGGAGTGCCCGACCAGGGGTGAGTCCTCCTCGACCAGGAACTCCTCGAGCCTCAGCGGCTTCTCGTCGCGGCCGCTGATCTCCAGATAGTCCACGACCCGCGGACGCAGGGCGAGCATCGCCATGTGGCGGCCGCTGGAGACGTACGGCGAGATCACGCGGTTCGCTCCGGCGCGATACAGCCGCTCCGGCGACTTCGGCTCGCTCGCTCGCGCCACGATAAACAGGTCCGGGTTCATCGATCGCGCCGTTAGCGTGATGTACACGTTGTCGGCGTCGGAGTCCACGGCGCTGATCAGCGCGCGCGCCCGCTCGATCCCCGCCTGCTGGAGCACGGACTCCGAAGTCGGATCCCCGAGCAGGTATGGCACCCCGTCGCTCTGCATGATGGGCTCGAGCTCCTCGAGACGGTCGACGACGACGAAGGGCACCCCCTCGGCCTCCAGCTCGCGCGCCGCGGTCCGTCCGACCCGGCCGTACGCGGCGATGATGAAATGACCCTTCATCGAGCCGATCCGCTTATCCATCCGTCGCCTCCTGGACACGATCCCGATGCGACCCTCGACCATCAAGCTGGTCAGCAAGGCGAGGATGACAAGGAAGAGCGTCACCCCGAACACCGCGATCGTGATCGTGAACGCCTTCTCCCCTTGCGTGAGGTCGCCCACGGGGTTGAACCCTGCCGTGGTCAGCGCGAGCGAGGTCATGTACAGCGCATCGATGAACCCGAAGCCGAACAGCACATAGCCGATGACGCCGTACGAGGAGACCAACGCGATACCGATCACCGGCACGCGGAGGTGCCGCAGCAGCCCGTCCGACCGGTCCCTCATCCCGGCCATCCTATCGGCCCGCTTCGCGCATCCCGAGGACACTCACGCGCCGAGCAGCTCGCGGATCTTGGCTGCCGGATCGTCCGCGCGCATCAGCGTCTCGCCCACCAGGACGGCATCCACGCCGGCGGCGTCCATCGCCTCGACGTCGGCCCGGGTCCGGATGCCGCTCTCACCGACCGTGGTGACGCCGTCGGGGACCCGGTCGCGCAGCTCGGCGACTTTGCGCGGGTCGACGTGAAGCGTCGCGAGGTCGCGGGTGTTGATGCCGACGATGCGAGCACCCGCGTCGACCGCGCGCGCCATCTCGGGGGCCGTATGGGCCTCCACCAGCGCGGCCATACCTGTCGTCTCGGCGAGGTCGAGCAGGGCGACCAGGTCGCGCTGCTCGAGCGCGGCGACGATGAGCAGCACCGCGTCTGCGCCGGCGGCGCGCGCCTCCCACACCTGGAGGGGATGCGCGATGAAGTCCTTGCGCAGCACGGGCAGGGCGATGCTCGCGCGCACGGCACGCAGGTCTTCCAGCGACCCGCCGAAGTGGTCGGGCTCTGTGAGCACGCTGACGGCCGCGGCGCCACCTGCCTCATAGGCGCGCGCGATCGCGAGCCGGTCGGCGCCGGGTGCGATCAGCCCCGCCGACGGCGAAGCTCGCTTGATCTCAGCGATCAGAGCAAGGCCCGGACGCACAAGGGCGCCCCTGAAGTCGCGCGCCGGCCCCGCGGAGCCGGCCGCGTGCTTGACATCCCCGAGCGACGCCGCGCGCGCCTCTGCGTCGGCTCGCCGCGCGGCGGTGATGCGTTCAAGGAACGAGCTGCTCACGGTGGTGGGATGATA
>DASWIP010000115.1:0-49075 GCA_036397635.1 Actinomycetota bacterium | reverse complement strand
CCACATATACTGACGGGCTCTCAGCCCATAAGACGTGCTCGGCTTGCCCTACCTGCGTTCTCCCAAACGAAGCCCCTCTCCCGGTGTGACGAACGTTACATGTACGGGTCAGGGGCAGATTTTCATGCCGGTATACTGACCCCCGTGGACGAGCAGCGCGTGCCCAGAAGTTGTACGCCCAAGAGTTGTGCAGCCGGGCGGACGGAGGGGCGATGAGCCGACGGTCCAAAGCAAAGACGCCGGGTGGTTTTGCTAACGCCGAGATTCCGCATGGCTTTGAGAACCCCCGATCTCGGCTTCCCGATGAGCCACTCAGCCCTCGTGGTCGCATCCTCTACTACTCCATCCTGACGATGGTGATCTTGGGTGGGGCTGGCTTTGTTGCGTGGCTGGCGGTTTTCCGTTGAATGGCTTCGCGCGTAGGACAATGAAGTCGCTGCACAACTCGGCGTTGGAACCGACCGCCGACTCGCTCCGCTCACCGGCGGCGGCTCAGCGCCGAAGACGTTCGCCAGCCCTTTCGTGGGGAGTGATGTGGAGAAGACCGTCGAACTAGACAGGCAGTACGAGGAAGCAGAGTCTTTGGTTCTCACACGATATGCGCCGGGCGCAATCCGCCGTCGAGTCCGGTGGTCGCAGGGGGAGACGACAGCGCTTGAGCTCGGCGACGGTCCGCCGCTTCTCTACGTCCACGGAGGCTTGAGCGCCGCCTTCGAGTGGTTGCCGATGTTCAGCACTCTTTCGCAGACACACCGGGTGATCGCTGTGGACCGGCCCGGCCATGGCTCAGCGGACCCGTTCGACTATGGACCCATCGACTTCCTCACCGTTGGCGAGGCGTTCCTCCGCGATGTGATGGACGCCCTTGACCTCGAAACGACCATCCTCGTAGCCAACTCGCTCGGAGGGCTGATGTCGTCGTACTTCACGCTGAGCCACGCCGACAGGGTCTCGAAGCTGGTCCTCGTGGGCGCACCGATGGGAGCGAAACGGGCCGTCCCCATGCAGGTGCGACTCCCGAGCTTCCCCGTGATCGGCCGACCGCTCGGCCGGATGGCCATGTCCAACCCCACGCGAGATGGCAACAGAAGGTTCTGGCAGATCCTCGTAGCCCACCCGGAGCGCATCGATGATATATTGCTGGACGCCGATGTCGCGAGCCAGCGCCGGAACCTGGAGAGTCATCTCACTCTCTTTCGATGTGTAGGCGGTCTGCGTGGACTCCGGCATCATCTGGTCTTGGGTGATCGCTGGCATGCGATGGGCGTTCCGACGCTGTTCGTCTGGGGCGAGCGCGACGCATTTGCGGCTCCTGAAGTAGGTGAGACCCTCGCGGCGAAGATCTCGAACGCTCATGTCGCGCGCGTTCCCGATGCTGGACATCTGCCGTGGATCGATGACCCAGAGACCGTTGGGGCCGAGATCACGTGCTTCTTATCTGATGGGTGACCTGCTGGCTGACTCGGCGCAGGAGACGCCGCGCCGCGCCGCCGCTGGTGCCGAGCGTTGTACGGAGCTGCCTGAGTTAGGGGGAGCCGTCGATTGAAGCGCGGAATCGAAGCGACGAGCGACTGGATCGTGAACCAACTGTTGGCGCTCGGAGGCGTGGAGGAGAGCAAGTCCAAGTTCGCAGACCGGGCAGCCTTGTTCTACGGGGGAAGGGAGTTCTTCCATCTCGACGAACCTGGTCTGGCAGATGTGCGTCTGGGCCGTCGGACCATCCGCTCGCGGATCGAGGCTCTGCGCTCCGATCCCAATGTGGAACTTCGAGCCGGCGCTTCGGATTGGATCCAGGTTCGCTTTGCCTCTCGAAAGGATGCGGAGCGCGTTGTTGATTGGGCGCAAGCGGCCATCGGTGCGGGTGAGTAAGCGACAGTGCCGTTCAACTCGCCGCCGGTCCCGACCGGCTGCGCCGTCCGAGGATGCGCCTTGCCCGGCCCAGACCTTTGCGGTGGCTGCCGCGGGCGACGCCCTCGTGACCCACAATAAGGAGGACTTCGACGCGGTCGCAGCATTGGGCCTTCGCGTCATCAGTCCTCAAGAAATGCTTCAGGAACTAGGGAGGTCGAGATGAGCACCTTGAGTTTGCGTCTGCCAGAGTCTTTGCATGAGAAGCTAGCCGAGCTCGCCAAGCGCGAGGGTGTGTCGATCAACCAGCTCATCAACTCCGCAGTTGCGGAAAAGATGGCTGCCCTGATGACAGAGGAGTACTTGGAAGAGCGTGCGAAACGGGGATCGAAGAAGCGGTTCGCGAAGGCGTTGTCGAAGGTTGCCGACATCCAGCCTGAAGACATGGATCGGTTGGGTGCCGTCCGCCGGTAACTCACGCGTGCAGCGGACGCCGCTTCGCGGCGATGCTGACGCGCAGAATCGTTATATGCGGGTCGATCCGCCTGATGCTCGATGAGTGATTTCCTCTACAAGGTCAGCGAGCCGAGAGAGGACCTGACGTTCGTTCCCTCGAGGTTCTGGCGCACCGAAGATTGGACGAGCAGTTCGACTCGGATCAGAGAAGGTCATATCGAGGACACGCTGTTGTATGCGGCGGAGTTCGATGAGGTCAATATCCACCTGTTACCGAAGGTCTGGCGGCTGCGCGTGTGGGTGGATGGCCACAACGTCGAGCAGCTCCGTAGGCTCAACCTCGACTGGCGCCCAGGATGTCGCGCGCTGATCTTCTGCCGCGCGCAGGATCGAGAGGCGATCGAGACCTTCCGCCCGACGATCTTTCGGTTTCCTCGGGAAGGCTTCGAGCCCGTACCAAGCAACGAGTTCGTCTCGAGGAGTCCGCAGGCCGCCGTCGGGGCTGAGACCATCGGGATGCTCGAAGCGCTTGAGCGGTGGCGTGTTGAACTTCGATACGTTGAGGATAGGGATGAGATCACGTCGCTCCTCCGGGGCGAAGACATCTCTTTCAGCGTCCAGACCTAGCATCCGCGGTGACTAGAGGGTCGGAGCCACTTACCAAGGCGTTGCAAGGAAAGCTTGACGACATGTCATATTTGACATAGACTCCTGCGGTGTTCGATGGTGGCAAGCCTCTTGTGTGGCTGCATGGCGAGGTGAAGACCCCGCCGTTGTCTCGGCAGGCTCGCGTCGAGACCGGCGTCCTGCTCAGGCGACTCCAGCGAGGGGAATCACTGATCATGCCCCACTCGCGACCGATGCCCGCCATCGGGAAGCGCTGTCACGAGTTGCGGATCATGGACGAGGATGCAACGTGGCGACTGGTCTATCGGGTTGATGATGACGCGATCATCATCGCGGACGTCTTCAGCAAGAAGACACAGGCGACCCCGAAGAAGGTCATCGCCGTTTGCCGAGCGAGGTTGCGCCGTTACGATCGGGTGGTGAAGGGAACATGAGTGCAATGAGGAAGGCGAGGAGGGAGCGCTTGGAGGCAGCAGGCTTCCGGATCGGTGACACAGCGGAGTTCCTTGGCCTCACCGAGGAGGAGGCTGCCTTCGTCGAGCTCAAGCTGGCCCTCGCTGCCTTCCTACGCGAAGTTCGGACCAAGCAGGGCTGGACACAGACCGAGATCGCTCGCCGCCTCAACTCAAGCCAATCTCGCGTCGCAAAGATGGAGGCGGCCGATCCCTCCGTTTCCCTCGATCTGCTCGTCCGCGCCCTGCTCGCCCTCGGTGTATCCCGCAAGGAGGTCGGTCGTGTCATCGCACGAGCCGCCTAGCTCGGCGCTTGAACCGAACGCTCGGCTCCGCCGCGCGGGGGTTGGCGAGGCTGACCAAGAAAGGCTCATCTGCGGGAGGGATCCCCGCTCGCCCGGCGAACCCCCGTCAAATGGGGACGTATGACATCGGAAGGCATGGAATGCGGCACGAGGATCGGAGCAAGGGTCGGGCTCGTGCCGCACTCGCCGCGTTGGCGGCCGCGCTGGCGCTCGTCCTCGGGACTCAGCCCGTCCAGGCCGCGACCCAGCAGGCCAAGCTGACCGCCGCTGACGGCGCAACGAACAACCTGTTCGGCTCCTCGGTGTCGGTGAGTGGGGACACGGCGCTCATCGGCGCCTACAACGACGACGACAAAGGCGCGAGCTCGGGGAGCGCGTACGTGTTCACCCGTTCGGGAGGCGCCTGGACCCAGCAGGCGAAGCTCACCGCCTCAGACGGGACTGTGGGTGACTTCTTCGGTGTTTCGGTGTCGGTGAGCGGGGACACAGCGCTCATCGGCGCCTACGGAGACGACGACAACGGTTCGAGCTCGGGGAGCGCGTACGTGTTCACTCGCTCTGGCAGCACCTGGACCCAGCAGGCGAAGCTCACCGCCGCAGACGGCGCCGCGAACGATGTCTTCGGCGTTTCGGTGTCGGTGGACGGCGACACAGCGCTCATCGGCGCCTACTTCGACGATGACCACGGCACGGACTCGGGGAGCGCGTACGTGTTCACTCGCTCTGGCAGCACCTGGACCCAGCAGGCGAAGCTCACCGCCGCAGACGGCGCCGCCTTCGACTTCTTCGGTCACTCGGTGTCGGTGAGCGGGGACACGGCGCTGGTCGGCGCCTACGGCGACGATGATCAGGGCTTGGACTCTGGGAGCGCGTACGTGTTCACCCGTTCGGGCGGCACCTGGACCCAGGAGGCGAAGCTCACCGCCCCAGACGGCGCCGCGAACGATCGATCCGGCATCTCGGTGTCCCTGCGCGAGGATACGGCGCTGGTCGGCGCCTACCTCGATGACGACCACGGCACGGACTCGGGGAGCGCGTATGTGTTCGCCCGCTCTGGCAGCACCTGGACCCAGGAGACGAAGCTCACCGCCTCAGACGGGGCCGCGGGCGACCAGTTCGGCTGGTCCGTCTCGGTTGAGGGGGATACGGCGCTGGTCGGCGCCTACTTCGACGATGACCATGGTTCGAGCTCGGGGAGCGCGTACGTGTTCAACCTGGACACGACCCCGCCGGACGTGAGCCTGATCACGGCCGACGGTGCGCTTCTCGTCTATGCGCAGCCGGTCATAGCCGACCAGGTCACCGGTGAGGCAACCGACGCCTCGGGGATCGCCTCGGTGGAGGTCACGTTCACGGGCTTGACGCCCCTGGCGCCGACGGTCACCGTCGTGGCCACCTTGTCGTGCGGGGGCTCGGCGTGCACGTTCACGGCGGACCCACCGGCGTTCCCCGGCCTGTATGAGGTGGTGGGTACAGCCACCGACGGCGGCGGCAACACCGCCGACTCGGCGGCGATCACCGTGATCGTGGTGCGGGTAGCCTAGCTGCCTTCGCCTGAGGACTCCGGAACGAGAGTTACGATCCTGGTCGAGGGAGGCCGACGTGAGACGGCGCGTTCACGAGGTGGCGCGGTTCACCAAGAAACCGCGTGAGGTAGCGGAGTTCTATGCCCGGCTGCTCGACAGAGGAGCCCCCCAGCCCGGCGGTGACTCCTTCAACTTTGAGATCGAAGGCGTGAAACTGTTCATTCACTCCGCTGATGATGGCCCAACACCGGACGGCTGGCCAGATGATGTTGATCACATCGCATTCGAGGTCGATGATCTGGATTCTGACTGTGCCAGACTCATCGAGCTCGGATACTCGCTAACTGGACCTGCGATGTTTCCGTGGGGCCGGGCTGCCTATCTTCGTGATCCGGATGGCCGCTTGGTCGAGATCCATGGACCGGGGATGACCTATGAGTAACCGCCACGCCGACGCGTTTGTTGATCGGTCCCCGCTTCGATGCCGTTCAACTCGCGTGCAACGGACCGTCCGCCTTCGGCGTCCGGCTGCTGACGCGCCAGGACGTTGGACTGACTGAATCAGATGCCGGCTCTTTGTGCCACGCTGTGGCGACATCTTCGGTGATCGTGCCCGAGCAGCTGGCTGCGAACTGCCAGAAGACCTTAGAGCGTAGGCAGTGGCTGGATCGTCTTCCAAAGATCGTGCAGGAACTGGAGGGCCGATGGTCGCTGAGCCTTGAGCCGCCCTTCGACGGACCGAGCTGCGCTTGGGTCGCCCCAGCTCTGGCGCGCGGCACATCATCGGTTGTGCTCAAGGTCGGGATGCCGCATTTCGAAGCCGAGGATGAGGTCGCGGCCCTTCGCCTGTTGGATGGGGATCCGACGGTCCGCGTGCTGGCGTGGGATGAAGAGGCCAATGCCATGCTGCTGGAGCGCTGCCGGCCCGGGACCGTGCTTCGCCGACTCCCCGAGCCTGAGCAGGATGTGGTGATCGCGCGGATGCTTCGGAGGTTCTGGCGGCGACTTCCACAGGGACATGGGTTCCACCCTCTTGAGGCGATGACAGCCGTCTGGAGCGCGGAGGCTCGTGCTGATTCGGACCGGTGGCCAGACGTCGGCCTGGTCGAGGAAGGTCTCCGCCTCTTCCATGAGCTACCACGGACCGCTTCTCATCACGTCCTGCTGGCAACGGACCTGCACGCAGGAAGCGTTCTCGCCGCTGAGCGCGAACCCTGGCTGGTCATCGATCCCAAACCGTTCGTGGGTGACCCTGCATACGATGCAACGCAGCATCTGTTGAACTGCCCTGGGAGGATGCAACGTGATCCTCTGGGCACGATCAGGCGCTTCGCGGATCTGCTGGGCCTCGATGAGGATCGGGTGAGGCTGTGGATGTTCGCTCGCTACACTGCCGAGGGCCGCGACTCGTGGGCCGAGGGAACGGTTGCCCTCGCGAGGCGGCTGATGTGAAAGCAGGGGGGAGATGCGTGGACGAAGCAGGTGCACCTCCGACACTACTGTTCATCATTGGCCCACCAGCCGTCGGGAAGATGGCTGTGGGCGTTGAGATCGCTGGGCGGACAGGCCTTCGACTTCTTCACAATCACATGTCGATCGAGCCCTTCTTGCGCTTCTTCGATTACGGTCATCCTTCTTTCATCCGACTAGTCGAGGACTTCCGCAAGGGTGTCGTCGAGGAGGTAGCGAAGAGCGACCTGCCCGGGTTGATCTTCACGTTTGTGTGGGCGTTCAGTCTTCCTGAAGAGGCAGAGACTGTGGCCGGGTATGCGGCTCCTTTCGCTGCCAGAGGAGGCCGGATCCTGTACTTGGAGCTCGAGTGCGCACTTGAGGAGAGACTCCGTCGCAATGAGACGTCGTTCCGCCTGGCCGAGAAGCCTTCAAAGCGAGATACCCTGAACTCCAGGCAGCGACTGCTGGAGCACGAGGAGGAGTACCAGTTCAGCTCCCCCGGTGAGCTCCGGAGAAGAGACGATTGGCTGTGGGTGGACAACACGCTCATCGAACCAGAGGAAGTTGCCGAGCTTGCGATCCGTCACTTCAAGCTCCCGATTCTTGAGGCTCGGATCTGATGAGTGGACAGGGCGACGTGCTGCAGAACTCGGCACTGCGACGGACCACGGTCGCGTTTCGAGTACGCCGGCCTCAGTGGTCGCGTCCAGCTCCGCCAAGATCCTCAGCTTGTAGCCGTCGGGCTTCATCGGGCGACCAGGGAGAGCCGCCACACGTCCATATCCAGCGCCGGAGAGGCCGCTTGAGGTGATCGAGCCGTGCTGTTATAAGGGCGTCGGCGTGTCGGACACGATCTCCCGCGCCGAGCGGAGGGAGACGGATGTGATTGGCAGGCACGAACGAAGAGGCCTCCTGCGCTGGTACCTCTACGCCCTGAAGCGATACGACGTCTTCTCGGGGCGTGCTCGCCGGAAGGAATACTGGAGCTTCGCGCTCGTCAACTGCCTCATCGCGTTCGCGCTGGCTATGGCGACCAGGATCGCGCCGAGCTTCGGCGTCGCGTACATCCTGTACGGTCTCGTGATGATCATCCCGTCGCTCGCCGTCTCGATCAGGCGCCTGCACGATACGAACCGGAGCGGATGGTGGCTGCTGCTCGCCTTCGTCCCTTTGATCGGGAGCCTGATCCTGCTCGTCGTCTTCGTCCAGCGCGGGAACCATGGTCAGAACCGGTACGGCGCCGATCCGATACAGGAACCTCAACGCACGAGCCCCGGAACCTGACGGACCGTCAGATGCTCGGATAGCATCGTCCGGATGGATCTGCGGTTCTCGGCCGAGGACGAGGATTTCCGCGCGCGCGTGCGTGCGTGGCTGCCCGGCGCGCTCGCAACGCTGCCGCCGACACCCGGCGTCGAGGACTGGCCCGGTCGGCGCTCGTATGACACGCAGTGGCAGCGTACGCTGTTCGACGCGGGGTTCGCCGGCCTGGACTGGCCGGTCGATGCCGGCGGCCAAGGCGCCTCCCCCACCCGCCACCTGATCTTCCTGGAGGAGGCCGAGCGCGCGGGCGCGCCCTACGTCGGCACGAACTTCGTCGGGCTGCTGCACGCCGGCCCGACGATCGCGGCCGAGGGAACGCCCGAGCAGCAGCAGCGCTACCTGCCGCCGATCCTGCGCGGCGACGAGGTCTGGTGTCAAGGATTCAGCGAGCCCGGCGCAGGCAGCGACCTCGCAAGCCTGCAGACGCGCGCGCTGCGAGACGGTGACCACTACGTGGTGTCGGGCCAGAAGATCTGGACCTCGCACGCGCAAGTCGCCGATCTCTGCGAGCTGCTCGTGCGGACGGACCCTGACGCGCCGAAACACAAGGGCATCACCTGGCTGATCATGCCGATGGACTTGCCGGGCATCGACGTGCGGCCGATGCGCACGATCGCCGGCTCGTCCGAGTTCAGCGAGATGTTCCTCGACGGCGTTCGCATCCCCGCCCAGAACCGCATCGGCGAGGAGAACGACGGCTGGCGCATCGCGATGGTCACCTTCTCGTTCGAGCGTGGCACGGCGTTCGTCGGCGAGCTGCTCGCGTCGATGCAACTCGTCGGGCGATTGGCCGAGCGCGCGCGCAAGCTCGGCGCGTGGGACGACGCCGGAGTGCGGCGCGACCTCGGACACCTCGCAGCCGACCTCGACGCGCTGTGGGCGCTCACCAAACGCACGGTCACCCAAACCGAGGCGACGAGCGTGCCCGGCCCGCTCGGGTCGGTCTTCAAGCTCCACTACTCCGAGGTACGTCACCGGCTCGGGGACCTGGCGGTGAAGCTGCTCGCGCCGCAGGGCCTAACGCTGGACAACGAGCATGCGCGCGGCTGGTTGCACGCGATGTCGATCTCGATCGCGGCCGGCACCTCGCAGATCCAGCGCAACATCCTGGCCGAGCGCGTCTTAGGGCTCCCGAAGTGAACTTCGACCTCGGACCGGACGAGCGCGCGCTGCAGGACGCGATCCGCGAGATGTGCGCGCGCCATTTCGAGCTCGACGATCTGCGGGCGCGCGGCATGAACGCCGAACGTTGGGCGGCGCTGGACGAAGCCGGCACCTTCACGCTGCGGGTTCCCGAGCAGCACGGAGGGCTCGGCCTCGGGATGACGCACACAGCGATCGCGTTCGAGCAGCTCGGCCGCTCGCTGGTGCCCGGACCCGTCCTGGAGACGCACCTCGGCCGCGCGCGCGGCGCCACCGAGTCTGTGATCGGCGTCGTCGAACGCGGCGCCTCAACGATCGATCATCTCGAGCAGCTCGACGTCGTCGTGGTCATCGACGCCGACGGGTTGTGGCGCGTCGCGCCGGCCGATGTCCGGGCCGAGCCGATCGAGCCGCGGTTCGACCCGTTCACGCCGCAGCACCAGATCCGGTCGATGCCTCGGGGCGAGAAGATCGCCGACCCGTCGATCGCCGCCACTTCGCGACTCGAAGGCGCCGTGCTGACCGCCGCGTTCCTGGTCGGCATCGCGGCCGAGACCACCGACCTCGCGGTCGCGTACGCGCAACAACGCCAGCAGTTCGGCCGCCCGATCGGGGCGTTCCAGGCGGTCAAGCACCTCTGCGCCGACATGGCCGTGCGGGGCGAGGTTGCGCGCGCGGCCGTCTACGCCGCAGCCTGCCTGCTCGACGAGGAGGCCGGGACGGCCGCGCGCGCAACCGCCGGCGCGAAGCTGCTCGCCAACGAAGCTGCGGTCGCGAACGCGAAGGCGGCCATCCAAGTGCACGGCGGCATGGGGTACACGTGGGAGATGCCGCTGCACCTGTACCTCAAACGCGCCGCGGTCTTGGCCGCTCGCTTCGGCACGACGCACGAGCATGAAGAGGCGGTCGCCGCGACCCTATGAGCGCGCCCACGCATCGCCAGGCCTGCGTGGTCGGCATCCACGCGCTGCCGTACTCGAAGGACATGGGCATGACCGAGCGCGACTCGGGCGCGCGCGCGATCCTGGGCGCCCTCGCGGACGCGGGGCTGACGGTCGGCGATGTGGACGGGATCACGCGCTACGTCTGGCAGCCGACCACCGAGATGGAGATGGCGCGCGTGCTCGGCGTGCCGAACCTGCGGTTCTTCGGCGCGCAGGACTACGGCGGCGGCGCCGGCGCGCCCACGCTCTCCCTCGCGGCGATGGCGATCGAGCTGGGACTCGCCGACGTGGTCGTCACCTGGCGCTCACGCAACCGCGCGTCGGGCGGACGGCCGTGGGCCGGGCAGCTGCTCGCCGAAGGCCAGGATCAGTTCGAACGGCCGCACGGCATCGTGCGGCCCGCCGACGGGTTCGCGCTGCACGCGCGCCTGTGGATGCACAAGTACGGCTGGACGCGCGAGGACTTCGGCAAGGTCGCGATCGCGATCCGCGAGCACGCGAACCGGAACCCGGCGGCGATGATGCACGACCGCACGCTCACGATGGACGAGTACCTCGCATCGCGCTGGATCGCCGAGCCGCTGTGCCTGTTCGACAATTGCCTCGAGACCGACGCCGCGCTCGCGATCGTGCTCACCAGCGCCGAGCGCGCCGCGGACCTCGCCGTGACACCGGCGTACGTGCACGGCTACGCGTTCGGCAGCGGCCCCGACATGTACGCGATGACATTCCTCTACGGGGACGAGCTGGGTTCGACGCCGAACCGCTGGGTCGCGCCCGAACTGTGGCGCAACACCGGCCTGCAGCCTGCCGACATCGACGTCTGCCAGTTCTACGACGCCTACACGCCGCAGATCCCGATCGCGTTCCAGGAGTTCGGCTTCTGCGCCGAAGGCGAAGGCGCGCGCTACCTCGACGCGGCGCCGCCGTACAACACCTCGGGCGGCGGCTTGTCCGAGGCGTACACGCACGGCTTCAACCTGCTGGTCGAAGGGGTCCGGCAGATCCAGGGGCGATCGACCACGCAGGTCTCCGGCGCGCGCCACGCGCTCGTCACGTCCGGCAACGTCGTGCCGACCGGCGCGGTCGTGTTCTCGAAGGAACCGTGGTGAGCACGCCGCTGCCGCCCAAGCCCGTCCCGGACGCCGACACCCGGCCGTTCTGGGACGCCGTCGCTTCTCGCAGCTTGATCGTGCAGCGCTGCGCTGCGTGCGAGAAGTGGATCTGGCAGCCCAAACCGATGTGCAACCGCTGCCAGACGCCGGAGCCCGTGTGGACGCCGGTGACAGGGCGCGCGCGCGTCGTGTCATGGACGGTCGTGCATCCGCCGGTGCTCCCCGTGTGGCAGGACGCCGTGCCCTTCGTGATCCTGCTGGTCGAGTTGGACGACGCGCCCGGCGTGCGGATGATCGGCCAACTCGTCGGCGCCGACGCCGCGCTGCTGCGGACCGACGGCAACGCCGAAGGGATCGACTTCGACACCGCCGTCGAGGTTCGCTGGTGCACCGACGAGGCCGGCCAGATGCTTCCCGCGTGGACCCTCCGATGATCGCACCGCCGCGTGATCGGCTCCGCGACTGGCTGGCCGCGCATCTGCCCGACGCGGCCGATCTGGAGATATCGGAGCCGCGCGCCCCCTCGTCAACCGCGGGGTTCTCGCATCAGACGCTGCTGCTCGACGCATCGTGGAAGGAAGCCGGCCGTGAGGTCGGACGTGGTCTGGTGGTCCGGATGCTCACCGACGAGCATCGGCTCTTCCCCGACGCCGACCTGCGCCGGGAGTACGACGCGATGGAGCACCTCTCACGAACGGGGCAGGTGCCGGTGCCACGCTGCTACGGCTTCGAAGATGACGCGAGGATCCTCGGACAACGCTTCTATGTGATCGAGCGCGTGGACGGGCTGATCCCGCCCGATCGACCGCCCTACGCCATCGAAGGCTGGCTGCTCGACGCCCCGGCGGACCAACAGCGATCGGTCTGGTGGAGCGGCATCGAGGCATTGGCCGCCGTCCACACGGTGCCCCTCGAAGTGCTCGGCCTTGGCTGGAAGGCTGAGACGACACACGAGCGCGTCCAGGCGCTCGACGCCTATCGGGCCTGGGTGCTGGAAGATCGCCCGCACGACGACTTCGACACCGCGCTGGCATGGTTGCGCGCGAACCAACCACCCGAGGCTCAACCTGCGTTCTGCTGGGGCGACGCGCGCCTGGCGAACGTCGTGTGTCGCGAGCATCGCGTCGCCGCGCTGCTCGACTGGGAGATGGCCTCTGTGGGTGACCCCGAGGTCG
The DNA here is from genome assembly GCA_036397635.1 of Actinomycetota bacterium. Classification (GTDB taxonomy): domain Bacteria; phylum Actinomycetota; class AC-67; order AC-67; family AC-67; genus DASWIP01. Next base: position 36,709 of record DASWIP010000115.1, on the reverse strand, counting down.
ATCTGGCGTGGTGGATCTACTTCGATCGTCTCTTCAGCGACGGGCTCGGGATGCCACGCCTGCCCGGCTTTCCCTCCTACGAGCAGACCGCCGTGAGATACACCGAACACAGCGGACGCGAGACGCAGCATCTGGGCTTCTGGCAGGTGTACGCGGGCGCGCGGTTCGCGCTGATCTTGATCCGGCTCTGTCAGCTGCTCGCGCCGACGGGTGAGCTTCCGCTCGGCCCCGACTTCGAGCGCGACAATTTCTCGATCACGTTCCTGCGACGCGTCCTGGAGGAACACGCGTGATCATCCCGATGGACGACTATCCCATCCATCAAACGACCCTTCCGCTCGCCCACCCAGCCTCAGGCGACCCGAACCACTACGACCGTTTCTTCTTCAACGGCTTCGACCCTGAAGGCGGCTGGTGTTTCGGTGCGACGCTTGCCGTCTATCCCAACCGCGGGATCATCGATGCCGCGTTCAGCATCGTCCGGGATGGCGAGCAGCGCTCGGTCTACGCCTCGGGCCGCGCGCCGGCGGACCGCGCGCGCACCGCGGTCGGCCCTATCGCGATCGACATCCTGGAGCCGCTCGGCCGCAACACGTTGCGTGTCACCGCGCGCGAGCAGGGCATCGTGGCAGGACTGACGTGGCAGCCGCGTACGGCGGCGCTGGAGGAGCCCCGTCAGATGCTCGTGCAGGGCAGCACCACGGTGATGGACGCGACGCGGCTGGTCCAGTGGGGACGGTGGAACGGGACGATCGTGGTCGACGGCTCGCGCATCGACGTCACCGGCGCGCCGGGCACCAAGGATCGCTCGTGGGGGATCCGGCCGATCGGTGACCCGGTGCCCGGCGCGCCGGCCACTGGAGGCGGAGGCGGTGTGTTCTTCCTCTGGGCGCCGGTGCACTTCGAAGATCGATGCATCCACGTGATCCTGTTCGAGCATCCCGACGGCCGACGCTGGTACGAGACCGCCGCCACCGTGCCCCTCGACGGCCCGCCGCTGCATGCCACGCGGACGGAGTACGAGCTGGAGATCGAGCCGGGCACGCGCCGCGCGCGCAGCGCGACGCTGACGCTTACCTACCCGGATGGTTCGCACGATCGGCTCCTGTTCGAGCCGATGCTGCGCTTCCAGACCAAAGGTCTGGGCTACCTGCATCCCACGCGAGGTCATGGACGCTGGCACGGCGAGGAAGCGGTGGCGTCGGAGTCATGGATGCTGGACGGCCTGGATCCGCTCGACCTTTCCAACGTGCACGTCCAGCAGATCTGCCGCGTCCGTCGAGGCGATCAGATAGGCATCGGCACGCTCGAGCAGCTCATCATCGGCCCGCACGCGCCCACGGGGTTCACCGACTTCCTCGATGGCGCGGGCTGAAGCCTCAAACAACGCCGGATCTCAACCTCGTAGTTGGGCATCCCTTGACAGCCCCCCCCCACTTCGGGCTATCTTCGCAAAAGCGAAGAAACAGACGAGATCCTCTTCTATCCAGGATCGACCGGGTACGCGAAAGTCTGCATCGGTGCATCGCAGACAGCTTGGCATGTCACATTTTTCGATGGCCACTGCTCATGGACGTACTACTGCTTGAATCCCACGACCGCACCAAACTCTCCGTACTGCTAAGCATCACGGAGGGGTGCGGCCTCCGCCGCAGGAGATCGGGGGCTGATCTGCCTTGAGGTTTGCGATCGGGGTCGGGTTGTTGCTGTCTGCACTCTTGCAGATAGCATCAGAAGCTGCTCCGGGGTCCGGTCCCTCCTTGTGGCTCGCTCGGGATGGACGTGCGCTCGATCAGGATGATCGCTTACCACGTGATGACAGCTCATTCATCGTAGGGGTCTTCGACGCTAGCGCCTTCGTCGTCGGCTCGTTCGATGGAACACCGCCGCTCGGTGCCGGGCACAAGGTGGAACCGCTGCCCGCGCGCGCCAAGCTGACTCGCGGACTCGACCCTCACAGAAGCGGCATAGATCTTGCTGTCACGGTTCTGGCCAGAACTACCTCAGACGCCGCTTCGCAACTCCGGCCAGCAGGCACGGTGACAGGCGTGGTCGGACTGCGCAGCGACAAGCACATCCGCCTGGTGACGATACACAATGCTCGCTTCAGTCCTTTAAGGATCGCGCGATTCCCCTTCGTGCTGGGTGTAGAGCCAGCCCCACGACGGGTAATGCTGATGGGTGAACGCAGCGCGGCTATCTCAGCCAGTCTCTTCGGCGAGGATGGGCTCCCGGAATCTGGATACGACGCGTGGCTCGATTCGCTCGGACTCGATGGCGATGGCATCCGTATCGCTGTGACGGATACGGGGATCGACGACTCTCATCCTGGCCTCATCGGCAGCGTCGAGCGGCGGTTCAACTATTCGCCACTACCGGATGGATGGGATACCGAAGGCCACGGCACCGCGGTGGCTGGGGTGATCGCTGGCCGGAGGCTCGGCGCGAACGATGTGAGGGATGCCATGGGATTCTCCCTCGGGATGGGAGTCGCGCCCGAGAGTCTGTTGATAGACATGAATTTCACTGCCGAGACCGCAGATCGAACCCGGTCGGGCGTCTTCGACCATGCGGCGGCAGTTCTAGACGCTCATAGGAGCGGCGCCTCCATCTGGAATGCATCGTGGGGCGTGGCTCAATTCAATGGCTACACGGAGATCACGCGTTTGTTCGACGAGCGCACCCGCGATGCCGATCCGGACTCGCCTGGCCACCAGCCCATGCTCTTCGTCTTCGCTGCGGGCAACACCGCCGACGACCCGAAGTCATCGACCCAAGAGGCGAAGAACATCATCACGGTCGGAGAGGTATGGACGGATACACCCGATCAGGTGACTCCAGTCTCTGCTCGTGGGTTCACCTCCGATCTTCGATTCTTTCCAACTATCGTGGCTCCCGGCTCGCAGGTCGATACGACGCGATCTCGGAGCAACATCCATTCGCTCACCTACTGCGGGACCCGATGGAACCTGTTCTTGCAAACGGGTTTCTCGTATGGCTTCTGCTACGGAACCTCGTTCGCCGCCCCGCACGTCAGCGGTGCGGCAGCGCTGATCCATCAGTGGTGGGCACGTGACCATGCGGGTGCGCTCCCGTCTCCCGCGATGGTCAAAGCGATCCTCGTGAACGGAGCTCAGGACATCGGTACCCCCGACATCCCCAACACAACGGAAGGATGGGGTCGGATCAACTTGCGCAACGTCTTCACTCAGGAACCGATGCTCTACCGCGATCAAGCTTTGTCACTGCACGACAGCGGCGCAGAAGCAACAGAAGTCATCGAAGTAGCCACGCCAAGCGAGCCACTGAAGATCACCCTGGTCTGGACCGACGCGCCGGCCATGCCGGGTGCTGTGGTGGCTCTGGTCAACGATCTCGACCTCCTCGTCGAGCAGCTCGACGAGGACGACACCGTCATCAGGTCCTGGGTCGGCAACCAGTTCGCCGACGGCTGGAGCATCGACACGAGCATCGATCCCACCTTCGACCGACGGAACAACGTCGAAGGTGTCCACCTCGAGGATCCAGCCAACGGCCGGTACAGGATCCGGGTCATTGCCCACTCGATCTGGGGCGATGGGGTCCCCGACAACGGCGACCCTACCGATCAAGACTTCGCGCTCGTCATCCGGAACGCCCGCACCACATAGCCTGTGGATCGGAGGGCTTGACCGATCACAGTCTCGTCCACCACGCAGACCCAGGGAACGGCGCAGCCGGCGGGGATTTCCAAAACCCCGTGTCCCGTATCGTCCGGCTGGTCGCTGCTGCTCGAGCAGCCTGCACGAGGAGGACCCATGCCCAAGGTTTCCAGGGACACGGCCTCACAGCTCGAGACCATGGACGGCTTCGAAGGCCGCTACGAGGATCTCGCCGGCTACACGGTCAGGTTCGAGACGGATACGGAGGACGCGGACCCCTCGCATCTGTTCAAGGGCTCCGAACGACGCCTGCCAGTGCCCGCACTTCGGGTACATCATGCGCGGGAAGGTCGCGTATCGCTACACCGACGGCAACGTGGAAGAGCTCGTCGCAGGCGACGTCAATCACGCCCGCCCGGGTCACACACCGTTGATGTACGCAGAGACCGAGCTCGTTGAGTTCAGCCCGACGGCGGAACTGCAGAAGACCATGGACCTCGTGCTCGCCAACCTCAAAGAACAAGGCTGATCAGAACAACGGCACCGTCGGCTCGCGTCCCAGCAGCACACGGCCGGCTTCTTCCCAGGTGTGGGACGAAACGGTGAAATGGTGCGTGATCGCCGCCGCGTCGCGCGCGTGACGCTGCATCGCCGAGGACGAGTACAGCGCGCTCCCACCGACAAGCGTCGTCGCCTGCCGGGTCACCGATGCGGCAACCTCGACGGCGTTGACCGCCGCGGCGCGTCCGAGAGCGCGCAGCCGCATCGATGCCGTGCCGCCCGCGCGCGCGATCTCGTAGAGCTGCTCGACAACATCGAACAGGAAGGCGCGTCCGCCACCCAGCGCCGCTTCCATGCGCGCGAGCTCGATCTGCGCGACCGGCTTGTCCGCGAGCGGGACCTGGCTCAGCGTCGGCACCTTGGTCGCCGCCAGCTCGGTCAGCTCATCGAGCGCGGCCCGCGCGATCCCCAACGACACGGATGCGACCTGCGCGACGAACAGGTTCACGACCGGGATCTGATACAACGGCTCGCTGCGGTGACCCGTGGGGTCGAACAGCGAGAAGGTCAGATGCTCGGGCACGAAGACGTCGGCGGCGCTGAAGTCGTTGCTGCCGGTGCCGGCCAAGCCGCTGACGTACCAGGTGTCGTGGATCTCGATGTCCTTGGTGGGCAGGAACGCGTGCACCATCGCGGGTCCGTGCGGCGTCATCTTCGGTGCGCCGTTCTCCATGACCAGGCAGCCCGCCCACACCCAGGGAGCGTGCGTGATGCCGCTGGCGAACGGCCAGCGACCGCTGACTCGATATCCGCCCTCGGATGGCACAGCCTGACCGATCGGTCCTGCGATCGCGGCAGCCGGGACGCTGGGATCAGTGAAGATCTCCTTCGCACCGGGCTCGTTCATGTACCCGGCGGCGATGTTGCTGGTGAGTCCGATCATCGTGCACCAGCCGGCCGAGCCATCGGCCGAGGCGACCCTCTCGATCGCCTGCATACCTTCCAGCGGGGACGCCTCAGGTCCCCCGATCGCCCGAGGGACATTGAGACCGAAGACCCCGGTTCCGATCAGCCGATCGACGACCTCGCGCGGCAACCGTCGCGCCTGCTCGATGGCTTCGCGCTGCTCGCGTATGGCGGGCAGGACCCCTTCGACGTTCTTGAGGATGGTTCCCGTGTCCATGACTTCCCCCTTTCAGCGCGCTCGCGCGCGCACCATCCACGCCGCGGATCCCAACAGGACCCCATCGGACGTCTCGTGGTCCCCCGCCAGCGCGCGCACCCGTTCGGAGACGGCGCGTCGCCCGGCATCATCCATGTCGCGGGTCGCCCCGGCGACCACGCTCAGACGCATCAGCGACTCGAACGCCTCGTTCGCGTCTGACCCAATGAACATAGGCTCCTCCACCGGATCCAGGGTGATATCCACGGATCCGGCGTCTCGGAGGATACCTCGCACGTAGCCGGCGTCGGCGAACGCGAACGGACCCGGTGCACCCGGCGGCGGCGACGGCACCTCCGCCAGACCAGTGACCGCCCGCAAGAGCTCGCTCACCCACTCGTTCTCGGCGGGCGAGCGCCAGCACAGCATCGCCACCCCGGCTCCGGGCGTGAGCGCGCGCGCGATGTTGGTGAAAGCCGCGACCGGATCGTCGAAGAACATCGCGCCGAAGCGACTGATCACCACGTCGAAGGCGCCCTGCTCGAACGTGTGCGTCTGCGCGTCCGCCTGCTCGAACAGAACGTTCGTCAGCGCCTCGGCGGTGGCGCGTTCGCGCGCGCGCGCGAGCATCCGCCACGACAGATCGACGCCCAGCGCCTCCTTCCCAGCACGCGCGGCGAGCCGGGTGGTCTCACCGGTCCCGCAGCCGACGTCGAGCACGCGCTCGCCGGGGCCGATCTCGGCCGCGGCGAACAGGTGAGGAGTCAGGAACCTGGCGCCTTGTGAGTAGAAGGACTCGTTCTCGGTCCAGATGTCGCCCTCGGGGCCGTCCCAGGCCTTGCGCTGCTCCTCGTTTGCCACAGCCCATCTCCCCCGCTTCAGGCCACGATGCTATAGTCCCATGTGGACCATCCTTATAGTCCAGAGGGGACCATGAAGTCAAGCACATCTCCGGCGAATCCTACGCTGCTGGCCATCCTCGGCCTGCTCGCCATCCGGCCGTTCACGACCTACGAACTCGAGCGCCAGTTCGACCGCTCCCTCCGCCGCATCTGGCCGCGGGTTCGCAGCAAGGTCTACGAAGGCCCAAAGCGCCTGGTGGAGCTGGGCTACGCGAAGGCGGCGACGGGCAAGACGGGCAGGCGACGCCACACCACCTACTCGATCACGGCGAAGGGACGGCGCGCGCTCGCGGCGTGGCTCGCCGAGCCGGGCGCTCCCCCGCAGCTCGAGTACGAGCAGCTCGTCAAGGTCTTCCTCGCCGAGCACGGCACCAAGGCCGATGTGATCGCGAACCTGCGAGCAGCGCAGACCTGGGCGCGCGAGGACATCGAGGTCCACATCGAAACCGGACGCTCGTTCCTGGACGGCACCAACCCGTTCCAGCAGCGAGTCGCCCACGTCCTGATCACCGGCCGTTTCATCTCGGAGTTCACGCTGTTCGTCGAACATTGGGCAACCTGGGCGCTCAGCCTAGTGCGGGACTGGCCGGACGACCCCTCGGAGGCGACGCTGGACCGTGACGCGCTGGCGGCGAACGTGGAGCTGCTCGAGCGCGCGCGCGCGACCTGGCGTTAGGCGAAGCGCTTCTTGAGGTCCTGCTTGAGGATCTTTCCGGCGGGGTTGCGCGGCAACGCGTCGAGCAGCTCGAGCTGCTCGGGCAGCGCCTGCTTGCGCAAGCCTCTCTCGATCAGGAAGGTCGTGAGATCCCCGAGCGTCGGCTCGCCGTCTTTCGGCACCACCACCGCGCACGCGCGCTCGCCGCTGGCCTCGTCTGGCAGGCCGATCACCGCGACATCGGCGACGTTGGGGTGGCCGAACAGCAGGTCCTCGACCTCTTTCGCGCTGATGTTCTCGCCCTTTCGGATGATGATGTCCTTCAGGCGGCCGGTGATGGTGACGAACCCGTCGGCGTCGATGCGACCGAGGTCGCCGGTGCGGAAGAAACCCTCCTCATCGAACGCCTCCATGTCTAGGCGCGCGTCGAGATAGCCCTTCATCGTCTGCGGCGCCTTCGCGCGGATCTCGCCTTCCTCACCGACGCCGGCGATCTTGCCTTCAAGCGTGATGACCTTCAACTCGACGCCGGGCATCGCCGCGCCTTCGGTGTTCGCGAGCGCGTCGTCGGGATCGTCGGGGCTCGCCATCGTCAGGATCGGCGCTTCGGTCAGCCCGTAGCCGCTCACGATCCCAGCCCCGCCGCACTCGCTCTTGATGTCGTGGTGCAACTGCCGCGGCTTCGGCGCGCCGCCGCCCGGCCAGGCGCGCACGCCGGGGAACAGCGGCGTGCCCGGGTTCGCGCGCTGCGCCGCGAGATAGGCCATGTGGAAGAACGTGCCCGAACCGGCGAGCGTGACGCGCTCGCGCTGCAGCAGCGGGATCGTCGTCTCTGGGTTGAACGCTTCGTCCACGATGTTGGTCAGCCCGGTCATCAAGCCGGAGAACAGCCAGATGATCCCGCCGATGTGGGTGAACGGGAACACGAGCGAATGCCGGTCACCGGCGGTGAGCGCGAGGCGCTGATTCATGCCGCGCGCGGTCGCCATGATCGTGCGATCCGTGTGTTGCGCGCCCTTCGGATCCGCGGTCGTGCCCGAGGTGTAGAACAGCCAGCGCACCGCGTCGCCGTCGGCGGGTGTCGGGGGCAGCGTGGACGGATCTCCCTCGGGGAGCACGCGATCGGCGACGAGCACCTCGAGGCCGTCCACGTCGGCGGCGATGCCGCGCGCCATCGCCTCGAAGCCGAAGCCGCGGAACTGGGACGGCACGATCAGAAGCTTCGAGCGGGCCTGGCGCGCGATGAACCCGACCTCGCGCTCGCGGTAGATCGGCAGGATCGGGTTCTGCACAACGCCGAGCCGCGACAGCGCGCCAACGAGCACCATCGACTCGAGCCACGACGGTAGCTGCCACGACACCACGTCTCCCGGAACCAGGCCGCGCGCCGCGAAACCCGCGGCGACCCGCTCGACGCGCGCGCGGTAGGCGCCGAAGGTGAGCTGCTCGCCCCGTTCGTCGACCGCCATGCGCGCGTCGGGGGTTGCGTCGGCGCGCGCAGTGATCAGCTCCCACAGGCTCCCGGCTTCGAGCATCGCGCGCCCCCTGTTCTGACGGTCCGTCAGATGATAAAACGAACCGTCGCTCGCGGGCCAGGAGGGGATGCGCATGGAAACCGTCACGCTTCGGATCGATGAACGGGTGGCGGTGGTCAGCCTGAACCGGCCCGAGCGGCACAACGCCTTCACCGACGCGATGGACTCGCTGTTCTTCGACCTGATGGACGAGTGCGCCGCGCGCGCGAGCACCGGCGAAGTGCGCTGCGTCGTGTGGCGCGGCGAGGGGAAGTCGTTCTCGTCGGGCCGCGACACCGCCGAGTTGGGCATCCGCGCCGGCGGCGAGTCGGATCTCGAGTACATCGAGCGCGGTCACGCGCGCACGCGCGTCCTCTACACGATGCCCGTGCCTGTGGTGGTCGCGCTGAAAGGCTGGGCGCTCGGCGGGTCGTTCGAGCGCGCGCTGCTGTGCGACGTGCGCATCGCAGCCGCGGACGCGCGCATGGCGTTACCCGAGACCCAGCACGGCGTGATCCCCGACTCGGGTGGCGCGGCGCGGATCTTCCAGATGGCCGGCCACGGCCTCGCCGCCGACCTGGCGCTGACCGGCCGGGTGATGGATGCCGCCGAAGCGTTGCAGCATGGCGTGGTCAGTCGCGTCGTCCCGCTCGAGCAGCTCGACGACGCAGCGCTGGAGGTCGCGCGCGCGATCGCCTCGCGGTCACCCTTGGCCGTGCGGTTCGCGATGAACGTGATCCGAGGGCTTGGGGTTCCGGCGGTCGAGCGAACGCTGCACGAAGAGAAGCTCGCGCAAACCGCGATCTTCGCCAGCGAGGACTACGCCGAGCTGAAGAAGGCCCGGGCCGAGCAGCGCGCGCCCAACTTCCGCGCGAGGTAGCCACCGCCCCCTGTCCGATGTAGCGTTGACATGCTATGGCAGACAGACCGATGTCCGGCGACCGGCCGGTGGACGGTGCCGGCGAGTCGGACGTCGCCCGCCGTGCGCTGGAGAAGGCCTTCCGGCGCGCCTCCGATGATCCTGATTTCATGCGAGATAACGACGACGTGATGCGGGATTTCGAACACATCGATTCTGAGGTCTGGTCTCAACTAGACGACCGGTGAACCGCTGATCACGGTGTGAACGGGTCTTTGCCGAGCTGCTCGCGGATGGGTCGGAATTCGGGTTGCAGCATCGCCCGCCGCTGCCAGTTCGCGCCGTCCACGGTGAGCGTCGCGCCGGTGATGTACGCAGCGTATGGCGAAGCAAGGTACGTTGCGGCCCAGCCGATCTCGCGCGGTTCGCCGACCCGCAGCGCGGGCGCGCGCCGATCCTCCGCTTGGCCACGCTCTGGGACTCCCTTGATGTCCGCGGTCTCGTCGGCGTGTGGCATCAACCCGGGAACGAGGTAGTTCAGCCGGATGCCGTACGGCGCCCACTCGACCGCGAGCGTCTCGGTCAGGTTCTTCACTGCGGCCTTCGCGGCCGCGGAGTGGACGAACCCCGGGCCGCCCGTCCATGCGTACGACGCGCCGATGTTGACGATGCTCCCCGGTGTGCCGGCGGCGATGTGACGGCGGCCGAACTCGCGTGCGCAGAAAAACGTGCCGTCGGCGACGATCTGGGTGACGGCGCGCCACCCGTTCGGACTGAGATCCTCGGCGGGGACGGGGAAGTTGCCGGCGGCGTTGTTGACGAGCACGTCGGGGAGCTGCTCCATCGCGTCGAACGCGGCGTCGACCTGCGCGGCATCGCGGATGTCGCAGGCGAACGCGGTCGCGCGCGCGCCCACGTCGGCCACCGCCGCGATGCCGGCATCATGATGCGAGGGGTCGCGGGAAACGATCGCGATCTCGGCGCCCAGGCGGGCGAACTCGACCGCGATCGCCTTCCCGAGTCCCGTCCCTCCCCCGGTGACGACGACGAGCTGCTCGGCGAACGTGCCGGGCGGGAGCGCGCTCGCGCCGAGCGGCGGCGGTGGTGACAGCCCGCTCATGACCGCACCACAACCAGCGCGTCGAGCGCGACCGCGCGCTCGGGCGTGACGAGCAGCGGATTGATGTCGAGCTCGGCGATATCATCGGAGAGGTCCATCGCGAGGCGTTGCACCTTCATGATCACGTCCACCAGCGCGCGCAGGTTCGCCTTCGGCGCGCCGCGCGCGCCTCGCAACAGCGGGAACGCACGGATCTCCTCGATCATCCGGCGCGCCTCGGCGCGGTCGAACGGCGGCACCCGGAACGTCACGTCGGCGAAGACCTCGACCGCGATGCCGCCGAGCCCGAACATCACCGCCGGACCGAACAGCTCGTCCTGCACGACGCCCACGATCGTCTCCACGCCACCGGTCACCATCTCCGACACGAGCACGCCGTTGCCGTGGGGCGCGAGGTCGGTGAACGCTGCTCGGACGTCGCGATCGGACGCGACCCCGACGCGCACGAGCCCGCGGTCGCTCTTGTGCGCAACACCGGACGCCTTCACGACCACGGGGTAGCCGATCGACTTCGCCGCGCGCACCGCCTCGGCGGCGGTCGCGCAGTGCTGCTCGCGCGTGACCGGGATGCCGTACGCGGCGAGGATCTGCTTGGACGCGTGCTCGCTGTTCGTTCCCGGGGCGAGCAGCGCGCGCGCACCCTTCGCCGCCGGCAGCGGCCGCATCGGCACCCGGGCGAACGGCGAGCGGTAACGCGCGCGGAACGCGTGATAGTCGAGCCAGGCTTTGACCGCGTTAAGGCAGTTGCGCGCCGACCGGAACACCGGGAGCGCGGAGGGCATCAGGATCTGCTGGTAGCCGGGCTCATCGGCGGTGGGTGAGCCCCAGATCACGCAGACAGGCTTCTCCGTGCGAGCAGCGGCGTCCACGAGGTCCTGCGCGAGCTTGTCCGAGATCGGCGAGAAGGAGCCCGCGATCGGCGCGATCAACACGGCGACGTTCGGGTCGGCCAGGATGGACTCGAGGATCTTGGGACCGCGCTCGTCGCCGGTTGCGATGCCGCCCGAGTCGATCGGGTTCGAGATGCGCAGGAACTCGGGGATCCACTCGCGCAGAGCCTCCTGCGTCGCTTCGGTCAACTCGGGCACGCGCAAGCCCATCGAGGCCGCCCAATCGGCCATGTGCGAGCAGGTGCCGCCCGAGATCGAGTAGATCGCCACGCCGTCGCCGGCCGGCGGTGCCGCGCGCGCGAACATCTTCGACGTGTCGAGCAGCTCGTCCAACCCGTCCACGCGCGTCACGCCGACCTGCCGGAAGACCGCCTCGGTGATCGCGTCGGAGCCGGCGAGGTGACCCGAGTGGCTCTGCGCCCACGAGCGGCCGAGTGCGCTGCGACCGACCTTGATCATGGTGATCGGGACGCCGCGCTGCGCTGCTCGATCCGCTGCGAGCATGAACGTGCGGCCGTCCTTGAACCCTTCGATGTAGGCGGCGATCGCGCCGACGTCGCGCTGCTCGGCGAACGAGGCGATGAAGTCGGCGGATTCCAGGTCGCTCTCGTTGCCGGTCGGCGCCCAGCCTGCGAGCGCGACCCCCTGTTGCTGTGCCTGATAGATCGGCCGGCCCTGATGTCCGCTCTGCGTGATCAGGGCGATCGTGCGACCGGGTAGGTCGTCGAAGGGCTGGAAGGTGTTCAGCGGCGTGTTGGGTCCGAGCACGTGCACGTCGTTGTCTCGGATCAATGCTTCGAGCTCGTGCTGTTTGGCGACGCCCGCCGGGCCCGTTTCGGCGAAGCCGGCCGTGAAGATGACCACGTATCCGATGCGGGCATCGATGGCGTCTCGAAGCGCCGGTGCGGCGTGCGCGGTGATCACGACCGCGACGTCGACCTCGTCGGGGACCGCGGCCAGGTTCGGATAGCAGCGCTCGCCGTCGACGCTCTCGCGGTTCGGGTTGACCGGGATCACGCGACGGCCCTGCTGCTCGGACCAGCCTTTGAGCAGCCGCCAGTTGAACGCGCTCTGGCTGCCTGGGGAGTCGGAGGCACCGACGACGGCGATGGTCTTGGGCCGCAGCAACGGCTCGAGATCCAGCGCGCGCTGCTCGACCGGCCGGCCGGTTACGTCTCGTTTCACGGGCATCCCCAGGAATCTGACGGTGTGTTAGATTCGCTCGATCGTACCAGCCGGGAGGTGTTTCCGATGATCCAGGCACGGTCCGTCGGCGAGATGCTGCGCGTGCGTGCGCGCCTGCATCCCGAGCGCCCGTTCCTGTGGTGCGGCAACGAGCGGCTCACCTACGCGGAAGCAGACGCGCGCGCCTCCTCGGTCGCAGCGGGGCTGGCCGAGGCAGGCATCGGGCCGGGAGACCGGGTCGCCGTGATCTCGTCGAACCGCACCGAGATGCTCGACCTGTTCTTCGCGCTGGCACGCATCGGAGCCGTGAACGTGCCGCTCAACGTATTCCTCAAGGGCGAGTTCCTCCGCTATCAGCTCGACGACTCGGAGTCCTCGACCCTGATCGCCGATGCTTCCGGGTTGCAGACCGCAGCCGAAGTGCTGGAGGACCTGCCGTCGCTGAAGCGGATCGTCGCGCTGGATGACGCGCCGGGGCTCTCGGGCATCGAGGTGGTGCCGTACGCGCGCGTGCGCGCTGCGACGGGCGCACCCCCTTCGGTGGATCTGGAGCCGGCCAGCCTGATGTCGATCATGTACACGTCGGGCACGACGGGCATGCCGAAGGGGTGCATCCTCCCCCACGGCTGGTACCTGACCACGCCCGCGTCCTCCAAGCACATGATGGGCTACACCGACGGAGATGTGCTGTGCACCGCCCTGCCACTGTTCCACGCGTGGGCGCAGGGCATGGTGATGGGTGCGCTCTACAACGGGCTGGAAGCCGTGATCGAGCCCGTGTTCTCGACCGCCGATGTCGTGCAGCGCTGGGCCGAGACCGGGGCGACCGTGTACGCCGGCGTCGGCATGATGGCGATGGCGCTGCTCGGCCTCCCCGCGTCGTCGTCCGATCGCTCACACCGGTTGCGCGCGACGTTGATGATGCCGATGACCCCGTCCGACCAGGCCACGTTCGAGCAGCGCTTCGGCGTCACCGTCCTCTCGCAGATGTACGGGCAGACCGAGTGCGGCGCGATCGCGTACTGCGCGCTGGACGAGCAGCGCAAGCCCGGCACGCTGGGGAAGCCGTCGCCGTTCTACGAGGTTCGCCTGGTGAACGACGACGACGTCGAGGTGCCGGTGGGCGAGCTGGGCGAGATCGTCGTGCGGCCGCGCGCGCCGCACGGCATGTATCAGGGCTACTGGCGCAAGCCCGAGGCGACCTTGGAAGCGTGGCGGAACCTGTGGCACCACACCGGCGACACCGCGCGCGCGGATGAAGACGGGTTCTTGACGTTCGTGGACCGCAAGAAGGACGCGCTGCGACGGCGCGGCGAGAACGTATCGTCGATCGAGCTCGAGGTCGCGATCACGCGGCATCCCGCGATCGCCGAAGCGGCCGTGCACGCGATCCCCTCACCGATGACCGAGGACGACATCAAGACATGCGTCGTCTTAGTGGGCGGGGCGACGGTCGAACCGGCTGAGCTGTTCGAGTTCTTCCGCACGTCGCTGCCCTATTTCGCGATCCCACGGTACGTGGAGGTGGTTCCCGAGCTGCCGCGGAACGCGACGATGAGGGTGATGAAGCATCTGCTGCGCGCGCGGGGCGTGACGGCCGAGACGTGGGACCTCGAGGCGATGGGCTTCAGCGTCGCGCCCGACGAACGCCGTTAGCCGGCCGGGCCCGATGCGCTCGTGGCGGACCCTCAGGGTCGTTCGTCACCACGCGATCCTCCGCGAGCATCGCGCATCCACGTCACTCAGTCGGGGGAGGCTGTCACACCCTCGTAGTAGATTCGATGCATGCACGAAGCAACGGTGACCGCGCTCCCGATCGCCTCTTCGTTCCAGCAGCAGCTCTCCGCTCTGATGGACGCGTCATCGGATCAAGATCTGGCTGTCTTGTTGCGCGCGGCGGATCGTTTGACCGCGCGCGCCGTCGAGCTGCTCGCATCGCGGCGCCGGTGTCTGTCGGGCGTCACCGAGGAGATGCTGATGCGACTCGAGGGGCGACGCGCGCGCTGGGATGCTCGCGACCTCTCGGCCGCAGCCGACGCGCTGGCCGGCATGCCGATGTTACGAACAGCCTTCTCGGAAGGCGTGGTCTCGTGGAGTCAGACGCGCGCGATCGTGCGCGCCGTTCGTACCGTGGACGCCGCCGGCCGCGCGCGGATCGATGCGTTGATCCGGCGACACGATGCCGGGCTCGCGGATTCCGAACCCGAGGCGCTGCTGGACTTGGTCGACGAGGAGATCGACCGGCTTCGCTTGGATCTGGCGATGCGTCGCGAGCAGGCCGCGATCGACGCGAGCTTCCTGGTCCTACAGCCCCGCATCGACGGCTATGGCGGCAGCATCTACGGCGAGGTCGACACCGAAGGGTTCGCCAGCATCGCCGAAGCCCTCGACGCCGCCTGCCCAACACCAACCTCGGACGATCGCGAGCCGGCATCTCGCGCGCGGGAGCGCATGAACGCCCTGGTAGGCATCTGCGAAGCGTCCCTCGCCGGCCACAACACAGCATCAACGCGCCCGCCGCCGCGGCTGCTGGCCACCGTCGACCTCGCCGACCTGATCGACCTCGGCGCGGCTGAGAGCGCGCGCGTCCTGTGGCGCGTCGCCGGCCGGCGCGCGCGCATCACACCTCTTGCAACCCAACTCTGGGCATGCGATGCCGAGATCACGCCCATCATCTTCGACCGAGGCCAACCGATCGGCGTGGGCGAGACACGCTCGATCATCCCCGCCAAGGTCCGAGCCGCGTTGATCGCGCGCGACCAAGGCTGCCGCTTCCCAGGCTGCTCGATGCCGGCCGCGTGGGCCGACGCCCACCACATTCTGCCGCGCAGCAAAGGCGGTACCGCCGAGATCACCAACCTGGTCCTGTTATGCCGGCGCTGCCACCGACGCGTCCACCATCGAGCCTGGCGGATCACGATGGATCCCGACGCCAAGATCACTTTCCGATGGCGGGCACGCATGTGGACCAGCCCACCACCACGTGAATAGCCCCCTTCGCCACCGTGCGCGCGCCGCGCGCCCGAACCAGGATCAGATAGCGCAGCGCCTCGCCAGAGGCGTTGTATCCGCGCGCCCGTCGCGCGCCATCCCACCGCGCGCCATCCCGCCGCGCGCCCGTTTCGCGAGCGCATCTATGTCTGGGGCCACCAAGTCCCCAGCATGAGACCCTTACACGTCCCGGCCGCCCGAGGAAGGGGTTGCGGCTGCATCTTCAGCCGATACGGGAGCTCCGGTTGCGGGAGTGGTCCGCTCGCGCGCGTACACCCAGTCGCAGAACCGCTCGATGGCCCCGATGACATGATGTGTTCTGATCGAGTGGAACACGTCGAACGCGTGCTGTGTGCGCGCCAATTCCGCGTACACAACCTGCGACGACGATACCTCCCGCAGGCGGGAGACGAACGCGCGCGCCTCCTCGACCGGGACCAGCGAGTCGTGCTCGCCGTGGATCACGAAGAACGGCGGCGCTTCGGCATGCACGCGGAACAGAGGCGATGCCTGCTCGAACACATGGCGATGCTCGTCGAGTCTCTTCTTGATCACGTAGCGCTCAAGGAACCACAGGCGCGCGGTCGCCATCTTCGTTCCCGAGTCGGGCGTGAAGTCGTACACGCCGTAGGAGGGCACGCATGCCTGGATCGACGTGTCCGCCTCTTCGAAGCCCGGTTGGAACCCGGGGTCGTTCGGCGTCAAAGCCATCAGCGCCGAGAGGTGACCGCCGGCGGAGCCCCCAGCGATAACGACGAAGCTCGGATCGCCACCGTACGTCGCGACGTTCGATCTGACCCAAGCCAGGGCCCGCTTGACGTCCATCAGGTGCTCGGGAAACGCGACCCGCGGGCTGACACGGTAGTTGGCCGAAACACACACCCAGCCACGAGACGCAAGGTGCAACATCAACGGCTTGCCCTGATGATTCTTGTTGCTCACCGGCGACCAGCCGCCGCCGTGGACGTAGAACAGCACCGGCGCACCCGACGTGCCGGCGCGCGGGTGATAGACGTCGAGCCGGTTGCGCAGCCGCGCCGGCCCGTACCGCAGACCACGCACTCGCTTGACCAGACGATGCCGGAACCAGAACGGCATCGCCAGGCTCCCCCAGCGCAGCCGCTCGCGGTAGGGCGCGCGCGGCTCCAGCACCGAGCGATAGCCGGCCCCGAGTCCGGATCGCAGCGCCTCTTCGAGCACGTCGGCGACGCGCAGCGACTCGCGAACGATGAGGCCGAGCCCGACGAAGGTGCCGGCGCTCAACCCCAAGGCGACCCAACCCTGCCAGCCGGCGAGCGCCCCCTCGGAGACGAACCAGGTCACACCGAGCACGTGGAAGACGAGCAGCAGGGGCGCCAGCTCGCCGGTCACCCAGCCGGCGAAGAACACCGGGATCGTCAGCGTGATGCCGCGGTGCGGCCGCGCCCACGCGTTGACGGTCAGGAGCAGACCGGCGATGCTAGCCGCCAGGAACGTCGTTTCCACGCGGTGAAGTGTTGCCGCGGCGGGACCCGGCCGCAACTCGCGGCCGTCCGAGGGGAGAGCGAGATGGAACGCCTGACCGGCCTCGATGCCACCTTCCTGTACTTCGAGACGCCGACCCAGCACCAGCACGTCTGCGCCACGATCGTGCTGGATCCCTCGACGATGCCCGGCGGCTACAGCTTCGAGAAGATGAAGGATACGATCGCCGAGCGGCTCAACGAGCTGCCGCCGTTCCGCCGCCGCCTCGCCCAGGTCCCGTTCAATCTCGATCATCCCATCTGGGTCGAGGACGCCGACTTCGACCTGGACTACCACGTCCGCCGGATCGGCTGCCCACAGCCCGGCACCGACGAGCAGCTCGCCGAGATCGCCGGCGACATCGCGAGCCGCCAGCTCGACCGCACGCGCCCGCTGTGGGAATGGTGGATGGTCGAGGGCCTCGAGCACGGGTACGTCGCCGCGGTCGCCAAGATGCACCACTGCACGGTCGATGGCGTCTCGGGCGCGAACATGATGGTGCACCTGCTGGATCTCGAGCCCGACCCGGCCCCGCGCGAGCGCGTCGACGATTGGAAGCCCGAGCGGCGGCCGAGCGACGTCGAGCTGCTCGGCCGCGCGATCATCCACCGCGTTCGGAGGCCGCTGCAACTGTTCAAGGTGATCCCGACCACGGTCAAGAACCTGACCGGGCTGGTCGGCGTGCTGCGCGGACGCGAGGGCCCGGGCATGGCGGCGCCGCTGACCGCGCCTCGCACCAAGTTCAACTCCGCGATCACACCCCATCGCCTGATGTCCTACGCGCGCGTACCGCTCGACGACATCAAGACGATAAAGCGCGCGTTCGGCACGACCGTCAACGACGTGGTGCTTGCCGTCGCCGGCGGCGCGCTGCGCCGGTTCCTGCAGCGCCACGACGATCTGCCGTCCAAGTCGCTGATCGCGACGGTGCCGGTCTCGGTGCGCTCGGACGAAGAGAAGGACAAGGTCGGGACCAATCGCGTCTCGGCGATCTTCACCAACCTCGGCACGAACATCGAGGATCCGGTCGAGCGGCTGCGCGCGATCGCGAAGGCGAACAAGAACGCCAAGCGCGAGCACAACGCGATCGGCGCCGACATGCTGCAGGACTGGATGGAGTTCGCCGCGCCGACCACGTTCTCGCTCGCCGCGCGCTTCTACTCCGCCATGCGCCTCGCCAAACGCCACCCGGTCGTGCACAATCTGGTGATCTCCAACGTCCCCGGGCCGCCGTTCCCGCTGTACTTCTCGGGCGCGAAGCTGGTTGCGCTGTATCCGATGGGGCCGGTCTTCCACGGCGCCGGCCTCAACATCACGGTTCTTAGTTACATCGACTCGATGCTGTGGGGCTTCATGACCTGCCGGGAGCTCATCCCCGACGTGTGGTCCCTCGGTGACGACGTGCAGGAGTCGTTGGGCGAGCTGCTCAAGGCAGCGCATGCCCAATCGTCCGAGAGCGCATCGTCGGAGGCCTAGCCGCGCGTGCCGCTGCCCGAGGAGTTCCACCAGCTCGCGCGCGAGGTCAACAACTGGGGCCGTTGGGGCGACGACGACGAGATCGGAACCCTCAACCTCGTCACCGATGAGGTCGTGCGCGACGCCGCGTCGCTGATCCGCACGGGCAAGCGATTCCCGCTCGGGGTCGGCTTGAGCGACCGGAGCCCGCAGATCGGCAACATCCCCGGCCGCGTCAACCCCACACGCACGATGACCGCGATCAACGAGCCGGCGCTGGGGGACCCGAGCCTGTACTGCTGGAGCGAGGACGTCGTGTTCATGTCCCTGCAGGCCGCGACCCACTGGGACGCGCTCGCGCACGTCAGCTACGACGGCCGCATCTACAACGATCACGGTGCGAGCAGCGTCGACGCGACCGGCGCGCGCCGGTGCGGCATAGACAAGGTACGGACCTTGGTCTCGCGCGGCGTGCTTCTCGACGTCGCGCGCGCGCGCGGGGTCGAGCAGCTCGCCGCCGGCGACGTGGTCACCGCGCAGGACCTCGACGCGGCCGTGGAGATGGCGGGCCTGGCCGTGCAGCCCGGCGACGTCGTGCTGATCCGCACCGGATGGATCCGCCACTACCTCGGAGGCGACCGCCGCTCCTACGCGCTGGGCGCGCCCGGCCCGGGCATGCAGACCGTGCGCTGGTTCCGCGAGCACGACGTCGCCGCGGTCGCGACCGACACCCTCGCGTTCGAGGTGTTTCCGCTGGAACGCGACGATGTCGTCATGCCCGTCCACCTGCTCGACCTGGTCGAGATCGGCCTCACGCAAGGACAGAACTTCGATCTCGAGCAGCTCGCCGACGACTGCGCCGACGACGGCGTCTACGCGTTCTTCCTGGAGGCGTCGCCCGAGCCGTTCGTGCGCGGCCTCGGCTCGCCGGTCAACCCCGTGGCGATCAAGTAGCCCCGGTTGACGCATCCGTGCCGCGCCCGCGACTATCCCTGACACACCGTCAGGACGGGAGGTCTCGCGCTGCCGCTGCTCGGATCGATCGCCGCCGGCGCCGCGCGCCGGTTCGGTGACTCGCCGGCGCTGGTCGCTCCCGACGGGTGGAGCGTGTCCTACGGCGGCCTCGATCGGCTGTCCGACGAGGCGGCCGCGGGTTTCGCGGCGCGCGGCCTGGAGCCCGGCGACGTGCTCGCGCTGCTGCTGCCGTCCGGACCCGACTACGTCATCGCGTACCTCGCCGCCGCGAAACTCGGCGTCGCGACCTCGGGCATCAACCCGCGTCTCGCGCCGCCCGAGCGCGCGCGCGCCCTCGCCGTCATCGATCCGGCGCTCGTGCTGGCGGCTGCCGGCCTGGCCGACGACGTCGCGAGCAGCGCGCCGCTGCTCGAGGTGGAACGATCGCTCGCGAACCTGCGCCGGCGCGACACCGAGATCCCCGACGTGAAGGAGGATCCCGAGCGGCCGGTCGCGATCGTGCTGACCTCGGGCACCACCGGTGCGCCGCGCGGCGCTGTCTTCGGCGACCGGCAGCTCGACGCGGTCCGCCGCTTGGACGCGGGCGACGATCGGGGCGGCGGCGGCCCGATGCTCGCGAGCACCGAGCTGGCGCACATCGGGTTCATGACCAAGCTGCCGTGGTACTTGCAGCGCGGCATGCGGATCCACCTGCCCGGCCGGTGGCGCGCCGCGACCGCGCTGCGCACCATCGCCGAGCAGCGCATCCCCAGCGTCGGCGGCATCGCCGCGCAGATCGCGCTGATGCTGCGCGAACCCAACTTCGACCGCTACGACCTGTCCTGCGTCACGCAGGTCATCGCGGGCGGCGGACCGTCCACCACCGAGCTGATCCGTGAGGCGCGCGCGCGCTTCCACGCGCCCTACTCGGTTCGCTACTCCTCGACCGAATCCGGCGGCCTCGGCACGCTCACCGCGCTCGACGCCGACGACGAGGAGGCGCTGTACACGGTCGGCCGGCCCCGGCCCGGCATCGACCTCGAGATCCGTGACGACGAAGGCGGGTCGCTGCCGACCGGCGCGGCCGGTCAGGTGTGCGTCCGCTCCCCCTCGGTGATGAGCGGCTATCACCGCGATCCCGACGCAACGGCCGCCGCGCTGAAGGACGGGTGGCTCCACACCGGAGACCTGGGATACCTGGACGAGCGCGGGTGCCTGCGGCTGGTCGGCCGAGCGAAGGACATGTTCATCCGCGGTGGGTACAACGTGCACCCGCAGGAGGTCGAGGCGGTGCTCGCGACGCATCCACGGGTGCGCGACGTCGCCGTGGCTCCGCGACCCGATCAGGTGATGGGCGAGATCGGCGTCGCCGTCATCGTGCCCGACGGCCGCGCACCGACCCTCGACGAGCTCAGAGCGCATGCCGCAGCCCATCTCGCGGCATACAAGCTGCCCGAGGCGATACGCGTGGTCCAGGAGATCCCACTGACGGCCATGCACAAGATCGACCGGCGCACGCTGGCCAACCGGGAGGAGAGAAGCTCATGACCATCATCGCCGTCCGCTACGACTTCCGCGCCGCACCGTTCGCCGAGACCTCGCACGCCGACCTCTATGCCGCCTGCCTCGAGCAGGTGTCCTTCCTCGAGCAGCACGGCGCCGCCGACATCGTCGTGCTGTCCGAGCATCACGGCGTCGAGGACGGCTTCCTGCCATCGCCGTTTACCGCCGCCGCAGCGATCGGCGCGCGCACCCAGCGGCTGCCGATCATGATCGCCGCCGTGCTGCTGCCGGTGCACGATCCCGTCCGGCTGGCCGAGCAGGCGATCATCGCGGATCTGATCACCAAGGGCCGCGTCAGCTTCGTCGCCGGGATCGGCTACCGCGACGAGGAGTTCGCGATGGCCGGCGTGGACCGCAAGCAGCGGACGAAGCTGCTCGAGGAGTACGTCGGCGTGATCCGCGAGGCGTGGACGGGTGAACCGTTCCAGTGGCGCGGACGCACGATCCGCGTAACACCGAAGCCGCACAGCCCGGCGCCGAACATGCTGATCGGCGGCGGCGTCGAGGCCGCGGCGCGGCGCGCTGCTCGCCTGCGACTGCCGTTCATGTCATCGATCAACGACGCAGCGCTGCAGGAGGCATACCAGGACGAGGCCGCGAAGGTCGGGTTCGAAGGCGGGTACGCGCTGCTCCCCAACATGGCTGCCTACGTCTTCGTCAGCAACGATCCCGACAAGACCTGGGCCGAGCTCGAGCGTTACGCGTGGTACGAGGCCGAGACCTACCGGTCGTGGCACACGGCCGGCGTGCGCTCGCAGGTCAAGAGCACGGCCTCCGATCCCAGCGCGCTGCGCAGCGAAGGGCTGTATCGGGTCATGACGCCCGAGGAGTGCGTCGCACTGTGCGAGCAGATCGGCCCGATGGGCACGATCACGCTGTACCCGCAGGTGTGTGGGTACCCGATCGACGCGACCTGGGAGAGCCTCGAACTGTTCCGCACCGAGGTGCTGCCGAGGATCCGTCCCCCGGCCTGAACCATCACGGAACGAGGGCGAACGCCTCCACGTGCCGAGGTCGAACCAGCGAGAAGTCTCTCCGGTCCAGCGTCGCGATCGTCTTCTCGTCGAGCCGCTCCGCGATCGCGACCACCGCGGCATCGACGTAGCCGATCGACGCGTCGGCATACATCTCGAGCAGCTCGACCACCCGCTCGCGGTCTTGACGGGTCACGTGCTCGACCGAGAGGGCGCGAGATAGCAGGGCCCGAACGAATGCCGTCTCGACGTCGCCGCCCAGACGTGAGCCGAGCATGAAGCATGTTTCGGTGACGACCGGCTCGGGGACGATCTTCGGCTCACGGCGGGAGAGCGCTTCTTTGGCCGCCTGGTGATGCCGATCCCTTCGGTTGGCCGCCGCGACCAGGATGCCTGTGTCGACGATCATCGATCCTCGCCACGCCGCACGTCCTCCGCGATGATCTCCTCGACGCGCTCGGACAGCGTCTCGTCGGGATGCTCGGCCATCCCGACGAAGCCCGGAAGACCCTCGGGTTCACGTCGGGCGAAGTATTCGGTGACCGCCTCCCGCACCACGGCCGACACCGTCGAGGACTGGTCGATCGATTCGCGGACGAGCTGCTCGGCCAGCGGGGCCGGCACGGTGACCGTGACGCGCTGAGTCTTGCCGCCGGAGCTGCTCGATCCGAAGCTCAAGTCCCCTCCCTGCAGCCACCTTCCCACGACCACCACCTCCCCTGGCGATACATCAGTATGCGAGCAGCAAGCATACTACATACTCTGGACCCCGAAGCTCCTGACGGACCGTCAGATAGGATGCCTCGCGTGGACCTGGCCGAGCTGGTGGATCCGGCGCACACCGCGCTGGTGACGCAGGAATGCCAGAACGGCGTGCTCGGCGAGCACGCGATCTTCCCGGCGATGGCAGACGCTGCTCGAGCAGCGATCCCCGCCATGGCCCGGCTGGCGAAGGCCGCGCGCGCGGCCGGCGTTCCGGTGATCCATTGCCTGGCGCTGCGACGGGCCGACGGCGTCGGCAGCAACGACAACGCGCGCCTATTCGGCGCGGTGCGCAAGACCCCCGTGATCCTCGAACCGGGCAGTCACGCGGCGGCGGTGATCCCCGAGATCGGCGTCGAAGACGCGGACCTGGTTTCGAGCCGGCTGCATGGGCTCGGGCCGATGAGCGGGACGGACCTCGATCCGCTGCTTCGCAACATGAAGGTGCGCACCATCGTCGGCATCGGCATCAGCATCAACGTCGGGATGACCAATTTCGCGATGGACGCGGTCAACCTCGGCTACCAGTTCGTGCTGCCGCGCGATGCGACCGCCGGCGTGCCGCCCGAGTACGCCGACGCCGTGATCGACAACACGCTGTCGCTGCTCGCGACGGTCACGACCACCGACGAGATCGCAGCGGTCTGGAGCCGCTAGCCGATGGCCGCGCGCAAGCCCAAGGGGATCGCCGCGAGCGAGCTTCGGGCGGCGGACGGTCGCGCTCCCGGCCAGCGCGGGCGCGCGACCCGCGAGAAGCTGCTGCGGTGCACCGCGGCGCTGCTCGAGAAGACGTCGTATCGGGATCTGTCGGTGATCGAGATCGCGCGTCGCGCGGGAACCAGCCCCGCGACGTTCTATCAATACTTCCCCGACATCGAGGCCGCCGTGCTGGTGCTGGCACAGCAGATGGCCGAGGACGCGCGCAAGCTGACGGTCTTGATCGACGAGGCGGACTGGCGCGGCAAAGGAGCCGCGCGCGCGGCCGAGGCGCTGGCCGACGGGTTCCTCGACCTGTGGGAGCGGCACCGAGCCGTGCTACGTGTCGTGGACCTGTCCACCGCCGAAGGCGATCTCCGGTTCGCGAACATCCGCAGTCATCTGCTGAACGAGGTGACGTTGCGGCTGCGCGACGTGATCGAGTCGTTCAAGCTCGCCGGCCGTCATCCCGCGAGCCTCGAGCCGATGGCGCACGCCGCGGCGCTGGTGTCGATGCTGGCGCACATCGCGGCGCACCGGTACGGGTTCGAGTTCTGGGGCATCAAGACCGACGACGTCCGCGCGTCGGCCGCGGCCCTGCTGGTCACCGGCGTCACCGGCCGCCGGACTTGATCAGACCCGCACGATCTTGAGGTCCGGCGCGATCATCGCGAGAACGGCGGCATCGCTCGTCAGAACCATCTGCTTTCGCTCTCGTGCACAGAGCACAACGGAAGCATCAACGATGTCCGCGGTCCCGGTCACGCCGCAAAGCTGACCTGCGGCTCGCGCGGTTCGATCGTCCAACGCAACGACGTCAACCACCTCGGAGCCCAGCAGCCTCACCAGGCGTACCTGCCTCCGCCCGTCGCGCCAAACCTGAGCGACCACGCCTGCCGGAACGGCCAACACGTCACCGCGCTCGATCGCACGCCGGATGAACGCCGACACCCGGCGATCCTTCCGTTCGAAGGCGATCAGCGCTCCGGCGTCGAGCGTGGCCCCGTTCAAGGTTTACGCGACGGCGCGTCGAGGATCTCATCGGCCCACGTACGCTCCTCATCGGTCAGCGGACCGCCGGTCTCTTCGAGCATCTCGTCCAGCAGCGCGCGCAGATCGTCGAGCTTGGACTTATTCTCGATGGCGTCAGCGACGTACGCGCTCACGCTGGCTGCGCGACCTGCGAGGACGGCTGCTTGGGCGGCCTCGACCAGCTCCGCTGGAAGGCTTACCGCGATCTTCTTGCGTGTCATACCAATCATCATACCAACGCTTCGATCCGGCAGGTTGACATGGGCGAGCTGCTCGCGGGATACTCGTTTGCGATAGCGACCATCTGTTTGTCTGAGCAAACCCAGGAGGGCGCGCATGAAGCTCGACCTGCTCTACGAGATCGACGTACCGAAGCCGTGGCCGGACAAGCCGCACCCGCACGGCCAGCGCGAAGCCGAGCAGCGCGCCTTCTACGAGGCGATCGAGCAGATCAAGCTCGCCGACCGGCTGGGCTTCCACACGACCTGGCACGTCGAGCACCACTTCCGCGAGGGCCGCTCCCACTGCCCCGCTCCCGAGGTGCTCATCGGCGCGCTCTCGCAGGCGACCGAGAACATCCGCCTCGGCTTCGGCGTGACCCTTGTGCCGCACGGCTTCGGCCCGCCGATGCGCGTCGCCGAGAAGGTCGCGACCGCCGACATCCTGTCGCGCGGCCGGGTCGAGTGGGGCACGGGCCGCTCGACGCCCATGGAGCAGACCGCGTTCGGCGTCAACATCCCCGAGTCCAAGGCGCAGGCGAAGGAAGCGATCGAGTCCATCGTCGGCATGTGGGAGTCCGAGTACTTCGAGTTCCACGGCAAGTACCTCGACTTCCCCCGGCGCATGGTCACCCCGAAGCCGTACCAGGATCCGCACCCACCCGGTTGGATGGCCGCCACCTCGCCGGACAGCGCCAAGCTGGTCGGCGAGTACGGGCTCGGACTGCTGTCGTTCGCGATCATGCAGCCGCTGGATGTGCTCAAGTCTCGCATCGACGACTACCGAGCCGCGGTCGCCAACGCGAAGCCGATCACGCGCATCGTCAACAACCGCGTGGCGGCCTACACGCTCGTGCACTGCGCCGAGACGATGGACCAGTGCGAGGCGAACGGCATCTGGGACGCCGTGTGGTGGTGGTACCAGCACCTCGCCGAGTTCACGCTGCAGTGGGAGTTCCCCCACTTCTCGCAGGAGGAGAAGGACCGCATCTTCCCGCTGCTCAAGAAGCACTCGGAGGGCAACTTCAAACCGCAGTCGTTCAACGACTACAACATGATCATCGTCGGCGACCCCGAGCAGTGTCTCGAGAAGATGATCGGCTTCGAGGCGATCGGCGTCGATCAGCTCCTGTGCTACGTGCAGTTCGGCAAGCTACCGCACGAGTCGATCATGAAAACCATCGAGCTGATCGGCACGCAGGTGCTCCCCGAGCTCGCCAAGCGCGAGATCGAGACGCAGGCGACGGTCACGGTCAAGGCCAACGGCGATGACGACGATCCCTCGTCGGTCCAGGGGATGGCCGGGATGGTCGACTAGCCTCTGCGCCGATGGACGACTCACCGGTCCCCTCCTACCCCGAGCAGCTCCGGCTCGACGGGCGCGGCGCCATCGTCGTCGGCGCGGGGAAGGGCATCGGGCGGCAGACCGCGCACGCGCTCGCACAGGCGGGGGCGCGCGTGTTCTGCATCGACACGGTCGCTGAAACCGCCGACGCGGTGGCCGAGGAAACCGGCGGGGTCGCGCACACATGCGACGCGCGCGACCGCGCGCAGGTCGTCGAGGCGGTCGCGCGCGCGCGCGACGAGCTGCCCTCGATCGACGGGCTGGTGGACATCGTCGGCATGGCGCGCTGGTCGGCGTACCTGGATACCACCGACGAGGACTGGGACTGGACCTTCGACATGGTGCTGCGGCATGCGTTCCTGTTCAGCCAGGAAGCCGGCCGTCACATGACCGAGCAGCGCCGCGGCTCGATGGTGTTCGTCGCAAGCGTCTCGGGCATCACCGGCGCGCCGCGGCACGCGCCCTACGGGGCAGCGAAGGCGGGCCTGATGGCGCTGGTGCGCTCGCTCGCGGTCGAGCTTGGCCCGTCGGGCGTGCGCGCGAACGCCGTCGCTCCGGGCTTCGTGTGGACGCCGCGTATCGCCGAGCGCCTCGGCCCCGAGGGCGAAGCGAAGGCCGGGAAGGGCGCGCCGCTCGGTCGCGTGGCCAAGCCCGACGACATCGCGAGCGCGATCCTGTTCTTGGTCGGCGATCTGTCGAGCTACGTGAACGGTCAGACGCTGGTCGTCGACGGCGGCGTGAACGCGAAGTTCCCCTACGGGACGCTGTAGCGATGGATCCGTCCCCGTTCCTGCGCGGCAACCCCTACCCCGGGACCAAGCGCGTGCCCTACCCGCGTGCGAAGCCCGGCGACGGACGGCTGCCCGGTGACACATGGTTCATGGCGACGTATCCGGCGGGGGTGCGCCTCGAGCTGCTCGGGGATGCGGAAGCGCTGGAGGTGACCTACCGCGCATCGGAGGTGCAGCCCGGCTGGCCCGCCGACACCGGGCGCGCCTTCGAGGTGTGGCGGGGAGACGAGCGCGTCGCCGTCGAGACGGCCCAAGCCGGCGAGCACACCGCGACGCTGAAGCTCGGCGCAGGCGAGGGGCCGGTAGTCGTGCACCTGCCGGAGCGCCTCGCCCCGACGATCCTCGACGTCGCCCCCAGCGGCGGCGCGATCGAACCCGCGGCACGCGGGCCGCGCTGGCTCTGCTACGGCGATTCGATCGCCGAGGGCTGGATCGCCTCGGGCCCGGGCCTGGCGTGGCCGGCGATCGCTTCGCGCGCGCACGGCCTCGACGTGATGAACATGGGCTACGCGGGCGCCTGCCGCGGCGAGCTGGTCAGCGCCGAGCAGCTCGCCGAGCTCGAGGCCGACGTGATCACCCTGTCGCACGGCACCAATTGCCATAACCGCGTGCCGTTCTCGACGGGGCTGATGCGCGAGACCTACCAGGCGTTCCTCGACATCCTGCGGCAGGGCCACCCGGACACGCCCATCGTCGTCGTCTCCCCGGTCCTGCGGCCCGATGCCGAGACGACGCCGAACCGGCTGGGCGCGTCGCTTGCCGATCTGCGCGCGGTCATCGAAGAGGTCGCCCGCGCGCGCGGCCTGCCCCTGGTAGCCGGGGAACCGATCATCACCTCGGCGATGCTCGCAGACGAGGTTCACCCGAACGACGCAGGCATGCGCGCGATCGCCGCTGCCGTCGGGCCGGTCGTGGCAGAGGCCGTCCGTGGCTAGGCGCGCGCCGGCCGTCGATCGCTCGATCGCGATCTTGAACCATCTCGCGGCGCGCCCCGAGCAGCGCTTCACCCTGTCCGAGATAGCGCGCGAGCTGAACCTGAACAAGGCGACGCTGCACGCGATGCTCAACGCGCTCACCGACGCCGGGTATCTGGTGCGCGACGACGCGACCAAGACCTACGGTCTCGGGCCGGCTCTGGTCGCGCTCGGCCGCGCCGCTTTGCAGGCGTCACCAGCGACCGCGCTGGCCGAGCCCGAGATGGAGGGGCTCGCCGCCGAGACCGGCCTCGACGTGGTCGCGAGCGCCGCGATCCACGACGAGATCGTGATCCTCGCGCGCGCCGGCACGCCGCGTCCGTTCGGCGTCAACGTGCAGCCCGGCCAGCGGCTCCCCATGCGCCCGCCGCTCGGGACCGTGTTCGTCGCATGGTCGGGACCGACCGCGATCGACCGCTGGCTCGCGATCGGCGGCACGAAGGTCTCCAAGGCCGACCTGGCGCGCTACCGCACGATCGTGCAGACCGTGCGCGCGCGCGGCTACTCGGTCGGCCTCGAGGCCGGCTCGCTCGCGCGACGACTCAAGGGGACGGATCACCCGCGATCGCTCGAGGAGGGCGTGCGCGGCGTGCGGGTGGAGGAGTACGCGCTGCTCGACTTGGACGAGGCCGAAAGCTATCGCCTGAACCACATCGGCGCGCCCGTGTTCGGCCACGATGGCGAGGTGACGATCGCCTTGTTCCTGATCGGGTTCACCGGCCCCATCCTCGCCGAGCAGGTCGACGCGCTCGCCGCGCGCCTGTGCGACGCTGCAGCGCGCGTCACCGACAAGATCGGCGGGCGCGCGCCGGCGACCTAGCCGAACGGTGGTGGCGTCACGTCGTCGTAGATGCGCGCGGCGGCGAGGCGGCCCGAGGATCCACGTTCGTACACGGCGACGCCGGCTTGCCGGGGTAGCTCGTGATGGCCCCACCGAAGCGCGACGAACTCGACCGCGCATGCCGTCCCATCGTCGGTCGCCGTGCAGAACGCGAGACGGATCCCGCCGCCGGCGCTGAACATCGCCGTATAGATCTCGCGGATACGGTCGGCGCCGGCGTACGTGTAGGGGCCGCCGCTCGGCTCGCGCACGACCGCATCAGGCTCGTATGCGGCCATGATCCCCTCGACGTCGCCGGCGGCGAGCGCGCGCATGTAGTCGGCCGGCGCGCCGGTCAGCTCGATCGTGGGATCCGGTTCGAGCAGCGGTTCGCGCACACGATGCTCGCCGAGCAGCGGCCACATGCTGTGATACACGCGCACCGCACCGATCGCGTCGCCGTCCCGATCGGAGACGACGGTCACCGGCAATGCCCAGCGTCCATCTGGCAACGCGAGGTGCAACACCGCCTCATCGACGTGGCGCTGCTCGGTCCTCGTCGAATGCACCGCTTCGACGCTCGCGTCCAGCCCGGCCATCCACATCGCCGCATCCAGGACATAGGCGCGCGTGGCGTCGATACCGCGTACGCGGCCCGCGCGCGGATCATCGATGGCAGGCTCGCCGGCGAACGCGCGCGCCAGCCCCTCGGCATCTCCGGTCGCGAGCAGCTCGTGGAACCAGGTGGGTTCGGTCACAGTTGCAGCGGCCGGATGGGCGACATGATCGCCGCCGGCTCCTCGCGCCAGACCTCCGGCTGCACGTCGATGTACAGCTCGATCTCGTTGCCGTCGGGATCCTCGATGTAGAGGCTGTGCGTGACCGTGTGATCGCTCGCGCCGTGAATCGTGACGCCCTGCTCGCTCAGCTCGCGGAGAGCATCGCGCAGCTCGTCGTCGGTCGTGCCGACCTTCAGACCGAAGTGGTACATGCCGACGCGGCGGCCGGCCGGGATCGGCGTCGCATCCTCCCCGACCTCGATCAGCAGCAGCTCGTGATGGGTCCGGCCGGACGAGAACGCTGCCGCCTGCGATCCCATCGACGCGACCTGTTTCCAGCCGAGCACGTCGCCGTAGAACCTCCGTGAGCGCTCGAGGTTGCGCACGTACAGCACCAGGTGTCCAAGCTCTTTGACTTCCATGCTTGCCCTCCTATCCTGTTCGAGGTCTTCAACGCGCGCGCAGCATCGATTAGTCCCGGCCCCTCGGCGGCGGGAGCACACGCACGCCGAACCGTTCTTCGGCCTCGCGGATCACCGTCGCAGGGATCGGACCGGAACGTCCCTTCGCCCATCGTGGCGATCCCTTCGGGCCGAACAGGGCCACACCGACCAGCCGCGCGCGCGGGTCGTGGCTGACCAAGTACCTGATCCCGTCGAAACCGGCGGCGGCGAACGCGGCCGCCCACGCCTGGGTGACCTCGAAGTCCTCCGACGCATGGAGCGCCGCCGTAACGCCGAAGCGGCGCGCGCGCCCATCGGTCGCGTCGGCGAGGCGGAACGAGCGGACGGGCAGTCGCGAGAGCGCGCGCGCGGTGATCACCGCCAGGGAGACCTCGAACGGATCGCGGAAGACTTCGACGAAGCTTCCCAGCGGATCCTCAGCGAGATAGCACGTGCCCCGGTGTTGATCGGAGATGAGATCGAACCGGCCCTGCCCGTCAGAGGAGAACCACCAAGCCCGCTCATGGCGGACATGGATCCGATACAGGAAGGATCCGCTGCGTAACTGTCTGTGAGGGAAGCCCTCGAGCGACCGTGGGGGAAGACGGAGCGGGCTCAGTGCTCCAACCGAGCCGCCGAGCGGCCTGCCGCCGTGACAAGACGTTCGGGGTCGTGTCGTTCTGCCATCCAGCGCGCCGGGGTCTCACCGCCGAGCGCCCGCTGCGGATGCCTGAACCATGATCCGAGCGTCAATCCATCGATCTTTGCGTTCTCGAACGCCTGGAGCACGAGCCGCATCTCCGGGTATGGTCGTCCGTCCGGACCGAACTGGAAGGCGGGATATCTCGTCTCCTCCCCCCAGGGGACCGCAAGCAGCCGACGCCGCTTCACCAGGTCGTGGAGGGCCTGCCGGGTGCGGACGCCGAGAAGCTCCTGCGCCTGCTTCCCGTCGAGCAGCGGTCCGAGGACCCGCTTCCATGCGATATCGGCCACGGCGAGCAGCGCTGCTCGACGCCCGAGTTCTTCAGGATCGGGCAGCTGCGACCGCGGCAGGTCGAGCGAATCCAGCGTCTGCTGGAAGGCTGCTGCCGCGGCGGCGGTCGCACTCCTGCGTGCCATGCCCCCACGCTAAGGGCGTCAAGACCGTCAAGTCAAGAGCGTCAAGAGGCGCGAGCTGCTCGAACCGGTCAGGCCATCGCTTGGCCGCCGTTGACGCGCCAGGTCTGGCCGGTGCACCAGCGCGCGGCATCCGAGGCCAGGTACAGGATCAGGTACGCCTGGTCGATCGGATCGCCGACGGTTCGCAGGGGCGACAGGCGGCTCATCTGCTCGACGAACGTGTCGTAGCGTTCCTGGTTGATGCTCCCGTCGGGCTCGTACACGTGGCGCGCGGTTAGCCCGGACACGGTCATGCCCGGCGCGACGGTGTTCACGCGCACGCCGTGCTTGCCGACCTCGAAGGCGACGGTCTTGGTCAGCTGCGCGACTGCGGCCTTGGTCATCCCGTAGATGGCGTAGCGCGGAGCCGGCGTGTCGATCGCGGTCGAGGCGACGTTGATGATGCTTCCCGAGCCCTGCGGGATCATCACGCGCAGCGCGGCCTGGCAGCCGAAGAACACGCCCTTGAGGTTGACGGCGATCAGCTTGTCCAGGTCCTCCTCGGTCGCCTCGACGAACTTGCCGTCCACGGCGATCCCGGCGACGTTGCCCATCACGTCCAGCCGCCCGTACTCGGCCACCGCGCGGTCGACGAGCGACTCGACCTCGTCCTTGCGAGCGACGTTGACGTCGTGAGCGACGGCGCGCCCGCCGGCCTCGAGGATGCCCGCGGCGGTTTTCTCGGCGCCGGCGGCGTCCAGGTCGCCGACCACGACGGCGGCGCCGGCCTCGGCGAGAACCTCGGCGGTGGCCTTGCCGATCCCGCTCGCCCCGCCGGTGATCGCCGCCACCTTCCCGGTCAGATCGAAGGCTTGCAGCAGGCCCATCCTGATCTCCTTGCGCTCGCTTGACGCCGTTGATACCCGAGTCTATCCTGGCCACATCGCTTTTGCGATATCGACCCGGCGTTTGGAATACCAAACACGACGGGAGGGGACGACAGTGGCCGCACCCGAGACCGCCCAGGCCAAAGACGCGCGCTTCTCGAGCATCGACGAGGCGATCACCTCCATCGCACGCGGCGAGATCATCATCGTCGTCGACGACCCCGACCGCGAGAACGAGGGCGATTTCGTCATGGCGGCCGAGCGGGTCACCCCCGAGGCCGTGAACTTCATGGTCACTCACGGCCGGGGCCTGGTGTGCCTGCCGATGGCCTCGACGATGCTCGACCGGTTGGGGCTGCGTCAGATGGTGCCCGGGCGCGCCGACACCGGGGGCACCGCATTCACCGTCTCGATCGACATGCTCGATCCCCCGAACACCGGCATCTCCGCGCACGATCGCGCGCGCACGGTTCGGCGCGCGATCGAGCCCGACGCGCGCCTCGCCGAATTCCGGGTACCGGGGCACATCTTCCCGCTGCGCGCGAAGCCCGGCGGCGTGCTCTCGCGCGCCGGACACACCGAGGCCGCGACCGACCTCGCGTCGCTGGCGGGGTTCACCCCCGCGGGCATGATCTGCGAGATCCTGAACCCCGACGGCTCGATGGCTCGACGCGACGACCTGTTCGAGATCGCGCGCACCCACGGGCTGAAGATGATCACGATCGCCGACCTTCGCACCTGGCGGGCCACGCGCGAGGCGCTGGTCGAGCGCGGCGGCGAGGCGCGGATCCCGACCGAGCACGGCGAGTTCAGGGCGCGCGCGTACACGTCGCTGCTCGACGGGGAAGAGCACCTGGCGCTGATCTACGGCGATCCTGCCGCACGCGAAGCGCCGCTGGTGCGGATGCATTCGGAATGCCTCACCGGTGACTCGCTCGGCAGCCTGCGCTGCGATTGCGGCGAGCAGCTCCGCCAAGCTATGCGCCTGATCGCCGAGGAGGGCGCCGGCGCGATCGTGTACCTGCGCGGGCACGAGGGCCGCGGCATCGGCCTGGTCCAGAAGCTGCGCGCGTACGCGCTGCAGGAGGGCGGCGCGGACACGGTCGAGGCGAACCTGAAGCTCGGGCTCCCGGCCGACGCGCGCTCGTACGCAGTGGGCGCGCACATCCTGCGCGACCTCGGACTCGACCGCCTCCGGTTGCTGACCAACAACCCGGCGAAGCGCGCCGGGCTGGAAGAGGCGGGCCTGATCGTCGAGCAGCGCATCCCGCTGCAGACCGTGCCCACCACCCACAACCTCCGGTACCTTGAGGCCAAGCGCGACCGGCTCGGCCACGAGCTGGCCGTGGAAGAGCTGGCCTAGCCCGGAGGCGCAGATGTCCAAGCCGCACATCGTCGGGATCGGCGGCACCACGCGCGCGGGCTCCTCCACCGAGAAGGCGTTGCGGTTCACCCTGGCGGTGTGCGAGGAGGAAGGCGCCACCACTACCTGCCTGGCGGGTGACGTTCTGGCGGCGCTCCCCCATTACGCGCCCGAGAACCCCGAGCGCGCGCCCGAGGCGCAGACGCTGATCGCCGAGTGTCGCCGCGCCGACGGCATCGTGATCGCCTCGCCCGGTTACCACGGCACCATCTCGGGGCTGGTGAAAAACGCGCTCGACTACACCGAGGACATGCGAGAGGACGATCCCCCGTACTTCGCCGGGCGCGCGATCGGCTGCATCGCCACCGGCGCCGGCTGGCAGGGCACGGTGATGACGCTGGACACGATCCGATCCATCGCCCACGCGCTGCGTGGCTGGCCAACGCCCATGGGCGCGGCTATCAACTCGACGCTGAAGGTCTTCGGGCCGGGCGGCGAGCTGCTCGACGAGCGGGTGCGCTTCCAGCTGACCCAGGTCGCCCGCGAGGTCGTCTCCTTCGCGAGCAGCGCGCGCGGCACACAAGCTTAGATCCGAAGCAGGATTTTCGGGCATTCCTCTCGAAGCGGTCGGGCAAGGGGCCACCCCCGGCCCCGGGAGGGGGGAACTATGCACCGTCCGCCACGTCCGCTTGGAGTCCTGCTCATCCTCGGCGTGCTCTCGACGCTGCTGATCGGCGGCAGGGCCGTCGCGGCCGCCTGCGCCGACGCTTCGCACGCCGGCGGCGATTGGCCGGCGCTCAACCACGATCTTTCGAACACGCGCAGCCAGCCGCTGGAGGACACGATCGATGTCACCAGCGCGCCGCTGCTGGCGCCGGCGTGGGTGTTCTCGGCGCAGGATCACGGCGCCACCGGCCAGATCCAGTCCACGCCGACCATCGCCGAGGGATGCGCATACATCACGACCTCCTCCGGCTGGGTTTTCGCGTTGAACGCCGACTCCGGCGAGCTGGTCTGGAACGAGCGCCTCGCCACCACCGTCTCGGGCGTGTGCTGCGGCGGGACGCTGTTCGCCCCCGCGGTCGTCGACGGGGTTCTGTTCGTGAACGTCTCGAACAACCCTGAGACGTCTCCAGATCTGTCCGGCCCGCACGTGGTCGCCATGGATGCACACACCGGTCAGATCCTGTGGCGGAGCCTCAACGTCGCATCGGAGCCCGGGGCGTACACCAACTCCAGCGCCGTGTACTACGACGGGATGATCTTCATCGGGATCTCGAATCCCGAGATGGGCTTCCACTACATCGGAGGCTTCGCGCTCGTGGACGCCGAGACCGGCGTGATCATCAAGCGCACCCACACCATCCCCGAGGAGCAGTCGGCCCAGGGATACGCCGGCGGAGCGATCTGGTCGACCGCGGCGGTGGATCCCGCGACCGGCTATGCCTACGCCGCCACGGGCCAGCCCTCAGACTGGGCAGGCAAGGAAAGCGAGCGCGTCAACGCGATCCTGAAGATCGACCTGGCGCGCGCGCGCGATGCGAACGGGGATCCGGTGGCTTCCGAGGCGATCACGAACCCGACGTTCGGTGAGATCGTCGACGCGCGCAAGGGGACGGCCGACGATCCGCCTTACATCGACGTCGACTTCGCTGCCTCGCCGAACCTGTACCACGACGCCGACGGCAACCAGATGGTCGCCGCGTTCCAGAAGTCGGGCTGGCTCCACGCCGCGCACACGCGCCACATGACGCCGGCGTGGTCGACGCCTCTGGCGCCGTTCGGGACGGCGCTCGGCAACTATTCGACCACGGCGACCGACGGGACCAACATCTACGGGGTCGGCACCTACCCGGGTCAGATGTGGAAGATCGACGGCACGACCGGCCGTCCGCTGTGGGTCTCGCCGGTGCTGACAACCATCGGCGGCAACCCGGTCACCTACGCCAACGGCGTCGTCTATCACGCCGACGGCAAGGGGTTCCTCGACGCTTACGACGCGGCGACGGGAGCACCACTGATGCACCGGCCGATGTCCCTGGACACAGGCGGCCTGTGCACGAACGCCGGCGGCGGCGTGTCGATCGCGCGGAACACCGTGTACGCGGCATGCGGCGACCGGGGCGTGCAATTCAACATCGGACCGACCGACGACCCGGGAGGGTGGATCATCGCTTACCGCCGCCCCGCGTAATGTCACCCAGGATCGAACGAGCCTCCTGCATCGCAGGAGGCTCGTTACGTTCGCGCGATCGATCAGACGACGTGAAGCACGCCCCGCATCGTGGTGGGGTGGACCTTGCAGAAGTACTCGTAGTCGCCGGAGGCGAGGCCCGAAACGCGGGCGATGTCCGCGGTCTCGCCGAAGCCGATGGTGGCGCTCTCGAACCGACGGGCTGATGTGGCCCCCCCTACGCGGGCCACCGACGTGACGTCGTGCGGCGCGAGCGGGTCCAGGTTGGCGAATGTCGCGGCCTGCCCCTGAGGGACGACCATCTCGGGCAACGT
This sequence comes from Actinomycetota bacterium, assembly GCA_036397635.1. Classification (GTDB taxonomy): domain Bacteria; phylum Actinomycetota; class AC-67; order AC-67; family AC-67; genus DASWIP01. Next base: position 1,124 of record DASWIP010000115.1, on the reverse strand, counting down.
GAAGCCGGTGATCTCGGCGGCAGGCCCCGCTGCCTGGCCGACGGTGTGGCCCGGCGCGGCCGCCAGCAGCGAGATCGCAGCTGCTGCGATGATGAGTCCGATCCTGCGTCGCATCCTTCTCCTCCCCGCTGCTCGACGAGCAGCTTTCCGGCGGTCGCGCGGTCCGGGGCCCGCGACGCAGGTACTTCGCGACCGAACCGCGGGAATCCTCCCGCTAGAACGGTGGCGTCACCGGATCGCGTGCGCTGAACGTGATCGGGTTCGCGAAGCCTTACCACGGGCGGCATGGAAATCTGACGGTCCGTCAGATATCGTGGGCGGACCGCGACGGAGGCCCGATGGACTTCGAGTACAGCCCCGAGGAGCAGGCGTTCCAGGCCGAGGTGCGCGCGTTCCTCCGCGAGCAGCACTCGCCCGACGTGATGGATCCCACCCGCGAGGGCATGGCCCAGCTCGTCGACACCCCGGCGCGGCGTGCGTTCATGAAGACGATGGCCGAGCGCGGCTGGATCGGCATGAGCTGGCCGAAGGAGTACGGCGGCGCCGAGCAACCGGGCATCTTCGAATACCTGCTCAACGAGGAGCTGGCAGCCGTCGGGGCGCCGTTGATCGGCAAGGGCGTCGGCATCGTCGGCAAGACCATCATCCGTCACGGCAATGAGCGCCTGAAGCGCGAGTTCCTGCCGAAGATCTTGGGCGCCGAGATCGAGTTCGCGATCGGCTACACCGAGCCCGACGCGGGCAGCGACCTGGCGAGCCTGCAGACCAAGGCCACCAAGGTCGAGGGCGGCTGGAAGATCAAGGGCCAGAAGCGCTTCACCACCTCCGCGCACTTCGCAGACTGGTACTGGCTCGCTGCTCGCACCGACCCCGACGCGCCCAAGCACAAAGGCATCACCCTGTTCCTGATCCCGATGAACGCCGAGGGCATCACCATCCAGCCGATGGAGACCCTCGGTGACGACGAGATCACCAACGAGGTCTTCCTCGACGACGTGTTCGTCCCCGACGACTACGTGGTCGGCGAGGTGAACAAAGGCTGGTACTACGTCAGCGAAGCGCTGGACTTCGAGCGCTTCACCTTGTTCACCATCTCAGCCTACGTGCGCAAGTACGAAGCGTTC
>DASWIP010000114.1:0-18214 GCA_036397635.1 Actinomycetota bacterium | reverse complement strand
ACCTTGCCGTCCTCGATCGTGACGTCGAGCTTCCTCACCTCGCCGACCCGGAGATCGCGCAGCGACTTCGCCGCGGTCTCGACGGCGTTCTTGGCGGCGGCTTCCCACGAGTCGGTGCTGGTACCGATGACTTCGGTGACGCGGTAGATGCTCTCGGCCATTCGCCGGCCCTCCCCTCGAAACGACAACGGAGGCTCATTCTCCACCCTCGATGCCCCTTCGGACCAAACGACCCTTCCCAACCCCCAAGCAGGGCCCGTCCACGGCAGGGCCTTCGGCACCTGGCGATCGGGCCGGACCCCGGCACGATCGAGGGGTCATGTCCTCGCTCGGAACGCACGCGGCGGAGACCGCGGCGCGTCGTAGCGTGTCGGTCTTGGACGGGCTGGATCACGCCGAGGCGGCGCGCCGGCTGGCCGCGGAAGGCCCGAACGAGCTCGCGGCTCCCGCGCGCGATCGGTTGGTCGCGCGCGCCCTGCGCCAGCTCCGCGAGCCGATGGCGCTGCTGCTCGTCGGCGCGGCGACGATGTCGGGCCTCGTGCTCGGCGAGCGCGTCGACGCGGTCGCCATCCTCGCGATCGTGGTGCTCAACGCGGCGATCGGTGTGTTCCAGGAGGGGAAGGCCGCGCGCGCGCTCGAGGCCCTGCGTGCGATGGGGAGTCCCGTCGCGCGCGTGCGACGCAGCGGAACCCTCGTGACCGTACCGGCCCGAGAGGTCGTACCGGGCGACGTGATCCTGCTCGCCGGCGGCGACCGGATCCCCGCAGACGCGCGCCTGTTGGAGGCCTCCTCGCTCGAGGTGGACGAGTCGACGCTCACGGGTGAATCGCTGCCGGTCGGCAAGGACGCGACCACGAAGATCGATCCCACCGCCGGCCTCGCCGACAGGCCCTGGTTCGTCTATTCCGGCACCTTCGCTACCCGGGGGTCGGCCACGGGCGTGGTCGAAGCGACCGGCGCGCGCACCGCGCTCGGCTCGATCGCCGCGCACCTCCGAGAGCCAGCGACCGCGACCCCGCTGCAACGCGAGCTGGCGGCGCTCACCGGGCGACTCGGGATCCTGGCGGTCGTGATCGCCGCCGGCGTGCTCGGCCTGACGTTGCTGCGCCTCGGGCTCGACGCGGAGAGCATCGAGCAGGCCTTCCTCGCAGCGGTGGCACTCACCGTCGCCGCCGTCCCCGAGGGCCTCGCCACCGTCGTCGTCGTTGGGCTGGCGCTCGGTGTGCGACGGATGGCCGACCACGGCGCGATCGTTCGCCGCTTGCCGGCCGTCGAGACGCTCGGATCCACCACCGTGATCCTGACCGACAAGACGGGGACGCTGACGGAGAACCGCCTGCACGTCTCCACCATCGTCTCGGCCGACCTCGAGGGAACGCCGGCCGGCCTGCCGCGGCCGGTCCTCGAGCGTGTGGAAAACGCCGCGATCGGATGCAATGACGCGGAGACCGATCCACCCAGCGGCGACCCGCTGGACATCGCATTGCTCGAGCTGGCCGACGCCACGCGCGCGAAGGAGATCCGGGCACAGCTCCCTCGCGTCGACGCCATCCCCTTCCACGCCGATCGGCGGAGGATGACCACGCTGCACCAAGATGGCGCAGGACTGCTGCTCCTGGTGAAGGGCGCGCCCGAGACGCTGCTCGAGCTGGTGTCGGCCACACTGGACGCCGAAGGGCGATCCATCCCGCTGGATGAAGCTCGACGGGAGCAGGCGCTCGCGCGCGCCGATGCGCTGGCGAAGCGTGGCGCCCGCGTGATCGCCTTAGCCCAGCGGCAGCTTCCCGGCCGGCCGGACGATCTCACGGAGGAAGAGCACGACATGACGCTCGTCGCGCTGGTCGGCTTGAGCGACCGCGTGCGCGAGGAGGCGGCCGGCGCAGTCGCCGAAGCGCAGGAAGCAGGCATCTCCGTCGTGATGGTCACCGGGGATCATCCCGGGACCGGGCTGGCGATAGCCGAGCAGGTGGGCGTCATCGACGAGCGGGCGCGCGCGCTCACCGGCGCCGACGTGCGCATGCACGGACTCCCTCAGGATCCCTTGTCGGTTCGCGTGTACGCGCGCGTGGACCCCGATGAGAAGCTCGCGCTGGTCGAGGCGCTGCAGGACCAGGGGCACGTGCTCGCCGTCACCGGCGACGGGGTCAACGACGCGCCGGCGCTCCGTCGCGCCGACATCGGCGTCGCCATGGGACGCGGAAGCGACGTGGCGCGTCAGGCATCCGACATGGTCATCACCGACGACAACCTCACCACCGTGGTCGAGGCGATCCGTGAAGGCAGGGGCATCTACGACAACCTTCGCAAGGTCGTGGACTACCTGATCGCCGGCAACATCTCCGAGATCATGGTCGTCGTATCCGCCCTTGCGCTGTTCCCATCGCTCGGCGTGCCGCTCCTCCCCCTCCAGCTGCTGTGGATCAACCTGCTGACCGATGGTCTCCCGGCTCTTGCGCTCGGCGTCGATGCGTTCGATCCCTCGTCCATGCGGCGGCCACCGAGACTCCGGCAGGCGCGCCTGCTGACCGCTCGGCGCATCGGGTTCCTGTTCTCGCGCGCCGTGCCCATCTCAGCCGTCTCGATCGGCGCGCTCGCGATCGAGCGCTACGCATGGGGCGCCTCGTGGACACACGCGCGCACGGTGATGTTCACGGTCTTGGTCGTTGCGCACCTTCTCCTGGCATTCCAGGCTCGCTGGCCGCACTGGCGAGACCACCGTCCCCGGGAAGCGCGCGACGGTCCCCTGATCGCCGGCGGGCTCCGAGCTTCGCGGTGGCTGCTGGGCGCGGTCGGGATGGGAGTCGTCCTGCAAGCGGTGATCCTGGGCTGGGAGCCTGCGCGCGCGCTCTTCGACCTCACCATGCTCGGGATGCGCGACGCGCTCCTGGTGCTCGTGGCGTCGATCGCGCCGGCGGCGAGCATGATCGGGGTGCGCGCGCTCTCGCGGAGACGTCCATGAGCTTCCTGGTGTCGATCGAACCCGGAAGGTCGATCAGAGCGCGAACGTCTGCGCCTCGCCGGGCGCGAGCACCTCACGACGGCCGGCCACCTCGACCGCGATCGGGCGCGCGCGCGACGGCGGCACCGTGACACGCACCTCATCCACCGACACCCGAACCTCGATCCCCCAGTGATCCTGATACCGGATCGAGAAGCTCAGCGCGGTCAACCCCTCGGGCAGCGTCGGGTCTATGCGGAGGGCGTCGCCGCCGACCTGAAGCCCGGCGGTGCATCGCTGGACCAGATCGACCGTGCCGGCCATCGCCCCGAGATGGATGCCTTCCTTCGTGGTCCCGCCCTGTACATCCTCGATGTCGCTCGCCAGCGCCCGGGTGAACTGGGTCCACGACAGGGCATGGTCGATGCGCGCAAGCACCCACGAGTGGACCACGCTCGACAACGTCGACCCGTGGGACGTGCGGGCGAGGTAGTACTCGATCGTGCTGCGGATCGTCTTGTCGTCCAGCTCGTAGCCCATGTGCTCGAAGATCGCGCACAGCTCGGGCTCGGGGAAGAGGTAGAACAGCATCAGGACGTCGGCCTGCTTCGACACCTTGTAGTTGTTGGGGCTGTCGTCTTCGGCTTCGAGGATGCGATCCAGCCGATGGATGTCGCCGTAGCGGCTTCGGTAGGCGTCCAGGTCGATGTCGGCGAGCTGCTCGTAGCCACCGAACTGGCTGATCACGCCGTCGTGGAACGGCACCGTCATCCTGCGCGCGATCTGCGCCCACGCTTCCAGCTCTTCGCGCGTCAGCGCCAGCTTCTCGCGCAGCTCGATCGCGCGCTGCGTCGGGAGCAGCTCGATCGCGTCCAACGCCCGCAGCATCACCCACCCGGCCATCACGTTCGTATAAGCGTTGTCGTCCAGGCCCGGCTCGCGGGCGCCGGGATAGGCGTCGTGGTACTCGTCCGGTCCGACGACGCCGGGGATCCCGAAGCGGTCGCGCGACCGGTCGTAGACGGCAAGGCTCGCGAACAGCCTTGCGGTCTCGATGAGCAACTCCGCTCCGTTGAACGCAAGGAACGTCTCGTCGCCGGTGGTCTCGTAGTAGCGCCAGACGTTGTAGGCGACCGCGGCGTTGATATGACGTTGCAGGTGTGAGTTGTCCGGCACCCAGCGCCCGCTCTGCGGGTTCAGGTGGACGGTCTGGCTGGTCTCGGTGCCGTCGCTGGCGCTCTGCCACGGGAACAGGGCGCCGGCGAGCCCCGAATCGCGAGCGGCGCGCCGTGCCGCCGGCAGGCGCCGGTACCGGTATCGCAACAACGCCCGCGTCAGTTCGGGGAACCGCAGGTTCAGGAAGGGGAAGATGAACAGCTCGTCCCAGAAGATGTGGCCGCGATACGCCTCGCCGTGCAGGCCTCGTGCCGGCACGCCCACGTCGAGGTCGATGGTGTTCTCGGACACCGTCTGCAGCAGATGGAAGATGTGCAGCCGGAGCACGAGCTGCGCGCGCTCATCGCCTTCGATGTCCAGATCGCACCGTCGCCACAGACTGTCCCACGCCAGCACGTGCCGTTCGAGCAGCGCGTCGAACCGGGGCGCGTCCTGCGCGGCCCGAACCGCCTCGGCCGCCGGGTCGCCCCCACCGCGATCGCGCGCGGTGTAGATCGCGACGGCCTTCTCGATCGTGACCGGCACGTCCTCCCGCACGTCGAACGACAGATGATGGCCCGCTTGGTCCCGGGTCCTGATCGGCCGGGTCGCCGGGTCGAACGGTTCGCCCGAGCGCGTCAGCGTCGTGCGCGCGGCGACCGCCATGCGAACCCGCGAGGTCGAGGTGGACGTCACGTGAGACGCCAGGTTGCCCTCGACGTGGGAGTTCTCCGGCACCAGATGGCGCGACGCGAGCTCTCGGTACCGCTCGACACCCTGATTGAGAACGGAGCCGTCGATGAACGAGCGGACCTCGGCGATCCCCGACCAGTTCTCGGCGGTGATCGTGGTCTCCAGTGCGGCGAGATGCGGCGCCGCCATGCTGACGAGCTTGCGCTGCACCACACGCGTGGCGCGGCCGTCGTCGTCCACCACCCGTGTGAACCGGGTCAGGACCCCGCGCCGGATGTCCAGCTCCAGCCGATGCTCGGTGATGTCGTTGTCGTCGAGCGTCAGCCACCCGCCGCCGGCCGGCCTGATCATCAAAGGGAGCCAGTTGGGAACGTTGACGAGGTCTTCGTTGACGATGGTCCGTCCGCCGACCGAGCTCTCGAGCCGGTTGTACACGCCGGCGATGTAGGTCCCCGGGTAGTGCGCGCCGCCGGCCGCGGACTCCGGCGCCGCGCCGCGCGACGCCATCGCGCCGTTGCCCAGCGCGCAAAGCGCCTCCCGGTGGCCCTCGGCGGCAGGGTCGTACCCCTCGAAGATCAGCCGCCACGCGTTCGCGATCATGCCAGCTCCATCTCGCCGAGGTCTTTCACGACCACGTCGGCCCCAGCGTCTCGCAGCGCATCCGCGTACCCTGCTCGGTCCACCCCGATCACGATCCCGAACCGCCCGTCGCGTCCTGCCTGTACGCCGGCGATGGCATCTTCGACAACCGCGGCTCGCGCCGGTTCCACGCCGAGGCGACGTGCAGCCTCGAGGAACACCGCCGGATCAGGCTTGCCTGGAAGGCCGAGTTCGGCCGCGTCGACCCCGTCCACCTTGGCATCGAACAGCTCACGGATACCGGCCGCCCGAAGGATCCGTTCGCAATTGCGACTCGCCGAGATGATCGCCGTCTTCATGCCGCGCGCGCGCAGCTGCTCGAGCAGCGCGACCGTCGTGGGATACGGCAGCCCTCCGCGTTCGCCGAGCAGCGCGAGGAACCGCTCGTTCTTCCGGTTGGCTATCCCCCATACGGTCGCCCATCCGGGGGGATCGCCCGATCCACCGCGGGGGAGATCGACGCCCCGCGAGCGCAGGAAGCTCAAGGCTCCGTCGATGCGCGCCTTCCCGTCGACGAAGCGGCGGTAGTCGTCCTGCGTGAACGGCTTCTGCCGGCCGTCCGCAGCTTCCCCGAGGAAGGCGTCGAACGTCTCCTTCCACGCCGCCTCATGGATGGACGCCGTGTCGGTCACGACGCCATCGAGGTCGAAGATCACCGCGTCGAGCTGCTCGAGGAGTATCGCCCGAGCAGCGGACGCAGACGCTGCGCCGCGCCGGTTCACGCTGTGGACGGGCTGCGCTCGGGGTCGTGGATCAGTGACGCGATACTGGTTGCCTCGGTTGCCAGCAGATCGGCCGTGCGCATCTGAACCGACTCGGACTGCAGCCCGTCGGCGAACACGATCGTCTCGTGCCTCGCCAGCTCCTCGTCCACGAACACCGGCGTGTGCAGCAGATCGGCGAGCGGCGGCACCGCACCCAGCTCGAATCGCGGATAGTCGCGCTTCATCTCGTGCTCGGTCGCTAAACGCGCGCGCTTGTCCCCGACGATCTCACGCACGCGATGCATGTCCAGCTTGCGCGATCCGGGGATGGCGACGAGCACGTGACCGTGATCGGTGTCGAGCACCACCGTCTTGGCGACCTCATCGGCGGCGATGCCCAGCGCTCGCGCCTCCTGGATGGACGTGAACGTCCGCTCGTGCGAGCGCGTCTCGAAGCGGATCCCACGCCGCGTGAGATGATCGGTGACGACCGACATGTCCACTCACCTCCTAGAGGTTGTGCGGTTCCTTCGCCGCCTGCGACCCGATCGCCGGTGCGCGCGCCCAGCGCAGCGGATCGGCGCCCAGCGCGGCAGCGTCTGCCATCCGTTGCACCGCGTCGGCGCCGAGGTGCACGAACTCCGGGGCGAGCAGCTCGCGCCGCCTGATATCGACGGGATCGACATGACCCAGAGCGACCGCGTAACCGTGCGGCGCCCCGCTGGCGCGGAACGCTGTGTAGGCGCGCGTGAGCGCGCCTGCGGTCACCGTCGCTCCCGGCGGCGTCCGGATCATGTACACGATCGCGTCTGCCACACGCAACATCCCCTGGTCGCGCCTCACCTCGTGACGGCCTTCCTCCAGGATAGCCCCGATCACGTCGGCCATATCGTCCGGATCCGTGATGCGCGCGCGGATCCCCTCGGAGAGATCGAACCGCTCGGCCAGCGCCCGGGGTTCCGTTCCCGGCACCTTGTGGAGCAACCGCCCCACCATGGCGCCCATCGGTCCGGGCCGCTCGGATACTCCGGGGGCCGGCAAGTCGTTCCATCGCGACGGTGACGACGGCCGCCGCACGGTATGGGGCTCGAACAGGTTCACGGACATGGTTCGTTCAGGCAGCTGACGACCCGAGCGCGTGCGGTGCCCGAGGACGTATCCGCGGCTGTCCCTCACCTCGATCTCCTGCAGGGATGGCATCACGCGGAACATGCGCAGCGCGGCGTCGGCGACCATCCGCTGGACGCGCTCATCGCCGGCGTCGTCGGCCTCGATGTCGAGCGTGATCGTGATCCGGCTGGGCTGCTCACCCAGCGTCACCTCGGTTCGCCGGCGCCGGACGACATATGCCGTCGCCGTGGCCGTCAGTGCGGCGATCGCGATCGCTACAAGGCTCACCGCCCACCAAGTCACGGTGACCACCTCCTCATCGATATGTTCCATGACATCCCCATATCCGAAACCGTTCCAGGGCCGGACGGCCCTGCGGTCACCGGACCTCCCGGCGGAGGGCCATTCGGCCCTGCCGTCACCGGACCTCCCAGCGGAGGGCCCTTCGGCCCTGCCGTGCTGCACATCCGCCGGGCCACCATGGAGCCATGATGAAAACCGACGTGGACAGGATCCTGCTGGCCGACGATGGGTCGGATGCCGCAGCGGTCGCCAGGGGTATAGCGGTTGATCTGGCTGCCACGACCAACGCGAAGCTCAGCATCGTCTACGTGCTCGAGCCGTACCAGGACGACGAGGACGGGCGGCGCATCCTTCGCGGAGCGGTCGCACTGGCCGAGCAGCGCGAAGTCCCCTACGACATCGACGTTCAACGGCCCGTCGGCATAACGAACCCGGGTCGGAGGATCGTCGGGGCCGCCGAGGGGTGTGGCGCGGATCTGGTCGTGGTGGGAGCGCGCGGCCTGGGAGGCGTCGGCCGCCTGCTGCTCGGCAGCGTGAGCAGCTACGTCGTGCACCACGCCTCGTGCTCGGTGCTCGTAGCACGCTGAACCCAGGGGCATGAAGGACGAGCAGGTCGGAAGCCTTGTCGTGCTGGACGAGCGCGAGCGCATGGTCGGGATCGTGACCGACCGCGACCTGGTGATCCGCGGACTCGCAGCGGGCCTCGAAAGCGATCCCCCGATCGAGAAGGTCATGAGTCGCGACGTCAGCTACGTCTTCGACAACGCAGACGTCTGCACGGCGTCGACCGAGATGGCGGCTCGGGGCATCCGGCGTCTCCCGGTCCTCGATCGCAGGGGTCATCTGTGCGGGCTCGTGTCGTTCGACGACCTGATCGTCGGCTACAGCGAGGAGATCGATCGCCTCGCGCGCGCGGTCCGCAAAGAGTTGTTGCACGCGCCGCTGCCCTGACCTTGAAAGGGCTGCGCGTCGCCGGCGAGCCCGGTGGGCCTAGAGCGCTCGCCGTTGCAGCCCACGGCTCGCGGCGAGGATCTGGTAGCGCAACAGGGTTCGGCCGCCGGCCGGCCCCGTCCCCAGGTAGATCTCCTCCCTGACCCCAGCGGGGCGGAAGCCCTTCGCGAGCACGAACTCGAGCAGCCGTTGCACCGATGCGGGCTTCGTCTCTTCGGTGCCTTCGTGAACGAGCTCGGCCACCCGGTCGTAGACCCACACCTCGATCTCCACCCGGAGATCCGGGTCGAGCTGAGGCACCGAGATCGTGTTGTCGGGCACGCTCACGGCCAGCACCCAATGCCACGTCCATGGAGACCCGGCCTGCGCTTCCGGGAAGCGCGCGCGCAAGGGCCCGATCTCGAAATCCAGGCCTGCGGCAACGTGCGCCGCGCGAACGGCCTCGACCGACGCATAGAGCGCTCGCAGAGCGCGGACGGGAGGGGACGGCTGCGCGCCGACGACGGTCACCTTCGCGACCTTCACCGGGGACGCCTGAACGATCGCGGGCTCGACTGCCTGCGTTCGCTGAGTCGGATACACGGCCGCGATCATCTCTCTCACCTCAAGGGTGATACTCCGCCTTGGTCTTGGGGGCCGGATAGGGCTCATCGGCCCTGATGAGCAAGGACCCTCAGCCTTCGCCGTTGGGTGATGGGGCACCCGGAGCCGGCGCGACCCTGACGTGATCGATCACGTCTACGACGCCGGTGGATCGCGAGACCAGTCTCAGAAGCAGCCCGTGGTCGCGTCCGCTGGACACGGTCCCTTCCAGAAACACGACCCCGTCGAGCACCCTGGCGTGAAGCTCGCGGTGGGTGATGCCCATCGAGCGCGAGAGCGTCTCCTCGACGTCGGCGTGGATCTCGCCATCGGTCCGCAAGTAGGGACGCAGCAGATCAGTCCGGGTGACCATCCCGACGACCTTCGTGCCCCGCAACACCGGGGCGCGGTGGAGCCCGTCGCGCGCGAGCACGCGCGTCGCCTCGGCCACCGTCATCCCCTCGGTGAGTGTGACGACGTCGCGGCTCATCACGTCGCCCACCGAACACGACCTCCCATCCTCCGCGGCGCGCATCAGGTCGGTGGAGGTGACGATGCCGGTGAGCTCACCACGGTCGATGACGGGCGCGCCGTTGATGCGACGTGCCGCGAACAGCGCCGCAACGTCACGGATGCTGCGCTGAGGGTCGACCGCCACGACATCGACGGTCATGACCTGCCGAACATTCATCGAGCCGCCGCTCTCCCCTTCGCCGGCTCGCCCAGCGTCGACACGGCGATCAGGTCGCGAGCAGAGATCATCCCGACCACCTCGCCCCCCTCGACCACCGGGAGGTGCCGCGTGCCCAGCGCGACCATCATCTCCGCGGCTTCGGAGACATCATCGCCCAAGCAAACGGCTGCAGGTCCCGGGGTCATGTACTTGTCGATCTGTGTCAGGCCGGCAACCTCGCCGAGGCTCAGGGCACGGATCAGGTCGCGTTCGGTGATGATCCCGACCATCCGGCTCCCCTCCATGACCACGAGCGCCCCAACCTCGTAGAAGGCCATCCGATCGGCGGCGTCGGCGAGCGTCTCCTCAGGCTCCGCTTTGCGAACCGGAGCTTGGTACAGCGCATGGATCTTCATGACGTCCTCCTCCACGGGCACTCACGCCCGTCGGCTGACACTCACCGTAGAGCTGCCATGCGAGACCGGTCAGGGGCCGAAGGGCCCAACCTTGGGGGGTCCGTTGGGCTGCTACGCTTCGCGAAGGATGACCGGCGATGCCAAGCGACTCGAGGCGCTGGTGCAGGCGGGGCTGACACTGGCCTCGGAGCTCTCTCTCTCAACCGTCCTGCAGAAGATCATCGACCTGGCCTGCGAAGTGGCCGACGCCCGCTATGGGGCGCTCGGCGTCATCGGACCGGAAGGCATGCTCGTCGATTTCGTCACCCATGGGGTGACCGAGGAGGAGCGGCGCCGGATCGGCAATCTCCCCGAGGGACACGGCCTCCTGGGTGTGCTGATCCGAGAGGCGCACCCGTTGCGGCTACGCCGGCTCCAGGATCACCCTCGGTCCTACGGCTTCCCGGCGCATCACCCGCCGATGACCTCGTTCCTCGGCGTCCCGATCAAGGTGCGCGAGCGGGTATTCGGCAACCTCTACCTCACCGAGAAGATCGGCGAGGGCGAGTTCACCGTCGACGACGAGGAGGCGGTGGGGACGCTCGCGACGCAGGCAGGGGTCGCCATCGAGAACGCGCGCCTGTACGAGGAGTCGCAGAATCACCAGCGCCGCCTCGCAGCCGCCAGCCAGGTGACGGATGCGATCCTCGAGGGCCGATCGCTGCACGAGGTGCTCACATTGATCGCGCGATCCGCCCGCGAGCTCGTCTCCGCGTCGCTGGCCACGGTGGCCACCCCGGATCCGGGATCGGATGAGATGTACCTCGCCGTCGCCGAGGGCGAGTTCGCCGAGAAGGTGCGCGGGCTGCGTTTCCCCATCGAGGGCTCGATCTCGGAGGAAGTGACCAGGACGCGGCGGCCGGTCATCCTCGATGACGCGTCGATCGCGCCCAACGTCCATCAGCCACTCGTAGCACTCGGCGAGATCGGCCCGGCGATGCTGGTCCCCTTGGGCACCCTCACGAGGCCGTTCGGCACGCTGGGGATCGCGAACCGGCGCGGGGGACGCACCTTCACCCCCGATGACCTCGCGCTGGTGCAGATGTTCGCCTCGCAGGCCGCCGTCGCCCTCGAATACTCGAGGGTGCGCCAGGAGCTCGAGCGCCTCGCCCTGGTCGAGGACCGCGAGAGGATCGCCAAGGAACTCCACGACGGGGTCGTGCAATCCCTGTTCGCCGTCGGGATGTCCCTGCAAGCCGCCGAAGCGATCGCCGATGACCCGGCCGGCGTTCGCAAACGCCTCAGCGGCGCCGTGGACGACATCGACCGCGCGATACGAGATCTTCGCAACTACATCTTCGCGCTCCAGCCCGGTGAGGTCGCCGACTGGCAGCTCGCCCGGAGCCTGCGCGAGCTGACCGCGAGCTTCGCCGACGTGGGGCCCGCGGTCGGATCCGAGATAACGCCGGGAGCGGCGGCGCGCCTGACGAGCAGCGCCGCGGACATCGTTCAAGCGGCACGGGAAGCGCTCTCCAACGCCGTTCGCCACGCGTCCGCATCCCAGGTCGTGCTCCGCCTGGCCGTGGAGGACGGCTACGCGGTGCTGGAAGTCGTCGACGACGGAACCGGCTTCGATGCCGCCGCCGCCGAAGGGCGCGGCCACGGGCTGGGCAACCTTCGCGATCGCGCCCGAGCCCTCGGAGGAGAGCTGAAGATCCACTCCGATCCAGGCGTCGGGACCCGCGTGCGGATCGAGATCCCTATGTGAAGGACGGGATGTGAACCATGGCCGACAAGATCAAGGTGATGATCGTGGACGACCACGAGGTGGTCCGGCAGGGCGTCCGCGCGCTGCTCGAAGCCAGCGGGGACATCCACGTGGTGGCGGAAGCATCCGGCGTGGCCGACTCGGTGCAGCGCGCGCTGGACACCCGGCCCGACATCGTGGTGATGGACGTTCGGCTGGTCGACGGGAGCGGGATCGAGGCGTGTCGCGACATCCGCGCGCAGCGTCCCGAGACCAAGGTGATCATGCTGACGTCGTTCTCGGACGACGAGGCCCTGTTCGCCTCGATCATGGCGGGCGCGTCGGGCTTCGTCCTCAAGCAGGTCCGGGGCGACGATCTGGCGCGGTCGATCCGTGCGGTCGCCGAGGGGAAGTCGCTGCTCGATCCGGAGATGACCGGAGCGGTGCTGGACCGCCTGCGCAAGGGCAAGCATCTTCTTCGAGACGAGAAGCTCCAGCGGCTGTCCGCGCAGGAGGAGCGCATCTTGAACCTGGTCGCCGAGGGCAAGACCAACAAGGAGATCGGCACAGAGCTGAACCTCGCCGAGAAGACGGTGAAGAACTACGTCTCGAGCATCCTGATGAAGCTGGAGGTCTCACGGCGCGCCGAGGCTGCGGCCTACCTCGCTCGCCACACCACCCTGCCGGGCAGCCAGGGCGAGAACTAGGCGTCACGCGGCTCCGGCGCGCACCAGCCCCTCGACCACCCGCGCGATGCGCGCCGCGGAAGGCGATCCAACCACCACGCTGCCCGGCGGCAGCTCGAAGTCGGGCTGCAAGGCGAACACGGCGGTGCGGGCCCGGCGTGCGCACTGCTGCAGATACATGTCGATGGCGCGATCCGCGTGGGACGGCAGGATGACGGCGCAGTCGACCTCATCGAGCAGCACGCATCGGTCGTCATGGCTCAGGGCGCACCCCGGCGGTCCCGAGCACACGACCACTGGGTAGCCACGTTCGATCAGCTCATGGCCGACCCCGCGCCGAAGCGGCGAGTCGTGCCCGACCACGAGCACGAGCGGCCTCCCCTGAGCTTGCGTCACGTCAGCTCACCTTCTTGGTGTCCCGTTCGCGGAATGTCAGCCCGTTGATCACACCGACCACGCCGTCCGCGGCCCCGATGATCGCCTCCAACACGCGAACGTCGCTCTCGCGGTGCACGTACCCCGCCAATGTGACGACGCCGTCGGTCACCGTCACGGTCACCTCGGCCTCGGGCGGCAGATACAAGCACCGCTCGACCAAGCGGATCAGGGCGGCTTCGAGGCCGTCGTCGCTGCGGTCGAACACCCGCAGCAGGTCCGCGCGCGCGATGATCCCCACGAGCCGTCCGCCATCGATGACGGGGAGCCGCTTCACGCCCGTCTCGATCATCCGTCGCGCCACCGCCCTCACGTCCTCCTCCGGGGAGGCCGTGATCACGTGCTCGGTCATGATGTCGGCCGCCGTCAGCCCGGCGGCTTTGGACAGCTGGATGGTGTCACGACCGGCGAGCACATCGGTCACGAGTCCCAGCACGCGCCGCTTACGCCGCCGCGCGCCGTACGCTTCCTTGGCCAGCAGGTCACCCTCGGTCACGATGCCGACGAGCTTGCCGTTGTCGTCGATGACCGGCAGGCCACTCACGCCGCGGCGGGTAAGCTGCTCGACGATGTCCTTGTAGGGCGTGTCCGGCGAGACCGTCGCGACGGCCGTGGTCATCAGATCTTGCGTCTTCATGATCGTCTCCTCCTGTGCGTATCCCAGCGGCGGCGAGCAGCCGCTCGGCGGCCCGGATCACCGCTCGCGGATCGTCGAACTTCTGGACCGTCTCGATCGGTCCGGTCCCGGGCAGGTCCTCCGGCCGCCCGACGGACACGATCAGCATCGGCTTGAGCGAATAGATCGGGTGGGTCCGGTATGCGCGCAGCAGATGCTCGCCGCGGTATCGCTGCGAGCGGATCGGCGCGAACAGCGCGCAAGAGAACACGATCAGGTCGGCCGTATCGACCAGGGGGCAGGACCCGTCACGCAGCATCGGGCAGGCCGTGTAGGGGGTCGGCGCGCCGCTGCAACGCAGCACATGATGGCCGGCCTCCTCGAGAAGCTTGGTCTCATAGACGCCCAGATCGGGCGCATCTTCCACCACCAGGATCTTCGCCATCACGCAGTCTCCTGCCTTCGGCCGAGAGCGGCATGGACCGCGGCGAGCAGCTCCTGCTCGCCGGGAGGTCGCCCGAGCACGGTCACCTGATCGTCCGGCCGAGGATGCACAGGGTCCTCGCCGGAGACGAGAGCGACGACCGGCTTCCGCATCGCGACGTAGGTGACGAGCACATGCCACCCCGGCGTGCCCTCCATCGCGGCGTCACTGCCGAGCTGCATATCGAGCACCACCACGTCCGCGCCCGCCGCAAGAGGGCAGGTCATGGTTCGTCCGCCGACGCAGACGTAGTCCGGTTCGAGCGGCCCAGGGCAGGCCTCGACGACGTAGCCGGCTTGTTCGAGCCAGCCGCCCAGCAGCTCGCGCTCATCCTGGTCGTCATCGACCAGCAGCACCGTCTCCATGCGAGCAGCAAATCAGGGGAGTTGTGGACACCACAGTGCCACTCGCCCCTTCCCGGACGGGTCCTGCGGTCCGTCCCTCGGACCCTTCCAAGAGGGGCCGCTCGGCCCTCCGAGGACGCGCTCGTTCAGGGCATCATGTGAGCATGTTCATCCGGTCGTACGTCGAGATCCCCGGTCCCTTCGCGGAGATCGAGAACGACTTGCTGCGCAGGCCTGCGAAATGGCTCCCCACCGTCGCAGCCGAGGCCGAGAGCTGGGGCGTGCATCTGCTCGGACGCGTCGGGTTCGGTCCGCCGAACGGGGGCGTCTACCGCAGCGTTCAGATCGAGCTTGGTCGCCCGATCCGGTCGCCGGGCAAGATGGTGCTGCCGATCCGCTGGCACGCCGCGCGCGCGCAGCGTCTGTTCCCGGTGATGGAGGCCGACCTCGAGCTGACCGCCCTCGGACCGGACATGAACCAGCTCGCGCTCAACGGTCGGTACGACCCGCCACTGGGCGCGGCGGGGAAGCTCGCCGACCGCGCGTTTATGCATCGCGTCGCCGAGGCGACCGTTCGCAGGTTCGTCAAGGGCGTGGCCGAGCCCCTGAGCCGGATCGCGCATCCCGCCGCGATGAGCTGACCGCCCGGCGTCGTGCTCCACGTCACGGAGGCTCGGGTAGAGCGACGCCCTGCGCGATCCCGGGCGGTAGCCAGACGGGGATCGTCTCGAGCAGCTCGTTGTTCCCCTCGTCGGACTCGAGCTGGTTGCGGCCGGGATCGATGACGACGCGCACCGGGAAGTCGCCGATCTTGTTCGCGACGAGCCACGACTGATTGATCTGCACAGACGTCCCAGCGTTGATCGCCGTGACCTTGGGCTCGCCGATGTCGACCCACGAGCCGTCGGCGTTGCGGTACTGGAACGACACCTTCGTTGCCGCCGCCGTTGCCTCCCCGATGTTGGCGACGGTGGCCTGGAGGCGCTTCGATGCCGGCGAGGCGGTGTCGTGGGCGGCGAGCGCGGTCACCGTCAGATCCGGCAGCGTGCCGGCGTCGTCGAGCACGACGATCCTGCCGGTGAACCCGTGGATGGTGCACTTGTAGTCGAACACGCCGCTGCGCGCCGAGAACGCGTGCTCGAAGGTCGTGCCCGGCGCGAGCGAGAACACCGAATCGAACTCGCAGTCGTCGTAGCGCGAGTCCGCGCGGTTGCAGGTGACGTGGGTCACCGTGTGGATCCGGTCCCCATGGTTGTCCCAATCGACGCCGTCCCCGCGACAGATCACCGTCTCGAACGGCTCGAAGAAGGGATCGCCGCCGTCGATGACGTGCACATGCGAACGCACGGGGACCCGCTCGGGATCCACGCAGGGATCGACATCGGCGCGCGCCGGCAGGCCGGCGGCGAGCAGCGCGACCGCAACAACTGCGATCGCCGCGGACGCGCGCGCGTGAGACGTTCGGCTCATGTGTGCGGCTTCCTTCGACTCCTTGCGGTTTCCTTCGACGTCGCTCACCGTGTGCCCTGCGGCGCCCGCCCTCGGCCCCGCATCTCGGATGGGTCAAGTCGGGCAAAGGGTACGCATCGTCCACCGCGGCCGCTCGTCCGCGGCAGGAGAGACCCCACCCCCGCCCGAATCTTGTGCGCATGCGGAGCTTCCGTCCCTCGCTCGCCGTGCTCGTGCTCATGCTCGCCGTCGTGCCGGCCGTCGTGCCGGCCGTCGTGCCGGTGAGCGGCGAGTCCGGCGACGCCGTCCGCGCCGCGCTCGGCGCGGCGGCGGCGCTACGCGGCATGGAGCTGCTCGAGCCGTCGATCCCGCCGACCTCGGATCTTCCCTCGGCACTCGTGCGCGCGCAAGCGGTGATGGGCGTCCCCGGCGATCCCGCTCCGGCGCTGGATGCGTTCTCGACGCTGCCTCTCGCCACGCGAGCAGCGCTGGCGTCGCTGCTGGATGCGGCGTCGCAGGCGCGCGTGCTGCGCGATGCCGCGTTCGCCGGTATCACCAGCTCCGAGGTCGCGTTGGCCTCCTCGGTGGGGTCGCGCGCGATCCTCGGTGACGTCGACGATGCTTCGGCGGCGCGCGCGGCCGCGATCGTGCAGCGCATCGACACAGGCGCGATGCTGTACGCGGCCGCGCTCGTGCACGCGGCGGCGGAAGCCGCGTTGCCGGCATTGCGTAACGCCGGCCTCGAGGTGGTCACGTGCGCGCCGGGCAATCTCCTGTGCGTCGGCACCGACGGGGACGACGTCTACCTCGACGACGTGCAGATCCTGATCGACCCGGCGGGGGACGACACCTATCTCAACAACGCGGGAGGTGTGATGTACACGCCCGGCTTCCACGCCACCGGTGGCTGCGTGCTCGCGGGGGGCACGACCGGTAAGGCTCGTCCCAACCTCGATTGCACAGCCGCCCCACCGAGCATCTGCACCTTCGACGTCGCGAACCGGGCGACGGGGCGCGACGACCTGCCGGTGATCGACGTGCCCGGTCACGTCGATCCCGACGGCCCCGACGCGGATCACGGCAACGACGGTTCGTGCGGGGATGCCGGACGACAAGAGCGGATGCTCGAGGCGCTTGCGAACGTGGGCGATGACGCCGACGCGCGCGGGGTGGCGATGCTGCTCGACCTGGATGGATCGGACGTGTACACGGTGCCGTGGTCTCACGACGATCCGCTGTTCGGCTTGATCGAGGACTGCTACCCGGGGGAGAGCGACCGCGTGAACACGAACCGGGACATGTTCCAGGGCGGCGCGCTGGGTGGCATCGCGCTGCTATGGGACGACGGCGAGGGGAACGACCATTACCGGGGCCGGCTCAACGCGCAAGGATCGGGACATGTGGGCGGGATCGGTATGCAGATCGCATCGGGCTCGGGCGACGCGGTGTTCTGGGCGGATCGGCTGAGCCAGGGGTCGGGCGTCGCGGCCGGTATCGGCGCGCTGGTCAACACCAAGCGCGGCGGGCACACCTATCTGCTCGATGCGCCGGTGGTCTATCGCAACGAGTTCGCGCCGAACGGGCGGCGCTGCTCGCAGGAGGGACGCGCCGGTCAGGGTCAGGGCGGCTTCGGCGGCGTCGGGATCCTGTGGACCGACGGCGGCGAGGCGGTCTACCGCGCGGTCACGCACGTCACCGAGGACACCTATCCGTTCTCGCCGGTGATGGAAGACGACGCGCCCCTTCTCGTGGGGAGCAGCGACGCACAGGGCAGCGGCGAGTCGTTCCCCTTCATCGACACGCCCGGCGGGTTGGTCGTCGGGGCCGGGCTGCTGTTCGATCGCACGGATGGTGACGCCGCCGTGTGCGACCCACGCGTCGACGGCGCGCCGGCCTCGGGCATGGCGTCGGGTTCGTCGACCAGCGCCGGCACCGCGCTCTCCAGCATCGGCGTCGCCGCGCCCTGCGGCACCTTCAACCTCCCACCCGAGCTCGACCCCGTGGCCGACCTCGGGACCGCGTTGCAGCATCTGATCGCGGGAGCGGCGGGGATCAGGGTGGTGGCGTGACGCTCATACGCGTGATGGTCCTGCTGCTCGCTGCCGCGATGACGCCGGCGCCGGCCGGGCCGCTCGGCGAGGACGTGGCCGCGCGATGCCGCTCTGCCGGCGTTCCCCAGGCGGCGTGCGACGTGATCCTGCCGGTCGAAGACGGGCTCGCGCGCCCCGGTCTCACCGCCGGGGACTACACCGAGGACGGCGCGCGCGTGGACCTCGAGATCGCCGACTTCTACTTCCGGCCCCGGGTCGT
>DASWIP010000113.1:0-21441 GCA_036397635.1 Actinomycetota bacterium | reverse complement strand
GCGTTCTGGATCTCCAACGTCTCGAGCACCTCCAGGGACGGGGACGAAGGCGACGGCGAAGAGGCCGCGGCCGCATCGGCCGGGCTGCGGGGTAGAGCCTTAGGGGAAGGCATCAGGCAACCTCGCGAACGAGAACCCAGGGTACCGGGGTGACTCAAGCCCGGCAAACAAGGCCTGTCCCACCCCCGGTCCGAGGCCTGTCCCACCCTCGCCCCAAGGACGGCCGCGCCGGCGCCCAGGGTAAGGGCGAGGGAGCCGCCCCTATACTTGCTCCCATGGACCCGCCCGAGTTCGACGACGGGGCCGCGTGGGAGCCTCCCCCCAAGCTCCCGGGCGCGGGATATGACGTCGTCGCGATCGTGTCCTCTGCCGGGGGCCTCGAGGCGCTCAGCACGGTCCTCTCCGGGCTGCCGGACAACTTCCCCGCCGCCATCACGATCGTGCAGCACCTGGACCCCCGCCACCGCAGCTTGATGTCCGACATCCTGTCGCGGCGCTCGGGTATGCCCTCCAAGCAGGCCCAGGAAGGCGACAAGCTGCAGCCGGGCACGATCTTCCTCGCCCCCCCCGACTATCATCTGCTGGTCAACTCCGACGGCACGATGTCACTGTCGCACACGGCGCTGGTCCATTTCGTACGGCCGTCGGGCGACCTGCTGTTCGAGTCGGTCGCCGCGAGCTACCGGGACCGGGTCATCGCGGTCGTTCTGACCGGAACCGGAAGCGACGGTGAGATGGGAGTGCGCGCGGTGAACGCGATGGGGGGAACCGTGATCGTGCAGGATCCGGGCACGGCGGCCTTCGCCGGCATGCCGCAGGCGGCGATCAGGACCGGCGCGGTGGACTTCGTTCTCGAGCTACAGGAGATCGCGCCGGCGATCGCGCGGCTCGTGATCGGAGGAGAGAACTCGTGAGCCCCGCCAAGGCGGCGGGCGGGTTCGACACGCTGCTCGCGTATCTGCGCGACGCGCGCGGCTTCGACTTCACCGGCTACAAACCGGCAAGCCTGCACCGTCGCATCAAGAAGCGCATGAGCGACGTCGGGATCGAAGAGGTCGCCAGCTACCAGGAGCACCTCGAGGCCGAGCCGGATGAGTTCGTGCACCTGTTCAACACGATCCTGATCAACGTCACCAGCTTCTTCCGCGACGGCCAGGCGTGGGACTATCTGCAGGCGAGCATCATCCCCCAGATCATCGGCGATGACGGGGCCTCCAGCCCGATCAGGATCTGGAGCGCCGGGTGCGCCTCGGGCGAGGAGGCCTACACCCTGGCGATGCTCTTCGCCGAGCAGCTCGGCGAAGAAGGCTTCCGCGAACGCGTCAAGATCTACGCGACCGACGTCGATGAGGAGGCGCTGACCGAGGCCCGCCACGCCTCGTACACCGAGGCGCAGATAGAAGCGGTCCCCAAGTCGATGCGGCACTACTTCCAGCAGTCGGAAGGCCGGTACGTGTTCCGTCCCGAGTACAGGCGATCCGTCATCTTCGGACGCCACGACCTGGTCCAGGACGCGCCGATCTCGCACATGGACTTGATCGTGTGCCGCAATGTGCTGATGTACTTCAATACCGAGACGCAGGCCAAGATCCTGTCGAACCTGCACTTCGGGCTCAAGACCGACGGCTACCTCTTCCTTGGCCATGCCGAGATGATGCTGAGTCACTCGGACCAGTACGCCATCGTCGACCTGGCGCACCGGGTCTTCCGGCCTCGTGCGCGCTTCGATCCGCGCGGGTTCGCCCCGCCGGCCGCGGCGATCACCGCTCCCACGACGAGCACGCCCGATCTCGGCCCCGCGATGATCCAGACCGCGCCGTACGCGCAGGTGATCCTGGATCTGGGCGGACGGGTGGCGGTGATCAACGAGGCTGCGCGAGAGCTCTTCGCGCTGACGGATGCCGACCGCGGCAGGCTGTTCCAGGATCTCGAGATCTCGTACCGGCCCTTCGAGCTGCGACCACACGTCGAGGATGCTATGAACGGCGGGAAGCCGGTCAGGCTCCACGATCAGCAACGAACGCTCCCGGATGGCTCCGCGCAGTACTTCGACGTCCGGGTGGCGCCCCTGACCGACGCAGGCGGGAACCTGTTGGGCGTCGGCATCCACATCGAGGACACCTCCGAGTTCAAGCAGTTGCAGATCGAGCACCTGCGCGCCAGCCAGGAACTCGAGACCGCCTACGAGGAGTTGCAGTCAACCAACGAGGAGCTGGAGACGACCAACGAGGAGCTGCAATCCACGGTCGAGGAGCTGCAATCCACCAACGAAGAGCTCGAGACCATGAACGAGGAGTTGCAGTCGACCAACACCGAGCTGCAAGCCCTCAACGACGAGTACGGGCGGGCCGACGCCGAGCTCCGAGCGCTCAACGCCTTCCTCGGGTCGGTGCTCACCAGCATCCACACGGGACTGGCGGTCGTGAACGACCGGATCGAGGTGCTCTCGTGGAACCAGCAGGCCGAAGAGCTTTGGGGGATCCGGGCCGATGAGGTCCGCGGCCGCCGGCTGCTCGAGCTTGATATCGGCCTGCCGGTCGAGGCGTTGCGCGCGCCGATCGTGGCCTGCCTGACGGGCTCGGCGGAAGAGGTGCTGAGCCTGGAGGCGGTGAACCGCCGAGGCCGCTCGATCCAGTGCAAGGTGACCTGCACCCCGCTGGAGACCTCGGGCGAAGGCGTTCACGAAGTCGTGATCCTGATGGAAACAGGAAAGCGACCGCGCGCGGGATGAACCTTGGGGAGATCTAGCGGCCGTCAGTCCAATGTGTGCCTTTCTGCGTGTGTGGGGATGATTGACTGCTCGCCTGGGTCCGATATCGTGAAGGTGGGTACGTCCCATCCACCGCACTCACCCTTCGCGGAAAGGCTCTGACCTGAGTGCGAGCGGAACAAGCCGAACACGGCTCGGACAGAAGTTCGAGGACGTGCGACGACTTGCGACGCGCCTCGTCGAAGCCGGAGGCAACCTGCCGACGGAGGAACTCTCCACCGCGCTCGAAGAACTCGAGGTCATCAGCGAGGAGCTGCTCGAACGCAGCGATGAGCTGGAGGGCATCCGCCACGAGATCGCCGCCGATCGGGAACGCTACCGCCGGCTGTTCGATCGGGACCCGAACGCCCAGGTCATCAGCACGATCGGCGGCCTGATCGTCCAGGCGAACCACGCGGCGCAATCGCTGCTCGAGATCCAGCGGGGATCGATGCGCACGTTATTCACCCCGTCGGAGGCAGCCGTGTACCGCCGGTGCATGTCGGCGGCCAGGAAGAGCCCGGCGCCGTACCACGATGAGGCGACCGTCGTCACCCCGGAGGGGACACACCTGCACGTCCTGATCGACCTGCGCCGTGAAGAAGGTGAAGACGGACCCCGGCTCCGCTGGACCTTCTACGACGTGACCACGCTGGAACAGCAGCAGCAGCAGCAGCAGCAGCGAAACCGGCTCCGCGCGACGCGGGAGGAGCAGCGCGAATCCGCCGAGCGACGGCACGCCGACCAGGCACACACCGAGGCGATGCTCGCTGCCATCGGCCACGATCTGCGCAACGGCTTGGGCGCCGCCACCGGCCTGCTGGACCTCCTGATCGACAAAGGCGAGAAGCTGGACGAGGCAACCAAGACCAAGCTACTCGAGCGGGCGGCACACAACACCCAGACTGTGCAGCGGATGCTCGAGGCGTTGATGGAACGTGCGAGGCGCGGGGCGTGGGCGCCGGAAGGTCGGGAGGAGATCGACCTGCGGGCGCTGGCGATCGACAGTCTGCGAGCGCTCGATCTGGGTGAGCATACGGTCGAGGTCTCGGACGAACCCGCGCCCGTCCAAGCCGAAAACGTGCTCGCCGAACGGATCGTTGCGAACCTGATCCGGAACGCGCTCCAGCACACACCACCGACGACGCCGATATGGATCCGGTTCGATCGCTCGCCCGAAGGCATCACGCTGGTCGTCGAGGACGCGGGACCCGGATTGTCCGAGCGTGCCGCGAGGCGCATCGACGCTCCCTGGCAGCCCGCGACGGAGAACGAGGAGACGACGTTCGGGCTCGGCCTGAGCGTCGTGACACGGTTCACGGCGCTGCTCGGTGGCCGGATGTGGGTGGAGGACCGCGAGGGCGGTGGCACGCGGTTCTGTGTGCTGTTCCCCGGCACGCCCCCCCCGGCCCCTAGCCCCTCGCCCTCCGGGTGACGGCCGTGCCTTCTAGCAGGACAGGAGGCGTTCGCAGAGCTGCTCGATCGGGACGGCGAAGGAGAGTCCCTCCGCGCCGAACGCCGCGATCTTGAGCACGGCGATGCCGATCACGCGCCCGGTCCGATCCACGACCGGGCCGCCGCTGTTGCCGGGGCTGACCGGCGCCGAGAACTGCAGCAAGCCGCTGCGGAACCCCGAAACGATCCCGTCGGTCACGGTGCCGGCGAGCCCGAGGGGCGAGCCGACGACCGCCACGGGATCGCCCGGCTGGGGGGGACGCGTGGAGGCCCGCAGAGCCGGGTAAGAGCGGTTCACTTCGACGATGGCGAGGTCGTTCTCTTCGTCGGTCGCGGTCACCACACCCCGGGCGGCCGGCCGGCCTTCCTGAAGGACGCGCACCGAACCGCCCCGCCCCACGCCCGCGATGACGTGGAAGTTCGTCACCAGCACCGAGACGCCGCCGGTGTTCTCGACCACGAAGCCGGAACCAAGGCTGTCGGCCGCCTCGATCGTGAACACCGACGGCCGAACCGCGCGCGCCAGCGCGACGAAGTCGACCTGCTCGCCCACTTTGCGCTCCAGCTCCTGGATCCGGCCGGCCAGTGCGCCCTGGGCCTCCGCGGCGTCGCCGAGGTCCGAGGAGAGCTGCTCGATCCGCCGTTGGGCGACGCCGAGATCGCCGTCCAGCTCGTCGGCGCGCTGCCACAGGAACAGGAACCCCGCGAGCATGCCGGCGAGCACGAGCACCGCCGTCGTCCCGATCAGCCAAGCCGGGATACGCAAGCGGTCGTCGGCGGGCGGCGGGGGAGGCGCGAGCTCGACGCGCGGCTCGTCGACGGGAGGAGGCGGGAACAGATCCATGCTCACGGTGCCGAGAACGTCACTGCTTCGGTTTCCTCGATCGCTGCTCGGATCAAGCCGTCGAGGTCAAGCGCCGCCTCCGCGCGCTCGCAGTCGACAAGGCGGGCTTTCGTCGCCGGCGTGCGCGGTTCGAACAGCACGCACGCTTCCTGGCAGGGCGCGCTGGAGATCTCGAACAGCCCGAGTTCCTGCGACGAGGCGATGATCTCGATCTTGTCCAGGCCGATCAGCGGCCGCAGCACCGGCAGCGGCGATGCCGCCTCGACGGCCGTGAGGTTCTCGAGCGTCTGCGACGCGACCTGGCCCAGCGAGTCGCCGGTCACCAGGGCCTTCGCACCATCTTTGCCGGCGAGCTCGCCGCCGATGCGCATCATCATGCGCCGGTACAGGATCGTGCGCAGCTCCTCTGGGCACTCGGCCGCGATCACCTGCTGCGCGGGCGCCAGCGGGACCACGAACAGCGTCGAGTCGTACTGCAACGCGGTGAGGCTCCCGGCGAGCTCGCGGGCGTGGCGCTCGCTGGAGCCGTCGGTGTACGGCTGCGAATGGAAATGGATGAACGAGCAGCGCGCGCCCCGCCGCATCATCCGTGCCGCCGCGACCGGCGAGTCGATGCCGGCCGAGAGCAGCACCGCGACGCGGCCCGAGACCCCCACCGGAAGCCCACCCGGTCCCGGCGTGCGCGCGGTCGAGACCAGCACCAGATCGCCGACGATCTCCACCCGGCAGGTCAGGTCGGGATCGCTGAGGTTCACGCGAGTGCCGGTGCGTTCGAGCAGCCAGGCGCCGAGCTTCTCGTTGATCTGACGCGAGCTGAGCGGGAAATCCGAGTGCGCGACGCGCGCCCGCACAGCGAAGGTCTCGAAACGCTGCTCGGCCACCATCGCGCCGGCAACATCGCAGATGCCGTCGAAGTCGATCTTGCCGCCGCGCGCGACCGCAAGGTTGGCGATCCCGAAGACCGAGCGCAGCCGCTCGAGCAGCTTCTCACCGGCCACCCCGTCCGGAACGGGCACGATCACGCGGCCGGGGAGGCGGCGTGGCTTGATCTGGATCAGATCCGAGCATGCGCGTGTCATGTTGCGTATCAGGGCGCGCTCGAACAGCGATCGGTTGCGGCCCTTCAGACCGATCTCGTGATAGTGGACGATCAGGTACTCGGCGACGGCCATCTCACCGTCAGGCTAAGCGCCGGCGCACGCGGTGTCGACCGGCGCGCGCGGTGTCGGCTGTTCATATCGCGCAGCGGCCGGTGTCGATCTGCTTGTTGCGCCCCGCCGCCTGCCGGAGCGCGTCGCGCACCTCGGTCTCGGCGAGCGCGTACGACTCCTCCGCCTCGGTCGCCGAGGCGGCGAAGATCATGCCGCGAACCACTCCGGCGGTGTCCACCAGCGGGCCGCCGGAGTTGCCCTGCCGCACGACCGCGCGCAGGACGTAGATCTCGCGGAAGACGGACCGCTGGCTGTAGATGTCCTGTCCACGCGCGTCGGTCCGGGTTCGCACCCTCGCGACCGAGATCGTGCGTTTCCCTCCACCCGGGTAGCCGATCGCTGCGCCGTCGGTCTTGAAGGCCGCGGGCTGGGTCGACAGCTCGAGCAGCTCGTTCGGCAACCGCCCGACGCGCAGGATCGCGATGTCGGTCTCGGTGTCCATGTATACGACGCGCGCGTCGAAACTGCTCCCGCCCGCATCCGAGGCTTCGATCACCTTGGTATCCGAGGTTCCGGCCACGACGTGCGCCGCGGTGACGACGGTGTCCTCGCGGATGGGGAACCCGCTGCCGTTGACGACGCCACCGCACCCCTTGCCTTGGATCTTGAAGGTCAGGCGCGCGGCTGCGAGCACCTGCCGGTCCCGCGCCAGCGCCGCCGGCGGCGGATCTACACCCGGCGCCAGCGAGGGGTTCAGGGTCGCGAAGACCTCGGGGAACCCGGTGCGGTCGAGCAGGCCACCCAGCGCCGACAGCATGTTCGGCGGCGAGCCCGGCAGGATCGCGTCGGCGAAGCGCAGGATCGCCGATCCCTTGACCGCGGCGGCGACCTCCGGCACCCGTCGCGTGATCGGCGTGACCAGCCAGGCCACGATCAGCACCATGATCATCGCCACGACCGACCCGGTGATGGCGTTGGCCTTGCGCGCGCTCTCCGCCACGATCTTGCGCGCAAGCTTCGCGCCGCCGAGCGCGATGAGCCCCTCGACGAGGAAGGCGATCACCAGGAATGCGCCGAGGGATACGCCCACGCGAGCACCCGCGGATCCGGGATGGAACGCGTTGACGATCAGCAGCGCCGCGAAACCCCCGGCGAACAACCCGAGGACGAAGCCGCCCCACGAGAAGAGCTGGATGACCGCGCCCCGCCGATACCCGTTGAACAGCGCGAGCAGCAGCACTCCGAAGATGAGCCCGTCGACCCAGGTCACGATGGGCTAGTCCGCCTTCGGCTCCGGCCGGCCCGGCTGCTCGTCCGGATGGTGCGAGCGCTTGGGGACGAGGACCTTGCGGCGGAAGTACAGCACCTCGACCCCGTCCTGGTTGTAGCCACGTGTCTCGACCGTCACCACGCCACGGTCCTCCTTGGACCGAGACTCCACCTTTTCGAGCACCTTCGTCTCGGCGTACAGCGTGTCGCCGTGGAACATCGGCGCGGTGTGCTTGAGCGACTCGACCTCGAGATTGGCGATCGCCCGGCCGCTGACGTCCGGCACGCTCATGCCAAGGGCGAGCGAGTAGACCAGGTTGCCCACGACCACGTTCTTCTTGAAGTGGGTCTGCGTCTCGGCGTAATGCTGATTCGTATGGAGCGGATGGTGGTTCATGGTGATCATGCAGAACAGGTGATCGTCGTACTCGCTGATCGTCTTGCCCGGCCAGTGCTTGTAGACGTCGCCGGCCTCGAAGTCCTCGAAGTAGCGTCCGAACTCGCGCGCGGTGCCCATCCTGGCATCCTCCTGATCCGTTGCGTGCTCGTTTCCTATCAGAACGGGATGGCCTTTGCGGTCAGCGGAACAGCGGGAAGCGCTCCGCCAGCGGCCCGAGGTGAACCCGTTCGGTCTCATCCAAGTGCGCGCGGCCGGTGCCGGTCAGCGCGAAACGCAGGTCGTCTATCCCGACCGGCCGCAGGTCGGTCCCCAGCAGGCCGCGCAGCACGTCGCCGACGATCTCGAGCGCTTCAGGATCCGGGTGGTAGGCGCGGCCGATCGCATCGTCGAGATCCAGATGGTGGACCGTGACCTCGACCACGCGCGTCTTCAGGTACTCGCTGAGACGCATCAGCCCGAAGACGCCGGGGAGGACCGGGTCGTGCGTCAGCGCGGCGCGCGCCTCCCGCAATCCCTTCGACCACGAGGTATCCCAGGCGGTAATCAGCTGCTCGGGCGTCTTCCCGGCCGCCTCTTCGGCCGCGCGCGCCACGATGCCGGGCCCCGCCTCGTCGGGGTCGTACTGGAAATACGTAACGGCGTCCTTCTCCGGCTCGGAGTCCACGGGGCCGTGTTCGAGCATCGACACGATCCGCTCGCCCCCGCGGGTCACGTGGGCGAGCAGCTCGGCAACGGTCATGGGTTCGCAGCGTGTCGGCGCGTCCCACTCGGCCGCCGTGAGCTTCCGCAGGGCCTTCCCGACACCGCCGACCTCGCGCGCAAGTGCTTCGACGACTGACACCGTCCCTCCTCGCCGGACCTAGACCTTGTACTTCTTGAGCAGGTTGCGCGCGATCACCATCTTCTGGATCTCGCTCGTGCCCTCCCCGATCAGGAAGAACGGCGCGTCGCGGAACAGCCGCTCGACCGTGTACTCCTTCGAGTAGCCGTAGCCGCCGTGGATACGAAGCGCTTCGGTGCAGACCTCCATGCACATCTCGGAGGCGTAGAGCTTCGCCATACCCGCCTCGAGGTCGGTGCGCTCGCCTGCGTCCTTCAGCCCGGCAGCGTTGAGCATCAGCATCTTGGCCGCCTCGATCTTGGTGGCCATCTCGGCGAGCTTGAACTGGATGGCCTGATGCTGGGCGATCGGCTTGCCGAACGTCTCGCGCTGCTGGGCGTAGCGGATGGCCTCCTCGAAGGCGCGCGTCGCGACCCCGAGCGCGCGCGCGGCCACGTTCACGCGGCCGACCTCGATTGCACCCATGTTGTGGATGAAGCCCTGGCCCTCTTCATCGCCGAGCAGGTTCTTGGCCGGCACGCGGTGGTCGTCGAACGCGATCTCGGTGGTCTCGACCCCCTTGTACCCCAGCTTCTCGATGTTCTTGCCCACGATGACGCCGCCCGAGCGCTCGGCGCCCGCCTCCTTCTCGACGATGAACATGGACATGCCCTTGAACGGTGGATCGGTGTCGGCCGTCTTCGTCAGGGTCATGCACAGTCCCGAGCGCAACCCGTTGGTCGCCCACATCTTCTGCCCATTGATGACGTAGTCGTCGCCATCCTTGACGGCCCTGGTCTTGATCGCCTGCACGTCGCTGCCGGCGTGCGGCTCGGACATCAGCAAGCTCGCCCGGGGATCCCCGCCGACCATCCGCGGCAGGAACCGCTGCTTCTGATCATCGGTGCCGTAGGACTTGATGAGGTAGGTGGCCATGGTGTGCGTGTTGAGGATCCCGGCCAGGGACATCCATCCGCGCGAGAGCTCGACCATCGTCTGGGCATAGACGGTGAGCGGCTGGCCGAGCCCGCCGTACTCCTCGGGGACCATCATCCCGAAGAGCCCCATCTCCTTCATCTGCTCGACGATCTTGTCGGGGTACTCGTCGGCATGCTCCATGGCGTCGGCAACAGGGATGACTTCGCGCTCGACGAACTCACGCACCGTGTCGATGATCAACTGCTGCTCTTCGGTCAAAGTGGCGATAGTCATGGCCCAAAGTATCCGGGGAGGCCGTTCCGACGGCAAACCGGCCGAGGTTTCTGGGAAGATCGGCGCGATGCGGTCATGGTCGCTAGCACGCGCCCGCACGGCGGTCCATCCTTGCATGCGCCACGGACCCTCCAGGTATGTAACGCATGCAAGAAGCGGATCGAGCCATCGCGAAGGTCGCCGCGCGCCAGTGGGGACTGATCACTCGCGCGCAAGCGACGCGGCTCGGGGCGACCGAGCGGATGATCGCCGTGAGACTGAGGACGGGCCGGTGGGAGCGCGTCCACCGGAGCGTGTATCGGCTGGCCGAGTACCCGATGCCCTGGGAGAGCGAGGTGATGGCCGCCTGCCTGCTGTTCGGTCCACAAGCGCGCGCATCGCACCGAACGGCAGCGGCTCTCAAGCGGCTGGGCAGCGCAACGGCGAGCTCCCGGATCGAGCTGACCGCACCTCGCGGCCATGCCCGTCCGCGACCGGGCATCACCCTGTACAGCACGGCAGAGTCGCTGCACCCAGTGGACACCGAGATCGTCAACGGCATCCCTGCTATCTCGCCGGCGCGTACGCTGTTCGATCTGGCCGCGGTCCTGCCGGCGCACCTGGTCGAGGAGGCGATCGATGACGCGCTCGTGCGACGACTGGTCACGCCGGCGCGGCTCAGATGGCAACTCGAGAAGGAAACCCGCCCCGGCCGGAAGGGGACAGCACTGATGCGCGCGCTGCTTCCCGAACGGGGCATCGGCACCTCCGTCCACGAGAGCGTGCCGGAGGCACGGCTCAGCCGCATGCTGCGCCGAGCCGGCATCCACGTCGAGGCGCAGTACGAGATCCGTGAAGGGGGCCGTTTCGTCGCGCGCGTCGACTTCGCCATCCCAGATCTGCGGATCGCGATCGAGGTCGACGGGTACCGTTGGCACGGCGGTCGGGTGCACTGGGCGCGTGACCTGGCCCGCCGCAACGCCCTGACCGCCCTGGGGTGGCAAATCATCCATGTGACGCCTGACGACCTCGAGAACGGTGCGCGGCGCATCGTCGACGTGTTGCGCGACGTCATCTCTGCGCGCGGGGGCTGAGAGGGCTCGACGCGTGTCCGCCCGGCGAGGCGAGCGGGCGACCGACGACGGCATGGGTCGCGCCTGTGTCGAAGATGAAGTCGAACGGCCCTTGCCGTCGCCCAAGGCGGACAGCAGGATGAGCTACGCCTCGTCGGAGGCGAGCGCGAACGTCACGCTCCCTGCGGCTACTCCACCTTCAGGAACTCGTCGACGCCCTTGACGCGCTGCATGCCGGCGGCGAGTCCGCGCGCGGATACCTGCTCGGCCATCTTCCGCGATGCCTCGTCGATCATCTCCTTGCCGAACATCACCGCACCTTTGCGCTCGACCTCGGTGACGTGGCGGTAATGCTCGAGGATCGCCTCGGCCTTGTCGTACTCCTCCTGCGTCGGCGTGAACACCTCGTTGAGGACCGCGACCTGATCCGGGTGCAGCGCCCACTTCCCGTCGTAGCCGAGCGCGCGCGCTCGCATCGCCGCGTCGCGGAACCCGTCCAGGTCCCGGATCAGCAGGTACGGCCCGTCGATGATCTGCATGTTGCGGCTGCGCGCCGCGATATTGATGTGCATCAGCACGTAGTGCCAGTGGTCCAGGTTCTCGTACCCGGGGATCGGCGCGCCGGCGGTGACCGTAGGCAGGCCGAGCGACGCGCTCATGTCGGCGGGCCCCAGGATCAGATCCTCGATCCGGTCCGACGCGTCGGCGATATCGTTGATGTTGCGCAGCCCCAGCGCGGTCTCGATCTGAACCTCGAGCCCGATGCGCTTCTCGAGCCCCATGTTTTCCTCGATCATGCGCAACATGTTGTCGACGAACGCGACGTCGCCGGCGGTCTCGACCTTGGGGATCATGATGCAGTCGATATGCTCGGCCGCGCCCTCGACGACCTCGATCAAGTCTTTCGCGCACCACTTCGTGTAGACGCCGTTGACCCGAACGACCTTGGTCGGCGCCTGATAAGTGTTGTTCTTCAGGGCCTCGACGATGTTGCCGCGCGCGGCCTCCTTCTCGAGCGGCGCGACGGAATCCTCGAGGTCGAAGAAAACCTCGTCTGCCGGCAGGCCCGCGGCCTTGGCCAAGAACTTCGGGCTGGAACCGGGCACGGACAGGCAGGAACGACGAGCTCTCATGCGGGTCTCCTCCTTCGAGCAGGCAGGCGCCCCACGAAGTATGTCCCGCGGTCAAAGCTGCGGCAAACCGGCGGCATCTGACGGTCGAGGCGTCGGCCAATCGCGAGCGAACCGCGAGCGAACCGCCGGTTACGGTAGGTGGATCTGCTCGTCGAGCACCAGCCGCTGCCAGGACGACGCGTCGCTGAAGCCGTTCACGACGGTCGGGAATGGCTGGCCGGCGAACGTCCCGGTGACTTGATAGGCGGATCGGAACACGCCGGGGCTCCAGCTCAGGCTGGCGTGCGACTCGCCCGTCGCGGGATCGTGCCAGGCATTCGCTCCGCAGATCAGCGCCGGGAAACACAGGTACCCAGGGCTGATGAAGGACGGACGACTCAAGGTGAGATCGAACGTCTGGCATCCGCCTCCACCGGTAGGCAGGAGGCACGCATCGATCTCAACGCTGTTCCCGAGCGGGTCCATCGTCAGGGACGTGGGATCCACGGTCTGCCAGTCGAATCCCGACCCAGAGCAGATGTTCTGCTGGAAGTCGCAGGTATTCAACCACGCGCTCGCGCGATATTCGACGCGCGGCGCACCGGAGATCCCGACGGTGGTCCCCCCGGTGTAACTGTAGATCGTCAGATATCCGTCCCGTGCGATGAACTGTTCGTTGTCGTTGAAATAGAGAGAGACCTCGCGCTGGAGCCCCGAGGCCGTTCGAACGTCGCCCCATGCGGAGGGCAACACCGCGAGACCGATGGAAACGATGAGCACACCCAGCGCCGCACGAGATCGCATGATTCCCCCCCCAGGGTCGTCTTGATCGGGAGGAGGATTCGACGCGGCGGAGGCGATTTCCTGCGTCAGCCCGAGCGGCGGGCGACGCCCTCGGCTCGCGCCGCCTCTTCCACGGCGTGGGCGATCGCCGGCATGACCCGGCGGTCGAACACGGATGGGACGATGTACTCCTCGTCCAGCTCCCCCTCGGCCACGATCCCGGCGAGCGCCCGCGCCGCATCGATCTCCATCCGCGTCGTGAACCCGCGCGCGCGCGAGTCAAGCAGTCCCCGGAAGAACCCGGGGAAGACAAGGACGTTGTTGATCTGGTTGGGGTAGTCGCTCCGGCCGGTCGCCACGATGCGGACGTTGGCCGGCACCTCCTCGGGCATGATCTCCGGCACGGGGTTGGCCATCGCGAACACGATCGCGTCCGAGGTCATCTCCTTGAGCCACTCGGGCCGGACCAGCCCCGGACCGCTCACGCCGATGAACGCCTCCGCGCCGCGCAACGCATCCTCGAGCGAGCCGGTGATCTTCTCGCTGTTGGTGTTCTCGGCGATCCAGCGCTTCTGCGGGTTCATGTTCTCGGTTCTGTCGCGATGAACGATGCCGGATCGATCGCACCCGATCACATCGCCGATCCCGATCTCGAGCAGCAACCTGGTGCAGGCGATGCCGGCCGCGCCCATCCCGAGGAAGACCACGCGCACGTCTTGGAGTCGCTTGCCGATGACCGCGGTCGCGTTCAACAGTGACGCCAGCGTCACGACCGCGGTTCCGTGCTGGTCGTCGTGGAAGACCGGGATGTCGAGGTCGTCCCGAAGCCGCTCCTCGACCTCGAAGCACTCGGGCGCCGCGACATCCTCGAGGTTGATGCCGCCGAACCCAGGCGCGATCGCCTTTGCCACGGCCACCAGCTCGTCGGGCGTTCGCGCGCGCGCGCAGATCGGATACGCGTCGATGTCGGCGAACTCCTTGAAGAGCATCGCCTTGCCCTCCATCACGGGGATCGCGGCCTCCGGTCCGATGTCGCCGAGCCCGAGCACGGCGGTTCCGTTGGTGAGCACGGCCACGGCGTTGCCCTTGCTGGTGAAGTCCCAGACCTTCTCCGGGTGGTCCGCGATCGCGCGCGACACCCGCCCGACGCCCGGCGTATACACCATCGATAGATCGTCGCGGGTCTTCAGCGGAAGCTTGGATGCGATCGAGATCTTGCCGCCGGCATGGATGTCGAACGTTCGGTCTCGCACGTCGCGTACCTCGACGCCGGGGACGCGCTGCGCCGCTGCGACGATCTGGCGGCCGTGAGCCTCGTCACGACACTTCACCGTGAGATCGCGCACCATGATCTTGCCTCGATGCTCCACGAGGTCGACCGCGCCGAGGTCGCCTCCCGCGCGTCCGATCGCCGACGCCAGCCGGCCGAAGGACCCGGGCCGGTTCTCAAGGTTCACGCGGAGGGTGAGCGTGTAGCCCGCGGAAGGAGTCAAGGAAGCCATGATCGGCGATTATAAGCGCTGGGAATGCCGCGCTTCGGACGCCTCGTCCCCGAGAGGCGGGAAGGATCATGCGCGTTGAACTTGCCTCGGCACCATGACCGGAGCGAAGATGCGACCAACAGCCACCCACCGATCGGGACGACACAGGACACGATGCAGCTCGAAACCGTCGGCGAGATAGTTCGGATCCTCCGCGGGCGTCGCGACCTAGAGCAGGTCGAGTTGGCGCGCGCATGCGGGTGGCGTGACGCCTCCGCCGTCAGCCGGATCGAAACCGACCGTATCCGTCCGACCCGGCGAACTTTGGTGAAGCTGGCGAACGCGCTCGCCGACGAGAACACGACGGGCGCACGTCAAGACATCCAGGCCTGGCTGTTCCGAGCGGCGGGCGTGCTCCCGACCGCCGACGAGTTCCAGCAGCTGAGCGAGAAACTTCCTCGCATCGAAACGTGGGGCCAGCCTGCGATGATCATGGATTTCGGCTGGACGCTGTGGACCGCCAACGATCTGGCCGTCAAGATGCTCGGACTGCCGGCGAGGTACAGCGGTCGCAACTACCTGGAGCTGCTCTTCGAGGCGCCCGGCTCGGTACGTTCCCACCTCGGCGACCGCTGGGAGCTGATCGCGGCCTCCACGCTGATGGAATTCCGCGCGGAGACCGACCGGCAAGCAGACCGTCGCTGGCGAGTAAAGCTGATAGCGCGGTTGATGTCGATGCCGGACTTCGACCATCTGTGGGAAGCGTCTCAGCCCTCTCCTCGCGGTGAGGTCTTCCAGCGTCGCAGGTATCAACGTGGCGACGGCGCCGTGGCCATGGTGCGACTGACGCTGACGGCGGATCCGCGGCTGGTGCTCACCCACATCATCCCAGAGGACCAGGCGATGACGCGCACGCTGCTGGAGGCCGGCCTCGTGCTGGCCTGAATCGGCGTCCAACGAGCGGGGCGGCCCGATGGACCGCCCCGCCGAACATCTCCGGAGCTACATCACCGCAGGAAGCCACTCCGTGATCGGACCGGTGAGCGAGGCGGGCATGTCGATGCTCGCCTCGGGTGCGGTCGGCGCCGGCCAGGTTTCCCAAGGACTCTGGACGCGTCCGTTGAGACCGGCTGCACCCTCGATGAGCGACAGCTCCATCCGCGGGTCGCCGCCCGGTGGCGTGATCGGGAGCCCGCAGTCGTAGATCTCCTCGATCATCGGCGGAGCCGACGTCGAGAAATCGTTGTCGGCCCAGCAGTTCCCCGGCCCAGAGGTGAGCCCCTGGGTCAGGTCGATGGCGTCCGGGTAGGCTTCAGCATCGTGGGTGACGACGTTGCCCCAGATGGTGTTGCCGGTGGCGATCCACACATTTGAGTCCGGCAACGGCGACAGTACGATCCCCCCTAAGGCGTGATCGGTGACTGTGTTGCCGAACACCTGGTTGCCGGCACCGCCCGCGATGATGATCCCGCCACCCCAATAGGTGCCGGCGAGGCTGATGCCCGGCGCATCGATATTGTTGTTGTCGAGCACCAGGTTGTTGCGGATCATGGTCCCCCGCTGCGGTGGCCGGTCTTCGCCGTCGAGGCTGTTGGGGACGATCCCGAGGCCGTTGTCGCGCCAGACGGAGTTGCGGAGCTCGAGATTGCCGCCCGCGTTGGTCCCCGAGTATCCGAGGGCGTTCTCCTCGGCGACGATGTTGTCGATGACCGCGTCGCATGGGAAGCATTCGCCGATGTAGAAGCCGGAATCCGCGTTTCCGCTGGCATACGAGTCGGTCAGCTGGCCGCATCGAGCATCGAAGGCGTAGATGCCGTAGAGGCCGTTGCTGTACCCGGTCAGGTACCGACCCCAGTACCCGTGGGTCTCATCCCAGAAGAAACCGTGCTTGACGTAGTGGTGCGCGGTCATGTTCTCGATCACGACACCGTCGGCGCCGTCCACGGCGATCCCGATGTCACGCACGGTCTCACCGTTGAGTTGCACGCCGGCGCGATCCGTCCCGCGGATGCGCAGGTAGGGCGTCGTGACCAGCACCGACTCGGTGTACTCGCCCGGATGGATCAGTACCGTGTCGCCCGGCGCCGCGTCATCCACCGCGGCCTGGATGGTGGCGTACTGCTGTCCCCCGCCGACGGTCAGCACCGTGTCGCTGCTGCCGGGCATCGGAGCATCCGCAGGGAATGCACAACTGGTCGTGGTGAAACCTTCGCCGTCCTCGCCTGCGAACGCCACCGGCGAGATCGCCGCCAGCGCAACCGCGAGAACCGTGATCTTCCTGAGCATGACTCCTCCTTGCCGTGGACGTCGATCACAAGACGGTGAGCGTTCCTCGCATCAACGAATGGATGTCGCAGAAGAACGCGTACGGTCCCGGCGGCAACACGTCGACGCCGGGTACCTCGATCGGGTTCAGGCCATCGTTCACGTTCCACGGCCCGACGGTCGGCGACCGGAACAGGCGCGTGCCGTCTGGCTTCACCTCGACGGACCACACGTTGTGCGGCTGGAACGTGTCGAGGTTCTGGTAAAGCAGCTTCTGGCCCGCCTGAACGAGCAGCGGGTCGGGACGCCCGGCGCCGCCCGGATAGAACGTTGAGGTATCGCGCGTGAGCACGAGTCCATCAACCTGCGCGCTCGCCGGCATGCCGGTGAAAGCGACGGCTACGAGCAGCAACGACGTGATGATCCAGCGCACGGGTCCTCCCAGGAACACGGACCTCCTCAGCTTCGCCGGGAGGGGGGACGAATCCTTCCATCCAGGCGGGATCGCCCGATAAAGGGAATCTAACCGGCGTTTCGGACCGCGTCTAACGCGGCCGGATCCTCGAGGCTGGAGAGATCACCTGGGTCCTCGCCCAGGGCCAGCGCGCGCACTGCGCGTCGCACGATCTTGGCCGAGCGGGTCTTGGGCAGGGCATCGGTGAAGCGAACCGCATCAGGCCGGAAGGCCTTGCCGAGTCCGGCGGTGACCAGGTCGCGGAGGTCGGCGCGCAGCTGCTCGGACGGCGCCTGGCCGGCAGAGAGCACGACGTAACACCAGACCTTCTCTCCTTTGACTTCGTCGGGCACACCGATTGCCGCCGCCTCCGCGACGGCGGGGTGTGAGACCAGGAGCGACTCGACTTCGGCGGGGCCGAGGCGCTTGCCGGCGATCTTGAGCGTGTCGTCCGAACGCCCGTGCAGGAACCAGTACCCGTCAGCGTCGCGACTCGCCCAGTCGCCGTGCACCCAGACGTCGGGCCAGCGCGACCAGTAGGTCTGCATGTACCGATCCGGATCACCCCAGATGCCACGGGTCATGCCGGGCCACGGTTTCGTGCACACCAGCTCGCCGACCCGACCCGGCGGTAGCGACACTCCGTCCGGGCCGTAGATGTCGATCGCCATCCCCAACGCCGGACCGCCGAGCGTGCAGGGACGCAACGGCGTCAGCGGGGTCGGGGACAGGAAGCACGCGCCGACCTCGGTGCCGCCGGAGATGTTGATGATGGGGCAGCGTCCCCCGCCGACGACCTCGAAGTACCAGCGCCACGGCTCGGGGTTCCACGGCTCACCGGTGGAACCCAGGATCCGCAGGCTCGACAGGTCGTGGGCGAGCACGAGCTGCTCGCCGTGAGGGATCAGCGCGCGCACCAACGTCGGCGACGCTCCCAGGATCGTGACCCGATGACGCTCGATCAGCGACCAGAGCCGGTCGGGCGACGGATGGTCGGGCGCGCCGTCGTAGAGCATGACCGCGCCGCCGTTCGCGTGCGCCCCGATGACCTCCCAGGGACCCATGATCCAGCCCATGTCCGTCACCCAGAACAACAGGTCGTCCGGATGCAGATCGACCTGATAGGCGACCTCCTCGGCGATCTTGACCAGGAAACCGCCGTGCACGTGGACGACGCCCTTGGGCCGTCCCGTCGTGCCGGACGTGTACGCGATAAACAGCGGATGCTCGGCGTCGAGCTGCGCGGGCTCGCACACATCGGGCTGTCCCTCGACCGCGTCCCGCCAGTCGATGTCCCTGCCGTCGGTCCAGGGGACGTCCGCGCCGACATGACGGTGCACGATCACGTGCTGGACGCTGCGGGTCGCCTCGACGGCCTCGTCCGCGGTCTGCTTCATCGGCACGATCGAGCCCCGGCGATGGAACCCATCGGCGGTGATGAGCGCAACGGCTTCCGCGTCCTGCAACCGCGCCGCCACGGCGCTGCCGGCGAACCCTGAGAAGATCGGCAGCCAGATCGCGCCGATCTTCGAGCAGGCATACAACGCCACGACGATCTCGGGGATCATCGGCATGAATATCCCGACCGCATCGCCCGAGCGAACCCCCAGCGCGCGCAGCCCATTGGCCAGCCGATCGACCTCGCGCCGTAGTTCGCCGTAGGACAGGGTCCGGGTGGCGCCGTCTTCTCCCTCCCACACGATGGCCGGACGGTCGGGCGTACCCGTGGCATGCTTGTCCACGCAGTTGTGGGTCAGGTTGATGGTCCCGCCCGGGAACCAGATGGTCCAGGGTACACCCTTGGAGTCGTCGAGCACCGCCCGGTAGCGATGGAAGAACTCGATCCCGAGATCCTCGACGACGGCGTCCCAGAACCATTCCATGTCGTCCTGGGACCGGCGCAGCAACTCGTCGTACGAGCCGATGTCGTGGGTGCGCATCAACCGCGTGACGTTGGCATGTTCGACATACGAGCCCGACGGACGCCACGCGAAGTCGCTCATGGGCGCCGAGCCTACCCAGGCGCGCGCGCGCTGAGCAAGGAACCTACACGACGATGAATGTTTGCCGAGCCGTCAAATATCGATTGCCGGCGACGTCGGCCGCAGCCGCCTCGATCAGGTAGCTACCCGGGAGCAACGAGACATCGACGCGCCACCCGACCGAGGGCGCAGCACAGGCGGCGCAGTCGGCGAGGCGTTCGAAGGAACGGCCGGCGTTGTCCCAGAACCGCACCGCGACGGCGGCTACGCCGACGTCGTCCCAGGCACTGCCCTCGATCACGACCGGGATCCGGATGTTGGAGCGCTCTGCGTCAACGTCGGGGACCGGCGCCACGACCTCGCCCCGACGCGGCCTGAGGATCAGGGCGGTCGGCTGACGTGTATCCAGGTGAGGATCGTCGGTCAGGATCCCGCACATCCCGTTGCAGTGCTGGGACGCGTCGAGCGTGGAATGCAGCGTACATCGGTACCGGACCGTCCCCTCGGCGAAACCGACCCGATAGGTCGCCGGCGTCGCGCGCTCACCCGAGTCCCAGAACGCCGTCTGGTAGGCGGCGATGCGGTGGCGACCCTCCAGCCACCCGAACTCGACAGTGGTCCCGGGATCGACGAGCAGCACCTTCGGGCTGAAGTAACCGTTGCCGACTGCGACCGAGGCGAGGTCCGCGCCCGAGGAGGAGGGTGCCAGCACGAGCGAGCACAACGCCCCGACGACGAGGACGGCATGCCACCTACTCCCGCGTTTCACATGGGCACGATTCGGCGGCGCACGAGGCGGAACCTTGGCCGCGCGCTTCCGTCTCTTCCGCTCGATGCCGGAACGAGGCGAAACATCCTCGCGCTCCGGCGTCAGACCGCCACTGCGGGCAAAGGCGGGCGAAAGGAACAAGGGCGGCAGATGGCGAACTATCGAACCATCCGGCTGGGGCCGGTTCCCGGTCGCGATGCGGCCGGGCGGACGGGGAGGGTCCATGAATCGGGTTCGCGTAGCTGGTCATCGCGTCGCACTGGTGCTCGCTGTGTTCGCCCTCCTCGTGCCGGG
Organism: Actinomycetota bacterium; assembly: GCA_036397635.1. GTDB lineage: Bacteria > Actinomycetota > AC-67 > AC-67 > AC-67 > DASWIP01. Next base: position 1,349 of record DASWIP010000113.1, on the reverse strand, counting down.
CGCCGCCTCCTGGGCGACGTCGTCGGGGCGGCGTGACGGTCAGCTCAGGATCGACCGTGCGCGCGCCCTCGCACCCAGCGACGCGCCCAGGATCAGAGCGGGTTCGCACCGGCCCGATCGGCGAGCAGCGCGGCCCGCCGACGTCATCGCATCAGCGGGGGACCTCCGCTCGCCGGCGACGTTGGCGAAGGCGACGCGGATGCTGACCGAGCGCATCTGGGACATCCAGATCCCCGACCCGGCCGGGCGTCTCGCCGGCCTGCAGAAACAGCAGGGTCGCGGCGGGGAGGTGGTCGAGGCGCCCGGCTCGGTCATCCACATCGGACTTCCCGGCGGCGACCTGACCGGCGACGGGCTCGAAGACGCGATCTCGATCGACTTCGATCTGGACAGCTACACCGTGTCGGCACTTCGCGCGATCCGCGGCACAGACGGCCAAGAGCAGTGGAGCATCGCGATCCCCGAGGCGTACGACGCGTGGGCTGTACCCGTCGGCGACCTGACCGGTGACGGCGCCGGCGACCTGCTGCTCTCGCGCCTGGACGTCGCCATCTCGGGGATCGGGATGTGCACGCCGCTGATCTTCGCGTGCGCCTTCTCGGACACCTACACATTATCGTGGCACTACGCGATCGTATCCGGCACCGACGGGACAACGGCCTGGTCCAAGACCTTCGACGGCGAGGTGGCGGAGACGTTCGTCTTCGCAAGCGCGTTCGTTGCCTACGGCCTGGTCGACGAGATCACCGCCACGAACGCTGTGATCATCGCCGCTCCTTCCGGAGATCACGACGGAGACGGGCTGAACGACGTTGTCTTCGACCGCATCGACATCAGGGGTCTGTTCGCGGTCGCAGGCGCCCGAGCCGTCCTCGCGTACGTCGACGCCGGAGCGCCACTTCTGTTCGTGGACACCACCGGAGAGGTTGCATCTGGCTCGGACGGCAGGACGCTCTTCGAACGCACCGACGGGTACCGTGCGGGTGGGAATCTCCTGCTGCCATCGGGTGACGCGGTCGGTGACGCGACCACCGACCTCCGATGGGAGAGGTTCAACGACACCTCGTCCCCCTTCGCGTGCGGATTCGGCACCTGCATCGGAACCGGTACCTCGTCCCTGGACGTCGAGATGATCGACGGCGCCACGCTCGACACGACCTGGCAGGGGACCATCGATGATGAAGATGCCTACTACACGTTCATCCAGAGCGCAGGCGCGGATCTCGACGGCGACGGGAAGCAGGACCTGCTGGTCGATGACTGGTGGGAGTACGAGGTGAGCGTGGTATCGGGCGCGACCGGCGGTCTCGCATGGACCGGTGCGGAGATGGGCTATCCCGCCGTGGTCG
>DASWIP010000112.1:0-18249 GCA_036397635.1 Actinomycetota bacterium | reverse complement strand
GATCCCTGCGAACCCCTGGAAGCTCGTGAGCATCCGGTACTGGAAGTCGCACCCCGACAGCCGCTCGACGGTGGCCACCGCGCCGTCGTGGCCGGTGAAGTACTGCGCATGCGCGATCTTGTCCTGCCGGTGTCCGGGGATGTCGACGTAGGCGTCGCGTGGGATACCAACCACGGTCGCCTTCCTCTGCTCGGGGTTGATGCCGACGATATGAACCGAGTCCGTTCGCACTTGCTCGGGGTTGCCCGTGCGCGCGTCGCCGCCGAACACCAGGATGAAGATCGGCTGGTCGAAGCTCGGCCGCAGATCTCCCTCGGTGACGCGCTCGATCACGATGGGCGCCTCCTGGCCGGACGCGCTCGAAAACGAGCCCATGGTTGTCCAGAGCAAGGCGCCGATCAGCCCGCCGACCGGGAACAGCATCAGCCTCCGGCGCGCGCTCACGAGGCCCCTCCCGTAGGACTCGGCGAGGCCGTGGCTACGATCGAGTCCTGGCGCTGGGTCACGTCGTACCAGGTGCCGACCAGCCAGCCCTCGCCGGTGTGCTCGAGGAACAGGGTGACCTCCTGCGCGATGCTCAGGGGGAACGCCGCCTCGTCTTTCATGGCTGCGGTCGCGGCGAACGCGACCTGGGCGGTCGCGTAGGTGGGATCGACGCCGTCCTCGAAATAGATCGAGATCGTGGCGGTCGCATCCTCCGGCTCGACGCGCGAGACCTCGAGCGCGGCAGGCCCGATGGTCAACGCGGCCACGTCCTCGGTGAACGAGGCGCGCGCACTCTCGGCGAACAGCGCGGCGACCTGGGGGAAGGTCCCGTCGCCGAACCCCTCGACCTCGACGAACGCGGTCTGGTACCACTGGTCGAGCAGCGCGACGATCGCCGCCCCCTCGGCATCCACCCGCTCCTTCGACGGCCCCTTCTCGCCGTACCCCGTGAACGCCCCCGCGAAGGCCACCTTGGGCGTCGGCGGCTCCTCCTCCGGGGCTTCCTCTCCCCCGAGCAGGCTGACGGCCACCGCGGTGATCGCGATCAGGACGACCAGGCTGCCGAGCGTGCGCAGCAGCCGACGCTGGCGCGCGCGGCGTCGGGATCGGGAGAACGTGGGTTCACGCATCTAGACCGCCGGGAGATTACCGATGGGCCCTGCCTCGTGCAACGAGGTCCCCGATGGACGGTGCCGGCCGCGACGTGTAGGACGCTGCCACCTTGTTCCGATAGCATCGGGCACCCATGAAACGGTTCTTCAAGCGCCTCTCGCAGGACCAGTCGGACCTGCGCGCTGATTCCATCCGCGCGTGGGCGTCCTCGGTCGAAGGGGCGACACCGATCGCTGCGGTCGAGCCCCGGAGCGTCGCGCGGGTCGCCGGCGTCGTGGAGAATGTCCGCGTGCGGCCCCGCGAGGGCGTCCCGGCGTTCGAGGCCACGGTGGACGACGGCACGGGGACGGTCGTAGCGGTGTGGCTCGGGCGGCGCGCGATCCCAGGGCTCTCGCTCGGCTCGCGGCTGATCCTGGAAGGCCGCGTGGGTGGCGGCTCGGGCCGCATGCAGATGATGAACCCGAGCTTCGAGTTCGCGCCCCCGACCGCGCCCGCTTGAGGCCCGGCTCTAGGTCTGACCCAGGACCGAACGACGGAACTCATCCTCCGCCTCCGTCGCAGCGATCGCGAGCACCTCGTCGCCGGGTACCAGGGGCGTCTCGGGCTCGGGGATGATCACGTGACCGTCGCGGACGATCGCCACCAGGGTGCAGTCGTGGGGCAGGCGCAGGTCGTACACATGCTTGCCCTCCGCGGCCTCCGGCGGCAGGGTCAGCTCGATCAAGCCGACGCGGCCCTTCTCTAGACGGAACAGCTTCACGATGTCTCCGACGGTCACCGCTTCCTCGACCAGGGCGGCCAGGATGTGCGGCGGGCTCATCGCCACGTCGACGCCCCACGACTCGGTGAACATCCATTCGTTCTTGGGGTGATTGACCCGCGCAACCACGCGTGGCACGGCGAACTCCTGCTTGGCGAGCAGCGAGATAACCAGGTTGTCCTCATCGTCGCCGGTCGCCGAGACCATCACCTCCGCGCGCGCCAGCTCAGCCTTCTCGAGCACCCACGGCTCGCAGGCATCACCGTGGATGATCGTCGCGGCAGGCACGTCGGCCTTCAGGCCGGCGACGACGGTTGCTTCCTGCTCGATCAGCACGACCTGGTGCCGCCGGTCCGTCAGGTCCCGCGCCAGGAACGTGCCGACGTTGCCCGCACCTGCGACGACGACCCGCATCTAGTGCCCCTCCTCTTGGAGCCGCTCGCGCAACCACCCGATCGCATCGCGCGCGACGACGATGTGTGCGATGTCGTCCTTCTGGAAGGTCGACTTCGGGGTCGGGATCACGGGGGTCCCCATCCTGTCGACTGCCGCGACCAGTGCCTTCTCGGGCTCCTCCACGCTGGAGACCCGCTGGCCGGCGAGGTTGGCGCCGATCTCGATGCGCAGCATCACGACGTCGCCGTTGCCCAGCGCCAGCTCGGCGTGCTCGACGCCGTGGAACAGGATGTCGTGGATCTCGGCGGCCGCCCAGCGGACGGTGGCAACCGTTTTGATGCCGAGGCGCTGGTAGATCTCGGCGCGGCGGGGATCATAGATGCGCGCGACCACGCGCTCGATGCCGTAGTGCTCGCGCGCGATCCGAGCGGAGACGATGTTGGAGTTGTCGCCATTCGTGACCGCGATGAAGGCGCCGGCTCCCTGGATGCCTGCTTCCTCCATCGTCTCGCGGTCGAAGACCATCCCGACCAGGGTCTGCCCTTCGAATCCGGGAGGCAGGCGCTCGAACGCACGCGCGTTCTTGTCGATGACCGAGACGGTGTGCCCCTGACGGGCCAGGGTCACCGTGAGCTGGCTCCCCACGCGGCCGCATCCTGCTATGACGACGTGCATAGCGACGATGCTACCGCTCGCCGGGATGCCGGCAAACCGGGGCCGCCCTACTCGAGGTGGAACGGGATGCTGGTGACGACCACGCCCGGCTCGAACAGCAGGGCGGCCTTGATGCTCAGCGCCGTTTGGTTGTGCAGGAACTGATGCCACCATTTCCGGACCACGAACTCGGGGATGATCACCGAGACGACGCTGTCGGGGTGTTGCTGGCGCAGCTTCCGCACGTAGCGGAGCAGGGGGCGGCCGACCTCCCGGAACGGCGAGTCTTCGGCTTCCAGCGGCACATCGACATCGGTCTCGCTCCACTCCTGGATCACACGGGCGGTTTCCTCCGGTTCGACGTTGAAGACCACGGCGCGCAGGTCGGTCGGCGATAGGGCGCGCGCGTATTCAAGCGCTTGCAGCGTGGCGTTGTGCACCGCCGACACGAGCACGACCGCCACCGTCCGGGCCGGGGCGATCATCCCGCGCGGTGACGCGATGTTCTCCTCCGCCGGAGTCGGGATATCCGTGACGGCGACCCGTCGCTCGAACAGCAGCGCCGCCTTGAGTATCTGGGTGCGTCGCCGGTCGACCAGGTGCTGTAGCCGGGAGCGGGAGAGAACCTCGGGGACGACCACGGTGACGAACTCGTCTTGCGGGGAGGTCATCGACCTGATCTTCCGTCGGATCGGTTCGATGAGCGAATCGGGACTTCCTTCCAGGATCTCGAGAGGAACGCTGAGCCTCCGCTCCTCCCACGCTTTCCGGATCAGTTGGGCGTCGTCTCCTCCGCCGACGTGCACGGCTTGCACCTCCAGCGGTCTGAGCGCGCGCGCGTACCCGAGCGCCCGCATCGTGGCCTCCTCGACGCGCGGTACCAGCACGAGCACGCGGGTTCCGATCGCGCGGAAAGGTCGATACTCCGGCTTGCGAAGCTGCATCGCGACCGACCGGTAATGCCGGTTCACGGAGAGCAGCCACAGGACGATCAATGGGATGGCGATCAGCATGATCCATGTGCCCTGCGACCACCGCGTAGTGACGACGACGAGCAGGACGACCCCCGTTGTGAACGCGCCGATGCCGTTGAAGGCCGCGCGCCGTCGCCACGTGGCCGGCTCGCGGAGACGGCGCCAGCGCATGACCATCCCGGATTGGGCGAGCGTGAAGGTCGTGAAGACCCCGACCAGGTACAGCGCGATCAGGCGCGAGACCGCCGCGCCGTAGACGACGATCAGCGCGGCCGAGAGCGCGGTGAGGACGAGGATCCCATTCGAGAACACGAGCTTGTCGCCGCGGTTGATGAATTGCCGCGGCATGAAGCGGTCCTTCGCCAGGATCGATGAGAGCCTGGGGAAGTCCTGATACGCGGTGTTCGCGGCCAGGATCAGGATCAGCGCGGTCGCGATCTGCACGATGAAGAAGCCGGCGCCGCCCCCGAAGGCACCGTCGGCGATCTGCGCGACGACCGTCTTCTCCTCGCTCGGGAGCGCCCCCATGCGGTTGGCGAGGAACGTGATGCCGACGAACATCGTCGAGGAGATGACCAGCAGCGCAGCCAAGGTCGCCGCTGCATTGTGAGCTTGCTCGATCGGGCGTCGGCCGCGGAACGCTTGGACGCCGTCGGCGATCGCCTCAACGCCCGTCAGCGCGGTTGCGCCCGATGCGAAGGCTCGCAGGAACAGGAAGAGCGTGAGCGTCTGCATCCCCACGTGCTGCACCTCCTCCGGCAGTACGGCCGCGGGGCAGGACGAGGTGGCGCAGCGGAAGATGCCGACGGCGATCATGACCATGATCGAGAGCACGAACGCGTACGTGGGGCCGGCGAACAGGGCCCCGGACTCCTTCGCGCCCCGCAGGTTCATGACCGTGATGACGGCGAGGAAGACCAAGGCGATCGTCACCTTGTGGGGAAGCAGGCTCGGGATGAAGGACACCACCGCGAGCGAGCCGGCCGACATGCTGACCGCGACGGTCAGGACGTACGCCGCGAGCAGCGCGCCCGCTGCGGCCAGGCTGGGGATCGTGCCGATGTTCTCCCGCGTGACCAGGTACCCGCCGCCTCCGCGAGGGTACGCTCTCACGGTCTGGCGGTACGAGCTCACCACGATGAACATCAGGACGACCACGGCCAACGCGATGGGCTGTGAGGCCGAGAGCGATGCGGTCCCCGCCAAGATCAGTACGAGGAGGATCTCCTCCGTTGCGTATGCGACCGAGGAAAGCGCGTCCGATGCGAAAACCGGCAAGGCCAGGATCTTGGGGAGAAGCTGATGCTGCGCCTCCTCGCTGGCGAGGGGGCGCCCGAGCAGGAGGCGCTTGATGATGCTCATGAGAAGTCATCTACCCTAGGGCCGCTCATCTTCCCAAAGCACGGACCGGCAGCGCGAATCGCTGCTCGTCACGAGGGCTTATCATCGCGGGCGGATGGCAGGTTCGGAAGGAGGCAGGTCGATGGATCTCGAGCAGGCGCGCGCGCTGGCGCGCGACAAGACCGAGAAGGACATCACCTACCGGCACCTGGTTTCCGTGGAGGGAGTTATGCGCCGGCTCGCGCAGCGCTTCGTCGCGGACGAGGAGGTCTGGGCGCTCGTTGGGCTATTCCACGATCTGGATCAAGACCAGACGGGCGAGGACATGGAGCGTCACGCCCACCTGGCGGCGGGCTGGCTCCGCGACGCGGGCGTGGATGAGGTTGTCATCAACGGCGTCCTCGCCCACGCGCACCCTGCGTACCGCACAGATCTCGTGTCGCGCGCGATCGTGGCCGCGGACGCGGTCGCCGGGCTGCTCGTCGCCGCGGCGCTGGTCAGACCGGAGAAGGCGAAGGGCATGAAGGTGTCGTCGGTGAAGAAGAAGCTGAAGGAGAAGTCGTTCGCGCCCGGCGTGAACCGCGACGAGATCCATCAGTGCTCTGAGCTCGGCCTCGAGCTGGACGAGTTCATCGGGTTGGGCATCGAGGGGCTGCAGCTCGTCGCCGCAGACATCGACCTCGCCTGATCGGCCGGTCAGCCCGGCCGGACCAGACAGACCGGGGTCTGCTGGCCGGACTGCCCGAGCGGGTTGTCGCGGAACACCTGCTCTGCCCAGCGGCCGCCCACCGCGCGCGACGACGCTCCCAGGACGTCCACGCCGAGGTCGTTCGCGTCGATGATCACGATCTCATGCCCGAGCGCGTCGCGCAGCGCGCGTGCCACCAGGTTCGGCTTGGATGGTCCAAGGGTTGCGCAGCGGTTGTACGGCGGGATCGTGTTCTCGGTCGGCCCGTCGATCGCGGCAGCTGCTCGCCCCGCGACCTTGTAGAAGACGCCGCGAACACCGAAAGGCTTGGTGGCCGCCGCCGCGGCCGCGGCCGCCAGGATCCGCGGCCGCCCGACCTCGCGCAGCGCCAGTTCCATGGTCCAAGGGCTCCCCAGCCCGATCCCATAGGGCGACTTGTACACGAACCTGACCAGGAACCGCGCCAGCCGTGAAGGCTGGATCTCGTCGATCGGATAGGCGCGACCCTGGGTGACCGCGACCATGCGCTCGGACAGGAAGATGATGTCCCCGGGCTGCCGATGGGGTGTGGTCGCGTCGCGGACCACGGCGGTGAGATCGTCATCCGCGGTGATCAAGTGGGTCCGGATGGGCAAGCGATCCCAGACCCGGCCGTTCACCTCGATGGCGAGGCTCTTGCCTTCGTTCGGTGCGAGGCCGCTCGCGTCCCCCGGGGAGCTCATCGCGCGTGAGCCTACCCGGAACGTCCCTGACCAACCGCCGGGCACCGTATCGTGGGTGCGATGCGTAGGTTCCTCGCGGTCCCGATCATCCTCGTCGCCCTGATCCCCGCCTGGGCCGCCTCGTCGGCGGCGCAGACCGAGCAGCCGGGCCGGGTCCTGGTGATCGGCCTCCCCGAGGATCAAGCGCGCGCCCTCGCGCAGCGACGGCCGATGGCGGCCGGGCTCGGCGTGTACCCGGACAGCCGGGACGCCCGCGCCTTCCTCGCCCGAGTCGCGAGGGGAGACGACGGGGCTTCCGGGGTGGCGGGCGCGGCGTCGGACGCCGGCATCGGCATCGGCGTCGGCGCGACGGCGAGAGTCCAAGGAGAACCTGCCGCGGACGTGGCGGCCGCGTTCGGCACGCCCGGAACCGTGGCCGACGCGCTCGGGGCGCCGATCGCGATCGTTGCTCTGCGGCTGGCCGACGACGCGGAGGCGCTCCTGCGGCTGGACGACCGGCCGGCGATCGTCGTGGGCACGATCGGACGCACTCCGGTGCTGGTGGGGCTTCTGGATGTGGCCTCAGACGGGGTGCTCGGCGGGGGCGTCGCGCGTCGAACCGGCGTGGTGACCCCGGGCGACCTCGCGGCGACCATCCTGGACACGGCGGGACTTCCCACCGGCGCCACGGCGGGGGAGGTCCTGATCATCAAGCCGTCCGCGCGCCCTCTCGACCTCCTCGACGCGCTGGCCGCGCGCTGGGAGGCGGACCTCGGCTTCACCGAGGGGTTGACGCTGGCGACGGTCGGCGTGGGGATCTTCGCCGTGGTCTTCGGATCGTTGGCGCTGGCGATGGGGTACCGGCGGATCGCGTCGGTGATCGCCGTCGGGGGCGCGGCGGCGCCGGCCGGATACGTCGGTGGCCTGTTCTTGGAAGGCGCCGACTGGACGACCCGAGCCGGGGTGGTGATCGCCGCGTTCCTGCTCGGGGCGATCGGGTCTTTCGCCGGCCCGCGCCGAGCGGCCGGCTGGCTGATGCTGGCAACCACGTTCGGGGTGGCTGCGCTGACCATCGTCGCCTCCTCGGCGCCCGACGGATCCGTGGCCGCTGCCCTGTGGGGCGATCCGTTGGGATCGTGGCGGTTCTTCGGGCTCCGGAACCATCTCGCGATGTTCCTCGCCGGCGGCTTCGTGGCAGGCGTGACCCTGCTCGCGATGCCGTCGGTGCTGTTGGTCGCCGGTGGCGTCGTCGTCGGGTCCGTCGTCGGCGCGGCGACGCTGGGCGCGAATTTCGTTGCCGTCGCCGTGCTGGGATTCGCGGTCGTGCTCGTGGTGCTGGCGCGCGCCTCCGGCCGGCCGCGGTTCATCCACCTGCCGTTCGCGGGGGTCGCCGGCGTCCTCGCGGCGCTGGCGGCGCTGCTCGCGGATGCCGGGACGCCGGCCTCGCACGGCGGGCGCGCGGTGCAGGGGGTGCGAGACGGAGGCTTGGAGGCTGCATGGGACATCCTGACGCGCCGGGCGAGACTGAACTACGAGGAGATCACCTCGCTCGGCTGGGTCGGCCCGATCGCGTTCGTGCTGGCGGCGTTCGCGCTCGCGCTGCTGTTCTGGTGGGCGCTGCGCGAGGCGAACGCCGAACCGTACGCGCGCGCAGGGGTCGGAGGGCTGGCGGCGGCCGCGCTGGTAACGCTGATCGCGGAGGACTCAGGTTTCTTCGTCGGGTCGATCCTCGGGCTGTATCCCTGGGTGGTGTTCGCGCTCGATCAAGCGGTGCGCGTGGACGGCGACCTCACGACTCCGGGGACCGCTCCTCCGCCGGAGGCCGCCGCGACATGATCCGTCGCACGATCCAGATCACCGCGACCATGCCGATGATGCTCGCGGCGACGATGCTCGCGAGCCCGAAGCGATCGAGGGCGTTCTTGTAGCTCGGGCCCAGCGCCCATCCGGCTCCTATCACGATGAAGGCCCACAGCAGCGAACCCGCGACCGTGTAGGACGCGAACCGCAGCGGACGCATCTCGAGCATCCCGGCCGGGATCGAGATCAACGTGCGCGCCAGCGGGACGACGCGCAGGAAGAACACGCTCGGCTCGCCTCGCCGGTGGAACCATCGCTCGGCGCGGTAGATGTCCTGCTCGCCGACGCGGATGTATCCGCCCCAGCGCACCAGGATCGCGCGCCCGACGCTGCGCCCCAGGATGTACAGGATCAATGCGCCAGCGAGGCTGCCGGTGGCGGAGACGACCGACGCTGAGACGAAGTTCATGTCGCCCAGCCAGACGAAGTAGCCGGCCAGCAGCAGGGGGATCTCCGATGGGAACGGCACCCCGATGTTGTCCAGCAGCATCAGGACGAACAGGGCGAGCAAACCGTGGTCCCGAACCAGGTCCGTGACGAACTGCTCCACCCGGTCATCCTAGCGGTGCGTGGTACCCTGACCTGGCCAGATGGCACACGGATCGGATACACCCGAACAGGGGTCCATCTCCCCCGCGGAGCGTCCGTCCTCCCTCCTGGGGCTGCTGAAGAGTCGCTATTTCCGTCGCATCTGGGCGGTCACGAGCATCTCCAGCCTCGGCGACTGGGTGGGCGTTTTCGCGCTGACGAAATACGTTGCAGACCTGTCGGGACGACCCGAGTTCGCGGTCGGCGGCGTCCTGCTCTTCCGCGTCGTGCCCGGCTTGTTCTTCGGCCCGTTCGCCGGCGTCTTGGCCGATCGGTTCGACCGGCGACGGTTGATGGTGACGGCCGACGTCAGCCGTGCGCTCCTGATCGCCTCGATCCCGTTCATCCACAACCTCTGGGGCCTTTACGCGATCTCCGCGGCGCTCGAGGTGCTGCAGCTCCTGTGGGCGCCGGCAAAGGACGCCACCATCCCGAATCTGGTCGAGCGCGAGCAGCTCATGACGGCCAATCAACTGTCGCTGATCACGACCTACGCGACGCTTCCCCTCGGGGGAGCGATCGTCGCGCTGCTCGCGGTCCCGGCGGCGTTCCTCTCCCGGTTCGATGTCTTCGCCGTCTTCAAGGACAACCCGACGGCCATCGCGTTCTTCTTCGACGGAGCCTCGTTCCTGTTCAGCGCGTTCATCATCGCCACGTTCCCCGTCGAGCTGATGAAGGCGAAGCGTGCTCGAACTGCGACGGGATCATGGAACGCGTTCCACGATCTGCGAGAGGGGCTCCGGTTCATCCGGCGCAGCCCGGCGATCCGCACGCTCGTGGTCGGGGCGTGGACCGCGTTCACCGGCGGAAGCGCGGTGGTCTCGCTCGGGCCGATCTTCGCGCAGCGCTTGGTCGGCAGCGATGCGGCCGGGCTGGCAGCGTGGGGAGCGCTTATCACCGCCGTGGGTGTCGGCCTGGTCGGTGGGATGATCTTCGCCGGCGTGATCGGGCGGAGGATGCCCCGCGAAAAGATCTTCCCCGTCGGGCTCGCCGCCAGCGGCGTTGGGACGATCATCACCGCGGGCATGACCACGATCACCCCCGCGCTTGTGTCGACGGTGTTCGTGGGTCTCGGCGCGGGGGTCGCATGGGTGACTATCTTCACCCTGCTGCAGGAGAGCGTGGAAGACCGGCTGCGGGGGAGGACGTTCGCGGCGCTGTACACGGGGATCCATATCTCGCTGCTGGCGGGGCTGGCGGGCTGGCCCTTGCTCGCCGGGGGCATCGGGAATCACACGGTTCGGTTCGGCGACTGGCTCGTCGATCTCAGCGGGCTGCGCATCGTGATCGGGGCGGGAGGGGTCTTCCTCGTCGGCTCTGCGCTGAATGCGGCGCGAGGGATGCGTCTGGCGCGCGGCGGGGGCCGTCGGGGCGCGCGCCTGCGAGGCCTGCGCCTGTCGGCTCGGCTCGCCGGTGGCGCGCGCCCCGGCCTCTTCGTCGCGTTCGAGGGTGTCGAAGGCGCGGGCAAGACCACGCACATGAAACGGCTGTACGACTGGATGCTGTCGGAGGGTCGCGAGGTGGTCGTGACGCGTGAGCCCGGCGGGACGGCGATCTCGGAGCGGATCCGCCACGTGCTGCTCGATCCCGCGAGCAAGGGGATGGATCCCAAGACCGAGGCGATGCTATTCGCCGCCGCCCGCGCGCAGCACGTCGCCGAGGTGATCCGTCCGGCGCTCGAGGAGGGCAAGGTGGTTCTGTGCGATCGGTTCATCGACTCCTCGCTGGCCTATCAGGGCCTGGTGCGGGGACTCGGCGAGACCGATGTGCTCGGCCTCAACACCTGGGCGACCGACGACCTACTGCCCGACATCGTCGTGCTGCTGCACCTCGATCCCGAGGTTGGACGCGAGCGGCTCAAGGGCGACCCCGATCGCATCGAGCAGGAAGACATCAGCTTCCACCGCAAAGTGGCCGACGCGTACTTGCGGCTCGCCCGGTCGTACCCGAGTCGGTACGCGGTCGTGGATGCCTCGGGTCCCATCGAGTCGGTGCAGCAGCAGATCCGTGCCGCCGTCCTGCCGTTCATGCAGGAGGCGGTGCCTCGATGAGCGCGCGCGCCTTGCCGGCGATGTGGCAGCGCCTGGTCGGGCAGGACGCTGCGGTCCGGCAGCTGCGTGAGGCGATCGCCTCGGGCGCGGTCGGACATGCCTACCTGTTCGCCGGACCACAGGGCGTCGGTCGCGAGCTGGCTGCCTATGCGCTCGCCGCGTCGCTGAACTGCGAGCAAGGTGGCTGCGGCGTCTGCGAGATCTGCGCCCGGGTCCTGCGCCGCGCGCACCCGGACGTGCAGCTGATCGCACCGCAAGGCGCGCAGATCCTGGTCGACCAGGTGCGCGAGCTGCGTCAGGCGGCGCACCGGTCGGCGATGGAAGGACAGGCGAAGGTCTTCGTGATCGAGGATGCGCATCGTCTGAACCCGGCGGCCGCGAACGCGTTGCTCAAAGTGCTTGAGGAGCCGCCGGCGGACGTGGCGTTCGTGCTGGTGACCGGATCGCCCGAGGACATGCCCGAGACGATCGTCTCGCGCTGTCGTCGCGTGGACTTCAAGCCGCTGTCGCCCGTCGAGATCGAGCGGATCTTGCGCGAGCAGCACGACGCACCCGCCGAGCTCGCCTCGTGGGCCGCGCGCACTGCCGGGAACCTGTCGCGCGCGCTGCGCTTCGTGAAGGATCCCGAGGCGCCGGAGCGGCGGCGCGCACACCTGGAGATCGCCGGCCGCCTGGTGCGGGGCGGCGCGGCGGAGGCGGTGAGGCTGGGGGTCGAGGCCGCGGCGGAGGCGAAGGCCGCAGGCGAGATGCTCGCGGCCGGTCACAAGGAAGAGGTCGCGCGCTTCGCCGAGGTGTTCGGTGACGGGCGCGGTTCCGCGGCGTCCCGCAAGCGGCTCGAGGAGCGGCACAAGCGCGAGGTCAAGCGCCGGGAGACCGAGGCGTACGGCTCGGTGCTGGACGATGTGGCGTCCTTCTACCGCGACGTGCTGCTGGTGGGATCGGGTGCGCCGGGAGATGTGATCGTCAACGTCGAGATCCTCGACCGTCTGACGCGGGCCGCGGCGGCTGCGGATCCCGCATGGCTGGTGTGGGCGCTCGGGCGTATCGAGGCGGTACGACGCTCGCTGGCGCGTAACGTCCAGCCGGTTCTCGCGCTCGAGGCACTGTTCATGGAGCTGGCGACGCCGCGCGCGCGACGGACCGCGTAGAAGGGGAACCCCACCGTGCGTCGAAGGGTATCAACGTGAACGCGAAGCGGATCATCGCTCTGGACGTCTCCGATCGGGTGCGCGCGCTCGAGCGCGTTCCGCTGCTCGCCGGCGCGCCGTCCGAGGAGCTCCACGAGATCGCCGAGCGCTCGCACCTGCTGACGTTCCGCGCGGCCGACGTGATCGTTCCCGAAGGCGAGGAGGGCCTCGGGTTCTATCTCGTGCTCGCCGGCCGCGCGCGCGTGCTTCGCGGGGACGTCGAAGTCGATCAACTGGTGCCGGGCGACTTCTTCGGCGAGATCTCGCTGCTCGAGGGGCAGCTGCGCATGGCGACGGTGGTGGCCGCCGAGCAGACAACGTGCCTCGGGATCCTGCGCTCGTTCTTCCGGCCGATGCTGGTTCGTAATCCGCGGGTCGCCCTGCGGATCCTCGAGGAGGAACGGCGGCGCCTGCTGATCGCGAGAGATCGAACGGAGCCGTGAGCCCGCGGCCGCCTTGGTAGGATAGGCAGGCCGCCGGAGTAGCTCAGTGGTAGAGCTTTCGATTCGTAATCGAAGGGCCAGGGGTTCGAATCCCCTCTCCGGCTCACACCTCTGAAAGACGACGAGCCCGCGATCATCGCGGGCTCGTACGATGAAACGTTGTCGTCTAGCCTGCGTCTTTCAACGAGCCGGCCATGACGCGCTGAGCGGCGCCGCGCCGCAACAGGTCTTGGCGCTCCTTCTCCGTGACGCCGCCCCACACGCCGTATCGCTCACGCCGGGTCAGCGAGTACGCGAGACACTCCTCGCGCACCATGCAGGCTGCACAGATCTCCTTGGCCCGCCAGGCATCTTCCTCGGAGATCGGAAAGAAGACCTCGGGCTCCACGCCACGGCACAGCGCTTGCTGTTGCCAGAGGCCGCGGGGATCGTCCATATGTGTCGCTCCTTCTCGGGGAGGCTGCTTGCTCTAGTTTATCACCCGATTAGCAATAGTTACACACCGTGGCTCGGCCTTCCTGCCGGTCGAGCGCGTTTTCCTGCCGGGAGAACGAACGAAAGCGGGGATAGAGGCGCTGACGCGGGAGTCAACGGGGGCGCGACCTGCGGAAACACTCGTGGTACCATCTCGCAACCATGAGCCATCGAGCCCGTTCGTTCGTTCGTGCGGCGCTGCTGAGCGTCGCGTTGCTGTTCGTGCTCGCGACGCCGGCGCTGGCGCAGACGGGGTCGCCAGAACCGCCGATCAAGCCGACGCCGGCCGAAGCGGGCGGATACTGCGCCCCCTGGCATCGCTGTGTCGCGTACGCGGGGGTCGGGCTGGCGGTGCTCACGCTCGGCGCGCTCGGCTTGGGCTACATGATCCAGAGCAAGGGATTCGACCGGGTCGAGCATCGCATGGGCCATCCGCAGGGAGCGCCGGTCAAGAAGGAGTGAGGCGCTGCTCGGGCGGGCGAGGTAGGTTGCTCGCATGGCAGACGTCATCGACTGGTCGATCGCACGCCGCGTCGCCGGCGTCGTCGCCGGCCCCGGTCCCGAGACATCGCCCCAATTGCGCGGGCGCGTCCGGTCCGACTTCCGAGAGCTGACCGCCGTTTCCGACGAGCTCGTGCGTTCGTTCACCGGTCTCGCGCCGGACGAGCCGGCGCCGGAACCTGTCGTGCTGGACCGCGATGGGTGGGTGCGTGCGAACCTCGATAGCTTCGCCTCCCTGGTGGGACCGCTGGCCGACCGCTTGGCCGAGAGCATCAAGCCCGGACGCATCGGCCGCCGCGTCACCGCCGGCGCGGTCGGCGTGCAGCTCGGCGTGCTGCTCGGGTACCTGTCGAAGAAGGTGCTCGGGCAGTACGACCTGGTGCTCGCGACCGAGGCCGGTGGACGCGTCTATTACGTCGGCCCGAACGTCGTGGAAGCCGAGCGTCGCCTGCACCTGAAGCCGGCCGACTTCCGTTTGTGGATCGCGCTGCACGAGATCACGCACCGCACGCAGTTCGCCGGCGTGCCGTGGCTGCGCGAGAAGGTTCGCTCGCTGATCATGCGCTCGGTCGATTCGATGGAGCTGGATCCCGAGCGACTGCGTCGCGTCCTGCAGCGCGGCAAAGACCTGCTGCTCGGTGGACCGCGTGCATGGCGCACGGCGGACGTGATGACGATGCTGATGTCCGACGAGCAGCGCGAGCTCGTCGGCGAGATGCAGGCGCTGATGACGGTTGTCGAGGGGCACGGCACGTTCGTGATGAATCGTCTCGGTCGTGAGCGCATCCCGACGTTCGAACGCATGCACCAAGCGGTCGAGAACCGGCGTCACGGCGTCGGCGGCGCCGAGCGAGCGTTCCAACGCGTGATCGGCATGGAGATGAAGCTCGAGCAGTACTCGCTCGGCGAGCGGTTCATGAACGAGGTAGCCGACCGCGCCGGCATGGACACGCTGAACAAGATCTGGGATCGGGAGGAGAACCTCCCGACGCTGCAGGACCTGCGCGATACAGATGCTTGGCTCGCGCGGATCGGCGGATGAACCCCGCCGGCGCGCGGCAACCGCGGGCGGTGGCCGCGCTGCTCGCGACGATGCGCCGGACGATCGCCCGCCGCGGGCTGCTGAAGGGGGGCGAGTCCGTGGTCGCCGCGGTGTCCGGGGGACCGGATTCGCTGGCCATGCTGCACGCCTTGCACCGGCTGGCCGATGAGTACGGCCTCGAGCTCCACGTGGCGCATCTCGACCATCGGCTGCGCGAGGGCTCGGCTGCGGATGCGGCGTTCGTGTCGCGCCAGGCCGCCCGCCTCGGGCTCCCGGCCACGGTGCGGGCGGCGGAGGCCCCGCAGCGGCCGCGCGGCACCTCACCCGAGGAGGCGGCGCGGGAGATGCGCCTGGGCTTCCTGGAGGAGACGGCCGCGGCCGTTGGCGCCGACCGCATCGCGACCGGCCACACGCTCGACGATCAGGCCGAGACCGTTCTGATGCGGGTGCTGACCGGCGCAGGGCCGCGCGGCCTCGCCGGGATCCCGGCGGCCCGCGGTCCCTACGTGCGTCCGCTGCTCGACGTCAGACGCGCGCAGACTGAGGCGTTCTGCCGGGTGCTCCGGCTGCGCCCCCGGCTCGACCCCACCAACGAGCAGGCCGACTACCTGCGCAACGTGATCCGCCGGGAGACGATCCCGGCGCTGAGCTCGACCATCAACGCCCGCCTGCCGGAGACGCTCGCCCGCCTGGCCGACGTGATGGCGGCCGAGGACGAGGTGATGGAAGCCGGGCTGGGCGAGGCCGGCGATCCCGAGGGGGTTGAGGGGGCGCTCGGCCTGTCGGTGGAGCTGCTCGGGGCGCTGCCGGTCGCGTTGCAGCGGCGCGCGATCCGGCGTCTGGCCGCGCGCGCGGGCGCGTCGCTCTCGCATGAGTTGACCGAATCCGTGCGGCTGCTGGCGCTCGAGGGATCGACCGGCCAGCGCATCGCGCTCCCCGGACCTTTGAATGCGCGCCGGGGATATGGTTTCCTGCTCATCGGACGTGCGCCTTCTCCGCAGGCGCCCGCGACCGTCGAGCTGCTCGTGCCGGGCGAGACGGACCTTCCCCCGTGGGGCTTGCGCGCGCGTTCCTGGATGTCGTCGGACCGGCCTGAGGGATGGCCGGACGGCCGGCGCATCTGTGTGCTCGACGCGGACCGGATCGCCTTCCCTCTCCGTGTGCGTCGCGTGCGTCCGGGCGACCGATTCAGGCCGATCGGGATGACGCGGCAGAAGAAGGTCGGCGACTTCTTCACGGACCAGAAGGTGCCGGTAGAGGGACGAGGCGAGGTGCCGCTGGTGGTGGGCGCGGACGGAGAGATCGTCTGGTTGGTGGGGTACCGTCCCGACGACCGTGCGAAGATCCGGCCCGACACGCGGCGTGTGCTCTGGCTCGCGATGGAGGAGGCGTAGCGGTGGCCGAGTTCAACCCGGACATCCAGGAGATCCTGATCACCGAGGATCAGATCCAGGACAAGGTCGCCGAGCTGGGCAAGCGGATCTCCGAGGAGTACCGCGGCTCGGATCTGCTGCTCGTGGGGGTCCTCAAGGGCGCATACATCCTGATGGCGGACCTGGCTCGCGCGATCTCGATCCCCGCCGAGTTCGATTTCATGGCAGTGTCCAGCTACGGCTCGTCGACGCGCACCAGCGGCGTCGTTCGGATACTCAAGGACCTCGACCTCGAGATCACGGGCCGAAACGTGTTGATCGTCGAGGACATCGTCGACTCGGGGCTCACCCTGTCCTACCTGCTGCGCAACCTCCGCCAGCGGCGGCCGGCGAGTCTGGAGATCTGCGCGCTGCTCACCAAACCCGAGGTCCAGGAGGTCGAGCTGGACATCCGATATCACGGCTTCGCGATCCCGCCGACGTTCGTAGTGGGCTACGGCCTGGACTACGCGCAGCGCTACCGCAACCTTCCCTACGTGGGTACACTCAAGCCCCAGGTGTACGCCGAGGGATAGGTGGAGGCCGGGTGCCCAGGACGTTCCGCGCAACGCTGACCTTCTCGGTCCACAACCAGAATCATTACGGGAAGGTCCCGATCGACGAGACCGTCGTCCGTGACCTCGGCCTCAAACCGGGCGAGACGGTGCGCGCGAGCATGCGGGGCACCGAGTTCACCGGCAAGTTGCACGGATCCCTCAACGCGCCGGGACTGCTGGTCCCGATCGACATCGTGCGCGCGCTCGGCCTCAGGGATGGGCAAGGCGTCCGGCTCACCGTTCACGGCCGGGCCTAGCCTTTCGTTCCCCCAGGTCAGGACCGTGATCCCGTGTTTGCGCTGAGAAGGCCTCAGGCAGCGCGCCAAGGGGAACGATAGAGTTTAAGGAACCAACAGAGGAGAGTATGCCGGCCGCCAAACGCCCGTCGCCGGGTAAGGATCGTCAGTCCTCCAAGCCGCCGATGTCGCCGTGGGCGCGCTGGCTGCGTGGGCCGGGACTGTATCTCGTCGTGCTCGGGCTGCTGCTGTTCGTCTTCCTGAACGCCCTGCGCGCGCCCACCGACTCGCAGGAGCTCGACCTCACCGAGTATCAGGATCGTATCGCCGAGGGCGGGATCAAGACGGCAAACTTCCTCTTGCGCGATCAGGTCATCAAGGGCGAGCTCTCGGACGGCAGCGTGTATCGCGTGGCTTTCCCCCCCGAGTTCGAGGACGAGCTGGTCGCGCAGCTGACCGAGGCCAAGGTCAAGGTCGATATCGATCCGCAGCAGGGCAACTCTTGGCTCAACGCGCTGGTCGGGTTCTTGCCGTTCCTGCTGTTCGCCGGGTTGCTGATCTGGTTCTTCAACAACTCCCAGTCGGGTGGGAACCGGGTCATGAACTTCGGCAAGTCGCGGGCCAAGTTGGTGACCAAAGACCAGCCCAAAGTCTCGTTCAAGGACGTCGCCGGCGTTGACGAGGCGATCGAGGAGCTGACCGAGGTCAAGGACTTCCTCGAGAACCCCGCCAAGTTCCAGGCGGTCGGCGCCAAGATCCCCAAAGGCGTGCTGTTGTACGGGCCCCCCGGGTCCGGCAAGACGCTGCTCGCGCGCGCGGTTGCCGGTGAGGCCGGCGTCCCCTTCTACGCGATCTCGGGCTCGGACTTCGTCGAGATGTTCGTCGGTGTGGGCGCCGCGCGCGTCCGCGACCTGTTCGAGCAGGCAAAGAGCAACGCGCCGGCGATCGTGTTCATCGATGAGATCGACGCGGTCGGCCGCCAGCGCGGTGCCGGCCTGGGCGGTGGCCACGACGAGCGCGAGCAGACGCTGAACCAGTTGCTGGTCGAGATGGACGGATTCGACACTAGGACCGGCGTGATCATCATGGCCGGCACGAACCGCCCGGACATCCTCGACCCCGCCCTGTTGCGGCCGGGGCGCTTCGACCGTCAGATCGTGGTGGACCGGCCCGATCTGCGCGGCCGTGAGGCGATCCTGCACGTTCACGCGCGCGGTAAACCGCTCGCCGACGGCGTCGACCTGGGTGTGCTCGCGCGTCGGACGCCCGGGTTCACCGGCGCGGAT
>DASWIP010000111.1:0-6779 GCA_036397635.1 Actinomycetota bacterium | reverse complement strand
CAGCACCGCATCGCCCGACCCGGTCAGCGCCAGCTGGGGCGTGCCTCGCCGGGCGGCCTCTCGGTTGACCGAGCGCGTCTCGACCCGCATCACGATCACGTTGCGCGCGGTAACCTGCTCGCCGCCGGCGACGCGGTGCGGCGTCGAGCCGTGCCAGCGGCGGTACACACGTTGCCGCTCGTCGTAGCGCCACACCGCGGTCCACGGCGTCGACGTGAACGGGATCCTGACGCTTGCTCCGGATGGCCACCGCGCCGGCGCGGTCGACGGCGACGGCGATCCGGACGGCTGCGGCGGCTCGAGCAGCGCGCCGAACGTGAACGGCGCGCGCGGCACCGAGGGGTTTCTGGCGCGCGCGGCCGCGTACAGCTCCTTGGTGCTCGAGAACAGGTTGTGCGGCGCGGGTCGCCCGCCGGCTCGGTGGTAGATCGAGCCGAGCCCTCCGTGCGCGAGCGAGATCACCCTCGACCGTGAGATCGCGCGCAGCACGTACCCCGCGGCACCGCTGTACGCGAGGGGCACGCGCCCGTATTGCTCGAGCACGTCGATGTCGGTCAGGCGCGCGCTGCGGATCGGGCCGACGGTGCTCGCGTTGCGGGACTGATAGATCGCGATGAACCGCGTGATGCCGCCCTCGACCGGCTCCTCGTAGACGATGTCTGCGTCGTCCAGACCGATGTGCGGGCGCGCAGCCGTGTGGTTGTCGATCTTGATCGCGAGCAGCGGACGGCGCGCCAACGCTTCGGTGGTGACCACCCCGGTCAGCGGCGCATCAGGCGGCGGGGGCGGCGGCGTGAACGGCGGATGTGACGACGACGGCGTTGCGGGCGAGGACGACGATGCGACCACGGTCCCGGTCGTGCTGGTGCACGCCACCAGCGCCACAAGCAGCGCGGCAACGCCCAGGGTCGTGCGGGAGGCCTTCACGGCGGCTCATCATCGCACGCGCCGCGCTGCTCGGCTGGAACGACGGCGATGCCCTCGTCCGGGTTCAGCCGGCGTAGAAATCGATGGAGGCGCCGGTTGCCCGGCGCCTCCATCGAGCCGGTCCTCTACAGGTTGTTCGCTCGGATGATGTCGCAGTTGATCGCGTGGACCGTGTCCTCAGCGGGCGGGACCAGCGGCTCGACGGTCCCGTGGACGGGCTCGGAGACCAGCCCATCCTCGTCGTATGGATGCCCTCGATCTGCGCAGGTTCCGCCGACCCGGATCGTCACACTCGTCTGCGTGATCAGGTCATTCGCATCGACGACGGTCAGCGTGATCACGTGCACCCCTACAGGCAAGACCACCTGTGCTGAGCGTCCTTGCGCGATGAACTCATCGGCCACCGACCAGAAGATCCGCTCCTCGTCGATCGGTGCGCCGGTCGCATCATGACCGTCTCCTTGTAACGCGATGCCTTCCCCCATCCCGAACACACCACCGCCCTCGGGGCTGTAGATCTGCACGGTGGGCGGCGTCAAAGCGACACCGAACACGCCGTCGGAGTCGTCGAAGGCAGTGTTGTAACCGTCTGTGGCGATGACCCGGAGCAAGGACGCGGAGCCGCCTGGCAAAGCCCGCGTATCGACATCGACCGACGTTTCTGTCAGTCCGGAGGCAACCGGGAACCAGGCCCGTCCACCGTCGGGTGAGTACATCAATGAGTACGTGAGCACGTCGCCATCGGCGTCGGATCCTTCCCAAGACGCCGTGAATGTGCCGCTGGACAGTTGCTCGCCACCGTTCGGCGATGTGACGCGCACCTCGGGTGCGTTATCCGTCACGACGATCCTGTCGAGGATCTCCGACCCATGGCGTAGCACGACGCTTGCGACGCCAGCCAGCTCCGGGATCTGGACCGAGAACCGGACGGTGCTTCGGGCTCCGCCTTCCGGATCAACGAAAGCGGCGTGGAACGCTCGAGAAGAGAGCAGCTCGCCGTCGCCTCCGATGAGATCGATAGCGTATCGCCCGCTCATCCGAAAGAACTTCAATCCCGGCTGCACGAGCACTTTATCCAGCGAGCCGGTCCCGTCTTCGCGCACTGAACCGGACACGAACAGCATCCTCAATGCAGTGCGGGCCTGAGAGAAGGTCGAGTTGGTCGGCGGGAATGTCGTGAGCTGCCCTTGGAAACGGTACGGCGACGGCCATTTCGTCGGCAAGACGCTGGATGTGCAGTAACTCATCAGATCGGGCGTCGACGCCGGGATAACGGTGCGCTGAGTACTCGTCTGAGCCCAGGGGGCGCGCGTGTCGAAACCTACTTCTTGGATCTTGTCGTCCGGATACGGCCAATCGGCATAGGGCCCGTCCGCCCCGCAACCGCCGGGATGCTTCCCCCAGGTTCCGGTCGTCGATCGGTCGAAGTTGTGGTTCATCTCGTGCGCCATCGTGCCTCGATGCGTTCGCGCACCGGCCGCGGCGAATCCTCGCCCCCCGATCCAAACGGGATCGGACAGTCCGCCTCCACTCGACGTGATGCCGTAGATCTGTTCCGGCAGAGAGTATGGTGCGCCACCTCCCAACAGAACGCTCCATGCCCATGCCGCGACGACCTCATCGAAATAGGCGTCCACCGCGTCGACGCCCTTCGCAGGGCTGTATCCGCTGATCGGTGGGATAACCGTATGTGGCCGGCGCAAGAAATTGATGCCGGGCACAGGCGTCGAAGCTCGGGAGAAGCTCTCGGTTGCGTCGATCCAATCAGTGGACACCAACGAGGGGTTCGAAGTGGTTCCCGTGTTCAGCGGAACGGTCCAAAAGTTCGGCACCCGCCTAGGCACGAAGGTACGGACAACCTCGCTCGAAGAGGTGACCGTGCCATGCCCGTCGCGGACACGCGTCCTGAACGCGACCTGCCCGGTCAGCCACGCGCGAGGCAGCGCGAGGTTCCCAATCCCGGCCAGCTGCGCGCGATCCGGCGATGACGTCGCCGACACGAAGGCCGCTAACGGCGAGCCGGGCATCGGGAGCCCACCGCGGTGCGCGTGTAGGTAGACGACGGAGGGCTGCGCGCTGCTCGAACCGGTGACGAGCGGGTAGATCCGCCCGACGGTCGCCTTGTTCGCGACCAACGTCAAGGTGTTGGTCGGCGTCTGCACGGCCTGGGTCAGCTCCAGCGGCGTGCTGGTCAGCCCCACGCTTGCTCCGGCCGAGGCGGCAGGGAGGGGCGTCGGCGATGAGCCCAGCGTGACGTCGATCAGATCCGAGAAGTTGCCCCCGAACCCGGCCGGCTCCTGGTCATCGAACGAGGTGCTACCGCCCGACGCCACGCGGACGCCCATGCGCACATGACCTCCGAGGGTCCCCCCGATCTCGGCGAGATCGAACGCGAACTCGTGGACGCGATGCGACGAGCAGCTGAACGAGAACGGGCTGAGGGTGAGGCTGAGCGATCCATCCCCGATGAAGCAACCGAAACCCGGCGCCCAACTCGAGCCGATAAGTCCACTCTGGACAGGCGTGAACTGGTGGGCGCCGAGGTAATACGAGAACAGCATGTGAGGCTGAGACGGCGCGAGCCCGTAGTTGCGATCGACGTTCGGGGTGATCAGCCCGTCACCATTGACGTCGAAGGTGACCCAGAAGAAGTCACCGCCGCCACCGTTGCCCCACGCGGGATCGTTGGTGCGGTCCCCGGTCATGTTGAGACGCAGGTACAGGCGCGCCGCGTCGTTGACGACCGAGAGGCGACCGTGCGGCAGGTCGAAGCCCGCCGACGTGAACTCGCTATAGCTGATGGAGCCGTCGATCACCGGAGGTGTCGCAACGAACGGCGACGCTACCGTTTGGGCCGCTTGAGCCATCAGCGGCGTGACCCCAGGCGTCATGGCCATCGCCATCACGAGCATCGCGGGCATCACCCGCGAGCGATGCGGTCGCCTCTCCATCCGTCCCCCCTGATCCGACGCCGTTGCACAACGAAAGGGACATTCTTCGCGAAGGAGGCGGGCATGTAAATACGTTCTCTCCCAGGGCGCCACGTAGTATTTCTCCCTCAGCAGCAGGAGGAGCGACGGGCGGCGGGGCCCCCGGGGCCTGCCGATCAGCGAGCCCGGCGACGCGCTACGCGAGGAAGATCTTGTCCGGGTTCAGCAGGCCCTCCGGGTCGAGCGCTCGCTTGAGCGCGCGCATCACCTCCACGGCCGGTCCGGCCTCGGCGACCAAAGCCTCGCGCTTGCCGAAGCCGATCCCGTGCTCGCCCGTGCACGTGCCGCCCATCGCGTGCGCGCGCGCGCTCAGCCGCGCGGTGAACGCGCGCGCCACCGCCATCTCACCATCGTTCTCACCGTCGATGAGCAGTTGCACGTGGAAGTTGCCGTCGGCGACGTGGCCGATCACCAGCGCGGGGAACGGCAAAGCGTTCATGTCGGCCTGCGTCTGGTCGATGCACTCGGCGAGCCGCGACACCGGCACCGCCGCGTCGGTCGCGAGCGAGCGGCATCCGGGCCGCATCGCAAGCCCGGCGAACCACGCGTTGTGCCGCGCGCTCCACAGCCGCGAGCGCTCCTCCTGTGTGGTCGCCCAGCGGAACGCGCTGCCGTCGTGGGCCCCGGCGATCGCGCCGACCGCGCGCGCGTCCTCGCTGACGCTGCCTTCGGTGCCGTGGAACTCCAGGAACAGCGTCGGCGCTTCGGCCTCGTCCATGCCGGCGTGCTCGTTCACCGCGCGCATCCCAACCGCGTCGAGCAGCTCGCAGCGCGCGACGGGGATGCCGAGCTGGACCGCCTCGATCGCGGTGGCGACCGCATCGCCCACGGTGGGGAACGAGCAGACCGCGGCGGCGATGTGCTCGGGGATGCCGTACACGCGGACGGTCAGCTCGGTGATGATCCCGAGCGTGCCCTCCGATCCGATGAACAGGCGCGTCAAGTCGTAGCCGGCCGCGCTCTTGCGCGCGCGCGTGCCCGTATCGATCACGGTCCCGTCGGCAAGCACTACCCGCAGCGCGAGCACGTTGTCGCGCATCGAGCCGTACCGCACCGTCGTGGTCCCGGCCGCTCCCGTCGCGGCCATCCCGCCCAAGGTCGCGTCCGCACCCGGATCGACCGAGAAGAACAAGCCCATCCGGCCGAGCTGCTCGTTGAGCGCCATGCGATGAACGCCCGCCTGCACGCGCGCGTCGAGGTCGTCGACGTTGATCTCCAGGATGGCGTTCATCCGCGACAGGTCGATGCTGATCCCGCCACGCGTTGCGATCACGTGGCCTTCCAGCGACGTTCCGGCGCCGAATGCGACGATGGGAACGCGATGCTCCGCGCAGATCTGGACCGCCTCCGCGACCTCTTCGGTCGAGGATGGATACACGACCGCATCGGGCAGATGCGTCGGCCAGGACCCCTCGTCGCGCCCGTGGATCGCGCGGTCAGACTCCGAGGTCGTCAGCGCGTCGCCGAAGCGCGCGCGCAAGCCTTCGATGGCACGCTCGGCCGAGGTGGGCGCACCCATCGCTGCCGCGTCAGTCCTCGAACAGCTCTTCTTCGACCCTTCGCACTTCCACGCGGTCCGTGTCGAACTCACGCGCGATCTCACGAAGGTCCCAGAACCGGCCGTCGGCGAGTCCGAAGCGCAACCGCATCATCATCCGCTTGCGCTCGGGCAGCGCGTTGATGCGATCCTCGAGTGAGTTGTTCAACTCGTCCAATGGGTCCACGAGCCCGATACTACGCCCCCGCGCGCGCTCGGCGCGTCCCCCGCGTTGCCCCTCTCAGCCTCCCGCGGCGATACTGCCCGGACCGTCGACATGCAAGGGGGAACGGTGGGCAGGACGATCGTCGTCACGGGAGCAGCGTCGGGCATCGGCGCGGCCATGGTGCGCGCGTTCCTGGCCGAAGGCGCGACCGTCTACGGCGCCGACCTCGATCCCTCCGGAGTGCCCGACGGCGCGGAGGCCCTGCAGATCGACGTCGCCGATGCCGAGCAGGTGCGCGGCATGGTCGCGCGCGCCGTCGAGAGCACCGGCCGGATCGACGTGCTGTGCAACAACGCCGGCATCGGCTCGACCGCCGACGCCGAGAGCTGCTCGGTCGAGGAATGGGATCAGGTGTTCGCGGTCAACGCGCGCGGTGTGTTCCTGGGCACCAAGTTCGTCCTGCCCCACATGCTCGAGCAGCGCGCCGGTGCGATCGTGAACACCGCATCGGTCGCGGGCCTGGTCGGCTTGCGGGATCGCGCCGCCTATTGCGCGAGCAAGGGCGCGGTGATCGCCTTCACGCGGCAGGTGGCGCTGCAATACGCCGGTACCGGCATCCGGTGCAACTGCATCTGTCCCGGCACAGTCGACTCGCCGTGGGTTGAAGGCTTGCTGCGCGAGGCCGGCAATCCCGATGCGGCTCGAGCAGCGCTGGTTGCGCGCCAGCCGCTGGGCCGCCTCGGCGCGCCCGAGGAGATCGCCGCCGCGGCCGTGTACTTGGCGTCGGACGCCGCGGCGTTCGTGACCGGGTCGGCACTGGTGATCGACGGCGGCCTGACGGCCGGATAGGAGGGGTGTTATCAGACTGATCTCGTTCGACGATGGTGGCATCGCGCGTGTGGGGATCGTGGAGGGCGAGCAGGTGCGCGAGGCCGGCTCGTCGCTGCTCGCGCCGTCGCCGGGCGAGCGGACCTGGCCGTGGTCTGAGGTTCGCCTGTTGCCGCCGGTGCGGCCCGCCTCGATCGTGTGCGTGGGCTTGAACTACCGCGATCACGCGGCCGAGTCGGGCGTGGATCTGCCGGCGGCGCCGTTGCTGTTCGCGAAGTTGCCGAGCAGCGTCGCCGGACCCGGCGAGGACATCGTGATCCCCTCGATCACC
>DASWIP010000110.1:0-10123 GCA_036397635.1 Actinomycetota bacterium | reverse complement strand
AACCATCGGGGCCGCGGCCTTCGGCCGCGGCCCCGATCAGCCTTGGGGACCTCTAGAAGCAGGCGGATCCAGGCCCCTGGTTGTAGCTCACCTGGCCGTCGTCACAGTTGACGCCGTTTTGGTCGATCTTCGCCCAACCGTTCAGCGGAGAATCGTTGTTGGCGTCGCCGTCGGCGTAGATGCACTCGCACTCGCTCGACGCCCCGATACGACCTTGCAGCGGGAAGGCGCCCGACCCGTCGTTGCAGGTCTCGATCCCTTCGGCGCTCGCGTATACGCTGGTGACCGGGGTCGCCGTGGCATCTTCGCTGCACTGAACCTGGTTCTGCGCCGTCTCGCACGATCCGGCGAAGTTCTCCGGGCTGCCGCCGTCCCCGCAGTCGGCACTCGCGACGCTGAACGCGCCGAGCACGACCATGACCGCGACAACCAGCAACGCCATCGTCGATCGCTTGGGCATGTGACTCCCTCCTCTTTCCCTCCCGGCGGCGGCTCCGGGACGGCTGTGTCGGGGGATGAGCGTGCCGCCGGCGGGCCTCGCGCGACGGAGGGAGAGCCCGATATGACCGTATAGTCGGGATCGGGTTGCCGTCAACCAGGCCGGGGGAACATGCCGAGGCCGGCCCGGCGTTGCAGCGATCCCGAGGAAGGAGGAAGGAGGAAGGGTGCCCGCAGTCACCGCCGATACGCTCACGCTCCCCAGGATCACCGCAGTCGATCCCGCGGGGCCGTTCCGTCCCGCGCTGGGGGTCGTGGACGCGCCGACGACGTTCGAAGGTGAGGGCTTCCAGGTCCGGCGCGCGTTCCCCGGCATCGATCATCGGCTGACCGATCCGTTCATCCTGATGGATCACCTCGGCGCGGTCGAGTACGCGCCCGGCGAGGCCAAGGGCGCGCCCGATCATCCGCACCGTGGCTTCGAGACCGTGACCTACGTGCTCGACGGCGCGATCGAGCATAAGGACTCGACCGGCGGCGGCGGGTTGATCACCGACGGCAAGACCCAATGGATGACGGCCGGTGCCGGCATCGTTCATTCCGAGCTTCCGACCGAGGAGCTGGTCGTGAAGGGCGGCCTGTTCCACGGCGTGCAGCTGTGGGTCAACCTGCCGCGCGCGAGCAAGTGGGAGCCGCCCCGCTACCAGGACATCGAACCGGGTGAGGTCGTCCTGCTGACCACGCCCGACGGCGGCGCGCTGATCCGCCTCATCGCCGGCACGCTCGACGGTCACGGCGGCGCCGGCATGACCCATACGCCGATCAGCTACGCGCACATCTCGCTCAGCCCCGGCGCGCGCGTCGACCTGCCCTGGCCCGAGGAGTTCAACGCCCTCGCCTACGCGCTCGCGGGAGACGGCGTCGCCGGGCCGGAGCGCGCGCCGTTCCGCGAGGGGCAACTGGTCGTGTACGGGCGGGGCGGCGCGATCACGCTGCAAGCGTCGGACTCGCAGCCGTCCGTGGCGCCGGCGTTCGAGGTGCTCATGCTCGGCGGGCGGGCGATCCGCGAGCCGATGGCCGCCTACGGGCCGTTCGTGATGAACACGCGCGACGAGATCATCCAGGCGGTCGAGGACTACCAGGCCGGCCGCATGGGCCACATCCCCGCCTCACAGGCCTGAACTATCCGAGCAGCTGTCCCTCGTACGGCCCGCGGCCGGTCGGCACTGCGGCCCCGCAGCGCGCCGCGAACGCACCAGGGCGCGGCATCACTCGGGAGGGATAGCGGCCCAGACCCGCGAATCAAGGAGCGTCGAACGGGTCAAGGGGGGATCGTGCCGCGCACCATGGTTGCTCTGATCGTCGCTCTGCTCGCGACGGCGAGCATCCCAGCGTCCGCCGCCGTCGAGCACGTGGTCGCCGTGCCCGGGAGCGGAGCGCCCAATGCCGGCGAGTACGCGACGCCGGTGGTGGTTTCGCGCGCCGGGACGGAGGTGGCTTTCGACAATCTCGACCCGGCGACTTCGCCGCACGACGTCGTGTCGGACCTGTTCGGCCCCGACGGCCGGCCCTGGTGCCAGGGCGTTCCCTCCGGGGGATGCCGGCTGTTCGCCTCGCAGACCGTCGCCGGCCCGGCGACCGTTCCGGTGCGGGGGACCGAGCTGCTCGCTGCAGGATCGTACGGGTTCTTCTGCCGGGTCCATCCCTGGATGACCGGCACACTCGTCGTCGCATGAAAGGACGCTCGATGCCCCGACATCTGTCTCGATCCATGCTGATCACGGCCTTGCTGGTCACGGCCTTGCCGGTCGCCGGGTTGACGCCGGCGCGCGCGGCCGCGTGCGCGCCGGCCGAGCACTCGGGCGGCGACTGGCCGATGCACGGGCACGACCTCCAGGGGACGCGCAGCCAACCGGCCGAGCAGCTGCTCGGCCCCGACACCGCGGGCGCTCTGGAGCCCGCGTGGGCGGTCAGCACTACCGTCCTGGGCGCGCAGGGCGGCCTGCTCTCGACGCCGGTGATCGCGAACGGCTGCGTCTACGTCGGGACGAGCGCCGGCTGGGTGATCGCCGTGAACGCCGACACGGGCGAGCTGGTGTGGAAGACCAAGCTCGATTCGGGCACGCAGGGCGGCGGGTCGATCTTCGGCGTCGCGGTTGAGGGGCCGGCGGTGCACGTGAACTTTTTCAGCCCTGCCGGGCCGCGCGCGACCGCGTTGGACGCGAGCGGCGGCACCCTGCTGTGGACCAGCGACCCGATCGAGTTCGGCTATCCGAACGGCGTGATCTCGACCGCGATCGTGTGGGACGGCAAGCACATCGTCCCGACGCAAGGACCCGACGCGGATCCGCACGCACGTCCGGGGATCGGCATCGTGGACGCCTCGACGGGCGCGATCATCGGCGGCGGCACGGTCATCCCCGAGGAGGACCTTGATCGCGGGTACGCCGGAGGCGGCATCTGGACGACGCCGGTCGTGGACCCCGAGACCGGCTTCGGCTACGCGGGAACGGCCAACCCGTACAGCAAGCGCCTCGAGCACGAGTACGACAACGCCATCGTGAAGTTCGACCTCCACGACGGGCCGATGCTCGGCCGGGTCGTGGATGCGTACAAGGGGAACGTCGATCAGTTCGTCGCCGGCGCGGCTCGCCAGCCGGCTTGTGACATGTTCGGAGACAATCCGCTGCTTTGGTACCACGACAGCGGTTTCAGCATCGCGTGTCTTCAGCTGGACGTGGACTTCGGCGGGTCGCCGACGATGTTCGGCAACGATCGCGGCCGTCTGATCGTCGCCGACTTCCAGAAGTCGGGCGTGGTCCATGCGGCGTTCGCGGACACGATGCAGGGCGCGTGGACGACGACGATCTCGGTCCCACCGATGGCCACGTATACCGCCGGGAACTCCTCGAGCATGGCCAACGATGGCGAGCGTGTTTACGTCACCGGCAACCCGGGGGTCATGTGGGCTCTCGATGTCGACGACGGCCGTGTCTCGTGGGCCTCACCCGTCGGCGATCAGATCGACTACCACTCGCTCGCCGTCGCGAACGGCGTTGTCTACACGACCGCGACGCACAGCACGCTGCTCGCCTACGACGCGCGAACAGGGGCGCCGCTGCTGGTGCGCTCGCTGATCGCGGACACGCAGGACTTCTGTTACACCATCAGCGGTGGGGTCGCGGTCGCACGCAACTCCGTGTACGCCGTCTGCGATAACGGCACGAACGGCTCGGGCTGGCTGGTGGCGTACCGGTAGCTCAGATCCCGAAGCCGACCAGCTTGAGCATCAGCAGGATCATCGCGACCGCGGCGTCACGCCCTGCCTTGAACAGGATGGTGAAGAGCATGACGCCTCCTCGGACCCGACGCGTGGTTCTTTCTCCGTTCTTTCTCCGAGCAACGCCGAACCAGCCGTTGTTTCCTTCCAGAGGAACGCCGAACCATTCGTTCACACATCGGCGCTGAGGTAGGTCGCAGTCACGGCCCGCGACACACCGCCGCAGCTGGTGGCCGTGATCACCAACCGGTGGAACCCCGGCGGCAGCGTGATCATCGCCTCCGTCGCCGGCGCGCAGCCTCCGTCGCCTCCGACGGGGGCGCCAGGGGCCGGGACGCCCAGGTCGGTGATGGCGTAGGCGCCCACACCCGATCCGGGATCCTGGAACGAGCAACGCACCGGCGCCAGCGCAACAGGCGCGTCCGAGCACGCGATCAGGGGCGGGGTCAGGTCGGTCGTCACAGCGTCCGCGCACGACGCCGCCTGTCGCCACCGGCCGTCGTCGAGCTCGAAGACGTGCCAGGCGTGGCTGCCCAGCAGCGGCGTGGCCGAGAAGTCCAGCGCGCAGGTCGGGAAGGCCGCGCCGGGGTCCTCGGCGTAGGTCGAGAACATGCTGCGGATGTGCTCGGCGCCGAGGTCCTCGTCGAGCGCGTCGAGGAACCGATGGACCTGCTTCGCGCGCAGGTAAGCGAGCCAGTCGAGGTCGTCGGCCGGAGGGGTTTGCTCGGGCGAGTAGGTTCGGAAGATGCGCTGGAACTCGACGATCTCGTCGTGCCACAGCAGCGTGGAATCGGCAGGATCGTAGACAGGGCTCGGATCGTGGAAGGTCTGCACCCGGCTGCCGCGCGCGCTGGCGCCGGCGACGTTCGTGCCGATCATGGTTGCGATAGAAACGAACGATGCATCGACGGTTGCAGGACGCTGAGCCATCATCTTGGCGAAGATGTGCGGCGTCACGTAGAGGTTCACCACATCGACCTCGGCTTGGCCGATCTCGAACCAGACGTTCTGGAAGTTGCTCTCATCCTTCTGCACCGGCACATCGACGGCGAGCGTGAGACCGCGCTCGGCAAGCGCATCGACGAACGCGTCGCGACCGGGGTCGTAGTACGGGGAGCTGATGCGGACCATGCCTATGGTCGGGATGCGCTCAACTCCGTTGAGGATCGCCGAGGCGAGCGCGACCATCTGCTCCTCGTCGGGAGGACCGATGAACGCCGACCACTTACGATCCTGGGACCCGGCGAACGGACCCGACGTGCGCAGGTATGGCATCTGGTGATCCTCGGCCCATCTCGACACTGATTCCGCCTGGTCCGGGCCGTACCAGCCGACCAGCATTCGCGCGCCCGCGTCCAGGCACCTCTCGATCGCGCGCCGCGCGCCGGCCGGGTTGAACTCGTCGTCGTACGCGGGGAACTCCACCGGGTGGCCGTCCACCCCGCCGAGCTCGACGTTGACGTAGTCGAAGTAGAATTGCCCGAAACGGTCCTCGTGATGAGGGATCGGCGCGGCGCCCGTGATCGGCACATGCGCGCAGATCGTGTAGGGCGTCGGCGAGTCGGCGACGGCGCCGGTCGTGGCCGCGAGCATCAGCCCGGCCGCCGCCATCGTGGTCCTGGTGCCCACTCCCATGAGCAGGTCTCTTCGCCTCGCGCCCGTGACTTCCTTCCGCGCCGGCGCTCCGACTTCCCGCCGCGCGCGCCCGGCACACATCCTGCTCTTCTCGTTCTTCCCGTTCCGCGCAAGGATCCTTGACCATAGCGCCCGTATCGCACCGTCCCGCCGGTCCGGCGCCGGCGGCGCGATGTGACCCCGAACCCCTGCCGGGCGCGATAGCGTTCCGCTCATGGGCGAGCAGCGCGACGTCGGCGTCGGACCGCATGCCGAGCCGTGGCCGGACGATCCACGCCTTGATCCGGATCTGTTGCGCGCGGGCGACCGGCGCAACGTGGTCGATCGATACCGGTACTGGCGGCTCGAGGCGATCGTCGAGGATCTTGACCGACGGCGGCATCCGTTCCACGTCGCGATCGAGAACTGGCAGCACGACATGAACATCGGGGCCGTGGTGCGCAACGCGAACGCGTTCCTCGCACGCGAGGTCCACATCATCGGACGTCGGGATTGGAACCGGCGGGGCGCGATGGTCACCGATCGGTACCAGCACGTCCGGTACCACACCGACCTGGATGGCTTCGTAGCCTGGGCGGCCGGGGCCGGGCTTCCGGTGCTGGGGGTGGATAACCTGCCGGGGTCGGAGGCCATGGACCAAGCCGAGATCCCCAGGGAGTGTGTGTTCCTGTTCGGTCAAGAGGGGCCGGGCTTGTCCGACCCCGCGCGAGCACTCTGCCGCGCGGTCCTGCACATCCGGCAGTTCGGGTCCACGCGATCCATCAACGCCGGCGTTGCCAGCGGCATCGCCATGCACGAGTGGATCCGCCGGCACGCCGCCGGGACGGCCTAAGATCAGGGCAGTCGTGATCCGCGCTCGACCCATTCGAGCAGCAGCCGCTTCGACACCAGGTACCGCCCCCGCATCACCTTCATGGCCGGAACACGGTTCGCGCGGCACAGCGCCATCGCGCTCTCTCGGCTGATCCCGAGCAGCTCGGCGAGCGAGCGCTCGGTGAGCACGTCGGGGACCTCGTTCGTGCGCATGCCGTCCATCGGCACCTCCTCGCTGTTCCCCGTGATGTTCCCATGGGACGGGGGATCGACCCGGGAACGACGGAGCGGCCCGCTGAAACGGGCCGCTCCGGGTGTTCCTCGTGCTGTTAGGCGTCGACCACGCGGAACGCGCCCCGCATCAGCGGGTGGATCCGGCAGAAGAACGTGTACAGGCCGGTCCTCGTCGGGGAGAACGTCCACGAGACCTTGCCGCTGGGCGCCAGGCCGATGCCCAGCTCGGCGGAGTCGAAGTCCATCTCGTCCGGCCGTCCCAGCGAGGCGATCACCCCGGTCGGGGTGCTACCTGCGTACTCGCCCGAGCCGTATAACGGATCGATCAGATCCTGATAGGCACCATCGGCGATCGGGTAGCTGGCGCTGGTGACGCCGGTGCACGGCGCCGCGCAGCGTGTCAGCGTGTGCCAGATGTAATCCGCCGTGTCGAGGTTGGTGATCGTGACCGCTTCGCCACGCACCATCCGTGGGACGCCGCTGAGGCCGGTGACGCCCTGGTCGAACGGACCGAAGGTGAACCCACCGATGTACGTCTCACCCTCGATCATTGGGCCGGCGATGTCGGCGCCCGGGAACGCCTGACACGCCGATGGCGGGCAGATCGAGTGGTTGCCGCTGGCGGAGTAGTGCGGGTGCGTGAGCTGGCCGCGCGCACACACCGTCGTCACGCCGTCCTGCGTGCCGGGCACGCAAGTCCGGGCGAGCAGCTCGCCGTCGGGCCCGTAGGGCACCTGAGCGCCGACCGCGATACCGGGATCGACCGTGACCGCCTCGTTGATCGTCCAGGTCTGGTTGCCGTCGACGACGGCGCCGGGGAGGAACATGTCGGTGCCGAACGTGCCACCGGGAACCACCCAGGCCATCACGATGCCCATCTGCTCGTACCACGAGCCGATGGAGCTGTCGTAGACCCCGTTGAGGCGAAGGATGTCACCCTCGCGGACGTTGATCGCCCAGCCGAGGTCGCTGGTGACGCCGCTCATCGAGAAGTCCCACGAAAGGGGCGCCCCCCCGACGATCTCACCCTCCTTGTCCGGGCCGTACAGGGTCTGGTCTTCCAGCCAGTAGTACGCGTCGGAGATGTGGATCAGGCGTCCCTCGTCTGCCGCGTACCTTCCGTCCGTATCCAGGTCCCGCACGAGTTGGACCTCGTCCCGCAGGCCGCCGTTGTGCAGGTGGCCGCCCATCAGGACCAGCGTGCCCTCGCCGCTCGGACCGAGGCTCCCGCTTGGGAACTTCGCGTCTTTGCCGAGCACCGTCGGGGCGTCCCAGCTGTCCGGGAGAGGCTGGCCGCTCACATCGGTGCCCTGCTGGGCGGACTCGTTGTTCTGTGAGTTGAACATCGCGCAGTTCTGCAGCGGGAAGTAGCACTCGCTCGGCGAGTCGATGCCGGCGTAGTGCTCGCCGTAGATGTCGAGGGTGTGCTGGTCGGTGATCTCGTCGCCGAACCCACGATGCGCGTTGAACACAGGGTTGAACGGATAAGTCTGCGTCTCGGGGTGGAAGTTGCCGCCACCGACGTCGAGCCAGACCCCCTTGGTGTTGGTGAGCAGCGGCTCGCCGTCCGCTTGCTCGACCTGTGCGTCCTCAGATTTGACGAAGTCGATGTCGTAGGAGACCCACACGGGGAGCGCGCGCGGCGTCGCGTTGTGGACCATGTGCAGGAACAGCCACGTGTCGTTGCCCAGGATCTCGAGGCCGTACCGGTGTGGCCATGTGGCGATGGTCTTCTCCTCGCCGGAGGCGAGCCACGGCGATCCGATCGCGTTGTACCCGCGTCCGGCGTTCAGCCACGTGCCGTGATGAAGATGCAGGTCCTCCACGGGCGGTGTGCCGTCCACGCTGAACAGGCTGGGCTTGAACCGGACCATGTAGCCGTCGTACATCGGCTTCTCGAAAGTGACGGGCTGGATCAGCACATCGTTCTGACCGGGCTTCGCCATGATCGGCCCGAACACGATGCGCAGCCGTTCGCACAGGGCGGTGCCCTCACCGGGGGCGGGAGGATCGGCGTCTTCGGTGAGACCGTACTTGTCGACGATCAGTTGACCGTTCGCGTCGACGACGTGCCGATTCGGTGCGTCGAAGCGAGTCTCTTGCGTGCACGCGCCGCCGGGTACGACCTCCGCGACGGCAGGCTCGTAGACCGGAAGGCGGTCTTCCTCTTCCGCGGCTGCGCCGAGCGTCGTAAGGGCCAACGCTGCGACGAGGCCGAGGAGCAGTGTGCGTCGTGCCATCTTTTCCTCCCCCGTTCCCGGCGTGCTCCCCCGGAGAGCCTCCGGCGAAGGCCCTGCTAAAGCAGGAGGAACACGCACAAGGCGGACCTGGCTCACCCCGATACTGACCAACCGGTCGGAATCTGTCAAGAACGCCCCACACCCCGGCCCCGGCTGTCCTTCTACGGATTCGGCACAGGATTTCCGACTCCTCCGTCGGAAAGGCGAGAAAGTCGGTCCTGCCTGCGTTTCCTTGACGCCTCTGGGCCGTCCCCCTAGGCTCCGGACTCGAGAGCGGACCACGAGATGGCGGTGGGGCGAGCCGGGGAAACGCATCCTGGGCTGGTCGCGCCGGCCGGGGAGGGATGGGTCGATGAGGATAAACCCGATCTTCCGCCTGATGGTGGTGGGCGCTTCGATGGCGCTGATCCTGGCGGCCTGCGGAGACGACACCGGCGGGACCGGTGACAACGGCGACGGCGGACAGGCCGGCGAGAGCCTGCTCGAGCAGGTCAAGAGCCGTGGGATGGTCCGATGCGGCGTGAACGACGCGCTGCCCGGCTTCGGATTCCAAGATGAGCAGGCCAATTTCGCCGGCTTCGATGTCGAGTTCTGCAAGGCGGTCGCCGCCGGGGTTCTCGGGGATCCTACGAAGGTCGAATTCACTGCCCTCACCGCCGAGCAGCGGTTCACGGCGCTCCAGTCTGCGCAGGTCGATGTCTTGATCCGCAATACGACGTGGACCGCAACGCGGGATGGTTCAGAGGGCGCCGCGTTCGCCACCACGACCTTCTACGACGGCCAAGGGATGATGGTGAAGGACGACAGTCGCATCCGGCGATTGGAAGACATGGGGGGCACGACCGTGTGCGTCCTGTCCGGAACCACGACCGAGCTGAACCTTGATGCCCAGTTCAAAGCGCGTGGCATCGCCTACGAACCGCTCAGCTTCGAGGACAACCCGACGCTGCAGCAGGCGTTCGTCCAGAACCGATGCCAGGGCTGGACCACCGACAAGTCGGGCCTCGCCGGGCTGCGCTCGAACTTCCCTGAGGCGCAAGGTGGGGCCGAGTCGCTTCGGATCCTGGACGTCACCATGTCGAAGGAGCCCCTCGGGCCGGTCGTGAGGGACGGTGACTCGGATTGGTTCGACGCAGTGAACTGGATCGTGATCGCTTTGATCCAGGCGGAAGAATTCGGGGTTACCCAGGCGAACGTGCAGCAGACCGCGGACACATCCACGGATCCCGAGGTCCAGCGCTTGCTGGGTGTCTCGGAAGGCCAGCCGTTCGACCCCGGCCTGGGTCTCGACGCCGACTTCGTGGTCAACGTGATAAAGGCAGTCGGGAACTACGGCGAGATCTACGACCGTACCATCGGCCCGGACACCGCCCTGGGCCTCGCGCGCGGCCCGAACGCGCTCTGGACGGATGGCGGGCTGATGTACGCCCCACCGTATCGCTAGGATCCTGACGTGGTGGGGGGGGGGGGGGGGGGGGGGGGG
>DASWIP010000109.1:0-3717 GCA_036397635.1 Actinomycetota bacterium | reverse complement strand
TTACCGTCAGAACGCGCCTGCATCCCCGATTGCTGCGTTGCTCGTCGGTTGCATATTCCCTGAATATGCGCCCTCCTCGCGCCTTGCACTCGGGGCGCAGATCGCGCCCTGAACGGCAAGAAATCTCCCTAACGAGACACTGGACACGCGGACGCCCGGCCGAAGGCCGGGCGTCCGCAGGGTGAGTCGTTAGAAGCTGGCGCGGATCGTGTAGTTCCCGCTGTTCGAGCCCGAGTAAACCCTGACGCCGATGTAGTACCAATCGGCGGCGGTGTTCGATATCGAGCAGCTCTCGTCCGATGAACCCGTGTAGCCGCGACAGCCGTACGTGGATGTGGTGGGCTTCGCCCCTCGGCGCGCGTACAGGTCCAGATCGGGGTTGCACCCGAGCAGCCCGCAAGAGAACTGCGCGTCCAGCACGTTGCTGAGCGTCCGGCCGGCCGGCACCTGGATCTTGTAGTACTTCCACGACCCGCTCCCGCTGATCGAGTCCGCGCGCGCGACGCCGTTGGTTAGCGTCGGCGTGGACGGATCCGGATCTGCGGTGACGGTCAGCGAGCTGCTCGCTGAATCGGAGCGGCCGCCGGAGTCGGTCACGACCAGCGTCACCGTGTAGGTGCCGTCGGCCGCGTAGGTGTGCGATGGGTTCGTCGCGCTCGACGAGGCGCCGTCGCCGAAGGTCCACGCGCGGGAGACGATGTCACCGTCGGGATCGGTGCTTGTGTCGGTGAAGCTGCACGTCAGGCCCGAGCAGCTCGACGTGAAGCTCGCGTCCGGCGCCTGCGGGTCGGGCGGCGGCGGCGGCGGACCGGCGGTGATGAAGGCTGTGTAGAGCAGCCGGTTGGGAGAGCCGGATCCCGGGTTCGAAACCCGGCCGGTGGTCGCGTTCGACGTCAATGCGTTCGCGACCTGAGCCGGCGTCGACGACGGTGCCGACTGCAGATACAGTGCCGCGGCGCCTACGACGTGCGGCGACGCCATCGATGTCCCGCTCATGGTCGTGCTCCCCGAATCGTTCGAGGATGACGCCGACTGGACGCTCACCCCGGGCGCGAAGATGTCGACGCAACTACCGTAGTTGGCCCAGGAGGCCTTGCGGTCGCTCGAATCCGTCGCCGAGACCGTGAGCGCCTCGGCCACGCGAGCCGGCGAGGTGCCGCAGGCATCCTCGGCGAGGCCCAGGATGTTGCCGTTGCCGGCGGCGATCGCGTAGGTGATGCCATCGGCGATCGAGTTGCGCACGGCGTTGTCGAGCGAGCTGCTCGCGCCGCCACCGAGGCTCATGTTCGCGACCGCGGGAGCCCCAGCCTGGTGGTGGCCGGTCACCCAGTCGATGCCCTCGACGATGTCCGATACGGAGCCGCTGCCCACGCAGTCGAGCACTCGAACGGCGATGATCGAGACGCCTTTCGCCACGCCGTAGGTCGCGCCTCCGACGGTGCCGGAGACATGGGTGCCGTGGCCGTGACAGTCCTCGGAGACGTTGTCGTTGCTGATCGCGTCGCGGCCGTACGACGCACGGCCGCCGAAGTCGTTGTGCGTGATGCGCGCCCCGGTGTCGAGCACGTAGGCGGTGACACCCGCACCGGTCGCGTTGTATGTGTAGGAGCCGTTGAGCGGGAGATCGCGTTGGTCGATGCGATCGAGACCCCACGGCGGGCTGTTCTGGGTCGCGATCAGATGCATCGTCGCGTCCTGCTCGACCATCGCAACCGAACGGTCGCGCGCCAGCGAGCGCGCTGCTTGCGACCCGATCTCGATCGCGAAGCCGCGAAGCGCGTGCCGATAGACGGCGTCGACGGTACCGCCGTAACGGCCGGCCAGTCGTGACGCGGCCACGTCGACGTCGGTGACGTTCGCGCGGAACGTGACGATGTATCGATCCGGGATCGCGTTGTCGACCTTGCGGACGACGTCGGCGGCCGATGCGGTGGTGGGCGCCGCCAGCGATGCGGCTGCGACGAGTCCGAGTAGGGCTGAGCGCACGCCGATATGCCGGCTCCGGTGCATATCGTTCCCCCTTCTGTCCGGGTGCCTTGCTAACCGTCACGTGCCGCCACGAGGGGCCTTACGGTCCTCAAGGCAGAACGACCAGGGACGGGGCCGGTTCACGGGACGCAACGGACAACTCGGACGTCTCGCCGAGGGCGTTCAGGCGAGCCCGGTGAGTCGCGCGCTTTCCTCCCAGAGCCGCTCCTGGGCGCCTTCGTCTCGGGCGCGGCTGGATGTTGGCGCGGGAACCTCGTCGTGGAAATAGCCGCCGCTCAAGCCCTCGACCTCGCCTGATGTCGCCAGGTAGACGCCGGTGCGCGCGCCCTCAGCGGCACTTCGTATGAACGGTCGCATCAACAGGAAGAACGGCCGCACCGGGATCCGGTTGCCGCTGCCGAGGCTCGTTTCGACGAAGCCGGGGTGATAGCAGTTCGCGGTCATGCCCGAGTTCTCCAGACGCCGCGCGAGCGCGAAGGTGAACATCACGTTGGCGAGCTTGGCCCGTGCGTAGGCGCGCCAATGCCCGTACGACCGGCGCATCTGCAGATCGTCGAGGTCGATGTGGCCGCTGAGGTGCGCGGCCGAGGCCACGGTGACGATGCGTGCCGGCGCACTCGCGCGCAACCGGTCGAGCAACAGGTTGGTCAGCAGGAACGGTGCTAGATGATTCACCGCGAGCACCTCTTCGATCCCGTCTGCGGTCTCGCGGCGCCGGAGGCGGTACACACCCGCGTTGTTCACCAGCACGTCGATGCGCGGGTATGCGTTGAGCAGGCGCGCAGCGAGATCGCGAACCTGTGCCTGCACGGACAGGTCGGCGAGCACGACGTCGACGCTCCCGCCGATCTCTTCGGCCGCCGCTTCGGCTTTCGCGGAGTTGCGCGCGACGATGACCACGCGCGCGTCGGCGGTGGCGAGGCCGCGTGCGATCTCTTTGCCGATGCCGCTGCTTCCGCCGGTGACGACGCAGGTCTTCACGCGCGTCGCTCGCATGGCCGAACCCTAGCCGGTTGTGGCACCCTAGGCGCCATGCGTTTGGTGGTGGCGGACTGCTCTATCGACTATGCCGGCCGTTTGACGGCTCACCTGCCGATGGCGCGCCGGCTGATCATCGTCAAGGCAGACGGCACGGTCGTTGTCCACGCCGATCAGGGCCATAAGGCGCTCAACTGGATGTCGCCTCCCTGCGCGATCGCCGAACGGCCCGACGGCTGGACCGTGACCGGTGCCAAGGGCGAGACGCTCGACATCGCGATCGCCGAGATCCACGCCGATATCGCCTACCACCTCGGTCGCGAACCGGGACTGTTGAAGACCGGCAGCGAGGCCGAGCTGCAGATGCTGCTCGCGCAGCAGCCGGAGGTGATCGAAGCGGGCGCGCGCCTGATCCAGCGGGAGTACCCGACCGACCTCGGACCTGTGGACCTTCTCCTGCGATCGGCCGCCGACGAGACGCTGGTCGTCGAGGTTAAGCGGGTTGCCGAGCTGGCCGCGGTCGAGCAACTCAGCCGCTACCTCGAACGGCTCGACGGGCTCGGATCGATGCGGGGGATCCTGGTCGCCCAAACGATCAAGCCCCAGACGCGCGTGCTCGCCGAGGCGCGCGGGATCGGCTGCGTCGAGGTCGACTTCGAGATGCTCGCGGGGCGCGCGGTCCCCGACTTGACGTTGTTCTAAGGAGCGACCGGAACCCGGGGAACCATCGGGGCGGGGGGGGGGGGGGGG
>DASWIP010000108.1:0-2487 GCA_036397635.1 Actinomycetota bacterium | reverse complement strand
GTCCACTCGGTTCCCGGTACCGGCCGATCGTGCCGGGCGCCGGCAGGAACCGCCCCTTCGAGGGGTCCTCAGCGTTGATACGCACCTCGATCGCATGACCCCGCGGTTCGATCTCGTCTTGCCGCCAGGGGAGCTGCACGCCGGCGGCGACGCGGATCTGCCACGCGGCCAGATCGATCCCGGTCACCATCTCGGTCACGGGATGCTCGACCTGCAGTCGGGTGTTCATCTCCATGAAGTAGAAGCGCTCGCGATCCTCGTCCAGCATGTACTCGACCGTGCCCGCATTGACGTATCCCACCCCGCGCGCGATCGACACCGAGACCTCACGGATGCGGTCGCGCACCTCGGGGGAGACGACCGGAGACGGCGATTCCTCGACCAGCTTCTGGTGCCGGCGTTGCGTTGAGCAGTCTCGCTCGCCCAAGAACAGAACGTTGCCGTGGACGTCGGCGATGATCTGCGCCTCGACGTGGTGTGCGTTCGAGAGGTAACGCTCGATGTAGATCTCGTCGCGGCCGAAGGCGAGCTTCGCCTCGCGCTGCGCGCCCTCCACCGCCGACTCGAGTTCCTCAGCCCGGCGGATCACCTTGAACCCGCGGCCGCCGCCACCGAACGCGGCTTTGATCGCGATGGGATAGCCGTACTCGTCCGCGAACGCGCGCACCTGCTCGAGATCGGTGATCGGCTCGAGCGTGCCCGGCACGAAAGGCGCCGCGGCCTCCTCGGCCATCCTGCGTGCCGAGATCTTGTCGCCCATCCGGTCCATCGCCTCGGCAGGGGGACCGACGAATGCGATCCCGGCGGCATCGCACGCGCGCACGAAGTCGGCGTTCTCGGCCAGGAACCCGTAGCCGGGGTGGATCGCCTCGGCGCCGGCCGCGCGCGCGACGTCGATCAGCCGCTGGATGTTCAGGTAACTCTCGGCGGGGGATGCACCGCCGATGTGGTGGGCCTCGTCGGCCATCCGGACATGCAGCGCCTGCGTGTCGGCGTCGGAGAAGACCGCGATCGAGGTCACCCCGAGGTCCCGGCACGCGCGGATGACCCGGACCGCGATCTCGCCCCGGTTGGCAACCATCACCTTCGAGAACATGCGCGCGCCAGGGTATCGCAGCGCCTCAGGGGCGCCGAATCGTCGCGCAAACTGGATGCGCGAAGCAGGGGAGCGGCCCTCGACGGCGAAGGCATATGGCTCGGGGCTCGAGCTCGGCGCGGGTTGTCGCCGAGACGGAGGGGGAAACGGGACCATGGAACGGAGACGTTCGATCACCGCGGTGGTCGCCGTGAGTGCGCTCGTGGCGACGCTCGCAGGAGCGCCCGTCGCAACCGCGGAAGAGTTCGACCACCTGGTGCAGGCGGGGGCCCTGCATCCATCGCAACCGGACAGGCCGTACGAGTACACCAGGTTCTACCCGCCGGTGCTCGACGTTCATCGTGGGCAGACCGTGCAGTGGATGGTGGTCGGCGACGGTGTGGTCAGCGGCTTCCACACCATCACGTTCGCCGACGCGGGACGGCCCGCGTTCATCCGGGCGGACGATCTGCCCGGCACCTACGCGACGCCGGAGGAATGGTCCATCGGCTCCGCATGTGGGCGCAACGGGCTCCCGGCGTGTGTGTTCGATGAGGACACTTCGTTCCTCTCCAGCGGCATCCCACCGTTCGGTAACTCGCCGTTCCAGGTCACGATCGACGTGCCGCAGGGGATGTACTCGTACTTCTGCACCGTGCATCCCGCCATGTCCG
Organism: Actinomycetota bacterium; assembly: GCA_036397635.1. Taxonomy (GTDB): domain Bacteria; phylum Actinomycetota; class AC-67; order AC-67; family AC-67; genus DASWIP01. The sequence continues at coordinate 738 of DASWIP010000108.1, read as the reverse complement.
GCGCGCTCCGCGTCGTCCCGGACTCCCAGCCGCTCCCCTCGAGCGAGGAGATCGAGGCTGAGGTCACCGCGGCCATCCAGGCGGACACCGAAGCTGCCGACGCGCTCTGGGACCTTCGCCAAGACCCGGTCTCCACCATCGAAGACGGCCAACGAGTCTGGCGCGTGCTGGTCGGCGACGCCACCCCGGACGACCACGTTTCGCTCAACGCTTACCTGCCGGCCACGCTGGACATCGAGGCCGGGGACAAGGTGCGGTTCCAGATCCTCGAGCCGGTCGTCAACGAGGTTCACACGGTGACCTTCCCGAGCGCGGTGACCGGCGGCTTCTCCCCGGTCCCGCACGGCCTCGGCGGGTTCGGCTTCTACGCCTCGTGCGATCCGGATGACACCAGCACGGGCGCAAAGGGCATCCCAGGGACCTGGGGGATCGCCGGCCCCGACTGTCCGGCGAACCTCGAGATCGCGATCGCCCCCTGGATGACCGCCGCTACCCCGGCGCCGGGCGGCCTCGTTCTCACGCCCGCGACGGTGCACGACTCGGGCATCCTGATCCCCCCTGGCGCGCCGGCGAACTTCCGCGAGCTGCCGGGGTCGGGGCGCGTGCTGCCGGCGTCGTTCGAAGGGACCTTCCCGTTGCCGGGCGACTTCCCGTTCGAATGCAACGTGCACGTGGACCCGATGGCTGGAGTGATCCGCGTCGCGTAGGTCCTTCTGGGCGAGCAGCGCGACGGCGTTC
>DASWIP010000107.1:0-18672 GCA_036397635.1 Actinomycetota bacterium | reverse complement strand
CGGGCAGAGGCCGCGCGTCGCTACGGCAGGTACGGGCGCGGGTTCGTGTGGTTGCCGTTGATGCGGACCTCGAAGTGCAGGTGGTCGCCGGTCGAGTTCCCGGTAGTGCCGCAGGCGCCGATGATCTGCCCGCGCGGCACTTGCGCGCCACGGCTCTTATACAAGCGCGACATGTGCGCGTAGAGCGTCGCCACACCGTTGCCGTGGTCGATCACGATCATGTTGCCGTAGCCGCCGCCCCAGCCGCTCTCGATCACGCGTCCGGCCTTGGACGCCTTGATCCCGTCGCCGGTGCGGCAGTCGATGTCCATGCCGGTGTGGAATCCGCCCCAGCGCGGCCCGTAGGGGGATGTGATGTTGCCACGCACCGGCCAGATGAAGCCGCTGCGGCTGATCGGACCCCGACTGGTGCTGGAACGAGCGCGGATCAACGCGATGATCCGTGCCTGCTCGCGCTCGAGCGCGGCGAGCTCTCCCCGGAAATCTGTGACCTTGCCGGCGAGCCGCGCGTGCGCCTCCCGCTTGACTGCGGCGATCTCGGCGATCAGGCTCACCTGCCCGGCGATCTCGTCTTTGATCTCGACGGCGGCGGCCCGCTGCTCGCTTAGCTCGGCACGGATGCGCCGCGACTCGTACTTGGCCGACTCCAACCGTTCGACGGTCAGCAGATCGGCATCGTTGACCATCTCGATCGCGCCGGCGCGGCCGACGAACTCCTCGATGCTCGTCGCTGTGGTCAGGGCCTGGAAAGCGTCGGCGGGCCCCATCATGTACAAGGCGCGCGCTCGCTCGCCGATCGCCTGCTGGCGGATCGCCTGCTCGGCCGCCAAGCCGGCCAGCCGCCGCCGCTGCGCACGGACCTTCAGATCGATGCGGGCGAGGCGCGCGCGCGCGGCGTTGAGCGCCGCCTGGTGGGTGTTGAGGCGGGCGGTGACGGCGTTGAGCTGCGCACGCACGTCGGTCTCCGAAGCCATGGCGTTGGCCAGCCGGGCGCGGGTAGCCCGGATCTCGCGGCGGGTCTGCTCCAGCCGCTGAACGTTGTGCGAGGCCTCAGCCGCGGCCGCGGGGATCAATGAGAGCAGCAACACGACGATGAGCGCGCGCGCCGGACGGCGTGCCTCAAGCACCCTGTGGTAACCCCCTCGTCTCGTCCTTTATCCGGAGACCAAGCTTGCTTCCGGCGGCGCCAAGCCACCGGGACCGCGTCCTTCCTACCAAAGTGGCCGTGCGTGTTCAAAGAGGTCGAGACGACATAGCCTCTGACCTGCGGTTATGCTGTGCGAGGCCTCGCCCGACGGCGGGCGTGGCCAATCTCGAGCCATGGTGACCGAGGCAGCGAGGAAAGAGGCGGTGGCCGACCTGGTCGGCGGCCTGTGCTACGCGTTGCTGCGCGTCTATCAGATCACAGCGGCCGCGACAGCGAGCGCGCCCTCGATCGACCTGGCTGAGCGACAGGCTGCGTTCGCGCAGGAGGAGTTCGCCCGGCACCGCCGGCTGCGCGCGCGCCTGGATGACTTGACCGACCAGCCCCAGGCGGCGATGGACCGATTCAGGGAGACCGTAGACGCGTTCTACCTGGCGGCGCAGCCGGACCGTTGGCTGGAAAGTCAGACCTTCCACTTCGTCGGCAACACGATCACGACCGACTTCGCCGAGATCGTCGCCTCGCGATTCGACGACCAGACGGCGGCTGCCGTGCGGGAGGCGCTGACCGGCCGGACCGAGCAGGAGTCCTTCGCGCTCGGCCAGATCCTCGAGGCCATCGAGCGCGAAGGGGCCGACGCTCGCGAAGCCATCTCCCACTACAACGCCAACCTCATCGGCGCGGGGCTGAACCGTTTCCGGGAGGCGCTGCTCGCCTCGAACTCGGTGGACGTGGTCCTCGGCGGGCCGGAGGCGGTCAAGGACGTTGTGCTCGAGCTGCTCGGGCGTCATCGCGAACGACTAGAGCGCATGAACATCGAGCAGCTCGACTGAAGATCAATCCTCCGTGCCGCCGGCGGCGCGCGTTCTGATCTCCTCGACGATCGCGGGATCGGCGAGCGTCGTGATGTCGCCGAGCGCGCGCTGCTCGGCCACGTCGCGCAGCAGCCGACGCATGATCTTTCCAGAGCGCGTCTTCGGCAGGTCAGGCGTGAACATGATCTGCCTGGGACGCGCGATCTTGCCGATCTTCTTGGCGACGTGCTCGCGGAGCTCGTCGGCGAGCTGCTCGTCCGGATCGATGGTTCCCTTCACGATCACGTACGCGAAGATCGCCTGCCCCGTGGTCTCGTCGCTGCGGCCGACGACGGCCGCCTCGGCCACAGCCTTGTGATCCACCAGCGCGCTCTCCACCTCGGTGGTGGAGATGCGATGGCCTGCGACGTTCATCACGTCGTCGACTCGGCCCATGAACCAGTAATCGCCGTCGCCGTCCTGCCGGACGCCGTCGCCGGCGAAGTAGCGTCCGGGATACCGCGACCAATAGGTGTCCTCGTAGCGTTTCTGGTCGCCCCAGATGCCGCGAAGCATGCTCGGCCAGGGCCGCGTGATCGTCATGTAGCCGCCCGCGGTGCCGGGCTCGACACGGTTGCCCTGCTCATCGACGACTTCGGCGAGCACGCCCGGGAAGGGCCGGCAGGCCGACCCGGGCTTGAGCGTGGAGATCCCCGGCAGCGGCGTCACCATGATGGCCCCGGTCTCGGTCTGCCACCACGTGTCCACGATCGGGCAGCACCCGCGACCGATGTGCTCGTGGTACCACATCCACGCTTCCGGGTTGATCGGCTCCCCGACGCTGCCGAGCAGCCGCAACGACGACAGGTCGTGCTTGGCCGGGTACTCGGGCCCCCACTTCATGAACGCGCGGACCGCGGTCGGCGCCGTGTACAGGATGGTCGCGCTGTACCGTGCGACGATCTCCCACAGCCTGTCCTTGCCGGGGGTGTCGGGCGCGCCCTCGTACAAGATGCCGGTCGTGTGGTTCGCGAGCGGTCCGTACACGATGTAGGAGTGCCCGGTCACCCATCCGATGTCGGCGGCACACCAGTACACATCGTCGGGCTTGATGTCGAAGATCATCCGGTGTGTCGCCGCGACGCCGGTCAGGTAGCCGCCGGTGGTGTGCACGATCCCCTTCGGCTTGGCTGTGGTGCCGGAGGTGTAGAGCGTGAACAGCAGATCCTCCGCATCCATGATCTCGGGCTCGCAGGATGGTGGCTGCTCGGCGAGCAGCTCGTGGTACCACCGATCGCGGCCCTCGGTCATCGGCACGTCCTGCTCGCTGCGACGGACGACGACGACGTGCTCGATGCTCGGGCTGGACGCGACCGCCTCGTCGGCCGAGACCTTCAGCGGGACGATCTGGCCTCGGCGCCAGCCCCCGTCGGCGGTGATCAGTGCGCGCGCCCCCGCGTCGTTGATCCGCCCCGCCAGCGCGTCGGCAGAGAACCCCCCGAACACGACCGAGTGCGCCGCGCCGATGCGTGCACACGCGAGCATCGCGACCGGCAGCTCGGGGATCATCGGCATGTAGATCGCCACGCGATCGCCCTTGCGGATGCCCAGAGCGCGCAACGCGTTCGCGAACCGGCACACCTCGTCGAGCAGCTGCTGGTAGGTGATCGTGCGGCGGTCGCCGGGCTCGCCCTCGAAGAAGTACGCGACCTTGTCTCCGCCGCCGGCGCGCACGTGCCGGTCGAGGCAGTTGACGCTGACGTTGAGCTGCCCGCCCACGAACCACTTGGCGAACGGAAGGTCCCACTCGAGCACCGTGTCCCACGGCCGGGCCCACTCGAGGTGGCCGGCCATCTCGGCCCAGAACCCCTCTGGGTCCGCCTCGGCGCGCGCGTAGACGGCAGGGTCCGCGGCGTTGGCTCGCTTCGCCAGGTCGGGGGGTGGGGGGAACGTTCTACCCTCGGTCAGCAGGGCTTCGATCGCGTGCTGCTCGGACATCTGCGACCTCCCGGGCGACGGTTGAGGGTCCATCCGACCATGGGCCATGCCTCTTGGCAAGGCGCTCCGGGAGAGTCAGCAGCCGCCCTGCACCGTGCAGCTCGCGAGTTGATCGAGGGTTCGCACCACCACGTCCCACACCTGGAAGTCGCCGGCGCCGCGGGGATCGTCGACCCAGAAGATGAAGCGCCACGAGCCGGCCTGATCCGGGGTCGGCGTCCAGCGGAATACGCCTGTGGTGGGATCGAGCCTCGCGCCCTGCGGCAGTTCGTCCTCTGTGAGGACCGGCTTTTCGCTCTGATGGGTGACGAGCAGGATGCCGAAGCGAAGCGGATCGCCGTCGGGGTCGGTTGCTCGCATCCGTACCGTGGTCTCGCGCATCGGGCTGATGGTGCTCTTCCCGAGCGCGCGGAAGTCGGGCGCGCGGTTCAGCAGGTCGGTGCGCCGGTCGTGGAGGAAGACGTCGGAGACGCCGTTCGTGTCGCCCGACACCAGGCCGGAGGCCGATGCGAACGCAACGCGACGACCCTCATAGGAGATCGACGGCGCGATGCCCCCAGTAGCGGACTGGGCCGCGCGCGCGCCGACCGACATGCGTGAGGTCGTCCGCGCGACGTTGTCTCGCACGAACACATCCGGCGCGTTGTTCGTGTCGCCGGCGACGAGGTTGGTCGCATCGGACACGAAGGAGACGTACTGGCCACCGGCGGAGATGGAGGGCGAGTGGCTGTCACCGTTCGCCGGCTGGAACCACGAGTTGAACGTCACCTGCCCGATCGACTTGGTGATCCGGTCGTAGATGTGGATGTCCTTGACGTCCAGCGGGTTTCGCACCAGGGCCTCATCGCTGCCGACCGCAGAGTCGAGCACGCTCCAGGCCTCGTAGACGACGAACCTGCCGTCTGCGGAGATCATGGGACGGTCGGTGAGCACGCGCGCGGCTTCCATCCACGGCGCCATCTGGATCTTGGTGTAGGTGCGCGCGACGCGGTCTCGGATGTAGACGTCCAGCGAGGATGGGACGGCGCCGGCCCGCTCGTACGTCCCAACCACGAACGCGAGGTATCGGCCGTCGTGTGAGATCGAAGGCCACGAGGTCCAGGTCCGTCGTAGAGAGGCGGTGGGATCGGCGTGCTCGGTGTCGAGGATCGTCTGCTCCGGAGCGTCGTCCGGCGGGCGAACGGTGCCCGTCCGCCGGGTGACGGTGTCGTGCACGAACACGTCGGAGAGCCCGTTCTTGTCCCAGGACGCCAGCACCGCGTCGGACTCGAACACGATGTGGCGGCCGAACAACGACATGCGCGGGTTACGGCTGGCGCCTTTCAGTTGTCCTCCGCTGGTCGTGACCGAGACGCGGGTCGTGATCCTGCTGCTGCGATCGCGCAGGAAGATGTCCTCGAGCCCGTTGGTGTCGCCGGAGACCAGGTTGCTCGCGGCGGAGACGAACGCGACGTACCGGCCGTCCACCGAGATCGACGGGGAGTGACTCGCGGCGTTGGCCTGCGTTCCGTTGGAGGCGACGGAGACGCGCTCGGTCCGCCCGGTGACGATGTCGCGGACGAACACGTCCGCCGCGCGGTTCGTGTCGCCGCTCACCAGGTTGGTGGCATCGCTGGAGAACGCGACCTTCAGCCCGTCGAGCGACAACTGCGGGCTGGACGTGTCCGAGACCGAGGTCGCGGGAGACCGGCCGTTGGCTTGCTGCTCGCCTGAGGTGACCGATGCGCGCTGGGTCAGTCCAGGCGCCGCGTCCGCAGGCGTCAGCCCCGCGAGCAGCGCGAAGCCGGCCGCAGCCACGAGGGCCCGGCGCGGCAACTTGGGTCGCGAACGCTGGGGCATACGAGTGTGCCTTCGTCGTTCCCAACGAGTCGTCCTGCCGGGCGCGATGCCGGTCGTGCCGCGGTTCGGCGTTCGTCCGCTTCGTCCCTCACTCGTCCGCCCAGATGCGGTCCTGGTTGTCCGGATCGTCGATCGGTGAGGAGATGAACAGGACCCGGCACTCGTCGCCGAACTCGGCGGAGTGAGGGATGCTCATCGGGATCACCCAGACGTCCCCCGGCTTCACCGGCCGGGTGACCTCGCCGACGGTGACCGATCCCGACCCGGCGAGGACATAGCCGATCTCGTCGTGGGTGACGTGCACGTGCTTGCGAAACGGCCCCGGATGGCCCTGGAACACGAACACGCTCGAGGCCTTCCCGTGCCCGATGTAGGTGCGCTTGAAGGCATCGGCATCGGTGAGCTTGTCGGCCTCGACGGCGGCTGAGATATCGACCACGTCGACCTTCGTCATCGGGAGCGTCTGCTGGCAGTTCGGGCAAGTGTGCGTGTCCATGTCGATCCCCCTGGTGATGTCCTAACGGCGCCGCGCAACCGCGGCCTCGAACAGGAAGTGATACACCTCTGTGTGTCGTTTCGCCTCCCACATGTCATCGCCCCAGATGTAGGCGCCATGGTCGGCGACCAGGATGCAGAACGCGGCGGCGAACCGGTCGTCGGCCAGCGCCTTGTCGACCTGATCCACCAACTCACCTTCGCGCGGCGTGTTACGGATCACCGGCACCAGATGCGTGTCCCGGTTCGCGACCCCACGGATTCCCTTGAGCATCTCGAGGCCCGCGATCGAGATGTTGTCGCCGTCGCCTGCGAGGTCGGCGGCGAGCACGCTCGACAGCGCATGCGAGTGCATCACGCTGCGCGCGCCGCGCGCGCGCCAGCACGCGCTGAAGATCGCGTTGCACTCACTGGGTCGCAGCGTCGCGTCGGCCGCCGGGACCACCACCGAGCAGTCGGCCGGATCGACCACGAAGAAGTCCTCGGGCGTCACGCGCTCCTTGTGCACGCCGGTCGGAGCCAGGAACATCGTCCCATCATCGGTGGGCCCGCAGATCCCGCCGCCGGTGCCCGATACCCATCCTCGGTCGTAGAACAGGCGAAGCAGCTCGCAGAGCAGATCCTTGGTCGCGCGATCGCTCACCGGCGGTCACCCACGACGCAGTACCTTGGTCGCGCGCGGCTGCTCGCGCGGCTTGACGATCATCAGGTCGATGTTGACGTGGCTCGGGCGGTTCGCTGCGAAGGCCACGCACGCCGCGACGTCTTCAACCTGCAGCGGCGTGGTGCCTTCGTAGACCTTGGCGGCGCGCTGCTCGTCACCGTCGAACCGGACCAGCGAGAACTCCGCCCCCGAGACCAGGCCGGGCGCGATCTCGGTGACCCGCACAGGCTCGCCGAACAGCTCGAGGCGAAGCGCCTCCATCACCGCGCGCGCGCCGAACTTGGCTGCGTTGTAGCCCGCGCCGCCCTCGTACGCTTCGTGGCCGGCGATCGAACCGATGGTGATCACATGCCCGTCGCCCGAGGCGCGCAGCGCAGGCAGCAGCACCCGGGTCATGCGCTCGACGCCGAGCACGTTGACCTCGAACATCCATCGCCAATGCTCGTCGTTCGCCTCGGCGACCGGCCCGAAGCCCTTCGCGCCGCCGGCGTTGTTCACCAGAAGGTTGAGCGTCGCGATGCCATCGCAGAAGGTGTCCACGCTGGGCTGGTCGGTGACGTCCAGCCGCTTCCAGGAGCAGCCCGTTTCGGCGGCGAGCTGCTCGAGACGGTCGGTGCGACGCGCGCCGGCGAGTACCTCCCACCCGTCCGCGCACAGCGCGCGCACGGTCGCCGCCCCGATCCCCGAGGAGGCGCCGCTCACGACCGCGCTCTTGGCCATCGAACCGCTGTTCTAGCAGCAGCGCCGGGCCGCGCGCGAAGCGAGGCGCAACGGCTTCGGGAGCACCGCGCGCTCGGAGGATCGAAGCGAGGGGATACGCTTGGCCATCGTGGACGCCTCGATCAGGTTCGATCGGATCGCCGACACCTACGACGACACCCGAGGTGGCGAGGAGCGGGGGATCCGTTTCGCGACGGCGATGATGCCGCTGCTCGACCCGGATGCCCCCCTGCTTGAGGTCGGTGTCGGGACGGGCACGGTCGCGCAGGCGTTCGCCGCTTTCGGGTTCCGCGTCATCGGGGTCGACCTCTCCGAGCCGATGCTGCGGCACGCACGCGCGCGCATCGGCCCGACTGTGGTCGCCGGGGATGCCGCGATGCTGCCGGTGCGGTCCGGATCGTTCCGCCAGACGGTCTCGACCTGGGTGCTGCATCTGGTCGCCGATGTGCCTGCCGTCCTGAACGAGGTCGCGCGCGTGCTGACGCCGGGGGGGCGGTACCTGGTGATCCCCGGCCGGATGCGTCCCACCGACGATCCGATCGGCCGCGTCAAGGCGATGATGGCCGAGGCGCTGGCGGCCGACCGCGCGCGGCGCGCGCGCGTCGAACCGGAAGCGCTTCGCGAAAGCGCGCCGACGGCGGGCTTGGAGGTCGTGGACGTGATCGACCTCGAGTCCTACGAGGTCGGCGTGTCCGCCGACGAGGAAGCCCGCCGTCTGGAGGAGCGAAGCTACTCGGGGCTGTGGGATATCGATGCCGAGACCTGGGCGCGCGTCGTGGAGCCGGCGATCGCGGCGCTGCGCGCGCTCCCGGAGGATCAGCGACACGCGACGCACCAGGTCGTCGATTCGTGCATCGTCCTCGAGAAGCGCTAGAGGAATGCGCGCGCGTGCCGCAGGACGGCCTCGGCCAGTTTGCCTTCGGCCTTCAGGGTGATCGCGTCCTGGTACGGAAGCCTCTGCACGCCGACGCGACAGAACTCGAGCGCGTCCCCGGTGATGCGGGAATCGGCGTCGTCGGGACCGAATGTCCAGGTCTCGCCGTCGTATGCGACCTCGACCCGTAGCGTTCCCGGCGGCGGATCGATCTTGGCCACGCCGAACGCATAAGGCGTCGCTTTGACGATCAGGAACGCGATGCTGCGCAGTCTCGGTGACGCGTTGGGCTCAACGCCGAGCGCGGCTCGGATATCCAGGCTGTGCGCCCAGTGTTCCATCAGCCGCGCGGTGACCAGCATGCGCGCGCTCATCCCCAGCCCCCACGGCAGGCGCTCTTTCGGGTCCTTGCCGAGGAACATCTCGTTGACGCGCTCGGCTGTGGTGCGCCACCAGGTGAGCACCTCGGCGGGGGCCATCGCGCGCCCCTTCTCGCACCCGGACTCGGTGAACGCTTCCGGTGAGGTGTAGGTCAGCCCCTCCTCGTTGAGCTGCCGCGGGCCGCCGGTCGCGGTGTCGTAGGCGAGCTCGTTGGTGTCGGCCAGGTGCGCTACCTGATCGCGCACATCCCAGCCGGCGGCCGGGGTCGGCAGCGACCACTCCTCGTCTGACAGTCCGTCGAGCAGCGCATCAAGCTCGGTTTGCTCGGCGCGCAGTTCCGCGACGGCGTCTTCCATCTCGGACATGGGCGGGAGGGTACCACGCCGGGTAGGCTCGGCCGCCGGGAAGGAGGCGACGCGATGGGACTGCTGGAGATCGACCGGCTGGTGTTCAGCCAGAAGGCGAAGTTGATCGAGCTGACCAACGAGTACGCGATCCGCGACGAGCAAGGGCAGCAGGTGGGCACGATGCGTCAGGAGGGCCAGACCAAGCTCAAGAAGATCGCGCGGTTGGTCTCCTCGCTGGATCAATTCATGACCCATAAGGTCGCTGCCTACGAGCCGGACGGCCGCAAGGTGCTCGAGCTGACACGTCCGGCCAAGTTCGTGAAGTCGAAGGTGCGCGTGGCCGATGGCGAAGGCGCTCCCGTCGGAACGATCGTGCAGCGCAACGTGTTCGGCAAGATCCGATTCACGTTCGAGGGCTCCAATGGCGAGCAGCTCGGCGGCATCAACGCGCAGAACTGGCGCGCGTGGAACTTCTCCATCATCGATCCCACCGACCGGGAGGTCGGTCGCATCACCAAGAAGTGGGGCGGGGTGGCCAAGGAGATGTTCACCACCGCGGACAACTACGCGCTCGAGCTGGAGCCCGGCGTCACCGGCGCGCTGCGACTGATGGCGCTGGCGTCTGCCGTCGGCGTAGATCTCGCGCTGAAGCAGGACGCGCGCGGCCTCGGCTAGTACGTGGTTCTGATCGCTCGTTACCCGACGACCGTCCGGGGGGCCGCGTGAAGAAGCGCGTCGGATCGCTGTTCACCTCGCTGAGGTTCCGCGATTTCCGGTTCCTGTACGAGGCGCAGATCCTGAGCGAGCTCGGCGACTGGGCGGCGCGCGTCGCGCTCGCGCTGCTCGTCTACGACAAGACCGGCTCGAGCACGCTGACCGCCGCGACCGTCGCGATGAGCATGTTGCCTTGGCTGGGGCTCGGTCAGGCGCTGGCGACGCTGGCCGACCGATACCCGAGGCGGACCGTCATGGTGCTCGCCGACGTCGTGCGAGCAACGACGTTCTTCGGCATCGCGTTCGCCGGGCCCGTGTGGCTGATCCTGACCCTGGCGTTCCTGGCGGCGATCGCGACGCCTCCGTTCGAGGCCGCGCGCGCGGCGATGATCCCCGAGGTCGTCAGCGAGGACCGGTACGCGGATGCGCTGACGCTCAGCAACATCACTTACCAAGCGGTGCTGGTGCTCGGCTACATGGCCGGCGGCGGATTGGTCGCGCTCGTCGGCGCGCGTGCGGCGCTGATGATCAACGCGGCCACGTTCCTGCTCTCGGGCCTGCTGCTGCTCGCGCTGCGGGAAGGGCGAGCGTCGCGTCCTGACAGCCGCATGGGCGCGAGCCTGCGCGAAGCGGTCCGCATGCTGACCGGCGACCCGTTCCTGCGCCGCGCCGCGATCCTCACGACCACCGCCTCGGGTGCGGCGATCGTCGGGGAGGCGCTCGTCGCCGTGTACGTGCGCGAGCACCTGCGCACCGGCACCGGCAGCGTCGGATTGCTGGCCGCGATGGTGCCGATCGGCACCATCATCGCCTCGGCCAGCGTGCCGCGGCACGGTGAGATCCCGCGTCTGCTGCGCGCCTCGGCTGTGGTCGTGGTGCTGGGCGGGACCGGTGCGGCGATCGGGTTCCTGCTCGAGCCCGGCATCGTCGGGTCCGCACTGTCCTACGCGTCGTTGGGCGCGGTGTTCGCGGTCGTGATCCCCGCATACTCGTTCGTGGGGCCGCGCCTGCCGGCGCACATCAGAGGCACCGCGTTCTCGGTGCTGCAGGGCACGCTGCTCGGCGGGCAGGCGCTCGGGGCGCTGGTAGGCGGTGCGCTGGCTGCCGTGGTCGGTGCCCCGGCCGCGACAGGATTCGCGTTGCTACCGGCGATCGCGTTCGCGGCGTACGCGGTGATCGTCGTGCCGGGCGCGCGTGGAGAGCTGGTTCAGGCCGGCGATCAACTCTCGGTGCCGTTGCCCGAACGGCCGGCCGGTTGAACGGAGGCGAGCTCACTTGCGTAGCGACCGGACATCGACGTGAGATGAAGGCGCGAACCTGCTGCGGCGGTTACGCCGGCAACTGCCCCTCGCCGGCCAGCGTGGCGCGGGTACGGCGAAGGGATCGGACCATCGACCAGGCGGTTCGCGCGGATGGCTGAAACCGGAGCGACCTCGCGAACGCGCGACGAGCCAGTCGATGGTCGCCCAGTTGAGACGAGTGGTGCCCGACCGTCTTCCATCGGAACGCGGCTGCCGCCGGATGGCGGGCGAAGTAGTCCGCGTGCCGTTCGAGGATCTCGATCGTGCACCCTAGGCGCACCGCGAATGGCCTTCCATGCCGGGTTCCTTCGTGATACCTGAAGAGGTAGCCGACCTCCGGGACCGTCGCGACCCGGGCGATACGCGCCATCCTGAGCCACCATTCGACGTCGTCTTGCGCGCGCAGCCCCTCATCGAACGGAAGGGCCACGTCTCGGCGAACCGTGGTGCACCCCAGGTGCGGAACGAGGCCGTCGAGGATCGTGTCGCCGACGTCGCCCTGAAGCGTTCGACCACTCGGCCGGCCGCCGCGGTCGAGCGAATCTGACCAGCACACCCCGATCGGAGCCTGTGAAACGCCGCGCAGCCCGAACTCGAGTCGCTCGGGCGCATACCGGTCGTCGTCGTCGAGGAAGGTCACGTACTGGCCGCGAGCGGCCGCCAGCCCTGTGTTCCGTGCAGCCGGGGCGCCTCCATTCCGTGGTCGCCTGACGACCCTGAACCTTCTGTCGGCGATGACGCCGACGGGCTCCGGGCTCGCGTCGTCCACGATCACGCATTCGAAATCATCGATGGTCTGCGCTGCAACCGACGCCACTGCTTCGGCCAGGTACTGGGGTCGTCCGTAGGTCGGGATGACGATGCTGAACAGCACCGGCCTCATCTCATCGCCCACGCTGACTCCTTTCCTCTGGACGCGGTCAGGGACCCGCGTCGGGACGTCGTAGAAGGCTAGGAGCGCCCTGGAGTGCCGACCCTCCCCCGCCGCGCGTATCTTTCGTACCGTCTCGCGGGGAGCCGGAGCGTCGTTCGGATCTCAGGCGGTGAGCGCGCCGCGCAGGGTCTCGAGGGCGCGCGGGACGACCCGGTAGTAGACCCAGGTGCCGCGCTTCTCGCGCGTGAGGAAGCCCGCCTCGTGTAGCACCTTCAGATGATGGCTGACGGTGGGCTGGCTGAGCCCGAGCGGTTCGGTCAGGTCGCAGACGCAGCACTCGGCCTCGGGTTGTGCGGCGATCAGGCTCAACAGGCGCAGCCGCGCCGGATCGGCGATCACCTTGAAGCCCTTGGCCAGGGTCTCGGCGTCCACGGCAGGCAGCGGCGCCGCGCAGACCCCCATGGGGCAACACTGCTCGATCGTCTGGATAAGATCCATCCCCATCTATATTGACAGACTTCGATGAAGCTGGCAACATATCGACGCCCATCGATACCAGGAGGTCATGATGTCCCGAGTGCAGCTCGCCCTCACCGTCAGCGACGTCGACGCAGCCGTTGTTTTCTACGAGAAGCTCTTCGGCGTGCCCGCGGCCAAGAAGAGGCCGGGCTACGCCAACTTCGCGATCGCCGAGCCGCCGCTGAAGCTGGTGCTGCTCGAAGGCGAGACGCCGGGACTGAACCACCTCGGCGTGGAGGTCGAGACGGTCGAGGAGGTTCGGCAGGCGACCGAGCGCCTGGCCGCCGAGGGTTTCGGGACGCTCGCCGAACAGGGCGCGTGCTGCTACGCGGAGCAGGACAAGGTTTGGGTCACCGGGCCCGATCAGGAACGCTGGGAGTATTACGCCGTGCTCGGCGATGCCGACGTCATGTCTGCGAGCAGCTCGGGGCAGGCGTGCGCCTGTGGTGACGCAGTCTGCTGCTGATCCTGCTTGCCCTTGAGTAACCCCGCGCGTGCAGCGTCTCGTCAGCCGGTGAGCGGCTCGGATGAAACACGCACGACGTGAACGATGCCGTTCGCGTCATCGACGCGATAGACGATCCGGATCGAACGCCACACGACACGAAAGCCCGCATCTTCGAGCTTCTCATAGCCAGCGGGCCGGGGATCGCCGGCGAGTTCGCCAAGGCGCTCGACCAAGCTGCGCTGGACCTCTCTTGGAAGCTGAATGATCTGTTGCACGATCTCGGGCTCGTATTCGAGCGCGAATGGATACTCTTGCACGTTTGGTTCCCTACTCGTCCTCGGTTGCGAGACCGAGATCGGCCTTCAACTTCTCGTGCGAGATGCGAAGGTCTTGCGGGGCAGCTTGGGCGCGATACAGCGCGAGGCGGTCCCTGGCGTCCTCAAGCTCGTGCTGCAGCTCCATCCACCCGGCGTAAGAGACAAGCACCGCTTCTGGACGGCTCCGGCGTAGCAGCAGGATGGGGTGCGTTGCCGCAGAGGCCACCAGCTCATGGAACCGGATCTTGGCATCCGAAACGGAAACCATCTCCCAGTCCATGTCCCTCCTTCGGCCGTAGCGATGATATCGAGCGGTCCGATCAAGCGGTCCGATCAAGCGGTCCTATCATAAGGTACGGTTAATGGTACTTGTCAAGAGGTAGCTTGAGAAGGCCGACAACCGATGGAAGTAGAGCCTGCGCGTGTCGTTCGGTTCGATCAGTCGGCGAACAGCGCGCGCTCGGCCAGCCCGATCGGAAGCATCCCCGAGCCGGCGAGCCTGTCGTGGAACGTGCGCAGATCGCCGCGCTGCTCGGCGAACCAGCGATCACGCATACGCTCGATCTCGAGCGCGCCGGTCAGGTACGACGAAGCCTGCGTGGGCCAGGTGCAATACCGGCCGACCTCGGCGCGCGCAGGCGCCTCAGGCATACGCATGCCGTCGCGGATGAACACGACCGCGTCCTCGACGGTCATGATCCCCAAGTGCAACGCGGTGTCCACGATGATGCGAGCAGCGCGGAACAGCCGCGCCTCCGACACGCACAGCTCGTGGCGCGGGTCGTCGTACAGGCCCTCCTCGCGCATCATCGCCTCGACGTACAGCGCCCAACCCTCAGTGAAGTAGGACGATCCGAGCACCTGCCGGATGATCCGCGGGTTCGCCTGGGCCGCAACCAGATGCCAGTGGTGTCCCGGATAGGCCTCGTGCACCGAAACGGTTGGGATGGAGTTGAACGAGTTGCTCGCGAGCCGCTGCGCCACCTCGTCCTCGGATGCGCCCTCCGGCGGATACGGCACGAAGAAGTGACCCGTCAGCGAGGGCTTGAACGCCGGCGGCTGTTGGTAGGACGCGACCGCGAGGGCCGCGCGCTGGAACGTCGGTGACGGCTCGACCACGCACTGCTCACCCTTGGGCAACGTCACCAAGCCTCGATCGCGACAGAACGCGCGCGCGCGCTCGGTCCAGGTCGTGTACGCCTCGAGCATCTCTTCGGGTGTGCGCGGCCGGTCGTCGTTCAGCTCCTCGACCACGGCGCGCCAGTCGTCGGTGCCGCGAAGGTCGCGCGCGCGCCGGATCATGTCGGCCTCGATCTGCTCGAAGGCCTCGCGACCGCGCTCGTGCATCTCCCGCGCGCCGTAGCCGAGCATCTCTTGCTGCTCGAGGATGCCGCTGTAGCGCTCCTCGCCGATCGCGTAGTCGCCGCGCGCGCGCTCGAGCAGCTCTTGCAGATGGGCGCCGAAGGCCTCGTAGGCTTCGGCGGCGGCCCCGCCGGTTTCGGCGAGCAGCGCGCGCGATGCCGGATCGGTCACTTCGCCCGGCACCAGGTCCCGGCAGTAGGTCACCGCGGCGCGGCACTGCGCGAGCGCGCGCTCGACGAACAGCGCCGGGGTCAGTCCGGGATCCAGGTTGCGCCGTCCGTCCTCGAGCACCGCGGGGATCTGCTTGAGGCGCGCCGCCGCCGAATGGGCCAGCTCGTCCTGGGGGCGCAGCCGGTGGAGGAACAGGCCGAAGACACCTGAGAGACCTGGGTTGAGATACACCGCCGGGTTGCGTCGCCACGCCGCCCACTCGCGCATCACGATCGAGCCCCGCAGCTCGGACAGGATCAGGTCGCGGTCGATGCGCTCGTCGAGGGCGAGGCCGTCGTCGGCGGCATCGGAGAAGCGGGCGAGCCAGCGGTCCTCGCGGGCGTCGCGACGGTCGTAGGCCGCGGCGGAGTGCTCGCCGAGCCGGTCGTCGTAGCCGTCGACCCCGAGCGAGCCGGCCAGGACGGGCTCGTCCTCCCACAGCTCGCGGAGGAACTCGTCGATGAGGTGATCGATCGTTCGCATGGCCGGGAGCATAACGGCCGGCGTTTCATGCCTGCGACTGGCTCGCGACGTTCGAGGCGCTTTTCTCGATCTTCCGCTGGTCAGAACAGCGCGTTCGCCAGATCGCGGCGGGCCTGCAGCGCCGCGGGGTGATCCGGAGCCAGCGTGTCGAGCAGGCTGAGAAGATGCAGCCTGGCCTGTTCGCGTGCGTCGTCGGACGCTGCTCGGATGCTTGCGAGCAGCACGTCGAACGCTCCCGGGGCGTCGCCTCGCGCGAGCAGCAGGTCGGCGAGCGCGCGCGCGGCATCCACATCGGTTGGATCTGCTTCGGCGCGCGCGCGCCACGCGGGCTCGTCCCCGTCGCTGCTCGTGCGCAGGGCAAGCTCTGAGCGCGCGAGGCCGGCTTTGGCTTCCATGTTGGCCGGCTCCTCGTTCAGGGCGGCTCTGTACGCCCCGGCCGCCGCCGCGTGGTCGCCGCGCTGCTCGGCCGCGGTCGCTTCTTCGACGAGCAGCTCACCCTTGGAGGGGCCCAACTGCTTCAGCCATTCCCGCACCTGCGGCTCGGGGAGCGCGCCGACGAACTCGGCGACCTGGCGGCCGCCGCGGAACGCGCGCACGGCTGGGATCCCCTGGATGCCGAACGCGGCGGCGAGCTGCTGGTTGGCATCCACGTCCACCTTCGCCAGGATCCACTCGCCGTTCGCCTCGCCGGCGAGGCGCTCGAGGACCGGTCCGAGCACGCGGCACGGTCCGCACCACGCGGCCCAGAAGTCGACCACGACCGGCGTCTGGAACGAGCGTTCCAGCACGTCTGCTTGGAAGGTCTGCTCGGAGACCTCGATCACGGCGTCGGTCCTCATCACAGTCAGTCTAGCGACCTGAAGCGTCGCTTTCCGAGGCGCTAGACTCGCCCTTTCCAATCAGAAGGAGTCGTTCGATATGAAGCTCGAAAACAAGGTTGCGCTGGTGACCGGGGGTGCGTCGGGGCTGGGGCGCGCGGCGGCCGAGGCTCTGATCGCCGGCGGCGCGCGCGCGGTCCTGGTGGATCTGAACGCCGAGGTCGGCGAGGCCGCCGCGAAGGAGATCGGCGACGCCGCGCGGTTCGTGGTGGCCGACGTGACCGACGAGGCGCAGGTGCAGGCCGCGATCGACAGCGCCGTCGGTGCGTTCGGCGGGCTCCACATCGCGGTCAGCTGCGCTGGGATCGGCTGGGCGCAGCGCATCCTGAACCGCTCCGGCCCACACGGCCTCGATATCTTCACCAAGGTCGTCACGGTGAACCTGATCGGCACGTTCAACGTGGCGCGATTGGCGGCCTTGCGTTTGGTGGGCAACGAACCGGAGGACGGCGAACGCGGGGTGATCATCAACACCGCCTCGATCGCGGCGTTCGAGGGTCAGATCGGCCAGGTCGCGTACTCGGCATCCAAAGGCGGCGTGGTCGGCATGACCCTGCCGATCGCGCGCGACCTTGCAAGCATGCAGGTGCGGTGCGTCACCATCGCGCCCGGGCAGATGAACACGCCGATGCTGGCCCTGCTCCCCGACGATGTGAAACAGGGGCTCGTCTCCCAGATCCCCCATCCGCGTCGCCTTGGTGAGCCAAGCGAGTTCGGCGCGCTGGTCCGCCACATCGCGGAGAACGCGTTCCTCAACGGCGAGGTGATCCGCCTCGACGGCGGGATCCGGATGCCGCCGAAGTAGCCGCAGCCGGGCCGGACCAACTCGTCGGGGTCAGGTGATCGGCTTGAGGCTCTCGCGGTACCGGCGCGCGAGGTCGCGGTAGGCCTCCGGGTTCATCTTCACCCAGAACTCCGCCGGCGTCCCTGCCAGCGGTCCCTTCACCTTCGCCGGGATCCCGATCGCGAGCGTCTCGTCGGGGATCTGCATCCCGCCCGTAACCACCGCGCCCGCGGCGACCATCGCGCGCGCGCCGATCCGAGCACCATCCAGCACGGTCGCGCCGTTCGCGATCAAGGCTTCCTCGCCGATGGTCGCACCGTGCACGACGCACAGGTGCGCGACCGTCGCGCCCGGGCCGATCTCGGTCGAGTGGCCGGGCGGACCGTGGATGATCGAGCCGTCCTGGACGTTGGCGCCGGCGCGGACGATCACCGGCGCGTAGTCCGCGCGCAGCACTGCGCCGAACCAGACCGAGGCGTCCTGCTCGACGATCACCTCGCCCACGAGTGTGGCGGTATCGGCGATGAACGCGCTGGGATGGACCTGCGGACGCTTCCCCTCGAACTCGAACAACGGCATGCCGGCCTCCTATCCAGGTTGCCGGAGGCTATCGGTTCTTGGCCCTGGCGGTACTCGAACATATGTTCTATCATCGAGGGTCCGATGCCTGCCGAGCAGCTCTTCGAGCTCCGCCGCCGGACCTTCGACGCGCCCGGGTTCCGGGGGATGACCTTCATCGAGGTCGAGGCGAAGACCGTGATCAACCGCGTGCCACGCGGCATGCCCTTCGAGTGGACGCTGAACCCGTACCGAGGATGCAGTCATGCGTGCACCTATTGCCTAATAGGCGACACGCCGATCCTGCTGGCAGACGGCAGGACGAGGTCGCTCGCCGACCTGCGCGTTGGCGATCAGGTCGTAGGGACATCGCGCGTCGGGAGCTATCGGCGGTACGTGTCCACGACGGTGCTCGACCATTGGCAGACGATGAAACCTGCCTATCGGATCAGGCTCGAGGACGGGACGACCCTGATCGCAAGTGGGGATCACCGGTTCCTGACCGAACGCGGGTGGAAACACGTTACCGGCGCCGAGCACGGACGGCATCGGCGCCCTCACCTGACGCTCAACAACCAGCTCATGGGGACGGGGGGTTTCGTCGATCCTCCGAAGATCGATGACGACTACCGGCAGGGTTACCTCTCTGGGATGATCCGCGGAGATGGGCACCTGGGCACCTACCATTACGCCCGAGCTGGGCGAAGACACGGTGACGTCCATCGTTTCCGCCTCGCACTGACCGACCTCGAGCCGCTCGCGCGCACCCGCGAGTACCTGATGGAGTTCGGCCTTCCGACGAGCGAATTCCTGTTCAGCAGCGCCGATGGTGCGCGGCGGGAGATGCGAGCGATCCGGACGTCCGCGAAGGCGCATGTCGAGGCCATCCGCAGCCTCATCACGCCGGTCTCCTGCCCGAGCGAGTCGTGGGTGAAGGGATTCCTTGCCGGCATCTTCGATGCGGAAGG
>DASWIP010000106.1:0-51937 GCA_036397635.1 Actinomycetota bacterium | reverse complement strand
GCCGGCCGCGGCGCGCGACTCGGCCTGATCGCGCGTTCGGAAGGGGAACTGTCCGCCGTCCTCGATACGTGTGGAGGCAGCGGGACCTGCGTCGTCGCCGACGTCGCCGACCGCGCGCAGATCACCGATGCGATCGACGCCATCGAGCGGGAACTGGGCTCGGTCGATGTGCTTGTGAACAACGCCGGCATCGGGGCGTACGGGCGGTTCGATGAGGCCGACCTTGAGTTGCTCGAGCGGATGATGCGCGTCAACTACCTGGGCACGGTCTATGCGACCAAGGCCGTGCTGCCGGGCATGCTCGCGCGCGGCCGCGGGCACATCGTGAACCTGGCCTCGATCGCCGGCCGCGTGGGGGCGCCGCTGGAGGCCGGCTACTCGGCCTCGAAGTTCGCGGTGGTGGGGCTCAGCGAGGCGCTCGGGTTTGAGCTGCACGGCAAGGGGATCGGCGTGTCGTTGGTGGATCCGGGTCCGGTGCGCACGGACTTCTTCGACGCGCGCGGGGCGCCCTACACGCGGCCGCGACCAAAGCCAGTCGCCGCCGAGTCGGTCGCGGAGCTGGTCATGCGCGCGGTCGCGCAAGGCAAGGCCGAGCAGTTCATCCCCCGGTGGCTGCGCGTCGCCTGGATGATCCGCGTCCTCATGCCCGGCGCGTACCGCCGGGGCACGCTCAGGGAGTTCAAAGGCGAGCTGTGACGGCCGGTCAGCGGCTGAACGCGAGCATGCGAGCGGCGATGATCGGGTAGGGGATCCCGGCCGCGGGCAGCGGTCCGCACCCTGCGGTGATCTGAAGCGCGGGGGGCTCTGAGGTCGCCGGCGTCCCATCGGCGCGCGCGTTGTCGCTGAAGCAGACCGCGGCGCCGATCCCGTCCCACGCGAGGTCTGCCGCCGTTCCGTCGCCGACCTCGTTGGCCACGACACGGACCGCGAGCGACGGCAGCACAGTGAGATCAGCCACCGCGATGTCGTAGAGGTGGCCGTGCACCGCGTTGGACGCGATCAGCACGTGCTGGGCGCCGGACAGCCAGATCCCCGTCCCCGTCGTGACCTCGAGCTCCGCCGACAACGCGGGCGGCGTGACCGGGAAATATGTGTTGTCCTCGATCGTGTTCCCGTGGATGTGTGCGCCCCGCTGCGGCGCTTGATCTCCGGTGATCAAGGATCTGATCGCGATCCCGGTCCCGTTCCGGCGGATGAGGGAACGACGGACCACGACGTTGCTCGCATCGGTGATCGCCACGCCGGCCATGTTCAGCTCGAGCAGCGCATCCTCGACCACCACGTCGCAGACGAGGCAGGACGCGATGCTCACGCCGGCGCGCGCGGATCGGGTTGCGTGGACGCGCCGGATGACGCCCCCGCGCACGCCGACCATGCGAATCCCATACTGATCGTTGGATTCCAGCACGACGTCGGACACCGTGACGCGCTCGGCGCCGTTGACGAAGATGCCCGCGAAGGTGGTGCGGCGGACCGTGAGCCGCTCGATCAGGACTCCCGGCGCCTCGACGGTCAGGCCGACGCCCCGAACCGAGCCGCCTTCGATCATGGTGTCGGATGGGGATGCTCCCATCCCGCGCAAGACCAATCCGGGGACGTCGATGCGCACGTACTCGGCGTACGAGCGCGGCGCGAGCTCGACGATCGTCCCGGAGCTCGCGCCGTCGACCGCCGCCGCGATGGTCGGGTACTGGTCCGGGACGCTTCGGATCTCAGGAGGGTCATCCGTCGGTTGCTTCGGCGGGGAGCCGGCCCCGACGACCACGATGCCGAACATCGTTCCGTGCACCTTGCAATGGAAGAAAAACGTCTCATCGGTCGGGAACGTCCACTGGTGCTGATCGCCTTGCCGGGTGAGGCGGTCACCGGGGAAGTCGAAGCGTCCGTCGTCGGCGGTGATCGTGTGGCCCTGCGCGAGCGCGTTCCAGGTGACCGTCTCACCGGCGTCGATGCGCATCTCCTGGGGATCGTAGTAGCCGTCACGAACCGCGATCTCGTGCGACCCGAGATGCGCGCGCGCACCCGGCGCCGTGATCGTCATCGCGATCGCGAGCAGCGCGATGCGGCGCATCACCCGTGGATGTGCGCGCCCGGGCCGCCGATCGGCATCGGCGGCAGAGGCAGACCGTTCGGCGCGAGCACGTGCAGGAACGTGGTCATGCCGCGATCTGAGTGAGCTTGGACGTGACAATGCAGCATCCAATGACCGGGCCCGACCCCTTCGCCGGCGCGGACCATGAACCCGAACGTGTCCGCCGGCCCGATGGTGCGGTTGTCGATCAGGCGGGTCTCGTCGGCCGGCCCCAGCAGCATCCCGGTCCTGTTGTCGGCCCAGTTGTGCCCGTGGAGATGGAAGCTGTGGAAGTCGCTGCCGAAGCCGATCACCGCGAACTCGACCAGCTCGCCTTGGGTCGCGACGTAGCAGGAGTTCGACGCGTCCTCCAGGCGCGGAGCCGAAGGGCAGTCCGGATGGTGCCGCAGGTTCAGCGTGGCGTCCGGCCCCATGCCGACCACGTAGGTGCGGTCGGGGATAACGTCGCCGGGACGGCGCACGATCATTGCGCCGTACAGCCCTGAGGCGGCGCCGCCGGTGCCGTGCGCGGTCCCGACCGCATGGTCGTGGTACCACCAGGTCCCCGCGGTGCCTTGGCTGGTCACGCGCGCGCCGCTCGACAAGCGCGGCGCCGCGTACCAGATGTATGTGCGCGCCTCGCCGGGGGCGACCCACGACCCGGTGTGGATCGTCCCGTCCGAGGCCGGCGTGTACTTCACGCCGTGGACGTGCAGTGAGACCCCGAGCGGCAGATCCGGATCGATCCCGCCGAGGATTGGGTCGTCTCGCAGCTCCGCAAGCGTTCCGGCGGACACGTCGTTGACGAGCGTGATCGCCAGGCACTCTCCCTCGAGCATCTCGATCGTCGGGCCCGGGATGGAGATGTTGTCCGGGGTGGTGCCGTAGCCGAGGCGGATGTCGCCCTCGGGGGTGCGCGGCAGCTCGCCGGCGTACATGGTGACGCGGCGGTTCGGCTCGATGCACGAACTCGGTGCGTCGAGCCGCGTCAGCGCCTCGCGCGCCGGCCCGAGCGACACGGCGAGCAGCGCGCCGACCAGCAGCAGCGCGCGCAGGGGGATCAGTCGTCTGGGGATCATGGGTCTGCTCGGCTACCGGTTTCTTCGCCCGCGCGGGCATTCCTGCCCGTCGCGGTGCTCCTGCGGGGCTGGGCCGTCCCTTCTGTCCCTTTTCGGCTTGGATCTGAGCGCTGCGTCAAGCTCCGCAGGCGGCGGCCTCGTCGTCGGTGGCCACCGGCACGGCGGTGTCGCCGGCCAAACAGATGATGGTCGACGCGCGATTATCGTCGGCGGTCTGCTCGATGACCGAGCCGTTGGGGTTGGCGAGCTGCTCGATCTCGTAGATCCCGTCGGCGACGTTGCTGATGTCGATGTACTGGTCGGCCAGGTTCCATCCGTAGACGTCCGCCCATCCCACGTCGATCCCCTGGACCATCCACACGCCGCCTTCGGTGTCTTGGGGCATATTGCATGTGGGGAAGGTCCACGAGCGTGGCCCGTTGCCGGTCACGCCCCAGTACTCGTCGAGCAGCGCTACGTCGATCACGCAGAAGCCCACCTTGTTGCCCACGCTCGAGGTGATCGGGCGGCCGTCGCCGTCGAGCACCCGCGAGCGCGTCGCCCAATCGTAGGGATACAGGAACGACTGTCCGAAGCCCCGGTAGTGCACGTGACCGTGCACCGCGTGCAGCTCGTAGCTGTCCGCGAATCGGTCGTGGAAGCCGCCGTCGTCTGTGTAGATGCGCTGGATCATGCGCTGATCCTCGGCGTTGGGGCTGAGCGCGCCGTCCATCGCGAAGCGCAGCTCGAGCGGGCCGTCGCCGGCGTTCGCGATCACCTGATCGAACCGAAGGCAGCGTGTCGGGTGCGCGTCCGACTCGACCGTCTCTTCGGGGTAGCACGACAGCACCGGGTTCTCTGGGAAGGGCAGCAGGTTCGCGGCACTGGCGATGTGGAAGTTCACCGGCGGCAGCGCGATCAGGTTCGGCAGCAGGTCTGCGCCGTTGCCGGCGGCAGCGTACGGCTCGACCTGGACGAGGCCCTCGTAGGGGACGCTCTCGATCTCTCGATCTGGGTTGACCGTGTTGGACGGGACCACGCTCACCGTGTACTCGCCATCCGGGAGCGCGTCGAGGAACACGCTCTCGGCGTTGGAGTCCACGGCGACCGACCGGCCGACCTCGTCCCCGCTCGCGTCGGAGACGATCAGGTCCAGATCCACGACTCCGTCGTATCCCCATCGGATCGCGACCTCGACCGCACCACCGGGAGCCGCCCAGAACCCTTCGCCGAGCGCGACCGTCAGCGCGTACGTGTCGCACGCGTCTTCGAGGCACCGCGCCTCGGGCAACGGCGTGAGCAAGTGTTCACCGTTGAACGCGCCCGTCCAGGTCAGGGTCTGCTGCCCGGGCGTCAGAGTGCCCGCTTCGGCGCGGGCCGGCGCCGTCCAGGCGAGCGCGGTTATCAGCAAGGTGGCGGCCAGCACGGCCGGTGTGCGTCTGGTCATGGTCTCCCTCCCGCCGGAGGGGTTCGACGGGGACGATCGGCTTCCTTCCGACGGGTCGGAATGATTGGTGCCGGTCAGGTCCGAAGCCGGTTGCGGAGCAACCTCGCGATGCGCTCGCGGTGGAACGTGGCGTCGCCGAAGGCGACCTCGTCGGCCTTGGCCCGCTTGAAGTACAGGTGCATGTCGTGCTCCCAGGTGAACCCGATCCCGCCGTGGATCTGGATCCCCGAGGACGTGACGCGGCGCGCGGCATCGCCGGCGTACGCCTTGGCCATCGACGCGACCATGGAGGCATCCGGATGGTCGCGTTCGAGCGCCCACGCCGCGTAGTACACCGCGTTCCGCAGGGACTCGACGTCGACGAACATGTCGGCCGCCCGGTGCTTGATCGCTTGGAACGATCCGATCGGGCGGCCGAACTGCACGCGTTCCTTGGCGTAGTCCACGCTGAGCTCCAGGGCGCGCTCGCACAGCCCGAGCATCTCGGCGGCGAGGGCGACCGCTGCTCGATCCGAGAGACGCTGCACGTCCTCGCGCGTCGCCGCGCCCAGACGTTCGGCCGGCGACGCCTCGAAGACGAGGTCGGCGACCTTGCGCGTCTGATCCATCGTGAGGACGGTGCGTCGCTCGCTCGGTTCGGCGAGGAAGAGACCCTCCTCGCCGTCGTCGGTGCGCGCGACCACGATCACAACATCTGCGACGTGTCCGTCGGGGACGAACCGCAGCTCCCCGAACAGGCGGTCGTTCCGCACGTCGACCCGGCCTTCGATGCCGACCGTGGTGATGGCGGCGCCGCCGGCGATCCGGGGGAGCAAGCGCGCGCGCTGCTCGTCGCTGCCGGCCTCGGCGATCGCGAGGCCGCCGAGTGCCACGCTGGAGAAGTACGGCCCGGGAAGCACCACCCGGCCCATCTCGGCGAGCAGGAGCGCCAGCGGCACGAATCCCATGCCCAAACCATCGTGTTCCTCGGGGAACGGCAGCGCCATCCAGCCCATCTCGGCCATGCGCTTCCAGATGTCGTCGCGGTAGCCGCGTTCGTCGTCCATCATCGCGCGCGCGTAGGAAACCGGCGCCTCACGCTCCAGGAAGCGGCGGGCGGTGTCGCGCAGCTCGCGCTGTTGGTCGTCGAGATCGAAGTCCATGCGTTTGAGGCCCCGTCGGGCGCCCGAGTATAAACGCGAGTGTCGATCGTCAGACAAAGGGGAGCCGATGATTAGGGGCGAAGGAACCGAAGTCATCCGCGGCGTCACGCCGAAGGAAGTCTGGGGGTTCGTGCTCGATCCGGCCCAGTACACCAAGGCCGATACGAAGATCATCTGGGTGGACAAGATCGCCGACACCGAGGACGGCATGATCGGCTTGGAGCGAGGGAAGTTCTTCGGTCTCAAGGGCTCCGTGGTCACGCGTTACGTGTGGGCCGAGGACTTCAGCCGCATAGACGTCGAACTGGTGCACGGGTTGCTCTCATCGCTCCACGCGTGGTTCGAGATCGAGCCGGTGCAGGAGGGGACCAGGATCCATCACGTCGAAACGATCGGGATGGCGTTCGGACCGGTCGGCGCGCTGCTCGAGCGCGTTTGGCACAAGACGTTCGAGAAGTCGGTGCGTCAGGAGGTCGCCGAGATCAGGCGTCTGATGGAAGCCGGCGAGCGAGGGACGTGGCCCCAGTGAGCGACGTGCTCGATATCGAAGACGCGAACGGCGTGCGCCGGCTCACGCTGAACCGGCCGGAGCGGAAGAACTCGATCTCGCCGGACCTGCGCGAAGCGCTGCTCGCGGCGTTGGACGAGGCGCGCATCGACGACGGGATCCGCTGCGTGGTGATCACCGGCGCCGGGGATGCGTTCTGCGCCGGCGTCGACCTCTCTCGCTCGGGAGCGACCAAGGACGCCGCCGCGGGCGAGCAGCGCAGCCCGGATATGCGCGCGGTCCGCGAGGCGATGAAGCGCGGGGTGCAGCGCGTGATCACCGCGATCTGGGAGCTGGACAAGCCGGTGATCGCCGCCGTCAACGGGGTCGCCGCCGGCGGTGGCGCGCAGCTCGCGCTGGTGTGCGATCTGGTGATCGCCGCGGGATCGGCGCGCTTCATCGAGATCTTCGTCAAGCGCGGCCTGGCGCTCGACTCGGGCGGCGGCTGGCTGCTGCCGCGACTGGTCGGCATGGCCAAGGCGAAGGAACTGGTCTTCTTCGGCGAGTCGCTGTCCGCCCCGGACGCGCTGTCGATCGGGCTGATCAACAAGGTCGTCCCCGATGATGAGCTTCCGGAAGCCGCGCGCGCCTGGGCCGAGCAGCTCGCCGCGGGCGCCACGCGCGCGATCGGCATGTCCAAACAACTTCTCAACAGCGCGCACACGACCGACCTGAAGCAGTTCTTCGACGCCGAGGCGAGCGCGCAGGCGCTGGTGTCGCAGACCGATGACTTCAAGGAGGGGGTGCGCGCCTTCATGGAGAAGCGCGCCCCCGACTTCAAGGGCCGCTAGCCGCGCGCGCGCTGGCCGAAGATCGCCTCGTACCAGATCGCGGTGAGCGTATCGACCACGACCTTGCGCTGGAAGCCGCCGCCGCGCACGAGCCAGAAGTAGCAGACGCGCTCGAGCATCGCGACCAGCGCGACGGCCGCCGTGCCGGGATGCACCGGATGGCGCATGCCTTCTGCGACCGCACGCTCGATCGACGCCGCGATGCGGCGTGAGAACTGCGCGAGCACCTCGCGGCCCAGCTGATCGAAGCGCGTGCCTTCTTCGGTGTCGGCGGCGATCCACGCGTTGACGATGGGAGCGTGCTGCTCGTACTGGTCGACGAATCGCTCGACCCAGGCGCGCAGCTGCTCGAACCCCTGCTCGCCCGGCTCGATCGCCTCGAGCTGATCGCCGAGCGCGTACATGTGCTCTGCCGTCTCGACGGCGAGCGCCTCGAGGATGTCCTGCTTGTTGGAGAAGTACAGGTAGAACGCGCCGTGGCTCGTCCCAGCCTTCTGGGTGATGTCGTCGACGCGGGTCCCGGTGTAGCCGCGCTCGCGGAATACCTGGCGTGCGGCCTCGAGCAGCTTCGCGCGCGTGCGCTCGCCCTGTTCGCCGAGGTGGCGCTCGGCTGCGCTCGCGTCGGGCGTCTTGGCGGCCGGTTTCTTGGCCATCGTGCCCATCATAGGGAATGAGGGCTCAGACCCGTCGAAGGCGCATCGGCGAAAGCGTCCGTTACGCCGCGAGCAGCGTGCTCGCTCGTTCCTCGGCGCCGACCACCCTCAGCATTATGCTTGGCCGCGATGGACGACACGCTCACCCCCCTGCAAGAGGACCTGCGCGCACAGGCGCAGACGCTCGCCGACCGGGAATTCCGTCCGCGAGCAGCTCGCTGGGACGAGAACGAGGAGTTCCCCGAGGAGAACTGGAAGATCCTCGCCGACCAGGGGCTGTGCGGGCTGACCGTTCCGGAGGCCTACGGCGGGTTGGGGCTGTCCGACGTCGAGGGCGTCATCGTGCTCGAGGAGATCGCGCGCGCCTGCCTGAGCACCGCGATCCTGTTGCAGCTGTTCCTCAACGGGCCGCCGCGCGGGATCGCCTCCGCCGGGTCCGAGGAGCAGAAGCAGCGGTACCTTCCCGCGGTCGCCTCCGGCGAGATGCTGATCGGGATCGGGATGAGCGAGCCCGACGCGGGCTCCGCTGCGTTGGAGATGCGCGCGCGCGTGCAACGCGACGGCGACGGCTGGCGTCTTGATGCGTACAAGAACTTCGTGACCGCCGGACACCACGCGCGCGCCTACATGGTCGTGTGCAGGTTCCCCGAGGCGGGGGAGCGCGCGATCGGCGCGGTCATGGTTGCGCGCGACGCGCCCGGGGTCTCGGTGACGAAGATCCACGACAAGATGGGCTTGCGCGGGATGGCCGAGGCCGAGGTCGCCTTCGACGACGTAGGCGTCGCACCGGATGACGTGCTGATCGCGGGCGATCCGTCGGGGAGCACCTTCAAGCAGATCATCGGCGAGTTCAACCACGAGCGCTGCGGCAACGCCGCCATGTGCACCGGAGTCGCGGCGGGGGCGCTGGATGAGGCCTTGCGGTACGCGCAGGAGCGGATGGTCGGCAAGCAGCGCCTGATCGAGATCCAGGCGATCGGGTTCAAGCTCGCGGAGATGGCGACCAAGGTGGACGCGGCCAGGCTCATGGTGCGGCGCGCTGCTCGATCCGCGGTCGATGGCCATCCCCCCGACGCGTTGCTGACCGCGGAGGCCAAATGGTTCGCCAACGTGATCGCCCAAGAGGTCACCAACGAGGCGATCCAGGTCCTCGGCGGCTACGGCTACTCGCGGGAGTTCCCGGTCGAGCGGATGTTCCGAGACGTCCGGGGCCTGGCGATCGGCGCCGGCACCGTGGAGATCCAGAAGAACCTGATCGCGAAGCTGCTCGACAAGCGCGGCCCGCGCCCCCGCTGACTTCCACTTTCGGGACACAGGGAACCCGAAGCCACCGGCGAACGTCTATCCCGGGAAAGGGACATTTCCGGCGTGGCCGGGGGAGGCTGAGATGGGGAGGATCCGCGTTGTGCTGGCGCTGGCTGTGGTTGCGTCCAGCGTGCTGACGGTCGGGGGCGCCGCCGCAGACCATGGCGAGGCCGCGATCTCGGGGACGGTCACCGACGAGGCCTCGCTGCCCCTCGAAGGGATCTGCGTCATCGCCTACGAGTGGGACTGGGAATGGGACGACTACTACTACGCCGATGAAGGTCAGACCGCTGCCGACGGCACGTACACGCTCCCGCTCTACCCCGGCGAGTTCATCATCGAGTTCAGCGACTGCAACGACACCGGATACATCGGCGAATGGTACGACGACGTGCGGGATGCCTGGGAGGCGGAGCACATCCTCCTCGGCAGCCAGGACCACATCGAAGGGATCGACGCGACGCTGTCGCTCGGTGGCAGCATCTCGGGGACCGTAACCGACGAGACGACCGGCGAGCCGATCTCGATCTGCGTGGCGGTTGAGCAAGATGACGAACCCTGGCATTACGCCTCCACCTTTTCTGATGGCGATGGGACCTACACGATCCTCGGCTTGCCCTCGGGGAGCTACCGGGTCCATTTCGGTTCCTGCGGGTATGAGGTGCCCTCGCCGATCTTCCGTCCTCGCGAGGCATCTCTCAGCTCGCCCACGATCTCGTCGCACGACAGCAGGTGGGTGAACGAGTGGTACGACGATCAGCCCTCGTGGGAGGACGCGGACCTGGTCCCGGTCCTGGCGGGCGTGGACACCGCGGGGATCGACGCCCAACTCGTTCTGGGTGCGACGATCAGCGGGGTGATCACGGAAGAGGACGGAACGCCGATCGATTTAGCGTGCGTCGACGTGTTCGACGCCGGAACCGGCAACTGGGTCGCGTGGGGCGAGAGCTGGGACGGCGACTACACGGTCTTCGGGTTGCGGGCCGGTGACTACAAGGTCCAGTTCTACGACTGCTGGGACGGCGAATACGAGTCCGAATGGTTCAACGACAAGCGCTCGTACGCGACCGCCGACGTCGTATCGGTGACGCTGGGAGAGAACGTCGGCGGGATCGATGCCATCCTCGCCATCGCGCCTATGCCGGACCTGGCGATCACTTCTCTGGAGGCGAAGATGGTCCCCCTGAGCGCGGCCGGCACCGATCTGCCGGTCAGCCTGGGCTGGGAACAGGACATCGCGGTCGAGTTCTCGAACCTGGGAAACAAGCGCTCGGACGGTGGGTACGCCTCGGTGTGGGTCGAGATGCGGTCCGACCGCGCGCTGTACTCCTTGGGTGAGGTCGAACTGGGTCGGCTCCGACCTGGTGAGTCCGTCAGCGAGACGTTCCAGTGGAACGCCGCCGGAGCGATCGGGGACGCGATCATCCACGCGCAGATCTGTAGCTACGACTACGAGCGGACGTACCGCAACAACTATGCGGCCGCGCGCACATACGCCCTCGTCGGGGGAACCGGTCTCGGTCTCGTCGTGCCGGTCACCCGTCCGGGCTTCGTGTACGGGTGCTGGGACTACTACGAGTACTAGATCGGACATCCCCTTCGCGTCCGGCGCTACGCTGCCGGACGCATGGGGGATGACCGTGAGTGGATCGAGCGACGCTTCCGGGTCCGGGGGCCGCGCGCGCCGAAGGTGGCGTCGCTCCGGGACGCCGTCGCGTCGCACGTGCGGGCCGGTGACGCGGTTCATCTTGGGCTGACGCACGCACGCGGCAGCGCGGGGTTCTGGGAGCTTCTCCGTCAGCATCACGGCGCGGATCCGGGGTTCACGCTGCTCGCGGTGCAGATGACCACACCACTGGCCCCGCTCGTGCACGCCGGGCTGGCGCGCAAGATCGTCACGTCGTGGTCGGGCAACTCGTACTGGAGTCCTGGGCCGAACCGCGTTTACCAGCGCGCATGGGATGCCGGTATCGCGTTCGAGCATTGGTCGATCCTGACCTACGCGCAGCGCCTTCAGGCCGCCGCGCGCGGCGTGGCGTGGACGACGACGCGCTCGCTCGCGGGGTCAAGCATGGCGGAGGAGAACGACGTGCGCGTCCTCGACGACGGGACGGTGCTGATCCCGGCGCTGCTGCCCGACGTGAGCATCTTGCACGCTCCCGCGGCCGACGCCGAGGGAAACGTGCTGTTCGCACCACCGTTGATGGAGAACGTCTGGGGGGCGTTGGCCGCCCGACGCGGCTGCATCGTGACGGTGGATCGGATCGTCGAGCCCGACGTGATCCGCGCGAATGCGCACATGACCCGGTTGCCGAGCAGCGCGGTGCTCGCCGTGGTCGAGGTGCCCTACGGCGCGCATCCAGGCGGCCTGCAGCCGGCGGGCATCGCGGGGGCGACCGCGTATGGCGAGGACTGGGAGTTCTGGGTCGACCTTCGTGATGTCTCGCGCGATCCGGGCGCCATGGACGCGTGGATCGCTGAATGGCTGCTCGAGCCCGACACGCACGATGCCTACCTCGCCAAGCTCGGTCCGGACCGGATCGCGTCACTGCGGCGCCGCTCGGATCCCGACGGATGGCGCGAGCAGCTCGACGCAGCGACCGTCGATCTGGATCTGGATGAAACGCCGAACGCGCTCGAGACCGCGATCGTCGCGGGCGCTCGCGCGCTCGCCGAACGCATCGAAGCCAACGGGTACACGACCATGCTCGCGGGCGCGGGGATGGCGAACCTGGCCGCGTGGCTGGCCGCGTACGACCTCGCCGACCGCGGCGCCATCATCGACCTGGTCGCCGAGATGGGCCTGGTCGGGTACTGGCCGCGCCCCGGCGAGCCGATCCTGTTCAACCAGCGCAACTTCCCAACCTGCACCATGCTCGCCGACATCGAGCAGACCGTGGGGGTGCTGATCGGCGGTGGTCGCGCGCGCTCGATCGGCGCGCTCGGTGCGGCGCAGGTCGACAGACGCGGCAACATCAACTCGACGCTGATCCCGGGCGAGCAGCTCCTGATGGGCTCCGGTGGCGCGAACGACGTGATCACCTGCGCGTCCGAGAGCGTGATCGTCGTCTCCCAAGAGCGCGACCGATTCTGCGAGCAGGTCCCGTACGTCACTGGGCCGGGCGAGCGGGTGCAAATGCTGGTCTCGACGCTGGGCGTGTACCGGCGCGAGGATGATGAGCTGATCCTCACCGGCGTCTACGGCGACGACGCCGAGTCTTCGGTGCGCGAATGCCGCGCGCGCTGCGGCTGGGACCTGCGGGTGGCCCGGACGGTCGAGCGGGTCGCCCCACCAACCCGAGAAGAGCTTCGGACCCTGCGCTTGATGGATCCCCAGGGTTGGTTCAGGACCTAGACGCTGCCTGATGCTGCCCGACGCTGCCGCATCCCCGCTTTCATCCCAAGTGTGTGGACCGACCGGCTGGGGACGCTCGACACTTCTCGGGAAGGAGGTCGACCCATGGCCGTAGAACTCCTGATGCGAACCCCCGAGCACAGGAGGACGACTGATGCGAGGCAAGCTGCTCCTGGCGATAGGAGCCCTGGCGGTCATGACGATCGCAGGCGGCGTCTCTCTCGCCGACGGCGGATGCGATGTGACCGGCCATCAGCACACCGCGGCCGGATCCTGCAAGGACTCCGACGACCATCAGATCCACTGCGGCGAGAACGGCAAGCTGCCGGTCGAACCGGCGGGTGTGAATCTGCACGTGAACCAGACCAGCGACGGTGCGCAGGTCGAGGCGTGTAGCGACGAAGGCGTGGGCAACCAGCATGGCCGCCTGATCGTGCAGCTCTCGCAAAGCGAGCAAGGCGGTCGCGTGATCCTGGACAGCGATCCCGATCAGCCGTTCCCGGCCGGATGGATCACGGCCCAGGCCAGTGGCAAGAGCGGTAACAAGAGCGGCCTGTACTGCAGCCGCGACGAGGGTGAGACCGGGACGGTGCGCGGCGACGGCTACCGGCAGAGCTGGGCGAACCCGGGGCCGGACGAGGGCGCCGACTGCGTGCCCAACCCGCCCGCGTAGTCTGCCAGACGACCCGATCGAGGCCGCGCGCACGCGCGGCCTCGATGCTTACGCCCCTACGGTGCGACGCAGCACGTACTTCTGCACTTTGCCCTGCAGCGTGCGGGGGAACTCCGCGACGATCTCGAGGCGTTCGGGCGTCTTCTGCTTCGCGACGCCCTCGTCCTGGAAATGAGTGATCACCTCATCGAGCGTCACCGACTCATCGCCGGCGAGGATCACGAAAGCGCACACCTTCTCGCCGTACCTCTCATCGGCGATCGGCGTGACCGCTGCTTCGCGGATCTTCGGATGCCGTGCGAGCAGCTCTTCGACCTCGCGCGCGCTGATGTTCTCGCCGCCGCGGATGATGATGTCCTTCTTGCGGTCGGTGATGGTGAGGTATCCGTCGGCGTCGATGACCCCGATGTCGCCGGTCCGGAACCAGCCGTCCTCGGTGAAGACCTCTTCGTCCATGCGCGGGTCCATGTAACCGAGGAACTGGTCGGGGCCGCGGCTCCAGATCTCGCCCGGTTCGCCCTGGCCGACATCGTTCCCGTCGTCGTCCACGAGACGGAGCTCGACGTCGAGCATCGGACGGCCGTCGGTGTACGCGCGCTTGGCCAGCGGATCGTCGAGGGTGCCCATCGTGATCGAGGGATGCTCGGTGCAGCCGTACGACCGGAACGACCACCAGCCCACCGCATCGGCCTGCTCGATCAACGCCGGTGAGACGTTGGCGCCGCCGACGCCGAACAGGTGCAGCGAGGATGTGTCCAGCTCGTTGAACTTCGGATCCGAGATCATCACCTGCATGAAGATCGGCGCGCCGCCCGAGCGCGTCACCTCGTGCTCGGCGATCAGCTCGAGCATAAACCCGGGATCGAAGCCGTCGACGATGATCATCTTGCGGTACCCACAAAGGAACGGCGCGATCAGCGCCGAGTAGATGCCGGCGATGTGGCCGATCGGGTTGGGTGACATGAAGACGTCGCTCTCGCCGCCGCCGGACGCGTGCACGACCGCGCGCAGCTCGCTGAACAACGTGTTGTGCGAGTGGACGACGCCTTTCGGGTCGCTGGTGGTGCCGCTGGTGTAGGCCAGGATGTGGGGTTCGTCGGGGGAGATGTCCGGTCGGGGGAAGTCGGGCGTCTCGCGCGCAGCGAGCTGCTCGAACAGCAGCGCACCCTCGGGTGCCTTGCCGCCGACCACGATCACGTGCTCGAGATCGGGCAGGCCCGGCCGGATCTCCTCGACCATCGCGAGGTAGTCGATCCCCATCGTGGTCTCGGGGACCATGAACGCCTTGGCGCCGGACTGCCGCAGGATGAAGGCGACTTCCTTGGCCTTGTAGATGTGGATGATCGGCACCACCACGACGCCCAGCGCCGTGCACGCGTGGTAGGTCAGGCAGGCCTCGAGCCAGTTGGGCATCTCCATCGCGAGCACGTCGCCCTTGCGCAACCCGAGCGCGTGCAGCGCGCCGGCGAGCCGAAGGCCGCGGTCGTGCAGCTCGCGATACGTGACGCGCGCCGGTCGCTCCTTCGACGCCACGATGAATTCGGCGTCGGGCCAGCGCACCGTGCAGGCCTCGTCGAGGATGTCGTTGAACGTCTTCAGACCCCACAGGCCGCGCGCACGATACTCGTCGAACAGCTCCTTGCGTGCCGCCTGCCGTGGGAACGTCTGCTCGATCATCGCGCCACCTCGCCGACTCCCGGGATCCCGGGCATCCTACGAAGCGGCGTCGGATCAGGCCAGCGTCAGTCCTCGGGGCAATCCTCGTCGGTCATCCGGTAGATCTCGTTGCCGGCCAGGCACGCGGCAGCCTCGGGATCGCCGTCGGTCGAACCGCAGGCCATCACGAGATGGTTCGCCTCGTAGATCCCGAAGCCCCACTCGGCGCGCGGCGTGCGACCGTTCTCGACGTCGTCGTAGTCCACGTGCGCGCGGATCGCGCCGTTGTGCTGCTGCTCGGGATCGCCCTCCTCGGTGTGCGCCGGGTTCGCCCCGAGCATCCGGTGGTCACCCTGAACCACGACGGTGGCGTTGTCGGGCCCGTCGTCGCTGCCGAAGAACGGGGGAACGTGATCCATCCCGGTATAAGGCTCGGTCATGGTCACGACCTGGCGGGGGAAGCTGGTGTTGTGCGCGACGCCGAGCACCATGTGATCCGGCTGTCCATCGCCGTCCCAGTCGGCCGAGCGGCTGGAATCCCATGCGCAGTTGGGGTTGTGCCGCGGATCGTGGGCCGGATCGTGGTCGGCGCGCGCGGCAGGCAGCGCCCCGGCTGTTGCGATCACCGCAAGTGCGACGAGTAGCTTCCGCATCGTGGGTCTCCCTTCGCTCTGGTCGCCCTGTGGTTCGGCGCGGGGTAGGCCGGGACCTGCCGAGGCCAGGGTGGCGCGCGCGGTCGAGCGTGTGCTTCCGTAGGGTCGGGACGTTCGCGATCCGGGAGGTTCGAGCATGCGTGGCGGAGCTATCACAGCGGCGTGGTTGAAGGCGAACGGCGTGACGCACGTGTTCGCGCTCTCCGGTGAGCATGTGCTGCCGATCCTGGACGGCTGCGCCGACGAGGGCATCCAGGTGATCGGCACACGCCACGAGCAGGGCGCGGTGCTGGCGGCCGAGGCTTTCGCGCGCGTCACCGGGCGGCCCGGCGTCGCCATCGTCACCGCGGGTCCCGGTGTGACGAATGCCGTCACCGGCCTGGCCGTCGCGAACACCTGCGGGTCGCCGGTGTTGCTGCTGGCGGGGAAGACGTCGCTGTCGAGGCGCTACACCGGTTCGTTCCAGGACATCGACGGGCGCGCGGTCGTCGCCGGCGTCACCAAGTGGGCCGAGACCTGCACCGAGACCGAGCGCATCGGTTACTTCCTCGAGCTCGCGTGGCGGCGCATGCTGGCGGGGCGGCCGGGCGCGGTGATGCTCGAGATCCCGCATACGGTGCTGAAGGGCGAAGCGTCGGTGGACGTGCGGCCTGTGGTGATGCCCGAGCCGGCTGGGGCGAACCCTGCCGCCGTCGCGCGCGCGGTGCAGATGCTCGTCGAGGCCGAGAAGCCCATGATCATCGCCGGGGGCGGCGCGTTCTGGTCGGGCGCGGGCGACGCGCTGCGCGCGTTCTGCGAGCGCGCGCGCATCCCGATCACGACGCTGAACGCCGCGCGCGGCCTGGTGCCCGACGGCGACGACATCTCGCTCGGGCCGCTGTCCGAGGGTGGGCTCGTGCTCTCGCAGGCCGACGCGGTCCTGCTGGTGGGATCCAAGCTGGACGCGAGCGTCACCCAGGGCGGACCCCCGCTGTGGCAGGGCCACGAGAAGCTGATCCAGGTCGACATCGAGCCCGTGTCGGTCGGGCTGAACCGCACGCCGGATCTCGCGCTGCTCGGCGATGCGCGCGTGGTCCTCGAGCAGCTCGCCGAGGCCTGGGACGGCAAGCCCAAGGACGAGTGGCTCAAGCAAGCGATGGACTTCGGCGCTGCGATGCACCAAGGCTGGATCGACCAGACCAGGCCGCTGACGGGATCACCTGTGCCGCCCGGGCGGATGGCCGGCGAGATCGCCGCGCGCGGCTCCGCCGAGCGGATCTTGATCAGCGACGGCGGCGACATCCACACGTGGTGCTACACGACCTTCCCCGCCTACCGACCCGGTTCGTTCCTTGGGACCCACGACGCGCTCGGCACCATCGGGGTGGGGGTGCCCTACGCGCTCGGCGCGAAGGCGGCGGCGCCCGAACGTGAGGTGATCCTGGCGATCGGGGACGGATCGTTCGGCTTCGGCATGGCCGAGATCGAGACGGCCGCGCGGCACGGGCTTCCCTTCGTCGTGGTGATCGCGAACAACGGCGCGTGGGGCAACATCCGTCACGAGCAGGGCAAGCAGTTCGGCAAGCAGACCGACATCACCAAGCTCGAGGTGCACGCGTACGAGAAGGTGGCGGAGGCGTTCGGCGGTCACGCCGAGCGCGTCGAGGATTCCGAGGAGGTCGGCCCCGCGATCGATCGGGCGCTGGCGTCGGGCAAGGTCGCGGTCGTCAACGTGATCACGCAGCCGGGCGTTGTCAGCCCGGTCACCGAGATGGTCGGCGCCATGATGTCCATGCTCTGAGCGGAGCCGTTCGAGGGGGGAGTTGTGACGATAGCCTCGACCATCCTGGATCAGATCGTCGACGGGACCGGCGAGCCACCACCGATGGTGACGACGTTGAAGCTGCCCCCGATCGAGGGATGGGAACCCGGGCGCGTGTGGGGGACCTGGACGGTCGATCCTGCTTTCTTCCATGCGATGGGCGCGGTGTTCGGGGGCTATCTCGCGGCGCTCGCCGACTCGTTCGTGAGCCTGGCCATGTTCTCGACCATGCCCGACGACGAAGTCTTCACCACCGCGGATCTGCGGGTGTCGTTCTTCCGTCCGGTCTCCGTCGGCACGCTGACCATCGTGGCCGAGGTGTTGCATCGCGGCAAGCGGATGGCTCACGTCGAAGCGGTCTTCGTGGACCAGAAGGACAAGATCGCCGTCAAGGCGACCGCGACGAAGATCATCACCCCGCTGGTCGATCCCGAGCTGAGCGGTAGCGGCGGCTGAGATCGGTGGGTCGCTCGTGCGCCCAGGGTGAGCGCACGACAGCCGACATCCCGTTCCCGAGTTGTTACATCTCTGATCATCGCGCTCAGAGATGTAACACGCGATATGCACATCTCAGGCGCCCTCCCGTTCGCGCGCCGCGCGGATCCTCAAGGCTCTAGTCGAAGGCGCCGGCGGCGGCGAGCTGCTCGCGCCGTTCGGGGGACATGCCGAGGATCTCGCCGTAGACCTCGTCGTTGTCGCGGCCGAGCGTCGGGCCCGGCCGTGTGAGCGCCGGAGGCAGATCTGCGAGCCGGAACCCGAGGGCTTCGTAGCGCTGCTCGCCGATGACGGGATGGGTCATCGGGTGGAAGTGGCCGCGGTGCTCGAGTTGCGGGTCCCCCGACAGATCCGCCATGTCCAGCACCTCGGCGGCGTCCAGGCCCGCGTCGCGCAGGGCTGCGGCGAGCTGGTCGCGGTCATGCTGGACGGTCCACGCCGCGATGCGCTGCTCGAGCATGTCGAGGTCGTCGATGTCGCGCAGCGTCGGATCGCCCATCGCGCGCGCGAGCAGCTCCCAGTCTCCGTCGTTCCAGCACGCCAGCACGATCCAGCGATCGTCGCCACGACAGGGGAACGCGCCGTGCGGCGCTGCGGTGTTCGAAAGGTCGTCGCGCGCGCGGTTGCCCGTCCGTGCGGGCGCGACGCCGGTGCTCGCGTACTCGACGATCGTCTCGGCCAGCGAGTACACCGCGCATTCGACCTGCGACAGATCGAGGCGCGCGCCTTCGCCTGTGCGGTCGCGGTGGTGCAGGGCCGCGAGCATCGCGACGGCGGCGTAGCGCGGCGACAGCGAGTCGGTGATCGTGCCGTAGGGACCGAGAGGCTCGCGGTCGGGCCAGCCGGTCAGATGGTTGAAGCCCGAGATCGCCGAACCTTGCCCGCCGAAGCCTGGGTAGTCGCGCTCGGGCCCGGTCTGGCCGTTCAGGCAGGTCGAGATCATTACCAGGTCGGGGTTCTCGCGTTGCAGATCCTCGAAGGACAACTCCCAGCGGGCCATCGCGCCCGGCGCGAAGTTCTCGGAGATCACGTCGGCCCAGCGCACCAGCTCGAGCACGATCTCGCGCGCCTCGGGATGCTTCAGGTTCAGCGTGATCGCGCGCTTGTTGCAGTTGAACGCGGCGAACATCGGGCTTGCGTCCAGGGACCGCTGCGACGGGGTCAACGCGTACAGCCGGAGGAAGTCGGGCCGGGTGGACGACTCGATCCGCACGACCGTCGCACCGTGGTCGGCGAGATACCGCGTCGCGAGCGGTCCCGCGGCGCCCGAGCCGAACTCGAGCACCTTCAGATCCTCGATCGGCGGCGCGGCCGCGAGCGGCGCGCCACCGGGCACCGTCGCCGCAGCCACGAACGAACGAGGAACCGGTACCGGGCCGAGCGCGTCGTCATCGACAACCGTGAAGAACGCGCGCGCATGTAGCTGCTTGGACTCCAGGATCTGCTTGGCCGTGTTCGCCGGCGCGAGCATCAATCCGCGTTCGAGCGCCGCGCCGAACAGCTCGGTCATGGTTCTGGTCTCGAAGAAACGCGCGATGGGCTCCGAGATCTCGTCGATCTCGTCCTGGGTGACCGCGGTGTGGCTATAGGCGTCCCAATCCCGGTCGAGCAGTGCGGGGGTCGCCACCCCCTCGGAATCCATCCACGCGATCAGGCGCTTCAGGCCGGGGATGCGCGCCGGCCCGCCGCGCAGGCCGAAGCTGACATAGCCGTCCGCGCAGCGCCAGATCTCGCGTTGGATGCTGAGACCTTGCCGCATCAGCGCGCCGGCGCGCGCGCCGCGCTGCTCGGTCAGGCTGTACTGCCCGACGCGGCTCATCGTCGCCATCACGTGCGCCTCCTGGAGCGACACGTCCACCAGCTGCCCGCGTCCGGTCGCGTCGCGTTGCCGCAGCGCCAGCAGCGAGCCGGCGACCGCGTCGGTGCAGCCGTGGTACCACGAGGTCGGGTACGAGCAGCGCACGGGCGCGCGATCCGGATCGCCGGTCATGAACATCACGCCCGACTGGGCCTGGACGGTCAGGTCGCTCGCGCGCCAGCCGGACTTGGGGCCCGTGCGCCCGAACGGCGTGATCGCGCACCAGACCGTATGCGGTGTGGCGAGCTGCTCGAACCGATCGGTGATCCCGGTCTCGAGTACCACGTCCGCGCCGGCCACCAGGGGACGCAGATCATCGGTGACGACGCTGCGCTTGCCCGCGTTGAACGCGGCGTTCGTGTACGGGCGAGCAGCGCGCGCGCGGTGCCCGCCCGCCGGTTCGACCAGAACGACCTCGGCCCCGAGGTCGGCCAGTATCCGACCGGCGAGCCAGCCTTCGGGGTCGGTGAGGTCGAGGACGCGGAGGCCGGAGAGCATCAGATCCGGTTCTACCGGACCGAGGCCACCCGGCGCTTCGGGGTCGCACCGCGTTTCGGGGTCGCCCCGCGTTTCGGGGTCGCGCGGCGCTTCGCCGTCGCTCGGCGGCGCGTCTGGGACGGCTGCCGCGTCTCGGCCAGGCGCGCGCGCAGGGTCGCGAGCTGTTCGGCCAGATCGTCGACGGCGGCGGTCAGATGCGCGCGCGCGTCCGGGTCGAGCGCCTCGGCGTCGAGCTCGTCGCACAGCCGAGCGAGCCGACGACTCGCCGCCTCGATCGGCTTGCGCAGCAGCGCCTCCGAGGGCGCGCGGCCGGTCGTGGCCTTGCGTGACTCCTGGACGAGGCGGTCGACGCTCCAGCCGCGCCGGTAGGCCCGCTGGAGCCACAGCAGGCGGTCTGGGAGGCTCGCGACCGCCTGGAAGTGGGAGAACGTCAGCCCGGTGAAGCGGGTCCGCACGGTGGGCTCGTACGCGCCGGCGACCCAGCGGAAGCGGCGCACGGTGCCGTAGCTCTCACCGATCGCTTCGGCGAAGCGTTGCAGCGTGCCCGAGCGATAGCGCTTCTCGACCAGCAGCGCGAGGTGACCTATGTGCCACGCGCCGCCGTCGGCGGCCGCGCGCGCGGCGCGGCCCTCGGAGACGATGCGGTTCCAGTCGTAGGACCTGCCGTCGATCGGGGAAGCAGGAACCACGGCAGGGGTGCGGTTGGCCTCGGTCTCCTCGAGGAATTCGTCGATGGGCATGATCCGCATGGCCCGACCCCCTTCTTCGGCTGACGCTGGCGTCAGGTGTTAAGTGCTACTTAACACTTTTCAGCCGGCCCTTGTCAAGCGGGCGCGGGAACCGAATGCCAGCTCGCGCAGATGAGACGGTCGCGCGTGTCGTTCGTACTTCCTCCTGACCAGGATTCTCGGAGGCTTGTTTTTCCACAACTTTCATCGCCCTGGCGCGTATCTAAGGAAAGCGACAGATCACGCGCCGGTGGGATGTGGGGAGCGGGAGGGGAACCGTCGCGCCAGTGACCAACTCGGCGTCGGCCCCTCCCCGCTCCTCCTTAGCGTTACGCAGTTGTCGCGAGAATCCCACGCTGGACCCCCTTGACGTATACAGGACGAATCGGTCATAGTGACCGCGGTCACTGGCGCGCCGGTATCTGAGGGGCGCTCCGTGGGTTGCGGTGAAACCGCGACCAACGAGCACCGAAGGGGGAGTGCTCGTGGCTGGCATGCACACATCAGCAGTCTGCCGTGGAAGCTCGGCGGCTGCTCGCGTTCCTCGACGTCAGGCTCGCATCCTGATCTTCGGCGCAGTCTTGGGTCTTCTCCTGGGCGCATTAGGAGCGGATAGGGCGCACGCTGCGAACAACAACACGATCGAGCAGCATTGGGAGCTGCTCGCGGATACCCTGACCGGCCAGATCGGTGAGAAGACGCTGTTCATCAGGCGGGGAGACTTGCCAGGGGGGACCACCGGGTTCGAGCCCGCGCCGAGCGCGACGATGGAGGTCGTCGCCAAAGTCACCGGCGCCGGCAACGCTAGCTCCGGCTATGACATCAAGGTCCTGACCGCGAGCGGCGCGGAGATCGCTTCGGTTCCGTTCCGCGGCTCGGACTCAGATTTCACGCTCGAGAAAACCCCCAGCCCGTTCGCTTGGTCTTCGACCGCGCGCGCGATCTCGCAACTGAAGATCGTGCCGGTGGGGACGCTGCCGGGCGCGATCGATCTGAAGAAGGCCTACTTCAAGTTCCGCCAATCCGGCACCATCAAAAAGACCATCGGCCGAGTGCCTTTGGCCTCGAAGTCGCTGAGTATCACCCGAGACACCTTCGGCGACCTGCCTGATCTGCTGACCTACAATCACGTCGCTGGCGACTTCAATCCGGCTCCCACGGTTCAGCTGCGTGTCACGGCGACCGCGACGTTGTGCACGCTGAAGGTCGCGCTGGTCAACCTGGGCACCGGCCTGCCAATCTCCGGTTCGGAGCTCTCGTTCACTTCGCTGGCTTCCAAGATCACCGGACCGCTGACCTTGAACCACTTCAACACGGGCTACAAGATCCAAGCCAAGGCCGAGCAGACCGACTGCGGCACGCAGAGCCAGTCCGGACCCGAACCGCAGTCAGGGGAGCCCGGCGCCGCCGGCGACGTGCTCAGCGCCGATCTGATCCTGTCGCAATCCACGACCGACACCAAAGGCCTGGTGCGCACGGTTGGCTGGTATCCGAGCATCACGGCCTCGACTACCGTGGCGCAGAACAGTCAGAAGCTCGGCTTCCAGTTCAACTCGCCGGTCATGACCGTGCCCAACCTCATCAGTTCGAAGTGGATGACCATGGTCAAGCTCTCTACCGGAACAGGAGTCGGCGCACACCTGGCCTACGCGTCCTCGGGCAACAACCACACCACCAGCCCACTCTCCAGCGCCAGCTCATGGGTCGCCCTGGAAGCCCCGATCGCCTCGCTGCCCTCCACCGTCACCACGTTCGACTCCAAGGCAGCGCTATCCGGCACTGGAGCTGCCGGTGCCATCTCAGGGGCGCTGATCCGTTCTTCGCTGCATCTGTGGGACATCGCCGCGCCACAGCTTGTCGGCTCGCTTAACCTGACCAATCCTGAATTCAGCCCCCAGGCGTCACCCGGCTCGAAGGACACAACGACGTGCAGCGTTAGCCTTACCGACTATTCGCCGGTGAGCTGGACGATCGAGATCCGAGCCGGCTCTACTGGCACCGGTGCACTTCAGCGATCGCAAACAGGCTCGGGCCTCTCTCCCAGCTACACGTGGAACGGGACCAACGCATCTGGGAATGCTCCCGACGGGGCCTACGCATGCATCCTTTCTGCCGCCGACGATTCCGGGAACGCCATACCTGCGCCGCTACCGTATCGGACCATCATCGTGGACAGAGTCCCACCGACCATCTCGGGCTTCCAGTCCTCGGTGCCGCGCATCAGCCCAACGAACGGGCCGCCGTCGAGCACTACGTTCACGGCGACCATCTCCGAGCCGGTCACCTGGACGATATCCATAGCACCTACAAGTGGCGGTTCTCCAGTGAGGACCTTCACCGGTACAACGACCAGCATCTCGCAGGTCTGGGACGGGCGGACGCTCGGCGGCGTGCCGGTTGCAGACAACGATTACTCGGCAACACTCACAGCCATAGACCTTGCCGGCAACTCAAGCTCGCAGACGGCGGCGATCACGATCGACAAGACGGGCCCCACGATCACGGAGTACGTTGCATCTAATCCCGATTTCAGCCCAGGAGTATCGATCGGATCCAAGGACACGACTACGCTAACTGCAACACTCTCTGACGAGTGGACCCCAAACACCTGGGCTCTGGAGGTTGTGACCGGCCCAACCGTTCACCGCCTCTTCAGTGGGTCGGGTGACTCGGTGGCTGTTTCCTGGGACGGCAAGGACTTTAACGAGGCTGTACTCCCGGATGGGGTCTATACGGTTCGAATCACAGCTCGCGATGCTGGACAAAATCCACGCACTAGCACAGTGAGCGTGAGAATCGACACGGTGGCGCCTTCCGTGCCGAACCGCAGCCTGACGCCAACCGATCACGGCAACACGATCTTCTTATCGCAACCCCTGATGGCCAAGGTGCGCGACAACATCAGCGGAGCCGGCATCGACACCATTGGGTTCACCTTGATTGACTCGACAACCGGCAGTTGGACTACCTATGGCATGTCGACTCTGAGCTACAACGCCACCACGCACTGGGCGAGGACGCCTGCCGCGCCCCTCGTTTCTGGGCATGTCTATCGCTTCTCCGTCACGGCGCACGATAAAGCGGGAAACCAGACAGTTCGCACGCATTCAAGCAGTGAAACCGGCGGTGGATTTCTGGCAACGAGCATGACGCTGTATCCAGCCCAAGCCAGCATTCCTCCAACTACCTGCTCG
This sequence comes from Actinomycetota bacterium, assembly GCA_036397635.1. GTDB lineage: Bacteria > Actinomycetota > AC-67 > AC-67 > AC-67 > DASWIP01. Next base: position 28,012 of record DASWIP010000106.1, on the reverse strand, counting down.
GTCTCGGACGTTAACCTCACTACCGGGATGCGAACCGCCACTTGTCCAGAAGTACCACTAAACCTCGCTCCAACTCACGTTACCCTTGGAGGCACTCGCCATGCGGGGATCGGATATGTGGAGCAAAGGGCGGCTCTCAACACGGCTCTCATCAGTGCGACCGTAAATGGAGTGCCGCTCCCTCCGATTTCCGCCTATCAAGTGGGGAACAGCGCCTGGCAGCCCCGGACGCTCTCCACACAGTTCTCAACCTATGAGAGAGCCCAATCTTCAACGGATATTCCCATCAGCCCTGTTTCTGCGAAGATCGGAACTCTGACCGTTCCCGTTCCGGCCGCGTGGGCTGTCTCGGAAGCGACATTGGAAATGGTTCCCGTCGATACGCTTCCGAGCTCCTCGGCTTGTGCCGACGTTACCGTCGCGTCTATGCGGTGCCTGCCCGACCCTATGCGGTTCTTTATCGGAGATCTAGCAGCAGACAAGATACTCTCCGATCGAGCCGATGTGGATAATGAATTGATTGCCGTTCCGGTGAGGCAGCAACTCCAGTGGTTCGCCGTATACCTACCCCTGCCCGACACGCAGGTCTGTCACCCGTCATTCGGACCGACAATCTGCCACGACACGCCGATCGAACCTCGGTGGCAGCCCTTGGCCCCGGTAGGGGGGTGCGTTGATGCCATTTGCATCCAGCCCTGCTCAGCTCTGGGTCTCGGGGATCAGGAAGGTTGTTTCCTTTCGTATGACCCCCACTACCCAGCGATCGAACCCTCTTACTACGACGATGCATGCGACGACGGTCTTGTGGACTGCTTCAGCCTTGATTCGACTGAGGAAGATCCTCCCTACCAAGATGAGTTCCCCGAGGCCGGATCTGAGGCTCAGAAGCAGCTCATTTCCTTTGGGGGCGGATGGGATCCGCGAGGCCCTGTAGGTAATAGAGAATACTGGGCCTTCGGTGGGGACGTCTCAATCATCATTCAGACAAATAACGAAGACTATGAGAGTGACCTGGAAAAGGCCACCAAGTGCGATCACTGGCAGAAGTCACACGGTCCTTATCTGTGTTACGGGTTTTCCGACGGAGAAAACATGGACGGCCTTTCGGTGACTTGGCAAGGTGTATGGCAAGCGGATGCTGATGACGGCACCTACGGGCCGCAGGTGTTCGCATACGCCAGACAGTTTGCCGACGAGTTCGGTGGATGCTTCGAGAGTTACCCTAGAGCGAGCGGCAACTACGACCAGTTCCTAGATGAGATATGGGATCGCAACAACAATTTGTGGCGTGTGCCGGGCTCCAACGAACCCTCCTACCTACCCTACGACTGGGAAGGTGGCGGTGGTTTTAAGGAGCGAGTGGCTAATAATCAGAGTGGGGCAATGCAAGCACAGCAGGAGGGTGATCAGCTCCTGGGTGTCTGCAGCTGGAACACATATCAGTACCGCCTCGGCGGGCTTGTCTATCAGACTCCGAATGGTCAGGAGGACCCTGGTGAGTTGATGATATCGTTCTTCCACACCTGGTCGGGAACATCCTGGGGTTGGAGCTGCGGCGCAGGTGGTTACCCACCGCAGCCTTCCTGTTCAGCGAGCCCAAGCGACGTCAGCAAGGATTGGACCCGCCGGGCATACGACTACTATTACTACTGAGGCCCCGGCGGCCCACACCAGTGGTAAAGGGAGGATTGAGGGGACTTCTCCGAGTCGGGGGGGTGGTTGTGATCACCTGGATCTGTGCGTTCCTGCTGGGTTATACCCTCGGTGCGGACCCGGGCCCGGTCCTGCCATCACGACTGCCTCTCCTTGATGCGACGCCCAGGTGTGATAGCGGCACAGTTGCTCTTGAGATTCGGTGGCGCTCCGGTTGGAACTCGGCCGCGTTTGGTGAAGACGAGAACGCGGCGATTGGTCTGGCATGGGAGCCGGGATGGCGCCTGATTCATATTGAGCCCTTCGGCAGCGGTGGGCGGAGCCAGCCCCGATCTCCTCGGATGGCTGGGCTTCTCTTCGAAGCATGGCAAGAGCAGATGATCTCTCAAGGGTTTCTCGTCGAGGGAATCGAGAATGACTTTCCCGGCCAGGACTCCGGCACCTGGGCCGCCACGTTCGTGACATTACTGCCCGAATCGCCACCGACATCCACTCAGCTGGCCATCGCACTCTTCGAGCCGAGCGGTTCGTTGCTGGAAAGGCGAGTTCCTGTGGTATGCGCGGATGTCAGTCCCGTAGAGACCCTGGGAAGGAGATCTGGGCGGTGACCACGAACTCAAGGCACATGGGCAGCCTCTCTACGCGCGTCATGACGCTGGCATGGCTTTGTGTTGCCGCGGTGGCTCCAACGCAAGCCTTTGGCGCAGAATCATGTCTCGTCTCTAGCTTCTCGCCGCACGCTGAGCTTTGGCATGTCTCTGTGCCCTATCGCGGCACGGTTGTAGAGGCGCATCTACTGGGGGACTGGGGTGACCCACTCGATACAGCGCAGGAGGAGTACTACGGTAGCCGAGCGCTTCTGCTAATGAGAGCACATGATCTGGCGGTGGTTGGATACGAGATAACCGGCACGGGGGGTCAGGCTCCGGGACTTGAGGCTATGGTTCAAGGCAAGACCATCGAAGCCAATACGGGTGGCCTTCCAGTTCCTCTCATATGGCATGTGGAAAGCATGCCCCTTATCCTCGATCCTGGAGACTACTACATAGCCGCCTTTGGTCTTGGCGGCGGGAGCTACAGCGCGATAGTTACAATCCTAGGTGCAACGGATTGCGAGCCTGTGTCGGCAGATCTGGAATCGGTACAACTCGATCAATCCGACTTTGACTCATCAGGGGAGACGCTAAGCGCTCACTTTCGCGCCCCGGGTCTCGGGTTGGGAATTGGCCTGAGTCATGTCCTCATGCTTGAGGATATGTTCTTTGGCTACATGATGGTCGATGCAGTAGGTGGCTCATCCCTCCACTACTCAGCGCGGGACGAGTCGCACGCGATCTCCGGCGGGGAGATCATTCCAATAGCGTTCAGGGGGCCTGCAGAGGTATCCCTTCGCCTTGAGTACGCAGGCTTGCTTCCCAGCGTGCACATCGATGGTTACTTGCTCAACCTCTACTGACCGCCCTTGTTTGTGCAATACTACGGGGTGAATCGCCCCGAGTTTATCGGAGGCTCTCCTGCTTGAGTCCGTCGATGATATCTGGGCTCTCCTTTCTCCAGTAGGCCTCCTCGAACTCCGCGGGCGGGATGTCAACCGAACCTGGGGCAGACCCGAAGCAGGATGTCGATCCATGGAAGGTGGCCTTTTACATTATCCTGTCTGGCTGTGGCGCCCTAGCCCCACCCCGTACAACGTCGCCTGCACTGCCGGCGCTTTCGCCCTCGAAGCCGCAATGGAGCAAGATGAAGCCCAGGTTAGACAGCGAGTCGAACACACGGCGTTCGTCTTCGAGGACGAGTTCACGTATTGAAGCAAGGGGGGCCAAGGCGAATACCCGGGCGGGAATCGGTAGATGGCTCGAACTGCTGGTTCGGCCTTTTCAAGCCATCGCAAGGGCGACCATGGATGCCAGGGAAGATGCTGGGTACCCAAGGAGGGGGAACGTATTCGACGGCTTTGGAGTCGCCGGAGTCTTTCGGACTCCACGAAGGCAGCGTCGTCCGGGTTCGGTCACCCACCTGGATTTGGACCGCATATGCATCTGGGGCCCGGATTCCTTCGGAAAGCTCAGGAAGCGGTGCTTCGAACTCACGAATGAAACTTGGCTTGACGAGTCGCTCGATTTGGGAACCTTTGTGACGGTTCTGTATCGAGGATCTATCGCGCTACGAGTCGAAATCAGCCAAGGTTAGCGGGTGGGATCGAAGTTCCACCGCGATCGCAATGATGGCCACGGCGCAGCGGGCCTCCCCGTTCTGCAGCCATCTGGAAGGACTGTGCTGGATGCTGACGAATCCTTCGACGAGATGATAGGTCAACAGTCGGTATTGCAGTCGCGGGGACAGCCGCTCTCCCGCGTCTGGCTATGTCTTGCTGCGATCACCCTCATGTTGCTTGCCTTAGCGGGCCGCGCCGAGGCGCAGTCTCGTGAGTGGGTTCCTCCATTTCCTTCGGGCTCTTCCGCGTCAAACTGCCATCCGGGCACGCCCGTGGAGTGCCAACACTCGGCTGTTGCCAATCCCGTTGAAGGATCGACCGCGGTCTCTCTCAACATCTCCTCTCTGTCCGGCGGCCTGCTGCCGGGCCGCGCCCAAGCGTGGGGCGATGCCGCTGTTCGTGTCGCATGGACGCTCGACGCTCCAGCTTCGGTCCTCGAGATTAGGGCGCGGTTCCGCTTGGGGTCGGCTGTCGTTCAACACAGCGGGATGATTAACAGCCTCGCACCCTCAGGAAACGTCAGTGGATTCGGACGACTGAGGCTGATCCTGACTACCAGACACACTGCCTGCTCCACGTGTTCGGCTGCCGCAGTCGTGGATGTCTCTCAGGGCGAGCCGGGGAGTTACGAGCTATTGGTTCGCATGGATCGCGGAACCGCCATGATCCCCGTGGGACAGATCGAGATTCATGCGGGTGTAGATGCGGTAGCCAGTCTCGATGGTCTGCTGCCCGACAATGGGCATGTCACGACTGATATCCGTGCCAGCATCGAAAATATTTCGATAGAGTCGTGACGTGCCGATGCTGGAGATAATCCCATTATCGGCACTCGCCTCCTCTCTGCAGGAAGTGCCGAGCGACACGACGCAACTACACCCCACGGTCGAAATCACATGAGAAACCGTGGTGGAGGTGTGTCGAGGATGAAGTTGATCGTCGCCGCAGGTCTGCTCTTCGCCCTTTTCGGGGAGGCAGAGCCATCCACCGCGGGCATGCCCTACACTGTGCGTCGGGTCTCGCTGGGGTCGGAGGATGTGCAGGGACACGGACACAGCAGCCACGCGGCTCTATCTGCTGACGGCCGGTTCGTCGTGTTTGTTTCGGAGGCGGCGAACCTGGTGGCGTCTGACCTGAACAAATCGAGTGATGTCTTTGTACGCGACCTGCTGCTTGGCCTCACGAGGAGAGTGTCCGTCTCGTCTGAAGGAGAAGAGGGAAATGCGCCGAGCTTCGGGCCAACGATTTCAGGCGACGGTCGAATCGTGGCGTTTGTTTCCGACGCATCGAACCTCGTGCAGGAGGACACAAACGGAGCCACGGATGTGTTCGCTCACGATCTCGTGAGCGGACGGACGCATCGGATCTCCGTTTCTCCTTCTGGCGAGCAGGCGATCGGCTTCGATCCCTTTACCGGCGAGCCGTCGGCGTACTACGCAGCGAGCTTAGAGGCGTCCATATCTAGCGATGGCAACGCGATAGCGTTCACGTCGCGTGCTCAAAATCTGACTGAGCCTCGTGGTGAACCAGATGCCGACATCTTTGTTCGTGAAACGTTCACACCATCTACGCTGGAAATCGTCTCCATATCAACCGATGGCGTGCAGGGAAACGACTCGAGCTACTCGCCCTCGATCTCGGCTGACGGACGATACGTCGCCTTCTCCTCGGACGCATCCAATCTGATAGCTCGGGACGGCAACGACCTTCCCGACGTGTTCGTCCGCGATCGACTTCAGCGGACCACGACAAGAGAGTCGGAAAGCTTCCATGATGGCGATGCATCAGGGCTCGCCTATGGAAGTTTTCAGCCCTCGCTTTCAGCTGACGGTCGCTACCTTGCCTTCACATCCGATGCGATCGATTTGGTACCAACCGCGGCGAACGGATCCTGGAACGTCTACGTTCGTGACCGCCTCAATCAATCGACGATAGCAGTCTCTTACTCACATCGTCGCTTTGGATCACTCGCTTTGCCATCGCTGGACCCCCAAGGCCACAGTTACGGCCCCTCGATTTCTGCAGACGGCCGATATGTGGCGTTCCACTCGCTCGCAGAGGACCTAGTCGAAGAGGACGCAAGCGACCCGCCGGAGCCTGAGGGCCGGGATAACCAGTCAGACGTCTTCCTGCATGACCTGTTGACTCGGCATACAACTCGTATTTCCAAGGCAGACGATGGTTCGCCCGGTAATAACGGAAGCTACCTGCCGTCGATTAGTGCGAGTGGACAGGCTGTCGCGTTCACTTCATACGCGAGCAACCTAGTTAGCGATGACACCAATGGCGACCTGGACGTCTTCCTTTGGCGAAACGTTAACGGTGATCGAGCTGAGCGACACGCGCATCCGTATCAAAGGACCCGCGCCGGACGGTGAGCTTCGCGAGCGTTGCTTCCGGCTCAGCCACATGTCAGGTGCCGACCCACTGGAGCCAATCACCGTGGGGGCCGGCGTGAGCGAGCTGCTCGCCCGATCGCGTTCCCCGATGGAAGCGGCTGCGGTTGACGGCCATCGCATACGGCGAGACGGACGGTTCGGCCGCCGAAGGGATCCACGAGAACCGCAAGTCGATTCCCTCGCTGGATAGCCAATGCAGCTCTCGTTCGGCGGCTATCTCGTCGAGTAGCGCGATCAGAGTTCGGATCTGCTCCTGCGACAGATAAGGCAGCACGTTCGAGCTCATCACGCACACGGCGGTCGCCGGATCGGAGTCGGCGGTCAGGGTCGGCAGCGCCTCGAGCAGGTCGGCGGCGATCACGCGCGGTGGATCGGTCATAGCCATGTCCATAGCGCGCGTGAGCAGCACCGCGCGCTCGAGGTGCTCGGCCCAGACGCACGCGCGCAGCCAGAGACGCGCATCCGGATCCCGCAGATCGACCGGCGCGAGATCGACGCCGATCCGCTGAGCGACCACGGGCATCGCCTCCGGCACGGGCGGCGGGGTTTCTCCCAGCACCTGCGGCGCGATGAGAACGGGGCTCGAGGGGTCGCCGAGCGCTCCGGACAGCCCGTAGTCGTAGCGGTATCGGTCGAGCAATAGGTTCAACCCTGCGCTCGCGCCGATCTCGATGAGGGTGATCGGTCCGTCGCGGCCGATCGGCGCGAGCGCCGGCAGCAACGCCGCGCAGCGTCGAACCTCGTTCGTCTGCGTCGCACGCGACGCCAGGATCTCGCCCAGCTCTGTGGCGCGCGCCAAGCAGAACGCTCGGAAGGCCGGATAAGCATCACCCGTCGTCGGGTCGCCTCCGGTCGAAGGGTAGAAGGCCGCAAGCGGATGGCTCGGCTCGCGCAGCAACGAGTAGTGGACCGCCGCGAAGAAGGTGGTGCCACGTCGTTGCGCAACCGGGGCCGCGAGCAGCAGTCCGGCGACCTCAGGATCATCTGACGCGGCGACCGCGAGCTGCTCGTAGAGCGGCGCGTGTCCGCGGCACTCGGCTTCGCCGAAACGTCGCAGGCGAGCCTGCGCTGCCGCAAGGGCGTCGGTCATCGCCCGAGCGCGTCGGCGAACCAGGCGAAGTTGGTCAGCCACTCCTCGCCGGTGTCGCCGCCGAGGGCGATCTTGATGATGTCCACGCCGATGGCTTGGAGCTGCTCGAGGCGCGCGCGCACGGCCTCGACGCCGTCCGTCGGTTGGACGCGGCCGAGGGGTGCGGCGATCTCGACGCGGCGGCCGAGCTGCTCGGCGCGCGCGATGCCCGTGCGCAGCTGCTCGTCTGTGACGTCGAAGGGCGCCCAGCAGTCACCAAGCTCGACGGCCCGGCGCAGCGCGCGTAGCGAGTTGCCGCCGATCCACACGGGCGGGCCGCCGGCTTGCACCGGCTGGGGCGCGAGGCGCGCGTCGAAGCCGGGGATGTCGCCCTCGGTCCAGCACGAGCGGATCGTACGGATCGCCTCGTCGGTGACACGGCCGCGGTTCTCGAAGTCGGCGCCGAGGATCTCGAACTCCTCGCGCAGGTAGCCGCTGCCGACACCCAACACCGCGCGCCCGTCCGACAGCCGATCCAACGACGCGATCGCCTTCGCGACCGCGAGCGGATGCCGGTAGGGCAGCACGATGATGTGAGTGATCAGCCGCAGCGTGGTCGTGACGCCTGCGATGAAGCCGAGCAGAACGAACGGGTCGGGCCAGCGCTCACCGCCGCCGGCGCGCGCCCACTTGTTCGGCGCGACGATGTGATCGGGCGCGGTGATGCCCCAGCACCCGGCCGCCTCGGCCGCCTGCGCGGCCTCGCGCACGAACCCTGGGTCGTCGAAGCCTTCGCGACGCATCGGCAGGCTCAAGGTCCAGCGGTTCATCCGAGTGAACCCAGCAGCGCCGATGACGTGGTGACCTCGGCGAGCAACGGCAGGATGTGTTCGACGCTGAACCGATGCCACTCGTCGGGCACGCCGGCGCAGCAATCCTCGAGCACGATGACCCGGTAGCCGCGGTTCGCCGCGCCGCGGACGGTGCCCTCGACGGCGAACGAGGTCGAGATGCCGGCGACGATCAGCGTCTGCAAGCCGAGCCGCTCGCAGACGGCCCACAGTTCGGAGCCGTGGGATGGGTCGATCGATGTGAAGCGGGGGAGCAGCACGTCGCCGTCCTCGGGCTTGACCGCGTCCACGACCTGCGCGCCCCACGTGCCGTGCACGAGCTTCGGCTCGTCACCGCCGGCGCGGTAGATCGGCGGGAACGCCGGCTGCGGCAAGCCGGGGTGACGTTCCTTGGTCGCGTACAGCACCGGGAGGCCGCGCGCGCGGCACGCGGCCAGCACCGGCGGCAGCGTCTCGAGCACGCCGCGGTCACGCACGGCGCGCGCGAGTGCGCCGGAGAGGCCGCGCTGCTCGCACAGCGAGGGCGCGCACAGGTCGTTCTGCAGCTCGACGACGAGCACCCCCGGCGAAGGGAGATCGATCATGTCAGCTCGCGGCGCAGCTGCTCGCGGATCTCGATGCGCTTCGGCTTCATCGAGAACGTCATGGGGATCTCTTCGACGGGGACGATCGCGCGCGGGCACTTGTATGCGGCTATGCGCTCGCGCGCCCACGCGAGGATCTCCTCCGGGGTAGACGTGGCGCCGGGCTTCAGCACGACCGCGCTGACCGGACGCTCGCCCTTCACCTCGTGCGGGATGCCGACGGTCGCCGACTGGACGACGTCGGGATGCTTGCACAGGGTCTGGTCGATCTCGTTGGCCGAGATCTTGTAGCCGCCGCTCTTGATGATGTCGCCCGAGCGGCCGACGAAGTACAGCATCCCCCACTTGCCGCGGCGCATGACGTCGCCGGTGTGGAACCAGCCGTCGGTGTCGATCGCTTGCGCGGTCGCCTCTGGATCGTTCCAGTACCCGGTGGTCACGTTCGGGCCGCGGATGAGCAGCTCGCCCGCCTGCCCCTTCGGGACGTCGTTGCCGTCCTCGTCCACCAGGCGGTACTCGACGGGTTTGCGCACCCAGCCGCAGCAGTTGTCGCCCGCCTCGAACGGGGGCGATTGCGCGACGAATGAGTTCGCCTCCGCCATGCCGTACCCGCGGATGAACCACGGCAACCGTCGCGTGGACAACGGGCCTCGCCTCGATGCCAGCAAGCGGACGGTGTGAACCAGGTCGTCGTCGAACGCGTCGGCGCCGCCGCCGAAGATGCGGATGCTGGACCAGTCCACCTTCGCCGCGCCCGCGTCGAGCAGCATCCGGAACATCGTCGGCGTGCCGCTGAAGATGGCAGGGCGCACGCGCTCGACCGCCTCGAAGATCGCCTGCGGATCGAACTTGGACAGGAAGTACGTGACGTTGCCGATCGCCAGGTTGAGCAGCATCATCGCGTATCCGGCCGCGTGCGCGACCGGCATCACCGCCAGCGCCACCCATTCGGGCTGCTTGGGCCTCAGCGCGCCCTTGCGCGCGTCGGCCTGCACATGCACCATCGTGGCCGCATGCGAGAGCATCGCGCCCTTCGGGAACCCGGTGGTGCCGGAGGTGAAGAACAGCAAGGCGGTGTCCTTGGGGGACGCGGGCTCGACGGGCTCGACGTGGTCGGGTTGGTCGGTCATGAGGTGGCGCATCGACACGATGCCCGGCGGCGCGTCGTCGCAGTCGATCATGACCCACGTCTTCACGTTGGGCACGGCAGACGGATCAGCGATCGTGCCATGGAACACGTCCGGGTCGCAGACGAGCAGCTCGATCCCGGCCTTGTCCACGATGTGCTCGATCTCGTTGGGCCGGAGCATGAAGTTCATCGGGACCGGCAGGGCGCCGATGCGCGCGCAGGCGAAGTTGCAGAACGCCATCTCGACCCGGTTCATCGTGATCAGTCCGACCCGGTCGCCCCGACTCACGCCGAGCGCGCGCAGCGCGCCCGCCATACGCGACACGATCCGGTTCACGTCCCGGTAGGACAGGACCGAGCCCTCGAACCCGGGATAGCTGATGGGGTGGTCGACCACGAACGCGGTCCGGTCGCCGTACAGGTCGCACATGCGGGGCACGAAGTTCGCGTAGTTCAGCGTGTGCCGTTCGCTGATCAGCACGCGGCGCCGCTCCGCCCAGGGAGGCGAGGAGAAGCTGATCCGCTCGCGCATCTACTTCCGCTGCCAGACGGGCGCGCGCTTCTCGGCGAACGCGCGCGGCCCTTCCTTCGCGTCCTCGGACATGAACACCTGCGCGGCCTCCATCAGCTCCTGCTCGAACGCTTCCTTCAAGGGCAGCTTCAGGGCCGTGTGCACCGAGCGCTTCACCGCCTCGACCGCCAGCGGCGCGTTCTCCATGATCGTGTGCGCCCACCGCTTCGCCTCGTCGAGCAGCTGCTCGGGCGATACGACCGCGTTGACGATCCCCATACGGTAGGCCTTTTCGGCTGGGATCCGCTCGCCGAGCAGCAGCACTTCCATCGCCCACGGGAACGGGATCTGGCGGGGAAGGCGGACCGTCGTGCCGCCGCCGGGGAACAGGCCGCGCCGGGGCTCGAGGATGCCGAAGGTCGCCTCGGTCGAGGCGATCCGGATGTCGGTGCCCATCAGCATCTCCATGCCGCCGGCCACGCACGTGCCGTTGACCGCCGCGATCACGGGCTTCCACAGGTCGAACTCGCGCAGGACGGCGATCAGGCCGTTCTCCGCACGGGAAACCTTGCCCTCCTTGCGCTCCTCGTGGAGTCGCTCGGTCTCGCCGGCGATCGCCGGCACGAACGACTTCAGGTCGGCGCCGACGGTGAAGTCCTTGCCGGTGCCGGTGATGATCGCGACGCGCGCGGCGTCGTCGTCGCGGAAGTCCACCCAGGCCTCGGCGAGCGCCTCGAAGTGCTCGAAGTCCAGCGCGTTGCGCCGCTCGGGGCGGTTGATGGTGATGATGCGGATCCCGTCTTCTGAGACGACGTCGATGGCCACTCGCGGCTCCTTGTGCGTATCCTTCGCGGCGAGCCTATCTTCGAATGGAGGGATGATGGCCGACAAGTCGATCATCGGCGCGTCACTGGGGACGACGACGTTCCCGGTCGAGCGAGGAAAGATCCGGGAGTTCGCCAAGGCGATCCTGGACGAGGCGCCCGAGTACCTCAGCGAGGACCCGGTGGCGCCGCCCACGTTCACGATGACCTCGGCGTTCTGGGACCGCGTCCCGGACGGCCCGACGCCCGATCCCGGCTTCAAGGATTACCGCCGGGTCCTTCACGGCGAGCAGCAGTTCGAGTACCTGCGCCCCGTCAAGGCCGGCGACGTGCTGACCGGGGCCTCGAAGATCGCCGACGTCTACTCCAAGGAAGGTAGCAAGGGCGGCACGCTCTATTTCGTGGTCTTCGAGACCGTGTGGCGCAACCAGGACGGCGAGGATGCCGTGGTGTCGCGGAACATCATCGTCGAGACCCAGAAGGCGGCGGTCTAGTCATGGCAGAGAACCTGTTCTTCGAGGACGTGCAGGAAGGCGACGCCGCTCCCGAGTGGGCGCTCGAGGACGTCAAGCGCACGCACTTCGTGAAGTACGCCGGCGCCTCGGGTGACTTCAACCCGATGCACCACGACGACGCGGTCGCGACCGCGGTGGGGTATCCCAGCGTGTTCGGGCACGGCATGTTCACCGCCGGCGTGCTGTCGGGGTACGTGACCCGTTACGTCGGCGGCGTGGAGAACCTGCGCGCGTTCTCCACCCGGTTCAAGACGCAGCTCTGGCCGGGCGACACGATCACATGCAAGGCGACGGTCGCGCGCAAGTTCAAAGACGGCGATGAGAGCCGCATCGAACTGGATCTCCTCGTTGTGAACCAGGAGGGGAAAGAGCTGATCCAGGGCAAGGCGACGGCCGCGCTTCCCAGCCGGGGCTAGCGTGGCTGCTCGTCGTCGCGTGCGGGAGGCGTAGCCGGTGGCGCTGCATCGCCCCGAGTTGCAGACCCTGCCGCGCGAGCAGCTCCGCGCGCTCCAGACCGAACGCCTCCAGTCGCTCGTGCGCCGCGTCTTCGAGCGGCCGATCCCGTTCTTCCGCGCGCGCCTCTCGGAGGCCGGGATCGTGCCGGACGACATCAAGACGCTCGGGGACCTGCCCCGGATCCCGCGGACGAACAAAGACGATCTGCGCGCGTCCGAGGCGGCGCATCCGCCGCTCGGCGACTATCGCGGCGCGCTGCTTTCCGACTGCATCCGCCTGTCCACGTCCACGGGGACGACGGGACGGCCGACGATCGCGGTGTTCACGCGGCACGACCTCGAGGTCGAGTACGACGCGGCCGGCCGGTCGTTCGCGCGCCAGGGATACCGGCCGGGCGAGATCATCACGCACGCGCATCCCGGCGGCCTGAACGGCGGCGCGGCGCTGCTCGGCGGCGCGGTCGAAGCGTTCGGGGCGCTGAACGTCCCGGTCGGGCCGCCCGCATCCGTCGCGGATGCCGAGCGCGCGGTGCGCCTGTGGCAGGAGATCCGGCCGGATCGCTACGAGATGTTCGGCCCGGCGCTGCACACGTTCTGGGAGGCCGCGCGCTCTCTCGGTGTGGATCCGGTGGAGCTCGGCATGCCCGAGCCTGCCGACCTGCCACCGCACCGCACCGTCTCGGCGGGGCTGGAATGCTTCGCGTTCCTGGGTTCCGCGTGCGAGCAGCACAACGGCGCGCACGTCGCCGAGGACGAGGCCATCGTCGAAGCCGTCGATCCCGCTTCCGGGGAACCGGTGCCTTCCGGTCAGCGTGGGTCTCTGGTCGTGACCACGCTGACCAAAGACAACGCGATGCTTCGGTACGACCTCGAGGACCTGGTGCGCCTCGACCCGTCGCCGTGCCCGTGCGGGGAGACGACCGTGCGCGCGTTCTGGGACGGCCGGATCAAAGACGTCGTTCCCGTCGCCGGGAAGGCGCTGCTCCCGATGGACGTGCAGATGCTGCTCGCGCCCATCGAGGAGGTTGCGCGCCCGGCGCTCGAGTTCCAGATGGTGCGGGCTTCGGGCGCGACTGCGCTGACGATCAGGGTCGAGGCACCATCACCGAGCCCGGCGCTCGAGCAGCGCGTGCGCACCGTGCTGGCCGGTGGCCTGGGCGTTCCGGTCGAGGTGACGCTGCTCGAGGCCGGTGCCCTGCCTCGTCCGGCATACAAGCCGCTCCGGGTCGTCGACGAATGACCTTCGACATCGCGAAGATCCGCGAGATCTGGGATCGTCTCGCCGACGCGTGGGATCGCAACCGCGCGGTCGTGTGGCGCTTCACCCGGGGCGTCAGCGAGCACCTCATCCGCCGGCTCGACCCGAAGCCCGGTGAGACGATCCTGGAGGTGGGCACCGGACCGGGCGATACGGGGTTCCTGATCGCCGAGCAGCTCGCACCCGGCGGCACGCTCATCGGCACGGACCTGTCGCCGAACATGCTCGAGCGGGCGCGCGCCGCCGCCGACCGCCTCGGCCTGTCGAACGTCGAGCTCCGGGTGATGGACGCGATGGCGCTCGAGCTGCCCGACGCCAGCGTCGACGGCGTCGTGGGGCGCTTCGTCTACCACCTGCTGCCGGATCCGGCGCGCGCGTTCGCGGAGGCGCGCCGCGTGCTTCGGCCTGGTGGGCGGCTGTGCTTCGCCGTGTTCGGGCCCGACGAGGAGATGCGCTTCGATGGGGCCCTGAACGAGGCGAACGCCCTGCGGGGGCTGAGCCTGCCGCCGGGCATCTCGATCGACATCGACCTCAACGAACCGGGGATCATCACGACCTTGCTCACCAAGGCGGGGTTCAGCGGCGTCGAAGTCGATGAGGTGCCGTTCATCGTCGACTTCCCCGACGCCGACGAGATGTGGCGCTACATCGTCGAGATGTACGGTCGCCAGGCCGAGCTGATCCGCAGCCTTTCGTCCGACGAGCAGCTCGCCTTCCGCGAAACCCTGCTCGAGCAGCTCGCCCCCTACTGCGACGACGCCGGCGCCTACGCGATCCCGGCGATGTGTCTCAGCGTCCGCGCGCGCGCCTGACCGTCGGTTCGGATCGCTGAGTTAGGCTGCGGCCCAGGAACCACGAAAGGGCTGGCGATGGGATACGAGACGCTGGGCTACGAAGAGAAGAACCGGGTCGCGTGGGTGACGCTGAACCGGCCGGACGTGCTCAACGCGTTCAACCGGCAGATGCAGACCGAGCTGCGCGAGTGCTGGCGCGCGCTACGGGCCAACGACGACGTCAACGCGGTCGTGCTCACCGGTGCCGGCGAGAAGGCGTTCTGTACGGGGATCGATCGGGCCGAGCAGTTCGACGCAAGTGGCTCGAAGTCATCGGGATCGCCGGGCGCGACGCCGTTCATGTTCGACGATCCGGGCAAGAACGTCGGTCCGAAGTCCAACGACCTGTGGAAGCCGGTGGTCGCCGCGGTCAACGGGATGGCGTGCGGCGGCGCGTTCTACATGCTCGGCGAAGCCGACATCGTGATCGCGTGCGACGAGGCGACGTTCTTCGACCCACACGTGACCTACGGCATGACCTCGTCGTTCGAGTCGATCCACATGGCGCAGCGGATGCCGCTCGGCGAGGTGCTGCGGATGCAGCTGCTCGGATCGTGGGAGCGTATGTCGGCGCAGCGCGCGCACCAGATCGGGCTGGTCAGCGAGGTCGTCCCACGGGAGAAGCTCGACGAAGCCGCCGGTTGGGTCGCCGAGACGATCGCGCGCCAGCCGCCGCTCGCGGTGCAGGGCACGTTGCGCGCGGTGTGGGCCTCACGCGAGATGGCCCGGACGCAGGCGCTCGAGGCCGGCTACACCTGGGTCAAGCTCGGGACGAACGCCGAGTCTTTGCGCGAGGGGCAGGAGTCTTTCGCTTCGGGCGAGCGGCCGACGTGGCGTCTGCGGTAGCCGCGCCGGCTGCCTGCGAGCCCCCGAGGTAGCTCTCGACGAGCGCGCCCCCGCGGGACAGCTCGCCCGGCTCGCCGATGAACGCGACGCGTCCCTTGTGCAGGATCACGACGATGTCGGCCAGGCGGAGCGCGTAGCGCACGTACTGCTCGACCAGGAGGATCGTCGCGCCTTCGTCGCGGATGCGTTCGAGCGTGGCGAACAGCTCGGCGACCAGCCGCGGCGCAAGGCCGAGCGACAGCTCGTCGACCATCAGCAGGCGCGGCTTCACGATCACCGCGCGCGCCAGCGAAAGCATCTGCTGCTCGCCCCCGGATAGGGTGCCGGCGATCTGCTCGCGCCGGGTCTTCAGCACCGGGAACAGATCGAACACCCGGCCGAGCCCGCCGGTCCGGCCCCCGCCATTCCGGCTCCCGCCGGCCATCATCAGGTTCTCCGCCACGCTGAGCCCGGGGAAGATGCCACGTCCCTCGGGGATGTGGGCCAGGCCGAGACGCGCGATCCGGTAGTCGGGCCATCCGTCGATGCGCGTGCCGTCGAAGGTGATCTCGCCGGCCGCAGGCTTGAGCATCCCCGAGGCGGTGCGCAGCAGCGTGGTCTTGCCGACGCCGTTGGGTCCGAGCAGCGCCACCACCGACCGCTCCGGCACGAGCAGCGAAATGTTCTGCAGCGCGACGAAGCGGCCGTAGCGCGCCTCGACGTTACGGAGTCGCAGGAGCGGCTTCATCGTCCTCCTCCCCGAGGTAGGCGGCGCGCACCTGCGGGTCCGTGACGATCTCGGCCGGCGTCCCCTCGGCGATCATGACCCCGAAGTCCAGCACCGAGATGCGCCTGCAGACCTCCATCACAAGGTCCATGTCGTGCTCGACGATCATGATCCCGATCCCGAGATCGCGGTTGATGCGTTGCAGCATCTTGCCGAAGTCGGCGGTCTCCTCTGCGTCCAGACCCGAGGACGGCTCGTCGAGCAGCAACACGCTCGGCCGCGCACACAGCGCGCGCCCCAGCTCGAGGATGCGCGCGGTGCCGAGGGGCACGTCGGAGGCGCGCCGGTCGCGCGCCCAGCCCAGATCCAGCATGGCGAGCATCTCCGCGGCGATCGCCGCGCAGCGGCGCTCCTCGCGCCGGCGCTTCGGCAGGGACAGCAGATCCGACGCGAGATCGAGCTTGCTCTCGCCGGCTTCGGCGGCGACCATCAGGTTCTCGAACACGCTCATGCGGCCGAACAGCTCGAGCTTCTGGAAGGTCCGGCCGATGCCGAGCTTCGCGCGCGCCGACGCCGGCATGCCGGTGATGTCTTTGTCGTCGAGCACCACTCGTCCACCCGTGGGGTCCAGGAACCCGCTCATCACGTTGAACAGGGTGGTCTTGCCGGCGCCGTTGGGGCCGATCAGCCCCACGAACCCCCCGTCGGAGACCTCGATGGTGGCGTCGCCGACGGCCCGCAGCCCACCGAACTGGACGGTCACTTCTTCCGCGCGCAGGCGGCTCATCGCCCGCCTCCGGTCACCGGTGCGGGTTGGGAGCGTCTCTGTCGGATCCGAAGGATCAGCGAAAGGGCCGCGTTGCCGGCGCGCCGCAGCTCGCCGAACAACCCCTCGGGGTTCTGTGCGAGCGCGAGCGTCGAGCCGAGCCCGAACAGGATGAACTGGATGTCCCCCAGGAACGGGAACGCGTCGATCGCCTGTGGGAAGATGCCGAACAGGATGCCCGATGCGATGGCGCCGCCGACGTGGAAGATGCCGCCGAGCACCGCGAGCGTCACGTAGATCAGCCCGAAGAACGGCTGGAAGTTCAGTTTGTTCGCGCTCTCCAAGATCATGCTCTGCAGCACGCCGCCGAGCCCTGCGATGAACGCCGACAGTCCGAAGATGATGACCTTGTAACGCGTGACCGCGATACCGACCGAGCGGCACGCGGCCTCACTGTCGCGCATCGCAGCGAGCACGCGCCCAGTGCGTCCGGTGCGCAGGCTCACCGCGAGCAAGCTCGACGCGATCAGGATCGCCAGCACCAAGTAGTAGAAGCCTGTCTCGGAGCCGGCGCCGTCGGGGCGGGGGAGTGGGACGCCGCCCTCGCCGCCGGAGATGCCCCGCTCCTCGAAGAACAGTTGCTGAGCCATGAACGCGAACGCCAACGTCAGAAGGGCGAGATACAAGCCGTGCAGGCGCACGGCGATGAACCCGATCAGCGCGCCCGCCGGCACCGCCGCGAGCGCGCCCACCGGCATCGCCAGCCACGACGACCACCCCAGGTCGGTCGCCAGATGTCCGGCGCTGAACGCCGCGATCCCCATGAACGCCGTATGTCCCAACGAGATCTGCCCCGAGTACCCCGTCAGGATCACAAGGGAAAGGAAGACAACAGAGAAGATCATCCCGGTCGCGAGCGTCAGCGACCAGGACACCGAACCGAGCAGCGGGACGATCGCCAGCACGCCGAAGACCACGGCGGCGACGGTGGTGCGGACGCGCGCCGGCGCGGGAGCCAGGGCCTCGCGCGTGCGCACCACGAAGCTCGAGCCCAGCCCTCGGATGCGCAGTGCCCTCGGCGCGATCAGCAGCGCGACGGTGATGGTGATGAACGGCAGCCCGTCGCGGATGCGTGCCACCCACGTCTCGAGGCCGATGACGTTGACGATCTGAGGCTGATATTGGATCAGCAAGCTCTGCGCGATGCCCAGCGCCAATCCGCCGAGGTACGCCAACGGCAGGCTCTGCAGGTAGCCGAAGACCGCGGCGCCGAGCACGAACGCGATCACGAAGGTTGGAAGGAAGATCGGGTCGAGCAGCCCGCCGAAGATGCCCTGGGTCAGCAGGATCCCGGTCAATGCCGCGAACGAGGTGCTCAGCGCCCACGCGAGCCCCGAGACGAACGTCGTGTTGATCGCCATCAGCCCGGCGACGGGACGGTTGTTGACGACGGCTCGGAACGACACGCCGGTGCGCGAGTAACGCAGCATCGCACCCAGCGATCCGGCCGCGCCGGCCGCCACGACCAGCACTCCGATCTGATCGACACCGACGCTCACACCCCCCGGAAGGGTCCACGACGCCGAAGGGAACAGCGACGGCACCAGCTCGGTGCGCCCACCCCACGCCAGCCGGACGATGCCTTGGATAAGCACGAACAGCCCCACGGTGGCGATCACGCTGATCACCTGCGGCTGTCCCTCGATCCGGCGGAACAGCTGCGAGTCCAGGAACACCCCGATCAGCGGCGCGATCACCAGGATCACCAGCGCTGCCGCGATGCCGACCGGCAGGCCCCACGCGGTCAGCTGCCAGTGGATGAACGTGGTCAGCAGCGCCAGCGAGCCGTAGCCGAGGTTGAGGACCCCGGACGTCTTGTAGGTCAGCACCAGTCCTGTCGCGGCGAGCGCGTAGACGCTGCCGACCGAGATCCCGAGGATGAGCGTTCCGACGAGAACGTCCATGGGCCCGGGCGGTCAGTCGTTCGGTCCGCAGAGTTTGCAGGTCGCGAGGCCGGAGCCCGCCGCGTCGGCGCGTGCGAGCTCGGTGACGTCGGGCTTCCCCTCGATGATGGGACAGCCGGCCTCGTGGAAGCTCTTCCCGCCGGGAAGGACGAAGACCCGGTAGCCGTTCGCGCTGTGCGACGGCGTCCCGGCGCCCAGATCCGCGTTGGAGTGGCGCGGCGCGGACCCGAGCGCGTCGAGCGAGCGCGCGAGTTCACGCCGCAGTTCCTGGTTGTCTCTTCTCTGAGCGCCGGATGCGGCCATGACGCCGGCGAGGATGATCAACCCGAGGCCCAGAAGGCCGCCGGAGATCAGGTACGGGATCTGCTCGGTGATGATGTTCGTGTACGCCGCGCCGTACCAGCCGAGCACCACCAGCACGATGCCGAGCACCAATGAGGTCCCCGCGACCACGAAGCGCCAGTCCTCGAGTGCGCGCGCGCGCCAGTCGAAGCGGAGGGTCTTGCGGGGCTCGGGGGTCGGCGTTTCCTCGGCCTGTGTCTCCTCGGAGGCCTCAGTGGGTTCGGGCATGGCGTAAGGATGGACCGAAGGTGAGGCCGAGAGCAAAGATGAGTAGGCCGACCCCACCCCAGAGCAGGCCGACCGCCGGCAGCCTGGCGACCAAGCCAACCAGCGGGCCGGTGTTCCCGGCGGTCGGTTGCTGTCGCGGGGGAGCAGCGGTGCCCTGATCGCCGGGATCGAACGTCGGCCCCTGCGGCGCGGGCTGGAATGGATCGATCCCCGGCTGGAAACCGCCGTCGATCGTCCCGGTGTCACCGCCGCCGGGGTCGAAGGTGAAGGTTGGCGCTTCGCCGACGGTGAACGACGACGCGCTCGCGATGTTGAAAGACATCTTCACCGCGGTACCCGGTCCGGGGAGCGCGCCTGCACCGAAACACACCGGAAGGGGCGCGCCGAAGTCGCTGAGGCATTGCGTCGGGATCTGCTCGATGACCTGCCCGAGCACCTGTGCGACCTCGCGGGGCACGCTGACCGATGGGATCGCGCCCTTGACCGCGATGATCAAGCCGCCGACCGAGGTCTCGGCTTTGGTCCCGTCGACGATCTCGACCGGCGAAGCCGCCACGATCTCGAGGCCCGCCGCGAGCATCGTCTCCTCGATCTTCTCCTGGAGGCCGAGGCGCTGCTCGTGCGAGAGGTCGGAGTCTGTGACGTGGATGCCCTCGTCGTCGATGGTGATCCGACGGGGCGCGCCGTCGATGTCGGTGGTCGCGCCGACGATCGTCAGGCTGCCCTCGGCGGTCGCGAGGCTGGCGTCCGAGGAGGTCTCGGCGACCGAGACGACCGAGGCGATGTGGACCATCCCGAGCACATCGACGTCTTTGGCTGTGACGGTGACCCGATGCCCGACGTTGCCTTCCAGCGCGGCGTGAGACTCGATCAGCAGCGATCCGATCCGCGCCACCGGAGCGCCGTTGCGGTCGGCCGCCAGGGCGATGTCCTGCAGCTCGACCAGGGAGCGACCGAGACCCAGGTCGGTCTCGGCCAGCAGGTGCACCTGTGCGAGCGCTACGCGCTCGAGCACCTCGTTGAGGATCGGGTCGAGCTGCTCGCTGAAGGTCGAGGGTTGCGTCCTGTTGAGCGTTGCTTCCTGCTCGAGGGGGCAGCCTTCGGTCTTGGGGTAGTACGCCTGCACCCACGGGGGGCCCGGGACCCCCGCGCATCCCGCGCCGCCGACCACGAGCGATCCCGGGTACGCGATCGCGGCGAGCGCGTTCGCCTGTCCCGCGCCCGCGGAATCGATCCCCGACGTTCCGTACAGCAGGCCGATGTCGAGAAGCGGGTCGAAGATGCTCGGGCTGAACGCGAACTGCATCCCGACCGCCGTTCCGATCCCACGGGCCTCATAGACCGAGATGGGCACGGTTTGCGCGCGCGCGCCGGAGGCGAGGGGCGCGACGAGCAAGCAGGCGGCGCCGAGGACGGCTGCCGCCCGCACGAGCGTTCGTTGGCTCGCCGGCATTGGCTCCTGCCTTTCCCTTTCCCCAACGAACCGGAGATTCCCTGCGACGCGTTCGTATCGCCGGTTCCGCCCGATTCGTCCTAACACCTGTCGATAAGGCTGTCCTTCGCCTGCCGGTTGGGCCACCACGGGGACCCATCCGCGTGGGTGTTCTCCCTCGTCGAGCAGTAGAGCACTTGCCAGTTGAACAGCTCGCTGGTGTCCCAGAAATCGGGGCCGCCGGCCGGGCCGGACTTGTCGCTCGGCCGGACCTCGACGAAGCGTCCGTTGCGGACCTGCACGATCAGGTCGGCCGTATAGATGCGGTGCGTGCCCGGAGCCACCGGCGTGAGGAACCCGCCTGCGGAGAACGGTGGCATCGTTTCGAGCCGGTTGAGCACGCACGCGCGGGTCAGGTTGGCGCCGCAGTGGGCCGCCGCGTCGGTGAACAGGGCTGCGCTACCCCACGCCGGGCCCCCGAAGCTCCCCGTGGGCTTGTGGTTGGGGTAGAAGCGCTTGAGCGTCGCGAGGTAGCGCCGCAGCTCCTGCGTCCCCGGGGTCCACGTGCTCTGCGGTTGCTCGAGACGCTCGATCGGGACCTGGGGCATCGCGATGTACGCGCCCTCGGTCGCGCCGTTCGCCTGGCTGATGAACGTCGGCAGGTACGACGAGAACGTGGGCGCGAAGATCTTGTAGCCGAACTGCTGCTGACGCATCGCGCGCGCGAGGTTGATGTTCGCGTTGTTCTCCATCGTGGTGTAAACGCCGATGGGTCCATCCGCCGGATCGCAATTGCCCTTCATCGCGATCACGTAGTTGTTGTAGTTCGTGTCCACCACGCCGGCGGGCTGCTCGTGGCAGATCTTGATGGGTTTGCCGCGTTCGCGGTTGGTGGTGCGGATCATCGCAGCCTCGAATCCCCACGCGGACAGGATCGAGACCTCCGATTCTCGCAGCCAGAAGATCGCGATCTGCTCGATATCGTTGACCTCGTTGAGCCACTTCGATCCGCTGGCGCCTTCACCGATCCACTCGCGCTGCACCTGACCGGGCACGCCGTAGCTGTACTTGTTCTCGGCGCGCTCCCAAGTCAGCGAGAAGCCGAGGTCGGGAACCTTGTGCTCCTTCGAGACCTTCGCGATGCCGCTATCGTCTGGAGCGGAGTGGCTGCCGACGAAGGCGAAGATCTTCTCCTCCTCGACCAGCTTCTTGGCGATCGCGAGGTTGTTCGCGCCGTTGCCCTGGTCGTCGCGGATGAGCAGTTGGATCCGACGGCCGCAGATGCCCCCTGCCTCGTTGAGGCCCTTGAAGTACGCATCGACCGCCTGGACGGCCGAATCGAACTGACCTTTGAGCGGGCCGTTGATCGATGCGATCAGCCCGAGCTTGATCGTGTCCTTGGTGACCCCCACGTCGCCGGTGCCCGGGGTGCAGTTCGGCAGGATCGCTCTCGGACCGACGCTCGGACCCACGCTGGCCCCCGTGGTGGGATCGACCCCCGGAGCCAAGCTGCCGGTGGCGCCCGGGACGGGCTCCCCGGTTGGGTTGACGTTGTCGAACCCGGAGATCGGGTTGCCTTGAGCATCACTGCTCAGGGGCACGACCCGAGAGCCGCACGCGATGAACGTGAGCGCGGCAGCGGTCAGACACGCGATGTAACGAGCACGTTGAGTCAAAGCAGGCTCCTCGGTCTCTATTCAACACCGTGCCCGCGGCTCCTGCCAGGCGCGGGCCCTGCCGCGGGTGGGTTCTGCTGCGGGTGCCTTCTGCTGCGCGCCGGCGGCTGGCGACCACGGCGGCCTTGTCTAGCGCGCGCGCGCGAGCAGCGCCGCCCCCGCCATCGTGCCGCCGCCGGCGCTGACCACGCCGACCTCGGCGCCGGGGACCTGCCGCTCGGCGGCGGCGCCGCGTAGCTGCTCGACACATTCGATGACGTGTGTGATCGCGTGGAGCCGTCCGGCCGAAAGGCTGCCCCCGTGGGTATTGGTCGGCAGACGACTTCCGAGCGCGATGTTGCCTTCGGCGATGAACGGGCCGCCTTCGCCCTTCGCGCAGAAGCCGAGGTCCTCGAGCCAGCACAGTGCGAGCCATGAGAACCCGTCGTAGATCTCGGCCACGTTGACGTCGTGTGGCTGGAGGCCGGTGCGCGCCCACAGCTCGTCGGCGCACCGTTTCGACGCCATCGTGGTCAGGTCCGGCCACTGGTCCCAATCGGGGCGTGTCCCGGTCGTCATCGCCCCGCCGAGGACCTGGACCGGCGGGTGGGGTAGGTCGCGCGCGCGCGCGAGCGTGGTGATCACGACGGCGCCGGCCCCGTCGACGGGGAAGTCGCAATCCAGCAGCCGGAACGGCGTCGTGACCATGCGCGACGCGAAGTAGTCCTCGAGGGTGATCGGATCGCGCAGCGGCGCGCGCTGATTGAGGATCGCGTGACGCCGGAACGTGACCGCGATGTGGCCCAGATGCTCTTCGGTGGTGCCGTGCTCGTACATGTGGCGTCGTGCCCACATGGCGAGCCACTGGCTGGTCATGGTGTCCCCGAATGGCGCGCGGAACTGATTGTCGCCGCCGATGCGAGCCGCGGACGCGAAGCCGGGTGGGCGATCCCTATTCCTCTTGGTCGACCGGAAGACCAGAGCGATCTCGCACGAGCCGCGTGCGACCGCGTCGGCCGCCGCGATCACCGGGGCGACCGCCGCCGGCGCCCAGCCGGCGATGTCCTCGAACCAGCGGAGCCCGGGGATACCGAGGCCCTCCACGACCGCGAAGCACGCGATCGAGTCCGGCGCGCCCGGATAGGTCGCCATCCCGTCCACATGCGCAGGTCCGAGGCCGGCGTCGGCGAGCGCTGCTCGGCAGGCGTCGAGCGTCAGCGCGGTCACCGACCGGTCCGACGCGCGGACGATCTCCGAGCAGCCAACACCCGCGATCGCGATGTCCCGGGGCTTCATCGGCCGGCCTCGGGACGGAACACGGGAAGCCACACGTCGTCGGCCGCAGGCTGGAAGGTGACCTCGACCCGCATCCCGATGCTCACGGCGTCGGGTTCCACGCCGATGACGTTCGAGATCAAGCGCAGGCCGGGCTGTTCGTCCAGCTCGATCATCGCGACCACGAACGGCTGCTCGAAGCCGGGCACCGCCCGATGCGTCACGGTGAACGTGTGCACGTGTCCGCGGCCCGAGACCTCTGTCGGGGTGAGCGAAGCGGCGCCGCAGAGCGGGCACGCGGGCTTCGGGTAATGGACGTAGCTGCCGCAGGCTTCGCATCGCAGGATGAGCAGCTTGCGTTGCGCTGTGCCCTCCCAGAAGAACGCGGTGTCCTGGTCGGGGAGCGGGAGCGGCCTCATGACTCGTAGGAGCGCCGGTCCTCCAGGCGCCTCGCGTCGTCCGGGATGATGCCCGCGCCGACCAGCTCGACGTCGGGCCTGACCCGTATCAACTCCCTCAGCTCGCCGGCCAGACGCTTCGCCAGATCCTGGGTCTGTGCCGATGTCTCGACCTCGACGAGCAGGTCGTCGGACCCGCCGGCGCTGCGCGACACGATCGCGCGCCAGCGCGCGACCTCGGGGTGGCGGGCCATGACGCCGGCGATCTGCTCGGGATACACGAACATCCCGCGCACCTTGGCCGATTCCTCGACGCGGCCGGCCACGTGCGCGATCCTCTGCCCGGTGCGGCCGCACGGGCACGGGTCCTCGCGCAGCACGACCAGGTCGGCGGTGGCGAAGCGCAGCAGGGGCCGGTTCGGGTTCGGCAGCGTCGCGGTTGCTTCCCCAGCCTGGCCCATCGCCACCGGCGCGCGCGTCTCGGGATCCAGCACCTCGAGCAGCTGGTTGGGATGCACGTGCATCCCCGTCGACGCCCAGCACTCGTACGCGGGAAGCAGCCCGTCCGCCGAACCATAGATCTGCCGAACCATCGCGCCGGTTCGCGCCTCCAGCTCCGCGCGCGCGTCCTCGGTCAGCTTCTCGGCGGTAACGAATGCGACCTCGAGCCCCCAATCGGTTCGCGGATCCTTCCCGGCGTCACGCGCCTTGTCGCACAGGATGCGCAGGAACGTCGGCGTGCCGACGTACCCGGTCACCGGCAGGCTCGCGAGGATCTCGGCTTGCAGCGCGCTGTCGTGTGGGCCCGCCGGGATGACCGCGCAGCCGGCCGCGTTGAGCTGATCCTCGAGGCCGAACCCGCCGGGCGAGAGGTGGTAGCTGAACGTGTTGAGCACGATGTCATTCTCGCGGAACCCCATCGCATGGAACGCGTACGCGAGCATCGTCTCCCCGGCCTTCGGCGCCGCGTCGCTGCGGCGCTGCGACGCGTAGAAGTGAGGGCCTGGCGAGATGAAGATCCGCTTGGCCTCGTGCAGCGGGAACGTGCCCAGCCCCGCGCGTGCGGCCTGTGCCTCCTTCTTGGTCGTGACCGGGACGCGCGCGACGTCGTCCAGCGATCCGATGTCGTCGGGCGAACTGATCCCGGCCGCGGAGAGCTTCTCGGCGTAGATCCCACCGGTTGCCAGGCAGATCTTCACGGTCCGGCGCACCAGGTCGAGGTGGTGCGCGCGCCGCGCCGGGTCGTCGAGCGTCTCGCGCTCGTCGAAGACACCCGTCCGCCGATCCATGACTCGGCGCAGCCTAATGGAGCGGGCGGGCGGGCGGTCTCGCGCTGGCCAACCTCGGGATGAGGGTCCCCCCGACGTCGAGGAACACGGTGCTGAGTCGAACCACGTCACTCGAGCGCGGAAGGACCGCCGTCGAAGAGCTTGTCGATCTCGCCGGCGAGCTCGCCGGCCTCCCAGCGCCCAGCCTTCTGGATCTGCGGCCCCGGCGACCACGGCTTCTCCAGGATCACCGTCCCCCCGTACACCACGAAGGCGTTCCCGCTGATGTGCCCCGCCGCGTCCGAAGCGAGGAACGCGATCAGCGGGGCCACGTTCTCGGGCGCGAACTCATCGAAGGAACCCTCCTCGGACGGCGCGGCCATCACCGAATCGCCGAACGTGTTGGTGATCATGCGCGTGCGCGCGCGCGGCGCGATGCAGTTCGCCGTCACCCCGTAGCGCCGCAGCTCGCGCGCGGCGACCATCGTCAGCGCGGCGATGCCCGCCTTCGCCGCCGCGTAGTTCGCCTGGCCTGCCATGCCGATGAAACCCGACTCGGAGGCCGTGTTGACGATGCGTCCGGCGACGACGTCCCCGGCCTTGCTGCGCGCGCGCCAGTGGTTCGCCGCATGGTGGATGACCGCGAGATGGCCCTTCATGTGGACGCGAACCACGGCGTCCCAGTCCTCCTCGGTCATGTTCACGATGACGCGGTCGCGCAGGATCCCCGCGTTGTTCACGACGATATCGAGCCGACCGAACGTATCCACCGCCTGCGCCACCAACGAAGCGGCGCCGTCCCACGACGAGATGTCATCGTAGTTGGCCGCGGCTGTGCCGCCAGACGAGACGATCTCGTCCACCACTTGTTGTGCGGGCCGGTCGTCGGTCCCGGTGCCGTCCCAGTCGCCGCCCACGTCGTTGACCACCACGCTTGCACCTTCCGCAGCGAGCAGCAACGCCTCGCCTCGTCCGATGCCGCGCGCGGCGCCGGTGATGGCCGCGACCTTCCCGTCGAGTGATCCCATCATCGCCTCCGTCTATCGCTTGTCGTTCTGGGTCAGCTCGGTGATCGCATCGACCAGCGCCTTCTGGTGCAGCGCAGCGACGAGCGCGCCGAGCGGTTCGGCCGCGTGCTGGATGAACTCCTCCATGTCGAACTCGGCGAGCCGGCGCATCATGCGCACCATCTCACGCGCCTCGACGCGCGCGAGATCGGTCAGGTGCTGCCGGTAAGCCCGGATGATCTGCGGGGATCCCGCGAAACCGCGCTCCAGCGTCGCGCCGGCCCCGCGGATGCTCGCCATCGCCATCGCGATGCGCACGTCGAGAGGGGAGTAGACGCGCATGCCGTCCAGATCGCTTGCGTCGAGCAGCTTCACACGCCGCAGGGCTTTCAGTTCGTCGCTGCTCAAACCGGTTCGAGAGACCAGCTCGTCTTCGGTCATCGGCTGCTCGGACGCGAGGCGCAATCCTTCGGCGACCGTCCGGGTGATGCCGGTGAAGCGCTCGATGTCGATGCTATCCACGGCGTCCTCGGGCATCGCGTCGAGGGTCTCCTTGATCACCGCCAGCGGCATGTGGGCCTTCTTCTGGAGCGCCTTGATCAGCTGCGCCCGCCGCACGAAATCCTCGTCGTAGATCGCGGTGTTCCTGCCGGTCTTGTGCGGGCGCGGCAACAGACCCTCGCGGATGTAATGATGGATGGTCGAGCGCGCGAGGCCGGTGCGCGCACACACGTCGCGCATCCGGAGCACCTTCTGGGTCACGGCCACGACCCACAGTTTCGCCGAAATGGTTCGCTGCGGAACAACTTCGGCGCTTTGCCGGAGCCGAACCGGGCCCGTAGATTGCCGCTATGCCCAGGCGCAAGGTCGTGATCGCCGGCGTCGCCGAGTCCCGTTTCGGCGAGGTCCCCGACGCCACCGCCCTGCAGCTTCACCAGGAGGCCTCGGCGGCTGCGCTGGCCGACGCCGGCCTGTCGCCAGCCGACGTGGACGGGCTGTTCTCGTGCGGCGCCGACCTGATGCATCCGGTGGTCCTTGGTGAGTACCTCGGCCTCCGCCCCGGGTACGTCGACGGCACCCAGGTCGGCGGCTCGTCCTGGGAGTTCTTCGTGCATCACGCCGTCGGCGCGATCGAGGCGGGATTGTGCGACGTCGCGCTGCTCGCTTATGCGACCACGTCGCGTTCGGATCTGAAGCGGCGGGTCCGCAGCGCGAACGTGGCGATCGACGCGCGCGGCCCCGCGCAGTTCGAGTCGGCGTACGGCCATACCGTGATCGGCCGGCACGCGATGGCCGCGACCCGGCACATGTTCGAGTTCGGGACCACGTCCGAGCAGCTCGCCGAGATCGCCGTCCAGGCACGGTACAACGCCTCGCACAACCCGCTCGCGATGTATCGGGATCCGCTGAGCGTCGAGGAGGTGCTCTCGTCACGGATGATCGCGTCGCCGCTGCATAAGTTCGACTGCTGCATCCGCTCGGACGGCGGCGGCGCGGTGGTGCTGGTGGCCGAGGATCGCGTGGCCGATCTGCCGCGCAAGCCCGTCTGGGTGATGGGGGCGGGCGAGGCGATCAGTCACCATACGATGAGCGAGTGGGAAGACTTCACCGAGTCGCCGGCGAAGCGGAGCGCTGCTCGCGCGTTCGGGATGGCCGGCGTGAAGCCCGACGAGATCGACGTGCTGCAAGTCTACGACTCGTTCACGATCACGGTGTTGCTGACGCTGGAAGCGATGGGGTTCTGCGGGAAAGGCGAGGGTGGCCCGTTCGTCGAACGGGGACGGTTGCGCCTCGACGGCGAGCTGCCGACCAACACCGACGGTGGCGGG